>NZ_CP031320.1:606368-1243990 GCF_003355155.1 Streptomyces armeniacus | reverse complement strand
GAGCGGCACCCGGAGGTCGTCGACCTGGCGCGCGCGGCCGGCGCGCGCGTCCACCTGGCCTCCGACGACACCGTCGCGGACCTCTCGCAGACCGTCACGCCGCAGGGCCTCGTCGGGGTGTGCCGGTTCCTCGACCGCCCCTTCGACGACATCCTCGCCGCCCGCCCCAGGCTGGTCGCCGTCCTCGCGCACGTACGCGACCCCGGCAACGCCGGCACCGTCCTCCGCTGCGCGGACGCCGCCGGTGCGGAGGCCGTGGTGTTCACCGACGCGTCGGTGGACGTCTACAACCCCAAGTGCGTACGCGCGTCGGTGGGTTCGCTGTTCCATCTGCCCGTCGCCGTCGGCGTGCCCGTGGAGCGCGTGGTCGCCGGGCTGCGCGGCGCCGGGGCGCGGGTGCTCGCCGCGGACGGCGCCGGCGAGCGGGACCTCGACGCCGAACTCGACGCCGACGGCCTCGGCGGCCCCACCGCCTGGGTGTTCGGCAACGAGGCGTGGGGCCTGCCCGCGGAGACCCGCGCGCTCACGGACGCCGCCGTACGCGTGCCCATCCACGGACTGGCCGAGAGCCTCAACCTCGCCACCGCCGCCGCCGTCTGCCTCTACGCGTCCGCCCGTGCGCAGCGCGCTCCCGGAGGGTGCCGTTCCGTCACACCGAGCTAGTAAGGTGGCCGATCGAGGACCCGAGGAGCCCAAGAGGGGGGTGCGCCGGGGTGGACCTCACCAGAACGCGGGAGGAGCCGGTCCGGCAGACCTTCCCGCCGATCGCCGAGTTCGGACTGGACGCCGACGATCTCCCGGACGGCCTGGTCGTTGCGGACAGCACGGGCCGCGTCATCTGCTTCAACGCCGCCGCCGCCCGTATCTGCGGCACGGAACCGTCCGATGTGCTGGGCCGCCCCATCCAGAGCGCGCTGCCGCTCCAGGACCTGGACGGCCACCGCTGGTGGCAGCTCACCGATCCGTACGGCGGCCTCGCCACCCGCAGCGGCCAGCCCGAGCGCGGTCTGCTGCTGGAGGGCCGTGAGGTGCTGGTCAGCGCGCGGTACGTACGCACGCATCCGACCGGCCCCGTGCACCGGCTCGTGGTGGGGCTGCGCGGTACGGAGGCGCGGCGGCGTTCGGAGCGTTCGGACGCGGAGCTGATCGCCACCGTCGCGCACGAGCTGCGCTCGCCGCTCACGTCCGTGAAGGGGTTCACGGCGACGCTGCTCGCCAAGTGGGAGCGGTTCACCGACGACCAGAAGCGGCTGATGCTGGAGACCGTCGACGCCGACGCGAACCGCGTGACCCGGCTCATCACCGAGCTGCTCGACATCTCCCGCATCGACTCCGGGCGGCTCGAAGTGCGCCGCCAGCCCGTCGACATGGCCGCCGCCGTCCGCCGGCACGTGCAGGCCCACACGGCGGCGGGGGAGCCGCCGGACCGGTTCGTGACCCGTATCGTGGAGCCGCTGCCGGAGCTGTGGGCCGACCCGGACAAGATCGACCAGGTGCTCGGCAACCTGCTGGAAAACGCCGTGCGGCACGGCGACGGCACCGTCACCATAGAGGTGGCACCCGCGCCGCACCGCCACCACGACGAGGGAACGGCAGTCACCGTGAGCGACGAAGGCCCCGGCATCCCCGAGGAGTCGATGAGCCGTGTCTTCACGCGCTTCTGGCGGGGCAGCAAACGCGGCGGCACCGGGCTGGGGCTCTACATCGTGAAGGGCATCGTCGAGGCGCACGGCGGCGACATCACCGTCTCGCGCGCGCCCGGCGGTGGCGCCCAGTTCCGATTTACGTTGCCCGTGGGCGCCCCGGCCTTCATGGCCTGAGCCGGCCCCGCGGGCTCCTCCGCGTACGTCAGTGCGCCGCGTGCCCGGTCAGCGGCGTGATCCACGGAAGGCACCGTGCGTACGGCCGCGCGGCGGCACTCCCGTGTCACGCCTTAGACTCGACCCTTGGCACGCACGCGCAGCCACGCCAAACGGAAGCACGGGAAGAGATGTCCGCACCCAATAAGTCGTACGACCCAGTCGAGGTCGAGGCACTGAAACCGGAAACGATCGACCAGGCCCGGGAGGAGGCCCTCGCGGCCATCGCCGCCGCCCCGGACCTGGAGGCGCTGCGCGAGGTCAAGGCCGCACACGCCGGCGACCGGTCGCCGCTCGCCCTCGCCAACCGGGAGATCGGCGCGCTGCCCCCGCACGCCAAGGCGGACGCGGGCAAGCGGGTCGGCCAGGCGCGCGGCGCCGTGAACAAGGCGCTCGCCGGCCGCCGGCAGGAGCTGGAAGCGGAGCGGGACGAACGGGTCCTGGTCGAGGAGGCGGTGGACGTCACGCTGCCGCACGACCGGGTGCCCGCCGGCGCGCGCCACCCGCTGACCACGCTGTCCGAGCGCATCGAGGACATCTTCGTCGCGATGGGCTACGAGGTCGCCGAAGGGCCCGAGGTCGAGGCGGAGTGGTTCAACTTCGACGCCCTGAACTTCCTCCCGGACCACCCCGCCCGCACCACGACCGACACCTTCTTCGTACGCGGCACCGGAGCCGGCGACGAGGGTGCGGCGGACGAGCCCGAGGACGCGAGTGGCGTCGTGCTGCGTACGCACACCTCGCCGGTGCAGGTGCGCTCCCTGCTGGAGCGCGAGCTGCCGGTCTACGTGATCTGCCCCGGCCGGGTGTTCCGCACCGACGAGCTGGACGCGACGCACACCCCCGTCTTCACCCAGGTCGAGCTGCTCGCCATCGACGAGGGCCTGACCATGGCCGACCTCAAGGGCACCCTGGACCACATGGTCCAGTCGCTGTTCGGGCCGGACATGACGACGCGGCTGCGCCCGTACCACTTCCCCTTCACCGAGCCGTCCGCCGAGATGGACATGGTCTGCTACGTCTGCCACGGCGCGTCCGTCGGCGACCCGGCACGGCCGTGCCGCGCCTGCTCCAGCGAGGGCTGGATCGAGCTGGGCGGCTGCGGAGTGGTCAACCCGCGGGTGCTGACCGCCTGCGGCGTCGACCCGGAGCGGTACAGCGGGTTCGCCTTCGGGTTCGGGATCGAGCGGATGCTGATGTTCCGCCACAACGTCGAGGACATGCGAGACATGGTCGAGGGTGACGTACGGTTCACCAGGCCGTTCGGGATGGAGATCTGATGCGCGCCCCGCTTTCCTGGCTGCGGGAGTACGTCGACCTGCCGGCCGGCGAGACCGGCCGCGACGTCGCGGCCAAGCTGATCAACGCCGGGCTGGAGGTCGAGACCGTCGAACGGCTCGGCGACGGGCTGAAGGGCCCGCTGGTCGTCGGCAAGGTCCTGGCGATCGAGGAGCTCGCCGAGTTCAAGAAGCCCATCCGCTACTGCCAGGTGGACGTGGGGCAGGCGAACGAGACGGGCGAGCCGCAGAACATCATCTGCGGCGCCGCCAACTTCGCCGTCGGCGACAAGGTCGTCGTGGTCCTCCCCGGCGCCGTGCTGCCCGGTGACTTCCAGATCACCGCCCGCAAGACGTACGGCCGCGTGTCCGAGGGCATGATCTGCTCGGCCGCCGAGCTGGGCATGGGCGACGACCACGACGGCATCATCGTGCTGCCGCCCGAGTACGAGCCCGGCACCGACGCCGTCGAGCTGCTCGAGCTGGTGGACGAGGTGCTCGACATCGCCGTCACCCCGGACCGCGGCTACGCCCTGTCGATGCGCGGCGTCGCCCGCGAGACGGCCATCGCGTACGGGCTGACGCTGCGCGACCCGGCGCTGATCGACGTCCCCGCACCGAACGAGCACGGCTACCCGGTCAAGGTGCTAGACCCGCACGCGTGCGACCGCTTCACCGCCCGCACCGTCACGGGCGTACGCCCCGAGGCGAAGTCGCCGGTGTGGATGCAGCGCCGGCTGCAGAAGGCGGGCATGCGCCCCGTCTCGCTGCCGGTCGACATCACGAACTACGTGATGCTCGAACTGGGCACCCCGCTGCACGCGTACGACCGCGAGCGGCTGGACGGCGCCATCACCGTCCGCCGGGCCGAAGCGGGCGAGCGCATGACCACGCTGGAGGGCGTGGAGCGCGCGCTGCGCGCCGAGGACCTGGTCATCGCGGACGACTCGGGCCCCATCGGCCTGGCCGGCGTGATGGGCGGCGCGCACAGCGAGGTTGCCGACCCCGAGCGGGACCCGGAGACCGGCGAGTGGCGCGGCACCACGGACATCGTGGTGGAGGCCGCGCACTTCGAGCCGATCACCATCGCCCGCACCGCGCGGCACCACAAGATGTCCACCGAGGGCTCGCGGCGCTGGGAGCGCGGCGTCGACCCGGAGGCCGCCTCCGCCGCCGCGCAACGCACCGTGGACCTGCTGGTGCTGCTCGCCGGCGCCTCCGCCGAGGCGGGCGTCACCGAGGTCGCGACGCCCAGCGGCCCCCGTACGGTCCGGATGGCCGCCGGCCACCCCGGCCGCGTCGCCGGGGTGCTCTACGGCCGCGAGACCGTCGTCCGCCGCCTCCAGCAGATCGGCTGCGACGTCTACGGGCAGGACGAGCTGACCGTGACCGTGCCGTCCTGGCGGCCCGACCTGGTCGACCCGAACGACCTCGCCGAGGAGGTCATCCGGCTCGAGGGGTACGAGAACCTGCCGTCCACGCTGCCCCGGCTGCCCTCCGGGCGCGGCCTCACCGAGCGGCAGCGGCTGCACCGCCGCGTCGGCCGGGCGCTGGCCGCCGCGGGCTACGTCGAGGCGCTGAACTACCCGTTCCTCAGCGACGCCGTCTTCGACCAGCTGCGGCTGCCCGCCGACGACCCCTGCCGCCGTACGGTCAAGCTGGCCAACCCCCTCTCCGACGAGGAGCCCGCGCTCCGCACCACGCTGCTGCCCGGACTGCTGGCCGCGCTGCGCCGCAACGAAGGGCGCGGCAGCCAGGACACGCACGGCGGGCTGGCGCTGTTCGAGACAGGGCTGGTGTTCCTGCCCACCGGCGACGAGCCGCGGCCCGTACGGCTGCCGGTCGACGCCCGGCCCTCCGACGAGGACATCGCCGCGCTGGACGCCGCGCTGCCGCGCCAGCCCCGGCACGCCGCCGTGGTGCTGACCGGCGCGCGCGAGCAGGCCGGCTGGTGGGGCCCGGGCCGTCAGGCGGACTGGGCGGACGCGATCGAGGCGGCCCGTACGGTCGCCGCCGCGGCGGGCGCCGAACTGACCGTGGCACGCGGCGAGTACGGCCCGTGGCACCCCGGCCGCTGCGCACGGCTGTCGGTGGGGGAGCGGCACGTCGGCCACGCCGGTGAGCTGCACCCCGGTGTGCTCAAGTCGCTGGGCCTGCCCGGCCGTACGTGCGCCATGGAGCTCGACCTGGACGCGGTGGAGGAGGCCGCGGGCGGCGCGGTGGAGGCGCCGTACGTGTCGACGTACCCGGTCGCGACCCGCGACGTGGCGCTGATCGTCGACGACGGCGTCCCGGCGGCGGACGTCGAGACGGCGCTGCGGGACGGCGCGGGCGAACTGCTGGAGTCGGTCCGGCTGTTCGACGTGTTCACCGGCGAACAGGTCGGCGGCGGGCGGAAGTCGCTGGCGTACGCGCTGCGGTTCCGCGCGCCCGACCGTACGCTCACCGCCGACGAGGCGTCGGCGGCGCGGGACACGGCGGTCGCCGCGGCCGTGGAGCGCACGGGGGCGGCGCTGCGGGGCGCGTAGGCGCCGGGCCGCGCGGGCGCGCGGTCGCCGCATGGCCGGATCAGCGGGCGGAGGGTGTCCACCGGGCGGTGGGGACCCTCCGCGTCGTATTGCGGCATGGCACACTTCGGCGCTTGTGGCGCGAGTACGGGCTATATTCACCCGATCGTGTGGTCAAAGTGCGGAACGTGGCGGGCCGGACGCAGGCAGTGGCGACAATCGCGTGATCGAAGGGCCCCAGGTGAGAGCAACCGCAGCGTGGCCCGCGAGGGGGCCATCGCTGTGAACGGGATCTGTACGGACAAGGCGGGCAGCACGCCCGCCCCGAGCCATGCCGCGGCACGGGCCGTCGGCATACCGGCCGCGTCCCGCGCCCGCTCTCGGCGGCGTGCGCGCCGCGTCCTCGCGTACGCGCTGCCCGGCCTGTGGGCGCTGGCCGTCCTCGGCTGGCAGTGCACCACCCTGGGCGGCCTGTGCTTCGCGCCGCTGCTCGCGGCCACCCCCGTCATCGCCTGCGCCTGCACGGGGCGCCGCCCCGGCGTGCTGCTCGGCGGGTCGTACGCGCTGCTCGCCCTCGTGGCGCTGGCCGGCGCCGGGCTGTACGAGACGCCGCGGCGCTGGGTGGGCATCGAGGCCGCCATCCTCATCGGCGTCGCCGCCAGCTACTTCGCCGCCGGGCGGCGAGCACGGCTGAAACGGGAGCTGCTGCGCGCCCGCCGGGCCGCCGCCGCGGCGCAGGAGGCGCTGCTGCGGCCGCTGCCACCGTCCGTCGGCGAGCTCGAGGTGGCTGCCAGCCACCTGTCCGCGACGCGCGGCGCGGCGCTGGGCGGCGACCTGTACGACGTGGCGGCGACACCGTACGGCGTGCGGGCGGTGATCGGCGACGTCCGCGGCCACGGCCTGGCGGCGGTGAGCACCGTCGCTACGCTCCTCGGCGTCTTCCGTGAGGCCGCGCACGACGAGGCCGAGCTGGCGGGCGTGCTGCACCGCCTGGACCGGGGCCTCTCCCGGCACCTGCGCGAACGGCACCCGGTCGGGGACGAACTGCCCGACGCCGCCGAGGAGTTCGCCACCGTCCTGCTGCTCGAGGTGCGCGACGACGGCACTGCCCTGGCCCTCAACTGCGGCCACCCCTGGCCGTACCGGCTGCGGCCCGGACCGGCCGGCAGCGGCATGCTCCGCGCCCAGCCGGCGGCCGAGGCCGAGCCGATGCCGCCGCTCGGCCTGTTCCCGCTGCCCGCGCCGCTGCCCCGCCCCACCCGGCTGGAACTCCCGCCGGGCGACGCCCTGTTCCTCTACACGGACGGGGCGGAGGACGCGCGGGACGCCGCCGGGCGGTACTTCCCGCTGGCACGGACACTGACGCGCGCGGGCACCGGCCCCGGAGGCGTACGGGCGGGAGCGGGTGCGGACCGGGCGGCGTGCGGCGGGCCGGCCGCGCTGGCCGACTCCGTACGCGCCGGGCTGCTGCGCCACACGCGCGGCCGCCTCAGCGACGACGCGGCGGTGCTGGTCCTGCGCAACGCGCGTGCGCCCGCGTCGACGGCCGTCGCGGCACCACGGCAGCCCGTCGCGGGCCAGGCCGCGGGGCGGCGCGGCTGACGTAGGGAAGTGCTGACGTACGGGAAGTGCGGCGTACGGACGTGCGGCGCCCGGCGAGCCGTCCCGTATGCCGCTCGTGCCGGTCAGTCCCGGAGCTCGACCATCGCCGGCCGCTCCCCGAAACGCACCCGCTCACCCGGCCGCACCGCGTGCGCGTCCCCGCCCATCTCCCGTACCCGGTACGCGCCTTCGCCCAGCCGCGTGTCCGCGTGCCCGCCCGACGTCCAGAGGATCAGGAACCGCTCCCGCTCTCCCGCTTCCGTCCCTGACCGCTCGAAGCGGCACCGGTACGCGTTCTCCGGCAGGTCCGCGAGGCGGCCCTGGCCGCAGGACGCGAGCCGCGCGCCGTCCAGCCACTCCTGCAGCCGTTCGACGTGCCGCGCGGCCTCGGTCGGGGCCTCGCCGACCAGTTGCAGCACGACCGGCACGTTCGGTCCGCCCCAGGAGTAGAAGTACGTGTGCGACACGTTGAAGAAGCGGCTGTACAGGCCCGCCAGATAGAAGCGCACGGCGTGGTCCGCGGCCCGCCGGGCGTCCAGGTGCGGTGTCGTGGCGATGTCCTTGCCCGGCCCGGTGTTCCACAGCGGGACGGCTATGTCCGCCTGGTACAGGGTGCGTTGGACGCGCCGGGCGAGCTCGATCATCTCCTCCGGCGGGCCGTCGGCACGGCGCGGGTGGAGCTTGACGGCGGCGGCGTCGCAGTAGTCGTACACCCCGGTGGCCACCAGGGCGCGGAGGAAGTCCCGGCCCTCCTCCTCCCACAGTCTGCTCACGGACGGGCACGCCACGGCCGCGTCCGGGTCGGCCCGGCGGATGATGCGGGCCGCCCGCCGGGTCATCTCCGCGAGGGTCCGCACGCTGCCCGCGTAGTGCGACCGGGAACCGACGTTGTCCCACAGCTCGTAGGCGTCGATACGGCCGCGGAAGCGCGTGGCGACCCGGTGCACGAAGCGGTCCCAGTCGCGCAGGTCGTCGGGGGGCGCGGCGCGGGCGTCGGTGTAGACCGACCGGACGCCGCCGGGGGCGGCCCAGTGCGGCGTGCCGCCGAAGGTGTAGAGCACGGGGAGCCGGGCGCGCCGGGCGGCCGACACCATGCGTTCCAGCACGGTCCAGTCGCGGTGGCCGCGCCGGGTTTCGATGTTGCTCCACCTCGTCTCGCTCTCCCACAGCCGCACCGCTCCGACCCGGAAACCGGGCATGGCGCCGGTGTCGGTGTTCATGGTCACGCCGAAGAACTCGGGTGGCACGCCCCGCGGTTCCATCGACCAGGGCGGTACGGGGAGGCGCCGGCCGCCGTCGCCACGCTCGCCGGCGCGGGGCCCGTCGTCGTAGGGGAGGGCGGTGCTGGCCACCGCCGTCACGGCGAGCAGTGCGACTGCGGCGAGGGCGCGCAGCCACGCAAGGCGCCGGCGCGCCATGCGCGGGGCGGTGGGGGATGCCGTACCTGCCGTGCGTGACGTGCCTGCCGTACGAGCGGCCGGTGCGGTCCGCGGCGGGCTGTCCTCCGGCTCCGCACCCTCCGGCTCCGCACCCTCCGGCTCCGCGTTCTCCTGCTCCGCCTGTTCCTCCCGGCCGGTGTCCGCGCGTGCCCAGAGCCGGTACAGCCCGTCCAGCTCGTCGGGTTCCGCCGCGCAGGCCCGCGCGATGCGCTCCACCGTGCCGAAGCTGCCCGGCACCGTCGTACCCGTGCAGTAGCGGTGCAACGACGACCGGCTGAGGCCGGTCTGCCGTGCCAGCGCCGCGAAACTCCGCCCGCTGCGGTCCTTCAACTCCTGTAACAGCCGTGCGAGTTCCTGTGCGTCCGACATCGTCCCCCTGCCCGAATCCCGCGTTCCGGTACGGGACGGTGGGTCGCGCCGTCCCACGCAGACGTTACCGAGCAGGTGGCAGCCCCGGAACCGTCCCACCATCCCTGCGGGACACGGGCAGCTTGCGCTTTGTTCAGACAAGCCGTCAGCATCGGAGGCGGCGCCGTTCGGGGGAGCGGCGCGTGTGACACAAGGGGGAACGCGGTGCTGCGTGTGCATTTCCACGCCGAGGACCTGGCCCGCACGAAGATCGCCGAACGGCCCGACCCGCTCTGGGAGATCGTGCTGAGCCTGCACCAACTACGCGCCAATCGGCGGGATCCCGCCCTCGCACCCTGGCGCCGGCACGCCGCCCGGCACGGCCCGGGTCCGCTGGGCATGCTGCTGCCGCTGGTACCGGAGCGCGGCTACTTCCCGGACTTCCTCACCCCGTCCGCGAGCACCGCCGGGCTCGGCCACGGGCTGGAGGCGGTGCTGAGCACGCCCCGCCGTCGCATCCGTACGGAACTCACCAAGCTGGCCGCCGGGAACGCCGTCCCGACCTGGACCCGTACGCTCGCCGAAGGCGAACCCGCCGCGCTGCGCCGCCTCGCGGGCGCGCTGCGCGCCTACCACGACGCCGCGCTGGCACCCGCCTGGCCGTGGATCAGCGCACGGGTGGAGGCCGACCGCTCCCTGCGTACGCACACGCAGTGGCGCGCCGGAGCGGACGCGATGCTGCGTACGCTCGGGCCGCCGTTCCGCTGGCAGCCGCCGGTCCTGGAGGCCGCCTACCCGGTCGACCGCGATCTCCGCCTGGACGGGCGCGGGCTGCTGCTCGTGCCGTCGTACTTCTGCCGCCGTACGCCCGTGGTGCTCGAGGACACCACCCTGGCGCCCGTCCTGGTGTACCCGGTCGAGACGGTCCGGTCCGTCCCGAACGAGGACCGCTGCGGCACGGCGGTGCTCGTGCCGCAGCGCCGCGAGCATCTCGACCAGCTGCTGGGACGGACCCGGGCCGGCGTCCTCGACGCGCTCTTCGAGGACTGCACCACCACCGAACTGGCGCGCCGGGCGGGCCTCGCGGTCTCCTCCGCGAGCGAGCACGCGACGGTGCTCCGGCAGGCAGGGCTGGTCTCGACCGTCCGGATCCGCAACTCCGTACGCCACACCCTCACGCCGCTGGGGCTCGCCCTGCTCGGCGGTGCGCAGGGAAGCGTGCGGGACGCGGCGTAGCGGGGTGCGGCGGGTGTCCGGCGGCTACTCGTACGCGTAGAAGCCGGCGCCCGCCTTGCGGCCCAGCCGCCCCGCGTCCACCATCCGCTGGAGCAGCGGGGGAGCGGCGTACAGCGGTTCTTTGAACTCGGCGTACATCGAGTCGGCGACCGAGGCCACCGTGTCCAGCCCGATCAGGTCGGTGAGCTTGAGCGGCCCCATCGGGTGGGCGCAGCCCAGCTCCATGCCGTTGTCGATGTCCTCGCGGCTCGCGATGCCCGACTCGAACATGCGGATGGCGGACAGGAGATACGGGATCAGCAGCGCGTTGACGACGAAGCCGGAGCGGTCCTGCGCGCGGATGGCGTGCTTGCCGAGGATGCCGCCCACGACCGCCTCGGCGCGCTTGACTGTCTCGTCGCCGGTGGTCAGCGCGGGGATCAGCTCGACGAGCTGCTGCACCGGTGCCGGGTTGAAGAAGTGGATGCCGATGACCTGGTCGGGCCGGGAGGTGGCCACCGCCAGCTTGACCAGCGGGATGGAGGAGGTGTTCGAGGCGAGGATGGCGTCCGCGCGGGTCACCACCTGGTCGAGTACCTGGAAGATCTCCGTCTTGACCTGCTCGTTCTCCACGACCGCCTCTATCACGAGGTCGCGGTCGGCGAACTCCCCGAGATCGGTGGTGAAGGTGAGCCGGTCGAGCGCGCCGTCGCGCTCCTCCTCGGTGAGCTTGCCCCGCGCGGCGGCCTTGTCCAGGGAGTTGACCAGTCGCGTACGGCCCAGCTCGAGCGCCTCGCCCGTGGTCTCGGCGACCTTGACGTCGAGTCCGGCCCGCGCGCACACCTCGGCGATGCCGGCCCCCATCTGGCCGCAGCCGACCACTCCGACGCGTTGGATGTCGGTCACATCGTGCCTTTCGCAGATCTTCGGGTCCCGGGCAGCCGGCCGCGGGATCCCCGGGGCAGCGCCGCCTCGCCGCCCGACGTTACCCTCGCCGGGTCGCTGCCGGGTCGAGGGGGTGCGCACGGGGCATGCTGGCCCGGACAAAACAGCGGCGTACGCCAGAAGGGCGGGCGGGGATGAGGCGCAGGGCAGGGGCAGCGGGGCCGGCCGGAGCCGGTACGGCGGGGTCGGCCGGGGAGCGGGTGGGCGCGCGGCTCTCCCGCCGGGGCTTCACGGTCGCGGCCGCCGGGGCGCTGAGCGGCGCCGTCACCTCCGCGGACACGGCCGCGGCGGCGACCGCGGACGCCAGGGCCGCGGCGTCGGCCGCCGGCGCGCACCGTCCCCGGCCGGGCGCCCCGCCCGTACGGGGCCCGGGCCACGGCCCGCGCCGGGCCGTACGCGGCATGTGGATCGCCACGGTCGACAACCGGGACTGGCCCAGCGCCCCCGGCCTGAGCCCCGCGCGGCAGCGCGCCGAACTCCGCGCGCACCTGGACACGGCGGTACGCCGCGGGCTCAACACCGTGTACTTCCAGGCCCGTCCGACCGCCGACGCCCTGTGGCCGTCGCCGTACGAGCCCTGGTCCCAGTGGCTGACCGGCCGTCAGGGCGCGCACCCCGGCTGGGACCCGCTGGGCTTCGCCGTACGGGAGGCGCACGCGCGCGGCCTCGAACTGGAGGCGTGGTTCAACCCGTACCGCGTCGCCCTGCACGACGACCCTTCGCGGCTGGCGCACGGCCATCCGGCGCGGCGGCACCCGGAGTGGGTCGTGCCGTACGGCGGCAAGCTCTACTACAACCCCGGTCTGCCGGAGGTCCGCCGCTTCGTGCAGGACGCGATGCTGGACGCCGTACGCCGCTACCCCCTCGACGGCGTCCACTGGGACGACTACTTCTACCCGTATCCCGTACCCGGCGAGACCTTCCACGACGAGGCGGCGTACCGGCGGCACGGCGCCGGGCACGCGGACCAGGCCGCCTGGCGGCGGCACAACATCGACCTGCTGGTGACCGAGACCGCCGCCCGTATCCGCCGGACCGCGCGGCGCCCGCGCTTCGGCATCAGCCCGTTCGGCGTGTGGCGCAACAAGGCGAGCGACCCGGCCGGCTCCGACACCGCGGCCGGCGTGCAGACGTACGACGACCTGCACGCCGACACCCTCGGCTGGGTCCGGCGCGGCTGGATCGACTACGTCGTCCCGCAGCTGTACTGGAACATGGGGTTCGCCGACGCCGACTACGCCGGCCTCGTGCCGTGGTGGGCGGCGGCCGTCCGCGGCACGGGAGTCGGCCTGCACATCGGCGAGGCGCTGTACAAGGCGGGCGACCCGGCCCAGGGCGCGCCCTGGCAGGACCCGGCCGAGCTGTCCCGGCACCTGGCTTACTGCAAGGACTTCCCCGAGGCGTCAGGGCACGTCTTCTTCTCCGCGAAGGAGGTGTCCGAGGACGCCGTCGGCGCCATGGACCGGGTGGTCGCCGACCACTACCGCGGGGTGCCGGGCTCCTCGTGACCCCGCACCACCGAGTCGGGGCCGGGGGACATCACGGCCTCGTGCCCGTCCTCGAACCGCACCCGGTAGGGCGGCTCGCCGTCGGCACCCATGACCTCGACGATTTCCGCGACTCTGTCGTGCTGGCCCACGGTCCTGCCGTGCACCAGCAGCCGGTCGCCCGTGTTGGCGTGCATCCGGGGAGCCCTCCTGTTCACGGGGGTGTACTTCGGAACGGCTGTGCCGTGCGTCACAATTCTAAGGCCGTACGGCCCACTCCGCGCCGTCCGTACGGTGCGGGACGGACCTTCCGTACGGTGAGCGCCGGCCGGGTGCGCCCGGGGCCGGGTGGCGTCAGGAGCGGCTGCGCTGGGTGACCGCGATGCACACCAGCACGCCCACGGCGGCCGCCGGCGCGGCGGGCGTGAGGTGCTCGCCGAGCAGCAGCACCGACCAGACGAGTGTGAGCAGCGGCTGCGCGAGCTGTATCTGGCTGGCCCTGGCGACGCCCGTACGGGCCAGGCCCCGGTACCACAGCAGCAGCCCCAGGAACTGCGAGCCGGCCGCCACCCACACGATGCCCGCGACCGCGTGCGCGTTGAGCGTCACCGGCTCGGCGGCGAGCGCGAACGCGGCGCCCACCGCGGCCGCCGGCAGACAGCCCACCAGCGCCCAGCCGATGACCTGCCAGCCGGGCATCTCGCGGGCCAGCCGGCCGCCCTCGCCGTACGCGGCCGCGCAGATCAGCAGCGCACCGGCGAGGTAGAGGTCGCCGAGCGAGGCGCCGCCGCCGCTGTCGTGCAGGGCGAAGGCCAGCACGACGGCTGCGCCCGCGAGCGCGGCGGCCCAGAACGTACGGGACGGGCGGTGGCCCGTGCGCAGCGCGGAGTACGCGGCGGTGGCGAGCGGTAGCAGGCCGACGACGACGGCGGCGTGCGACGTGGACGAGGTCTCCAGCGCGAGCGTGGTGAGCAGCGGGAAGCCCACGACCGTACCGGCGGCGACGACGGCCAGCCCCGGCCAGGTGTGGCGTGGCGGCGCCGGCACCCGGAGCGCGGCGAGCGCGCCGCCCGCGATGAGCCCGGCGAGCACCATGCGGACCGTGGTGACGGACCAGGGGCCGAAGCCCTCCAGGGCCCAGACGGTGCCGGGGAAGGTGAGCGAGAAGGCGACGACGCCGAGCGCCGCGAAGACGAGCCCGCCACGGGCGGCCGGGGAAGGCGCGGCTGCGGTAGCGGTCGCTGTCGTGGTCGCCGGTGCGGGTGCGGGTGCGGTGGACGTGCGGGCCGGGCTCGTAGGGGCCGGGCCCGGGGCGCTGGACGGGTTCGCGGCGGGGACCGCTATCCCCGAGCGTGTGGTAGCGCTACTCTCTTCTCTCATGCAACAGCGTAGCAGTGTGGCCGATCTTGCCGCAGCCCTCCGCGGCGAGCTGGAGCGCTACTCACCGGGTGAGAAGCTCCCGTCCAGCCGTACGCTCGTCGACCGCTACCACGTCAGCCCCGTCACCGTCTCCGGCGCGCTCGCCGCCCTCGCCCGCGAGGGCCTCGTCGAGACCCGGCCCGGCGCCGGGGCGTACCGGGCGCAGTCGCGCCGGGCGGCGCACGCCGGGGGCGACACCTCCTGGCAGGAGGTCGCGCTGAGCGCCGAGGCATCGCCCGATCTGGTGCCGCGGAGCGTCGACGCGGGCGGCGTCCTCGCCACCCTGCCCGAGCCGCCGCCCGGCGTGATCGAGCTGAACGGCGGCTATCTGCCGGCCGGTCTGCGGCCCGAACGTGCCCTCGCCGCCGCCCTGGCCCGCGCCGGCCGGCGGCCCGGTGCCTGGGGCCGGCCGCCGCTGGAGGGCATGGCCGAGCTGCGGGCCTGGTTCGCGCACGAGATCAGCGGCGGTACGGGCGCGGTCAGCGCGTCCGAGGTGCTGATCACGGCCGGCGGCCAGAGCGCCCTCACCACCGCCCTGCGCGGGCTCGCGCCGCCCGGCGCCGCCGTCCTCGTCGAGTCCCCCACGTACCCCGGCATGCTCGGCGCCGCCCGCGCCTCCGGGCTGCGCCCCGTGCCGGTTCCGGTGGACCGCGACGGCGTACGCCCCGAACTGCTCGCGCGGGCCTTCCGGGCCAGCGGGGCGCGGGTGTTCGTGTGCCAGCCCCTGTTCCAGAACCCCACCGGCACGGTCCTCGCCGCGGACCGGCGCGCCGCGGTGCTGGAAGCCGCGCGCGCGGCGGGCGCGTTCGTCGTCGAGGACGACTTCGCGCGGCGCCTCGCGCACTCCGACGCGGGTCCGCTGAGCGGCACCCTCCGCGCCGACGACCCGGACGGCGTGGTCGTGCACATCAACTCGCTGACCAAGTCGACGTCGCCCAGCCTGCGCGTCGCCGCCCTGGCGGCGCGCGGACCGGCGCTGGAACGGCTACGCGCCATCCAGATCGTCGACAGCTTCTTCGTCCCGCGCCCGCTCCAGGAGGCCGCGCTCGAGCTCGTCGGCGCGCCCGCCTGGGCCCGCCATCTGCGCACGGTCGCGGGCGAGTTGAAGGTGCGCAGGGACGCCATGCTCACCGCCCTGGCCCGCGAGCTGCCCGCGCTGTCCGCGCCGTACGTGTCCCGCGGCGGCTACCAGGTGTGGCTGCGGCTCCCCGACGGCACGGACGAGGCCGCGCTGGTCGCCGCGGCCCTGCGGGCGGGCGTCGCCGTCGCGGCGGGACGGCCGTACTTCGCCGCCGAGGCCACCGCCCCGTACGTACGGCTGAGCTTCGCGCCCGCAGCGGGTGTCGCGGAGATCGCCGAGGGCGTACGGCGGCTGCGCACGGCCTGGGACGAGACGGCGGCGTGAACGGGGGAGTGTGGACGCGGGCCCCGGACGGGGAGCGGCCCTGAACGGGGAGCGGGCGTGAACGGGGAGCGGGCGTGAACGGGAAGCCCGCGCCTCCCCGAACACCGGGCGGCGCCGCGGTGGCGCTCACATACGCCTACGCGGGGGTATCGAACAAAAGCAGCCCGCGCCCTACGATCACCGGATGCACCTTCGTGTGACGCTGCTCACCGCCGGCCGCAGCTCCTCGTTGCTCGACGTGCGGTTCGAGGACGCCCGGCCGCTGGACTCCGCCGGCTGGCACGAGGTGCAGCACGCGGTCCCCGGGCTGGCCCGGCTGGCCGCCGCGCAGCTGCGGTACTGCTCGCCGTCCCGGCGCTGCCGCGAGACCGGCGACCTGCTCGGGCTGTCCCCGATCGCCCAACCCGCCCTGCGCGACTGCGACATGGGCCGCTGGCGCGGCCGTACGCTCCAGGAGATCGCCGCCCGCGAGCCGCGCGCGGTCGACACCTGGCTCGCGGACCCGCGGTCCGCGCCGCACGGCGGCGAGTCGCTGCTGGCATTCATATCCCGCGTCGGCGGCTGGCTGGACACCCGGCCGATGGACGGCGACGACGAGTGGGTCGTCGCGGTCGCGGAGCCCTCGGTCGTACGGGCGGCGGTGTGCTACGTGCTCAAGTCGCCGCCGCACTCGTACTGGCGGATCGAGGCCCATCCGCTCACCCCGCTGGTGATCACGGGCCGCGCAGGCCAGTGGTGTCTCAGCGTGGAGTGAGCCGGGCACCCGTGGAACGGCAGAATGCGGTGATCACCACCCCCTCCGGTGCGCCTGGCCACGGACACCGGACATCCGGCACCGGACACCAGACACCTGAGACCGACCTGCACACGTACCCGCACACGCACCTCTGACGGGAGACCGGGATGCGCAAGCTGAGCTACTACATCGCGCTGACCATCGACGGGTTCATCGCCGCCCCGGACGGCACGGCCGACTTCTATCCCATCGGCGAGGACATGACGCAGTACCTCGCCACGGAGTACCCGGAGACGCTGCCCACGCACATCCGCCGCATGCTCGGCTTCGACGACGCCGAGAACCGGCACTTCGACACCGTCCTGATGGGCAGCGACACCTACGAACTCGCCGTCCAGGAGGGCAACACCAGCCCGTACGGGCATCTGCGCCAGTACGCCTTCTCCCACAGCCGCACCGAGGCCCCCGACCCGGCGGTGGAGATCGTCGCGTCCGACGCGCTGGACAGGGTGCGGGAGCTGAAGGCCGAGGAGGGCGGCCTGGACATCTACCTCTGCGGCGGCGGGGCGCTGGCGGGCACGCTGCTGCCCGAGATCGACGAAATGGTGACGAAGGTCTACCCGATCGTGGCGGGTTCGGGCATCCCCATGTTCGTCGCGGACTGGGACGGGCCGCTCCGCTTCGAGCTGGCGGACAGCCGTACGTTCAGCAACGGCGCGGCGGTCCTCACGTACGAGCGCGTCAGGGACTGAACGGGCGGCCCGTGCCGCGCCGCAGGGGCAGCCGGAACGGCGGCCCCGCCCGGCGGCGGCGCAGCACCCACCCGCCGATGCCCGGCGGCGGCGGAGTCCGCTCGTCGCGGAAGACCAGCTCCGGGCAGCGGAGCCGGGTCTCAGCCACGATCTCCTCCACCGTCGCCGTCAGCCACAGCAAGTGGACGGTGGCGCCGCACACCGGTTCGCCGAACGCCACGTAGTCCCACGGCACCAGCGTCGGGCCGAACGTCTGATCACCGCCCCCCGGGGTGTACTCCAGCGTGAACGCGCGAACCGGTGCGGCCTGGTGCCACCGCACCACGTACGGGTTCCGCCACCAGCGCGCCGACGGGTACACCCACACCCCCGTGACGTCCATGGCCAGCACGCGGCGGCGCAGGGCGGCGTTCCCCGTACGGAGCCCGGCGAGCGTCGCCACCATGGCGGGCAGGCCCAGCACGATGAGCGCCGCGAACAGCCCGATCAGGACATCGCCCACGTGCTCCGCCTCCCGGAACGGCGCGGTGATCCACCAGGGGAGGGTCAGCACGACCGCCGCCAGCGCGGCCAGCCCGCCGACCAGCAGGACACCGCTCACCAGGCCGCCGAGGCGCAACCGTTGCCGCACCACGTACGTCCCGCGCCGCGCGGGTTTCCGCGGCTCCGCGCCGTCCGCCGCCCGCCGTCTCCGGTCCCCGCGCCATGTCATGCGGCCATTCTCGGAGCGTCCGTCGGGAGCGGTCCCGGCGCCGTTACGCGTCTCCCCGCGTGCCGCCGCCCTCCGGACCGCCGAAGAGGCCGTCCAGCAGCCCGGCCGCCTCGGCCGGCGCCCGTACCTCCAAGTGCAGCGCGGCGCCGTCGAGATGGAGCCGGAAGTCGAAGAACGGGCAGCACCGCTGCTCCGCCGCCGCCAGCGCGGCGACCGTACCGGCGCGCTCGGCGGGCAGCGTCAGCCGTACGCCGTCCGGCACCGCACGCCGTACGGCACCCGCCACGGCCTCCCGCCACTCGGCGGCGCGCGCGTCCAGCCCGCCGGAGGTGAGGGAGCAGGCCACGGGGGCGGTGCGCCAACGCTCCTCGGCCGGAGCCGGAGCCGGAACCGGAGCCGGGTCTGCCGCCTCCGCCGGGTCCGCGGCCTCCGCCGCGCCCGCCCCGCCGAAGCCGCACTCCGGGCCGCACGGCTCCGCCGCACGGTCGGGCAGCGCGTCGAGCCGGTCCCGTACGCCGTGCAACGCCCCCGTGAGCGCGGCGAGTTCGGCGGCGCGCGCTCCCGTGACCGCGATACGGGCGGCGACGCGCGGCCGCAGCGCGGCCTTCACCTCCGCGCACGCGCCCGACTCCCACACGGCCAGCACCTCGGATATGTCGTTCAGCGGCAGCCCGAGCCGCTTGGCCAGCCCGATGAACGACAGGCGCGCGAGCGCGTCCTCGCCGTACACCCGGTACCCGGTGGGGGTGCGCCCGGCGGGCAGCAGACCGGCGCTCCCGTAGAACCGGAGGGTGCTGGCGGGGACGCCGGAGCGCGCGGCCAGCTGCGAGATCCGCATGGTGCCGCCGCCCGCGGTGTGCGTGCCTGAAGTGCCCATGTACGCGAAGGTAGACCTTCGACCCGGCTCGAAGGTCAAGTTTCGGCTCGGAGGTCAGGCCCCGGTACGGGACGGGCCGCCGGCCCCGGCGCGGGCCGCCCGCTCCCGCAGCAGATCCCGTTCGCGGGCGTTGCGGGTCAGGGACGCCGCCCGCTCGAACTCCGTACGGGCCTCCGCGCCGCGCCCCAGCCGTTCGAGCAGGTCGCCGCGTACGCTCGGCAGCAAGTGGTAGTCGCGCAGGGCCCGTTCGCCGGCCAGCGCGTCCACCAGTTCCAGGCCCGCGGCCGGGCCCTCCGCCATGGAGACGGCCACCGCGCGGTTCAGCTCCACGACCGGCGACGGGGTCAGCGCCGCCAGCCGCCCGTACAGCGCGGCGATCGACTGCCAGTCCGTGTCCTCGTAGCGCACCGCCCGCGCGTGGCACGCCGCGATGGCGGCCTGCACGGAGTACGGCCCGGTGCCCGCGCGGCGCAGGGCCTCGGCGCCGCGGAGGATGAGCATGCGGTTCCACCTGGCCCGGTTCTGGTCGGCGAGCAGCACCGGCCGGCCGTCGGGCCCGGTACGGGCCGCCGTACGGGAACTCTGGAACTCCAGCAGCGCCGCCAGCCCGTGCACCTCCGGCTCGCCGGGCATCAGCCCCGCCAGCACCCGTACGAGCCGCAGCGCGTCCTCGCACAGGGCGGGGCGTACGAGATCGTCGCCGGCGGTGGCGGAGTAACCCTCGTTGAAGATCAGGTAGATGACCTCCAGGACCGACGCCAGCCGCTCGTCCCGCCCGGTGCCGTACGGGACCTCGAACGGGACGCCCGCCTGCGCCAGCGTCCGCTTCGCGCGGACGATGCGCTGCGCGACCGTCGGCTCGGACGTCAGGAACGCGCGGGCGATCTCGTCCGTCGTCAGCCCGCCCAGCAGGCGCAGCGTCAGCGCCGTGCGGGCCTGCGTCGACAGCACCGGGTGGCAGGCGGTGAAGATCAGCCGCAGCAGGTCGTCGTCGATGCGGTCCGGGTCGTCGAAGTCCGCCGTCTCCTCGGGCGGCGGCACGTCCTCCAGCGCCCGCCCGACCTCCGCGAGCTTGCGGGCGTACGTCTCCCTGCGGCGTACGAGGTCGACCGCGCGGTGCTTGGCGGTGGCCATGAGCCAGGCGCCCGGCCGGTCCGGGACACCCGACTCCGGCCACCGCTCCAGCGCGGCGACCAGCGCGTCCTGCGCGAGCTCCTCGGCGATGCTCACGTCCCGCACGATGCGGGCGACACCGGCGATGATCCGCGCGGACTCGATCCTGAACACCGTCTCGACCGTCTCGGCCGTGCTTCCTGCCGTCACGGCCACATCAGAACAGCCGTACGAGGGGTGGGCAAGCGCGGCGGCGAGGGTCTCAGGCCGGGCCGGTGCGGGCCGGTGCGGTGCCGGTACAGGGCCGGTCAGTCCTCGGAGATCTGCCGCACCTCGGCGGTCAGATCCTCGTGCAGGCCCTGGATGTCGCCGAACCGCCTGGCCCACTCCAGAGCCTCGGCCTTGTCCTTGGCCTGGATGATCGTGTAGCCGCCGACGACCTCCTTGCTCTCGGTGAACGGCCCGTCGGTCTGGCTGAGCTCGCCGCCCGTCCAGGTCAGCCGGGTGGCGTCCGGCGTACGGGTCAGCTCGCCCATGTCGAGCATCACCCCGGCCTTGCTGATCTCCTCGAACAGCTCGCCCATCCGCCGCTGCAGCTCGGGGCTCGGGTCCTCGGTGGGCTGGGTGCGCTCGTTGTGCATGACGATCGTCAGGAAACGCGGCATGGTGGCTCCTCGGTCGGAAGGGCGCGGGCTCTCCTCGCCTCTCACCCCTGCGTCGAACGGGAGACCGCCGGATCGACAGCTCCCTCCGGATTTCTTCCGGTGAATTCTCACGCGCCGGGTGCGCGGGTACAGGATGCCCCTCGTGAACGCTGTCGCTGTGCTCTGCGGACTCGCGGCCAATACGGCGCTGCCGCCCGGACTGGTCGACCGGCTGATCGCGTTCGCGGTGGCGCGGGCCGGTGGGCCTGCCGCCGACGCAACCGGCGCAACCGACGCCGCTGCCGATGCCGCCGCCGCGGACGCCCGCGCCGTCGCCGCCGAGCTGGCCGACCGCGCCGACCTCGGCCACGCGCAGGCCGTCGCCCTCGCGGCGGCCGGTGACGACACCGCCGTACGCCTCGCCCGCGCCGGCCGGCTGACCACCGCCGACCTCGACCCCGCGACGCGCCCGCAGGCGGCGCTCGCCCTGCTCGACACGGGGCGCGGACACCCGGACCGGGCCCGCCTGTTCGCCGCCGACCCGGACGCCGGGCGGCGCGCGAAGCTGGCCGCCTGCGGCGGGCTGCCGCCCGACGTCGTCGACACGCTCGCCGCCGACCCGGACGTGGAGGTCGTCGCCGAACTCGCGCTCTGGACGGCCTCGCCCGACACGGCAGCCCGCCTCGCGGCGCACCCGCACGCCGAGGTACGGCGTGCGGTGGCGGCCAACGAGTCCGCGCCGCCCGCCGTACTGGCCGCCCTCCTCACCGGCGACGGCCTTCCCCCGGCCCGCCGGTGCCTGGTCTGCGACCGCCACCCGGCGCCGTACACGCACCCGCCGTCCTGCCCCCGCCCCGACTGCACTCTGCGCCCGGGCGCCACCTGCGACGGCACCCACCAGTCCACCGCGCACGAGACGCTGGGGCACGCGCTCGCCAACCCGGCCACGCCCGCCGTCACCGCCGCCGGCTTCGCCGGCCACCCCTCGACGCTGCTGCGCTGGGCGCTCGCCTCCCGTACCGACCTGCCCCCGTACGCGGCCCGGCGGCTGGCGGCCGACCCCGTACCCGGCGTACGGGCCGACCTCGCCGCGAACCCCGCGGCGGACACCGCCCTCCTGCACCGGCTGGCCGCCGACCCGCACGACGACGTGCGGCGCGCGCTCGCGTCCAACCCGCGCGTGCCGCTCGACGTGCTCGCCCGCGTGGCCGCTTCGACGAAGACCGGTACGACGCTGCTACCCCGTATCGCCGCCGCCTCGCCCCGCGAGGTCGAGGAGCTGGCCGCGTCGCCGCAGCCCGCCGTACGGATGCTGGCGGCCGTACGGCGTGACCTGCCCGCCGCCGTACGGGACGCCCTCGCCGCAGACCCCGACGCGAAGGTGCTCGCCGCCGTCGCGCCGCACCCCGGCCTCTCGGCGGCGCGGCTGCGCGCGCTGGCCGTACGGCACGGGGCGCGGGTCGCCGCCGGGGTGGCAGCCAACCCCGACGCGCCGCCGGAGCTGCTGGCGGAACTGGCGCGGCACGAGCCGCCCGCACGGAAGGCGCTCCGTTCGATAGCCCGGCACCCCGACGCGACGGCGGCGGCGCTGCTCCCGTGCCTGGCGGACCGCCGCGCGCGGCCGCTCGCCGCCGCCCACCCGGCCCTCCCGCCGCCGGTCATCGCGGAGTTGCTCGGGGACACCGACCCGCAGGTGGCCGAGGCGGCGGCCGCCAACCCGTCGCTGGCGCGCGACACGATGGCGGAACGGGTGCCGCGCGCGGGCGATGCCGGCACCGGCACCGATGCCGGCGCCGGGCGATAATCCGTTTCGTACGCGCCTCCCGTCCGCTAGAACTTCTCCCCATGTGGGATACAAGCGGTACGCACCACGTCGCCGTCGTCACCGGAGCGAACCAGGGCATCGGCGCGGCCACGGCCAGGGCCCTCGCCGCCCGCGGTGTCGCGGTCCTCTGCACCTACCTCAGACTCCGCGAACCGGAAGGCACGGACGGTACGGGTGAGCCCGCCGGGCCGGACGGCCGCTACGAGCGCGACCGCTCCGCCACCGGCGAGGCCGTCGCGGAGGAGATCCGCCGGGCGGGCGGGCGCGCGGAGGCGTTCGAGGCGGACCTCGGCGACAGCGCGGCACCCGGGATCATCTTCGACGTCGCCGAGGAACGCCTCGGCCCCGTCGACATCCTGGTCAACAACGCGTCGGGCTGGCTCCAGGACTCGTTCACACCGGACCCCGCCGACCAATTCGGGCGGCCGCTGCAGGAGGTGACCGCCGATACGTGGACCCGGCAGTTCGCGGTGGACGCGATGGCCCCGGCGCTGCTCATCGGCGAACTGGCCCGGCGGCACCGGGAGCGCGGAGCGGACTGGGGCCGCATCGTGGGCCTGACGTCGGGCGGCGAACTCGGCTTCCCCGGCGAGGTCTCGTACGGCGCGGCCAAGGCAGCCCAGACCAACTACACGATGTCCGCCGCCGTGGAACTCGCCGACCTCGGGATCACCGCGAACGTCGTACACCCGCCGGTGACCGACACCGGATGGGTCACGGACGATGTCCGCCGATACGTCGCCGCGAGCGGCACGCACTTCCACGTCGCGGAGCCGGACGAGGTCGCGGAGACCATCGCGTTCCTCACCTCGGACGCGGCGGCCCTCGTCACGGGCAACGTCCTCACCCTCCGCTGACCCCGGCCACCCGTCCGCCACCCGCCCGCGCCAACGGCCGCCCGTCTCCGTCAACGGCCGCCCGCCGCCCGTTCGTTCGCCTCCTCCAGCTCCGCGAGGAGCGGGCTGAGACGGGCGGCGAGCGCGGGATCGGACCGCCGCAGCTCGCCCGCGGCGACAGTGACGGCGGCCGTCAGGGCACGGCGCAGGTCCGGCCCGTCGAGCGAGCGGACGAGCGTCGTCTCCAGCTCCGCCGCCAGCTCGTCCGGCAGCAGGTGCGCGCCCTTCGCATGCGCGGCGGGAAGGCCCAGCCGCAGGCAGGCCAGCGTGACGACGTGGTCCCGTACGGCCCCGATCCAGTACGCCGCCTGCCAGCGGTGCCCGCGCTCGAGGCAGACGAAGGCGTGGAGTACGTGGTGCCAGAGGAGCCCGGCCAGGGCGTTCCCGTCGGGTTCCGGGAACGGCTCGGGCGTACGGGTCCGGCCGAAGACCGTGTGCCACTGCGGGCCCCGCGGCCCGAACTCGGCCTCCGGCGTGAACGTCAGGTCCACTTCGAGCCAGCCGGGCAGCAGGAACACGCGGACCGTACTCGTATCGGACCGCAGATCCCAGTGATGCCGCGCCCCCAACGCCGAGCGGAGCCACCGGGTCCACCGGTCCACGGTCGCCGCCAGACCGCCACGGACAGCGAGCACCAGGTCGGTGTCCGACCAGCGGTCACCGGCCGCGACGGCGTGCGAGCCGGTCCAGGCGGCGCCCACGACGGCTTCGTCGGCCTCCGCGCGCGCGAGCAGCCGCGCCCGTACCCGGTCCCGTTCCTCAACGCTGAACACCACGGATCTCCTTCCCCAGGCCGGGCTGCCCCGGCGGCACGCGGGTGTCGCCCGGCAGCCGGATCAGTCCGGTCAGTCCGGTCAGTCCGGTCAGTCCGCCGCCGAGAAGGCGCCGTCGGCGAGGAGCGGCACCGTGGTGCTCGTGTCCGCCTCCGTCGCGATCGACACATCCGAGGGGAAGCCCGCGTCGGTCAGTTCCCGTCCGGAGGCGCTGCCCGCCACGTCCGCGGCGATGTCCGTGGAGCCGGTGAAGGCCGTGGCCGCCTGCCCGGCCTCGGGCGACAGCGACGTGCGGCCGTTCCGCCGGAGCGCGGCGATCACCGCTCCCGCCCCCAGCAGGTCCTCCAGCGCGGGGCGCAGGCTGCCGTCGGGCCAGCGCTCGCCCGCGGCGATCACCCCGACCGGACGCTCAGCCGTGCCGTAGCGGTGCGCCGCGAGCCACGCGCCGACTGCGGCGCCGTTGCGCAGGCACGCGGCGACCACCGGCAGACCCTCCGCGGCGGCGGAGATGGCCGACCCGTTGGGCGACGGGAGGACCAGCCGGGGCGTGAACGGCGCACGCCGTACGGCCTCGGGGGAGAGCGTCCACGGCGTGTCCTCGCACGCGGCGCTGCGCCCGACGGCCAGCGGGGCGCCGACCTCCCGGGCGAACTCGGCGGCGGTCGCGTCGCGCCACGCGTACGGGAACACGCGTGCCCCGGACTCGACGGCGACCGACACGGTGGTGGTGAACGACAGCACGTCGACGACCACCAGGCAGGCGGCCTCGCGGGCGAGGTGCGCGGCCCCGGCCGGGCCCCACTCGAACCGCACCCCGAACCCCGTCTGCAGGAAGTCGCCGCCCATGGCCGCCATCCTGCCACCGGCGCCGCCCCCGGAGCCGCCCCGGAGCCCGGGGCTTTCCGCCCAGTGGTGTGACCGGGATGGTTCACAGTGGTCGGGAGAGACGGTTCATGGGACGAGCGCGGTCCCCAAGGCGGCTGGTATTACTGGTGCATGCAGGAAGAGACCGCGCGGTCCGCGATCGACACGTTCATCTCCGCGTTCAATGCCTCGGACGACAGCTATGTGATTGCGCTGCTCTCCCAGGCCCTGACCTCGGACGTGGTCTTCTGGGGACCGTTGGGCCGCAGTGAGGGGATCGAGGCGGTCGAGCGGTTCGTGCTGGACATCCGGCGCCACCCCGCGGGGACCGGCACGATGGTGCGCTGTTCGGCGGTGGACATGCCGGGCGAGTGGGCCCGGTACCAGTGGGTCTTCACGACGCCGGACGGGGGCCCCCGCCTGGCCGGAACGGACGTCGTCCATCTGCGGCGGAGCCTCATCGACCAGGTCATCGTCTTCGCGGGGGAGATCGAGCCGTCCGCCTCCTGAGTCATTCTCCTCTGGCGCCGTCCTTCGCCTGAACCGGCCCCGTTCGGGGCTCCGGGTCTGCCCAGCCGAGATCGTCTTCACAACGCTCCGGTCGTCCGCGCTTGGCCACGAGCGGACCGGTATGCGCTGTGGCTGAGTGAGTTCGCGGTTGGTCAGGCTGCGGTGTTGAGGGGGCGTCCGCCCCAACGGATGCCCTTCTCGCTTCGGATGCGGGCGCGTTTCTTGCGTTCGGCGGTCAGGACGTCGCGGTGGCGGGCGTTAGCGCCGGGCTTCGATCCTCAGGTCGCCGCGGGTCGGTTGGCGGGTCGTCTCGCGGGTGAGCAGGTCTTGCGGGAAGCCGAGTTCGACCGCGGAGGCCCCGTCGAGGCGGGCCAGCTGGGAGGCGGTGAAATCGACCTCCAGTGCGCCCAGGTTGTCCTCCAACTGCGCGGGGGTGCGGGCGCCGATGACCGGTGCCGTCACGCCCGGGTTCTGCAGGGTCCAGGCCAGCCCGACCTGGGCTGGCGTACGGCCCAGCTCGGCGGCGACCTCCCGTACAACGTCCACGATGGCGAAGTTGCGTTCGGTGAGCGCGCCCTGGGCGAGGTTCAGACTCCTGCGGGTGCCGTCGCCGAACGCGCCGTCCGGCGCGGTCAGGTCGTCGCGGCTGTACTTGCCGGTGAGCGCTCCGCCGGCCAGCGGTGACCACGGGACGACGCCCAGGCCCATCTCGCGTGCCATGGGGATGAGTTCACGTTCCCCGGTGCGTTCGATCAGGTTGTACTCGATCTGGAGCGCGACCAGCGGCGACCAGCCGCGCAGGTCGGCGGTCGCCTGCATACGCGCCACCTGCCAGGCCGGCCCGTTGGAGATCGCCACGTACAGGACCTTGCCCTGCCGGACCAGATCGTCCATGCCGCGCAGGATCTCCTCGACCGGCGTCGTGGAGTCCCACACGTGCAGGTAGAGCAGGTCGATGTAGTCCGTGTTCAGCTGCCGCAGGCTGGCTTCCACGGAAGCGAAAAGGCTCTTGCGGTGCGGGCCGCCGGAATTCGGATCGCCGGGGCGGCGCAGCGTCGTGTACTTCGTCGCCAGCACCAGGCTTTCGCGGTTGTCGCGGGCGAATTCGCCCAGCAGGCGCTCGGAGCTGCCGTTGGTGTAGGTGACGGCGGTGTCGATGAAATTGCCGCCGCGCTCGACGTAAAGGTCGAACAGCTTGCGCGCTTCGTCCCGTTCGGCGCCCCAGCCCCACTCGGTGCCGAACGTCGCCGTGCCCAGCGCCAGCGGTGAGACCCGCAGCCCGGAACGGCCCAGCAGTCGGTAGGTGTCGAGACGCAAGGGGATGCGGCATCCCGACGCCGGTCTGATCGCGGTGCATTTCGAAACGCTCACGCCGCTCCAGGACCCGGACCAGCTGCTGGTGATCCACCGCGCCGCGGACGTGGAGAGCCAGTCCGCGCTGGACGGCCTGTTCGCAGGGTGACGCCGGGCACCGACGACGGCTGAGCGACGTACGCGTAGCGGCGCGGGCACCCGCCGTGAGCGGCCCTGACCGGGAACTCTTTGCATAGAACTGCATTACTGCGTATAGTCATGCTATCGCCTAGGAGAGGACGCGATGGCAGTGCGCGCAGCGGTGGCGGGGGCCAGTGGTTATGCGGGAGGCGAGATCCTGCGGCTGCTGGCCGGGCACCCGGAGATCGAGATCGGCACCCTGACCGGCAACACCAACGCGGGACGACGCCTGGGCACCCTCCAGCCGCACCTCGCGCCGCTGGCCGGGCGCGTGCTCGAGGAGACGACGGCCGCGGCCCTGCGCGGGCACGACGTGGTCTTCCTCGCGCTCCCGCACGGCCAGTCCGCCGCCGTCGCCGAGGAGCTCGGCGACGACGTGCTCGTCGTCGACTGTGGCGCCGACTTCCGCCTCACGGACGCCGCCGCCTGGGAACGGTTCTACGACACCCCGTACGCCGGCAGCTGGCCGTACGGGCTGCCCGAACTCCCCGGCGCCCGCAGCGCGTTGCAGGGTGCCCGGCGCATCGCCGTGCCCGGCTGCTACCCGACGGCCGTCTCGCTCGCGCTGTTCCCCGCGTACGCCGCGGCGCTCGCCGAGCCCGAAGCCGTGATCGTCGCCGCGTCCGGCACGTCCGGGGCGGGCAAGTCGCTCAAGCCGCATCTGCTCGGCAGCGAGGTGATGGGCTCCATGAGCCCGTACGGCGTCGGCGGCACCCACCGGCACACCCCCGAGATCGTCCAGAACCTGTCGGGAGTGGCGGGCGAGCCGGTGACGGTCTCGTTCACGCCGACGCTCGCCCCGATGCCCCGCGGCATCCTCGCCACGTGCACGGCACGCGCGCGTACGGGCGTGACGGGGGAGGCCGTACGGGCGGCGTACGAGAAGGCGTTCCAGGACGAGCCGTTCGTCAGCCTGCTGCCCGAGGGGCAGTGGCCGGCCACGGCCGCCGTGTACGGCTCGAACCAGGTGCTGCTCCAGGTCGCGTACGACGAGGCTGCCGCCCGCATCGTCGTCGTCGCGGCCGTCGACAACCTCACCAAGGGCACCGCCGGCGGCGCGGTGCAGAGCATGAACATCGCCCTCGGACTCCCCGAGGAGCTGGGACTTTCCACGATCGGAGTCGCACCGTGAGCGTGACAGCGGCAAAGGGGTTCACGGCCGCGGGCATCGCCGCCGGGATCAAGGAGAGCGGCGGGCCGGACCTCGCCCTGGTCGTCAACCAGGGCCCGGGTCGCGCCGCCGCCGGAGTGTTCACCTCGAACCGGGTGAAGGCCGCCCCCGTGGTCTGGTCGGAGCAGGTGGTCAAGGGCGGCCAGGTGTCCTGCGTCGTCCTCAACTCGGGCGGCGCCAACGCGTGCACCGGCCCCGCCGGGTTCCAGGACACCCACGCCACCGCCGAGCGCGCCGCCGAGGTGCTGGGCCACAGCGCGGCCGAGGTCGCGGTCGCGTCCACCGGGCTGATCGGGCTCCGGCTGCCCATGGACGCGCTGCTGGCGGGCATCGGCACGGCGGCGGGCGAGCTGTCCCCGTACGGCGGTGAGAAGGCCGCCATCGCCATCAAGACCACCGACAGCGTGCACAAGACCGCCGTCGCCGAGCGGGACGGCTGGACCGTCGGCGGGATGGCCAAGGGCGCGGGCATGCTCGCGCCGGGGCTGGCGACCATGCTGGCCGTGCTCACCACGGACGCCGACATCGGCGCCCCGGAGCTGGACGAGGCGCTGCGCGCGGCGACCCGTACGACCTTCGACCGCGCCGACTCCGACGGCTGCATGTCCACCAACGACACGGTGCTGCTGCTCTCCTCCGCCGCCTCCGGTGCGACGCCCGGCTACGAGGAGTTCGCGGAGGCCGTACGGGAGGTCTGCGCCGATCTGGCGCGGCAGCTGATCGGGGACGCGGAGGGCGCGAGCAAGGACATCAGGATCGAGGTGACGGGCGCGGCGAGCGAGGACGACGCGGTGGAGGTCGGCCGTTCCATCGCCCGCAACAACCTCCTCAAGTGCGCCATCCACGGCGAGGACCCGAACTGGGGCCGCGTGCTCTCCGCCATCGGCACCACCTCCGCCGTCTTCGAACCCGACCGGCTGAACGTCGCGATCAACGGCGTGTGGGTGTGCCGGAACGGCTCCGTCGGCGACGACCGCGACCTGGTCGACATGCGCTTCCGCGAGGTCACCGTCACCGCCGACCTGGCGGCGGGCAGCGAGTCGGCGGTCATCTGGACCAACGACCTCACCGCCGACTACGTCCACGAGAACAGCGCGTACTCGTCATGAGCACCCGCAAGCACACCGCGCTGCCCAAGGCGCAGACGCTCATCGAGGCGCTGCCCTGGCTGACCCGGCACCACGGGAAGACGGTCGTCATCAAGTTCGGCGGCAACGCCATGGTGGACGAGGAGCTGAAGGCGGCGTTCGCGCAGGACGTCGTGTTCCTCCGGCACGCCGGGCTGCGCCCCGTCGTCGTACACGGCGGCGGCCCGCAGATCAGCGCCCAACTGGACCGGCTCGGGCTGGAGTCGGAGTTCAAGGCCGGGCTGCGGGTCACCTCGCTGGAGACGATGTCGGTCGTACGGATGGTGCTGGCCGGCCAGGTGCAGCGCGAGCTGGTCGGGCTGCTGAACCAGCACGGTCCGTTCGCCGTCGGCATGACCGGCGAGGACGCGCACACCATGACGGCCACGAAGCGGTACGCCGACATCGACGGCGAACGGGTCGACCTCGGCCGCGTCGGCGACATCACCGGCATCGACGCGGGCGCCATCGAGGCGCTGCTCGACAACGGCCGTATCCCGGTCGTCTCCTCCATCGCCCGCAGCACGGACGACGACCACGTCTACAACATCAACGCCGACACCGCCGCCGCCGCGCTGGCCGCCGCGCTCGGCGCCGAGACGCTGATGGTCCTGACCGACGTCGAGGGCCTGTACGCGGACTGGCCGAACAGCGACGACGTCATCAGCGAACTCACCGCGAGCGAGCTGGAGAAGCTGCTGCCCGACCTGGCCAGCGGGATGGTCCCGAAGATGGAGGGCTGCCTGCACGCGGTACGGGGCGGCGTACGCACGGCACGGGTGCTGGACGGCCGCGTGCCGCACTCGATCCTGCTGGAGATCTTCACCGACGAGGGCATCGGCACGATGGTCGTGCCGGACACCGCGGGGCACGACGCCGCCACCGCACCGCAAGAGACCGCACCGCAAGAGACCGCACCGCAAGAGACCGCACCGCAAGAGACCGCACCGCAAGAGGGGGCGCGCACCGCATGAGCAGGGGCGACGGCAACCAGGAGCTCACCCGGCGCTGGCAGGGCGCCCTGATGGACAACTACGGCACCCCGCGCGTCCCCCTCACCCACGGCGAGGGCGCCAGGGTGTGGGACGCGGACGGCAGGGAGTACCTCGACTTCGTCGGCGGCATCGCCGTCAACTCGCTGGGCACCGCGCACCCCGCGGTCGTACGGGCGGTCTCCGACCAGGTCGCCATGCTCGGCCACGTCTCGAACCTCTTCATCGCCGAGCCGCCCGTCGCGCTCGCCGAGAAGCTCCTCGAGGTGACCGGCACGGGCCGGCCCGGACGCGTCTACTTCTCCAACTCGGGCGCCGAGGCGGTCGAGGCCGCGTTCAAGATCGGGCGGCGCACCGGCCGTACGCACATGGTCGCCACCCAGGGCGGCTTCCACGGCCGCACCATGGGCGCGCTCGCGCTCACCGGGCAGCCGGCGAAGCAGGAGCCGTTCCTGCCGCTGCCCGGCGACGTCAGCCACGTCCCGTACGGAGACGTGGCAGCCCTGCGCGCGGCCGTCACGGAGGAGACGGCGCTGCTGATCGTCGAGCCCGTGCAGGGCGAGGCGGGCGTAGTCGTACCGCCGGAGGGTTATCTCGCCGCGGCACGCGAGATCACCCGCGCCACCGGGACGCTGCTCGTGGTGGACGAGGTGCAGACGGGCATCGGCCGGACCGGGCACTGGTCCGAGTGCCAGGCGCAGGGCGTCGAACCCGACGTGCTCACCCTCGCCAAGGGCCTCGGCGGTGGCCTGCCCATCGGCGCGACCCTCGCCTTCGGACCCGCGGCCGACCTGCTGACGCCCGGCCAGCACGGCTCCACGTTCGGCGGCAACCCCGTCGCGTGCGCCGCCGCGCTCGCGGTGCTGGACACCATCGAGGCCGAGGGCATCCTGGCCAACGTCAAACGGATCGGCGCCCGGCTCCGCGACTCCATCGCGGCGCTGGAACACCCAATGATCGAACACGTCCGCGGTTCGGGCCTGCTGCTCGGTATCGTTCTCACCGAGTCCGTCGCACCCAGCGTGCAACAGGCTGCTCAGGACGCGGGTTTCCTGGTGAACGCGGTCGCCCCGGACGTCATCCGGCTCGCCCCACCGCTCATCCTCGGCGAGGCCGAGGCGGACGCGCTCACCGCGGCGCTCCCCGCCGTACTGGACGCGGCCGGCGGAGCCCGACGAACCTAATAAGAGGAAACGGACGATGAGCGAGGAGCAGCACAGCGGACAGGCCGTGCCCCAGACGCGTACGGCACGGCACCGGCGGATCGTCGACATCCTGAACCGGCAGCCGGTCCGTTCCCAGAGCCAACTGGCCAAGCTGCTCGCCGACGACGAGCTGACCGTCACGCAAGCCACCCTCTCCCGGGACCTGGACGAACTCGGCGCGGTCAAGATCCGCAACGCGGTCGGTGAACTGATCTACGCCGTCCCGGGCGAGGGCGGCGACCGCACGCCGCGGGCGCCGCTCGGCGAGTCGGCGAGCGAGGCCCGTATGGCACGGCTGTCCGGCGAACTCCTGATCTCGGCGGAGGCCTCGGCCAACCTGGTCGTGCTCCGTACGCCGCCGGGCGCCGCGCAGTTCCTGGCGTCGGCGATCGACCAGGCGGGCGTCGAGGAGATCATCGGCACGATCGCGGGCGACGACACGCTGCTGCTGATCAGCCGCGATCCGACGGGGGGCCAGGCGCTGGCGGAACACCTGCTGCAACTGGCCCAGAAGGCCCGGTAGTTACGCGCTGACCTCGGCGGCCACCGGCCTTGTGCCGCGTACGCTCCGGCTCGGACCGCCTACGAGTGCGGCCCGGTGGCCGTCACCCCGTGACCGCCGCGCCCGGCGGACGGGACCGGTAGGTACCGACAGGCGCCGCCCGCCAGGGCTACCGCGTCGGCGCCCGCACGGTGAGGATCCCCAGGGTCGACTGCGTGGGCAGCATCCCCGCTCCGATGACGGCCGCGAACACCGGCCCGTTGAGTTCCGCCAGCCGCGCGCAGCCGTCCGCGCCCAGTGCGCGGTACGGCTCCGCCGCGAGCTCGTCCGTCATCCGTTCGATGTCGTCGCGGCGCTGCCGCCCGAGCGCCGTCGCGCGGCCCTCCGCGTCCAGCCAGCCGCGTGCGGTGAGCCGCTCACGCGCCGCGCCCCATTCCTCGTCGGTCCAGCCGCGCGTGGCGAAGTTCGGCTCGGGTGCCGCGCCGATCGCGGCGAAGGAGACGAGCGATTCGCAGCCGTCCAGCCCGGCGGCGCGCAGCGCGACGAGGTGCCCGTCGCCGCGGTGCTCGCGCAGCACGGTGGCGGCGTGCCAGAGCTGGAGGTGCGGGGTCTCGGGGCCGGGCCAGGGCAGGTCGCGGTTGGCGGCGGCGAGGGTACGGCCCGGCAGGTCGGCGGCCTCCGCGGCCGTACGTGCCAGCCGCGCCGCCTCGGCGATCCCGGGGTCGTCGACGCCGGGGCCGAGCAGCGCGCGCAGCGTACGGTCCACCGCGCGCAGCCTGGCGTCCAGCACGGCGTCGGGGGAGGCGGTGTCCCACACGCCGGGCACGTACGCGCGGACGGCGCGCGGGCTGAAGCTGTAGTACGCCGCGGTCACCAGTTCCGGGCCTGCCGCGCCGAGGGGCGCGGAGCGCAGGGCGAAGTAGCGCGGCCAGCGGGAGTCGGCGGGGTAGCCGAGAGCGGCGGCCTCCTCCGTCGCTTCGGGGGAGAAGTAGACGGAGGCGTGTACGGGCTCCAGCTGGTGCCATGTGCTGCGGGCGAGGCTCGGGAAATCCGTCATGAACGGGACGCTACCCGTCCAATGTTTACGCCGTCAACATTAAAGTGTCGCGACGACTGGCGACGGCCCGCCGCACGGTCCACGCTGGAGCCATGGCCAAGCGGAACAGCAAGCGGGGTGGCGGCGGGGGCGGCGGGGCCGGTGGACGGCAGTCGACGCTCGACGTCCGCGTGCGCCGGATCTACGACGAGCCCGAGGGTGCCGACGGCTCCCGCGTCCTCGTGGACCGGGTCTGGCCGCGGGGGATGGCGAAGGACCGGGCCCGGCTGGACGAGTGGCTCAAGGGTGCGGCGCCCTCGACGGAGCTGCGCCGCTGGTACGGGCACGATCCGGAACGCTTCGAGGAGTTCTCCGAGCGGTACCGCGCCGAACTCGACGGGGAGGAGCCGCGGGAGACCCTCGACCGGCTCCGTGAGCTGGCCGAGGACGGCCCGCTCACGCTGCTGACCGCCACGAAGGACATCGGTCTCAGCCATGCGGCGATCCTCGCGGACGTCCTCGCGCACGAAGGCTGACGCTCCGGTCTGCCCGCTCGCGCGCCCGCGCTCCACCCCGTAGGCCCGCGCCCGTACGGTCTCGCGCGCCCGCGCCCCGTACGTCCCCTGCGCGCCGCTCCGCGCGCCCCTGCGTCCGCCGCCCCGCACGCTTCCATGCTGCGCGGTTGACGAAGCATACAGTCGAGTGCATACTTATACCTATCAGCGCATGCTTCAGAAGGAGAACCCCGTGACCGAGCGCGTCGTACTCGCCTACTCCGGCGGTCTGGACACATCCGTCTGCATCGGCTGGATCGCCGAGGAGACCGGGGCCGAGGTCGTCGCCGTCGCCGTGGATGTCGGCCAGGGCGGCGAGGACCTGGATGTCATCCGCAAGCGTGCGCTGGCCTGCGGCGCGGTCGAGGCGGAGGTCGCGGACGCGAAGGAGGAGTTCGCCGACGAGTACTGCCTCCCGGCGATCAAGGCCAACGGCCTCTACATGGACCGGTACCCGCTGGTCTCCGCACTCTCCCGGCCGACGATCGTCAAGCACCTCGTCGCCGCCGCCCGCAAGCACGGCGCCGGCACCGTCGCGCACGGCTGCACCGGCAAGGGCAACGACCAGGTGCGGTTCGAGGCCGGCATCGCGTCCCTCGCGCCCGACCTGACGTGCATCGCCCCGGTCCGTGACTACGCCATGACCCGGGACAAGGCCATCGCCTTCTGCGAGGAGAAGGGCCTGCCGATCGCGACGTCCAAGAAGTCGCCGTACTCCATCGACCAGAACGTCTTCGGCCGCGCCGTCGAAACCGGCTTCCTCGAGGACATCTGGAACGCGCCCATCGAGGACGTCTACGAGTACACCGAGAACCCGGCCACCCCGCGCGACGCCGACGAGGTCGTCATCACCTTCGAGCACGGCGCGCCCGTCGCGATCGACGGCAAGCCCGTCACCGTGCTGCAGGCCATCCAGCAGCTCAACGAGCGGGCCGGGGCGCAGGGCGTCGGCCGGATCGACATGGTCGAGGACCGGCTGGTCGGCATCAAGTCCCGGGAGATCTACGAGTCGCCCGGCGGCATCGCGCTGATCGCCGCGCACCAGGAGCTGGAGAACGTCACCGTCGAGCGCGAACTCGCCCGCTACAAGCGGCAGGTCGAGCAGCGGTGGACCGAACTCGTCTACGACGGCCTGTGGTTCTCGCCGCTCAAGCGCGCCCTGGACGGCTTCATCAACGAGGCGAACGAGCAGGTCAGCGGCGACATCCGGATGACCCTGCACGGCGGCCGGGCAGTCGTCACCGGCCGGAAGTCCGACCGTTCGCTGTACGACTTCAACCTGGCGACGTACGACAGCGGCGACACCTTCGACCAGTCGATGTCGAAGGGCTTCATCGAGCTCTTCGGCATGTCGTCCAAGATCGCCGCGAAGCGGGACCTGGCGCAGTAGTCTGCGCCCGCCCCGTACGCCTCCCCGTGCCGCGTGGCCGGGGAGGCGACCTGTATGACGACCCGTACGACGACATGCCACCACCGAGGAGCAGCGCAGCGATGAGCAACGGACCACAGGAGCACGGCACGCCCGCCGGCCCCGCGGGCGACACCGCACCCGGCGAGGGGGGCGGCGACGTACGCCTCTGGGGCGGCCGGTTCGCCGACGGGCCCTCCGAGGCGCTGGAACGGCTGTCCGCCTCCGTGCACTTCGACTGGCGGCTGGCCCCGTACGACATCGCCGGCTCCCGTGCCCACGCCCGCGTGCTGCACACCGCCGGGCTGCTGACGGCGGACGAGCTGGAGCGGATGCTCGCCGGGCTGGACCGGCTGGAGGCGGACGTCGCCGACGGCTCGTTCACCGGCACCGTCGCCGACGAGGACGTGCACACCGCGCTGGAGCGCGGCCTGCTGGAACGCCTCGGCCCCGACCTGGGCGGGAAGCTGCGCGCCGGCCGGTCGCGCAACGACCAGGTGGCGACGTTGTTCCGGATGTACCTGCGGGACCACGCCCGTATCCTCGGCGGGCTCCTCGCCGACCTCCAGGAGGCGCTCGCCGGGCTCGCCCGCGCGCACCCGGACGTGGCCATGCCGGGCCGTACACACCTCCAGCACGCCCAGCCCGTACTGTTCGCGCACCACGTCCTCGCGCACGCGCAGGCCCTGTCGCGGGACGCGGAACGGCTGCGGCAGTGGGACGCGCGTACGGCCGTCTCGCCGTACGGGTCGGGGGCGCTGGCGGGTTCCTCGCTGGGGCTGGACCCGGAGGCGGTCGCGCGCGAGCTGGGCTTCGAGCGGGGCTCCGCCGCCAACTCCATCGACGGGACGGCGTCGCGCGACTTCGTCGCGGAGTTCGCGTTCATCACCGCGATGATCGGCGTGGACGTGTCTAAGCTCGCCGAGGAGGTCATCCTCTGGAACACGAAGGAGTTCTCCTTCGTGACCCTCCACGACGCGTTCTCCACCGGCTCGTCGATCATGCCGCAGAAGAAGAACCCGGACATCGCCGAGCTGGCGCGCGGCAAGTCCGGGCGGCTCATCGGCAACCTCACCGGCCTGCTCGCGACCCTCAAGGCCCTCCCGCTCGCGTACAACCGCGACCTCCAGGAGGACAAGGAGCCGGTCTTCGACTCGTGCGACCAGCTCGAGATCCTGCTGCCCGCGTTCACCGGCATGATGGCCACGCTGACCGTCAACCGGGAGCGCATGGCGGAGCTGGCGCCGGCCGGTTTCTCGCTCGCCACGGACGTCGCCGAGTGGCTGGTGAAGCGGGGCGTGCCGTTCCGCGACGCGCACGAGGTCGCGGGGGAGTGCGTGAAGGTCTGCGAGGCGGCTGGCATCGAGCTGGACGAGCTCACGGACGAGCAGTTCGCGAAGATCTCGTCGCACCTCACGCCCGAGGTGCGCACCGTGCTGAACGTGCCCGGCGCCCTGGCCGCACGGGACGGCCGCGGCGGCACCGCGCCGTCCGCCGTCGCCGTACAGCTCGCCGAGGTCACGGCGGATCTGGCGCGGCAGCGGGAGTGGGCGGAGGCCGCGACGCGATGACCGTACGGGTGCGCCCCGAAGGCAAGCACTGAGACGTTGAGGCTCCATGTGAGACACTCGTGTCTCACATGTGGTGCTCTCGTCTCATGAGTGTCGAACCCGAGGCCGTCCTGCGTGCCGCCGCCGGCCAGCTGACCCGCAAGCCGACCTCCTCCATGGACGAGATCGCGCGGGCAGCGGGCATCAGCCGCGCCACGCTGCACCGGCAGTTCGCCGGCCGTGACGTGCTCGTACGGTCGCTGGAGGACCTCGGCCTGCGTCAGCTGTCCGAGGCGCTGGACGCGGCGCGGCTGGACGAGGGCGATCCGGTGGAGGCGCTGCGCCGCGTGCTCGCCGAGGCGGAGCCGCTCGCCGGGTTCCTCGCCTTTCTGATCACCGAGAACCAGTTGTTCGAGCCCGGCGGGATGAACGAGGGCTGGCAGCGCATCGACGCCCGTATCGACGCGCTGTTCCGGCGGGGCCAGGAGCAGGGCGTCTTCCGGCTCGACCTGACCTCGGCATGGCTGACCGACGCCCTCTACGCTCTGGTCACGGCGTCCGCCTGGGCCGTGCAGGAGGGCAGGATCGCGGCGCGCGACTCCCGCCGTATGACCGCCGAACTGCTGCTGGGCGGCGCCCTGCGGAGGACGGAATGACCCGGAAGACCGCGGGCGCGGGCCCGGCGCCCGCCCCCGCGCTGTCCGCACGGCAGCGCTGGCTCGCGCTGTCCGTGCTGGTGCTGGCGGTGCTGCTGGTCGGCGTCGACGCCACCGTCCTGGGCCTGGCGACGCCGTACCTCAGCGAGGACCTGCGGCCGTCCGGCACGGAGCTGCTGTGGATCGGCGACGTCTACTCGTTCGTCATCGCGGGACTGCTCGTCTCGATGGGCTCGCTCGGCGACCGGATCGGGCGCAAGAAGCTGCTGCTGACGGGCTCGGTCGCGTTCGGCGCGGTCTCGGCGCTGACCGCGTACGCGCACAGCGCCGAGACCATGATCGTGTGGCGTGCGCTGCTGGGCGTCGCGGGCGCGACCCTGATGCCGTCCACGCTCGCGCTCATCCGGAACCTGTTCCCGGACCCCCGCGAGCGCAGCGTCGCCGTCGGCATCTGGGGCGCCATGGCCTCGGCCGGCGCCGCCGTCGGGCCGGTGGTCGGAGGGCTGCTGCTGGAGCACTTCTGGTGGGGCTCCGTCTTCCTCATCAACCTGCCCGTCATGGCGGTCCTGGTCGTCGTCGGCGCCAAACTGCTGCCGGAGTCGAGGAATCCGCGGCCGGGCCCGTGGGACCTGCCGAGCGTCGTGCTGTCCATGGCCGGGATCGTCGCCGCCGTATACGCGATCAAGGAGGCGTCCGTACACGGGCTGAGCGCGGACGTGGCCGGGGCGGGCGTGCTCGGTACGGCGGCGCTCACCGTCTTCGTACGGCGGCAGCTGCGGCTGCCGTCGCCGCTGCTGGACATGCGGCTGTTCCGGCACCGCGGGTTCTCCGGCGCCGTACTCGCCGACCTGCTCACGATCCTCGGGCTGTCCGGGCTGATCTTCTTCCTCTCGCAGTTCCTGCAGATGGTGCAGCTGCGTACGCCGTTCCAGGCCGGGCTGGCCGAACTGCCCGCCGCGCTGGGCGCCGTCGTCGCGGGCCTGGCGGCGGGCACGGTGGCCCGCCGTACGTCGGTGCGCGGCGCCGTCTCGGGCGGTCTGGCGGCGGTCGGCCTGGCGCTCGCCGGGTGCGTGCTGCTGCACGTGTCGACGGGCTACTGGCTGCTCGGCACGCTGCTGCTGGTCCTGGGCATCGGCGCCGGGCTGTCGTTCACGGTGACGGCCGACGTGATCCTCTCCAGCGTGCCGAAGGAGCAGGCGGGCGCCGCCTCGGCGGTGTCCGAGACGGCGTACGAGCTGGGCGCGGCGCTCGGCATCGCGCTGCTCGGCTCCGTGGTCACCGGCTACTACCGGGACTTCGCCACCCCGGAGGGCGTCCCGGAGAGCGCGGCCGCCGCGGCCCGCGAGTCGCTGGGCGGCGCGGTGGAGGCGGCGCACGGCGTGCCGGGCGCGTCGGGGGAGGCGCTGATGACAGCGGCGCGGGAGACGTTCACCGAGGGGCTGCGGGCGGGGGCGGCCGTGGGTGCGGTGGTGCTGCTGACCGCGGCGGCGCTGTCCTGGCGGCTGCTGCGCGGGCAGCGGCTGGCGGACGGCCCCGGCGAGGAGGCGGTCGGCGGCGCGGGCGCCGAGGCCGCCGGTGCAGCCGCTTCCGGTACGGGCGAATAACCGGCCCGGACGGGGGAACCCGGCGGCACCGACGGGAAGAGAGGCGATCCCGAATGATCGGAACAGAGAGCCGCGCGGCGGCACAGACACAGGACCGCGGCACCCCGGACCGTACTCAGGACCGCATGCCGGACCGCGGGGACACCCGGGACCACTCGGTCGGAGAGCTGGTGACGCGGGCGTCCGAACAGCTCTCGGAGGTCGTACGCAGCGAGATGCGGCTCGCGCAGGCCGAGATGAAGGAGAAGGGCAAACGGGCCGGGCTGGGCGCCGGAATGTTCGGCGGCGCCGGGCTGGCCGGCTTCCTGGCGCTCCAGGCGCTGGTGGCAGCCGCGATCGCGGCCCTCGCCCTGGCGCTCCCGGTCTGGGCGTCCGCGCTGATCGTGTTCGGCGCGCTGCTGCTGATCGCGGGCGTACTGGCGCTGATCGGCAAGAAGGAGTTCAAGCAGGCCACTCCTCCCGCGCCGAAACAGACCATCGGCAGCGTGAAGGCGGACGTCCAGGCGATCAGGGAAGGGGCGCACCGATGACGCGCGAAGCCCGTGCGAGCGGCGGCCACGCCGGCAGCCCGCAGGAGCTGCGGGCCGAGGTGGAGCACGCACGCGAGGAACTGGCCGACACCGTGTCGGAGTTGGCGCGCAAGGCGGACGTGAAGGCCGCCGCGAAGCAGAAGGCGGCCCGTATGAAGGAGCGGGCACGCGGCGGCCGCAACGGCGGCCGGCACGGCACGCTGAAGGCCATGCCGGCGGGCCGTCACGCCGGCCACGGCGGGCCCAACGGGCACGGCCCGGACGGCGGCCCGAGCGGTACGGGCGGGCCCGGCGGCGCGGCCGGTGCCGGCACCGGGGCCGAACGCGCGGACCAGGCGGGCACGGACGAAGAGGGCGGCGCCGCGGCCCGTACGGGCGGCCGAGCCGGGAAGCTGGGCGGCATTGTGGCGGTGGGAGCCGCCGCCGTGGTGGCCGTCCTGCTGGCACGCCGGCGGCGGGGCACGGCCAAGTCCGCGGCCATGGACCCCCGTACGGTCGGCGACCGGGTCGCGCGGCCCGTGCGGCGCGCGGCGTCCCGGGCCCAGGCGCAGGCTGCCAGGGCGCAGGGGCGGGCCGCCAGGGCGCAGGCGAAGGCGCACGCGAAGGCCGCCAGGCCGCACGCAAGGTCCACCAGGTCGGCCCGGATGCAGGCCAAGACCCACGCGAAAGCCGCCAAGCCGCAGGTGAAGGCGCACATGAAGGCCGTGAAGGCGCAGGCGAAGGCGCGGACCGGGCCCGCTGCGCGGGCCGTACGGCCCGCCGGAAGGCGGTGACCGCCATGGGCGCACGCGTGTACAAGATCTTCAGCACCGTGGTCAGTCTGGTGAGCGGCATCCTCGCCGGCGCCCTGTTCCGGAAGGCGTGGAAGGCCGTCCCGGCCGGCCCCGACACTGCCCCCAGCGCCACCGACGAGGACCGCAGGATGCGCGAGATCCTGGCGGCCGCGGCGGCACAGGGCGCGGTGACGGCCGTCGTCAAGGCGGCGATGAGCCGCGGCGGCGCCGCGGGCATACGCCGCGTGACCGGCAACTGGCCGGCCTGACGGGCGCGTCGGGGACCGGCGTACGGCGGGGCCCGTAGCCGCGGGCCGTACGAGCGAGCCGTACGCCGGTCCCGCGCGTGTCGGCTCAACGCGTGCCGGGCCCGTACCCCTCGGTCAGCCCTGGGGCGCTCGGCCCTGCCTACCCGTTCCTCGCCAAGGTCGGCCGCTGCGAGGGCGGCGTCTCGTACGCGGATGGGTACCGCATGCTGGGCGCGGCGGAGACGTCAGAGATCAAGGGCACGGGCCTGCGGATGACCGAGCAGCGGGAGCAGCTGGGCCCCCGCTGACCCGGCTGCCCGTACGGCGTACGGCCTTACGCCGCCTTCGCCTTGGTGGCGTACATGTCGACGTACTCCTGCCCGGACAGCCGCATGACCTCGCTCATGACCTCGTCCGTCACCGCGCGCAGCACGTACCGGTCGCGGTCCATGCCGTCGTAGCGCGAGAAGTCCAGCGGCTCGCCGAAGCGGACCGCGATGCGGTGGCTGCGGCCGAAGCGCGGGAGGCCCTTGCCGCCGGGCTGCACCTCGTCGGTGCCGATCATCGCGAACGGCACCACGGGTGCGCCCGTCATCAGGGCGAGCCGCGCGATGCCCGTACGGCCGCGGTACAGCCGTCCGTCGGGGGAGCGGGTGCCCTCGGGGTAGATGCCGAAGACCTTGCCCTCCTCCAGCACGCGGCGGCCGGTCATCAGCGCGGCCACGCCGCCGCGACCGCCGTCCCGGTCCACCGGGATCATGCCGACGCCTGTGAAGAACCACGCCATCAGACGGCCCTTCAGGCCCTTGCCGGTGACGTACTCGTCCTTGCCGATGAAGAACACCTGACGCTTGCTGACCAGCGGGAGGATCATCGAGTCGATGAACGTGAGGTGGTTCCCCGCGAGGATCACCGGGCCGCTGCCCGGAATGCGTTCCGCGCCTTCGACCCGCGGGCGGAACAGCACGCGCAGCAGCGAGCCGAGCAGTGCCTTGATCAACAGGAAACGGGACAACTGGCCCTCCGTCGGTGGTGGTCGAGCGCACGCCTGCGCAGGTGAGGACGATACTCGCCATTGCACGGTTGCCCGGCACCGGGTGGTTCGCACGCCCTGGACAGAACGAGTGTCCCCGCCGCGTGTTTCTCCCATGTTCCGCCGTGTGTCTCCCGCGGGAAAGGTCCGCGCCCCTACGATCAGCGCGTCGTTTGTCAGGTGCGGGACACCGGGCCGGCCGGTACGCCGGGGTGGCCGCGGACAGCACCGCACCACGAGGTGAGGAGAGCGTATGGCACAGGAGCAGCGGCCGGGCCGCAGAACCCTGTTGGGCGCGGCGGCGGCGCTGGGCGCGGGCGCGGCTGCGCTGGGACCGGTCGGCGCGGCACGCGCGGAGGGGCGGACGGAGGCACGGGCGGCCGACTCGGGGGCGGCCTCCCGTACCCGGCTGCCGGTGCCCGCCGTCGTCGCGCACCGCGGCGCCAGCGGCTACCGTCCGGAGCACACGCTCGGCTCGTACGAACTCGCCCTCGCCATGGGCGCCGACATCATCGAGCAGGACCTCGTGCCCACCAAGGACGGGCACCTCGTCTGCCGGCACGAAAACGACATCACCGGCACGACGGACGTCGCCGACCACCCCGAGTTCGCGGGCCGCAAGACCACCAAGACGGTGGACGGCAAGGCGTTGACGGGCTGGTTCAGCGAGGACTTCACCCTCGCCGAGCTCAAGACGCTCCGCGCCGTCGAGCGGCTGCCCAAGGAGCGCCAGCGCAACACCGTCTACAACGGCCGCTGGGAGGTGCCCACCTTCGAGGAGGTGCTGCGCTGGGCCGACCGGCAGCAGCGCGACCGGGGCCGACCGGTCTGGCTGCACATCGAGACCAAGCACCCCACGTACTTCCGCGGCCTCGGGCTCGGCCTGGAGAAGCCGCTCGCCGCGCTGCTCCGCAAGTACGGGCGGCACCGCGCGCACTCTCCGAACTTCGTGCAGTCCTTCGAGCCCAGCAGCATCCAGAAGCTGCACGGACTCGTCGACTGTCCCGGCGTCGTCCTGCTGGACGCCGCCGACACCCGGCCCTGGGACTTCGTGGAGTCGGGCGACCCCCGTACGGTTGCCGATCTCGTGAAGCCCGAAGGGCTGGAGTGGATCGCGGGCTTCGCGAAGGGCATCGGGCCGACCCTGGACCTCGTCATCCCGAAGAACGACGACGGCAGCCTCGGCGAGCCCACCACCCTGGTGCGCGACGCGCACGCGCAGGACCTGGTGCTGCACCCGTACACGATGCGGAACGAGAACACCTTCCTGCCGCTGGACTTCCGCACGGGCACCGACCCGTACGCGTACGGGGACGTCTTCGGCGCGCTGCGGACGTACTTCGAGACCGGCATCGACGGGATCTTCTCCGACAACCCGGACACGGCGCTGCTCGCCGCGGCCGACTTCCGCGGGGACTGACGCGCGCCCCGGGCGCCGGTCCGCCGGCGCCCGGATCTCCCGCCTTATGTGCGGACGGTCCCCCGCCCCGGTGCGGCGGGGGACCGTCGCGGGACCCGTCACACCGTCACCGGACCCGTCACACCGTCACCGGACGCGGCACACCACGCCCGGACCTCACATTCCGGATATCGCCGACGAGTTGGGAATCTCACAGCGCACCCCGCGGCGCCCCGCTGCCCGTTGCCCCGGCTCTCACGCCCGCGCACAATGCTCTCGGCGGAGGTTGCAGCACCTGAACTCCGGGGAATGGTGCGGTAAGCAAACGGCGTCATCAGGGCAGACAGTTCGGACGCGCATCCCTCGAATTTCCCGCTCGTCCGGGCGCACACGGAACAGGGGAGGCATACGCGCATGGGCATGAGCGTGACCATCTCTACGGCGACCGAAGACGACGCCGAGCAGATCCTCAAACTGCAGTACCTCTGCTACCAGTCGGAGGCGGAGCTGTACGGCGACTACCGCATCGAACCCCTCACCCAGACCCTCGACCAGCTGCGTGCCGAGCTGGCCTCGGGGTACGTCCTCGTCGCGCGCCTCGGCGAGGAGGTCATCGGCTCCGTACGGGCCAGCGTGGACGCGGACTCCACGGCCCGTATCAGCAAGCTCTGCGTCCACCCGCGGATGCGCCGGCACGGGCTGGGCGGCAGGCTGCTCGCCCGGATCGAGGAGCACCTGCTCGCCGAGCGCGCCGCCACGCGGTACCGCCTCTTCACCGGCCACCGCAGCGAGGTCAGCCTCCGGCTGTACCGCAAGAACGGCTACGCCCCGGTCGGCACGGCCCTGGACGCCGGCGACCGGATCACCGTGGTGACGATGGAGAAGGAGGCCGGGGCGCAGGCGTTCACGACGAGCGCGTGACGCCCGTTCCGGAGGCCCTTCAGGCGTCCCGGCGCCTCAGGCGTTCCCGGACCGGCCGCCGCCCGGCGTACGGCGCAGCCACAGCAGCCCCGTGACGGGCAGGGCGAGCGGGATGAACAGGTAGCCCATCCCGTAGTCCGACCACACGGTCGCGTCCGGGAACGCGGACGGGTCCGCCAGCGTCCAGGTGCCGACCGTCAGCACGCCCAGCAACTCCGCGCAGCAGCACACCAGCGCGGCCTTGCGCGCGCCCTCCCCGCCGCGTACGAGCGCGACCGTGATGAACGCGTACACCACCGCCGCCACCGCCGAGAGCACGTACGCCAGCGGCGCCTCGTCGAAGCGCGTGGAGAGCTGGTAGAGGGAGCGGGACGCGGCGCCGACGGTGAAGATCCCGTACAGGGTGACGAGCAGCCGGCCCGGGCCGCTGACCAGCTGACGACCCGACGCGCCTCCGGCCCCGGACCCGTCTCCCGTACGGCCGTTCCGCTCAGGCACCGGCGCCGCCCTCCCAGATGTCGTAGAGCCGCACCTGCAGCACGGCCAGTACGACGGCGCCCGCGACCACCGTCAGCGAGCCCCATCGCGTGCGCTCCGACAGCGACAGCAGCCCGACCACCGGCACGCAGCACACGATGCCGACCAGATACGAGACGAAGATCACGGTTCCGTCGGCGGGCTCCTCGCCGCGCGCCAACTGCACGACGCCCACCACCAGCTGGGCCAGCGCGAGCACTGTCACCACGGCCATGCCCGCGAAGTGCCAGTCCTTGGTGGGCTGGTCGCGGTAGGCCGCGTGGCCGCACCATGCGGCCAGAGCGAGCGCGGCCACGGCGAGCGCGACCGTCAGCGGGGTGAGCATGCGCCGAGTCTAGAAGGGGCGAAACATCTCACAGTCTCCGGCCCCCGGCGGTGCCGCGGGCGCGCCGTAGGGTCGCCTCATGAAGCTCTCCGCCGATGCCCTGCTGTTCGACAACGACGGGACGCTCCTGTCGTCGATGGAGTCCGTGATCCGCTGCTGGACCCGCTGGGCCGGAGAGCACGGCGTGACCGAGGCCGAGTTCGCCCAGGTCGAGCTGCACGGGCGGACCGCCGCGGAGATCATCTCCGAGCTGCTGCCGGCGGCCGAGGTGCCCGGTGCGGTCCGCCGTATCGAACAGCTCGAAGTGGAGGACGTGGGCGGGGGAGTGGTGCTGCTGCCCGGCACGGCCGCGCTGGTCTCCGCGCTCTCCGCGGCGCCCGCCCCCTGGGCGGTGGTCACCTCCGCGATCCGGCCGCTGGCCGAGGCGCGGCTGCGCGAGGTGGGCGTCGAGCCGCCGCTGGTGATCGCGGCGGAGGACGTCGTACGCGGCAAGCCCGACCCCGAGCCGTTCCTGCTCGCCGCCCGGAAGCTGGGCGCCGACCCGGCCCGCTGCGTCGTCTTCGAGGACGCGCCCGCCGGTCTCGAGGCGGCCCGCGCGGCGGGCATGCGCACCGTGGCGTTGACCACAACACACGCCCGCGAGGAGCTGCGCGCCGACGCCGTCGTCACCGACCTGTCCGGTGTATCCGTGCAGGTCACAGCCAGTGGCGTGGAGATTCTGACCGAGGCCTGAACGGCCGTCGGCGGGCCGCCGACGCGGGCGGTACGGCACCGTACGTCTGTTTTACTGAACACATGAGCACGACGAGCCACCACAGCCACGCGACCGAGGCGACCACGACGCCCGGCGCCCGCTGTCTGTGTGCTCGCGGCGCCGGCCGCACGGTCGCGAGCCGAGTGCGCGACGCCCGAATGTGTGCCCGCTGAGGGCCCCGGACTGAGCCTGCTCGCGCCCCGAAGCGAGACCCCAGCGCGGACCTGAGCCGCGCGCTCTCCCCTGCAGTGCCCCCTCCCGTACGCGGGCGGCCGAGGCCTGCCGCTCCGTACCCCCTCCCGCCCGCGTACGGGAGGGGGCACTGCAGGGGAGAGCGCGCGGCTCAGGTCTTCTCCTCCTGCCGCTCCCTTTTCTAAATCACACCCCGTCCACCTAGACCTCCGCCCACCCCTTCGTCGGCCGCGTCAGATGTGTAAAAGAGCCAGCCCCACCCCCGAGCGCAGACCGCCACCGCGTCCGCGACCGCCGTGTCCCCGTTGACCAGCTCCAGCGTCAGCCCCGCCGTGCGCGGCTCGTCCAGCAGTGCCCGCAGGACCGCCGCGACATCGTCCCGCGTGATGTCACCGCGACCCGTCCGCTCCTCCAGCCGTACGCGGCCCGTGCCCGGCGCGTCCGTGAGCCGTCCGGGCCGCAGGATCGTCCAGTCCAGCCCGGCGCGGGCGCGTACGGCGTCGTCCGCGGCGCCCTTCGCCCGCAGGTACGCGGCGAACACAGGGTCCATCTCGGGCGGCGGCTCCTCGTCGGCGCGCATGGCGGAGACGACCAGGAAGCGCCGTACGCCCGCCCGTTCCGCCGCGTCGGCGAACAGCACGGCCGCGCCGCGGTCCACCGTCTCCTTGCGCGCGGCGCCGCTGCCCGGCCCGGCGCCCGCCGCGAACACGGCGGCGTCCGCGCCCTCCAGGTGCCGCGTGACCTCGTCCGCGGACGCGGACTCGAGGTCGCACACGACGGGTTCGGCGCCCGTGGCGCGAAGGTCGTCGGACTGCTGGGGGTCGCGGATGAGGCCCGCGACGGTGTCTCCGCGCTCGGCGAGAAGCTGTTCGAGGCGCAGGGCGATCTGGCCGTGTCCACCGGCGATGACTGTACGCATGCCTCCGACCGTACGCCCGCGTGCGCGCGCTCAGCCCTGTGACTGGCGGGGGAGGTCGAGTTCCACCGCGGCGGCGGAGTCGCAGTATTCGCGCACCGCGCTCGTACGCGCGACCACGCGCCCCCGGTGCACCACGATGCGGCTGTACGCGAGGGACAGCGCGCCCGCGATGCTCGTGCCGCGTACGGCGAGGAGTTCGGCCGGGAACCCGGCCTCGACGCGTACCTCGGGCAGGCCCATCGCGGCCCGCGCCCGGGTGCTGACCGCTTCGTAGGCGGCGACGGCGTGTGCCTCGCCGTGCGAGGCGAGCAGGTACGCGGCGCTGAGCGGGTCGCCGCGGCCCACCTGGTTCGAGGCGTCGCGCAGGGCCCCGCTGCCGGCGGCGACGGTGACGCCGGCGGCGCGCAGCAGCCGTACGGGCGCGACGCGGGAGGGGAAACGGCGTTCCAGCGCGACGCAGTTGCCCTGCGGCAGCGCGACGACGGTGATCCCGGCGGCGGCCAGCTGGTCGGCCGCCCGCATGGTGGCCTCGTGCGGCAGCCGGGACAGCCCGCCGCAGGGGCCGATCGTGACGCCGGGCCGCAGCCCGCCCGCGGCGGCCGCGAGCCGGGCGAGGCGGGCCGGGTCGTCGGCGTCGGTGTGCAGGTCGACGGCGCAGCCGTGCTCGGCGGCGACCTCGAGGACGGCCTCCACGTAGCCGCCCGGATCGGGGTCGAGGTCGGGGCAGCCGCCGACGACGGTCGCGCCCATCTTCACGGCGTCGCGCAGCATCGCCAGGTCCTCGGCGCCGGCCAGCCCGGTCAGCAGCCGGGGCACGGCGACGGTGGTCAGGTCGGCCAGTCCGCGCAGCGCCCTGCGGGCCTGCAGGACGGCCTCCAGCGAGCGCACTCCGACGACGTCGCCGATGCGCACGTGCGAGCGCAGCGCGGTCGCGCCGTGTCCGAGCTGGAGCAACGCGGCCTCGGTGGTGCGCCGTTGGACCTCGTACGGGTCGCTGGACGGCGGGGTGTCGGCGCCGGGCTCGGCGGCGCTGAGGGCGGTGAGCGCGGAGTCGTAGTGGGCGTGCGGCTCGGCGGGGGCGGGCAGCAGCAGGTAGCCGGTGAGGTCGACGCGGGCGCCCTCGGGCGGGAGCCGGCCGGGGGAGAGGCTGCCGGCGGTGCCGACGGCCTCGATACGCCCGCCGCTGAGGCGTACGTCGACGGTGCGCCCGTCGGCGAGCCGGGCAGCGCACAGGAGGAGTTCGCTGGAGTCGGCGGCCGAGATGCCGCGGTCGGTGTGCCTCGGCTCCTGCGGCTGTCTGTCGGCCATCGGACTCCCCAGGGTTCGGCGGAAGATCGAGATCACGCAGCGTGCGACGAGCGTAAGGGGAGCCGCGGGCGGCATCGGGGAGGAGGGAAATAGTCGTACCGGCGTGGTGTGAGCCGTGCTGCCAAGGGGTAGACAGGGCGGACGCGACGGCCCCGATACGGATTTCACCTTCGGCGGCCGAACGTGTAATGTCTTCATCGCTCGCCCCAATAGCTCAGTCGGCAGAGCGTCTCCATGGTAAGGAGAAGGTCAACGGTTCGATTCCGTTTTGGGGCTCTGGTGTGAGAGGTCTCCCGCCTGCCGCGGGAGACGTTCGCATCGTGGCGGCGTAGCTCAGTCGGTAGAGCAAACGGCTCATAATCGTTGTGTCACCGGTTCAAGTCCGGTCGCCGCTACTTCACTGACAGTAGCCGGTTGTGGGATCTGTCCTCCGATCGGCTACTCTTTCTGCGTTCAACTCGTCCTAGTCCGTCCAAGGAGCACTCACGTGGCTGCCACAGACGTCCGCCCGAAGATCACGCTGGCATGCGTGGAGTGCAAGGAGCGGAACTACATCACCAAGAAGAACCGGCGCAACAACCCGGACCGTCTTGAGATGAAGAAGCACTGCCCGCGCTGCAACTCGCACACAGCGCACCGCGAAACGCGATAACACGCTCCGTCCGTGAGGCCGTCCCCGTTTTCGGGGGCGGCCTCACGTGTTCCGCTGCCCACGCCCAACGCCCAGGAGGTGCCGGCCACATGGCGCTCGACCAGTCGTTCGTCGGACGGAGCTATCCGCCCACCCGCCCGTACGAGGTCGGCCGGGAGAAGATCCGCGAGTTCGCCGAGGCCATCGGCGACCCCCACCCGGCGTACACCGACCCGGCCGCCGCCGAGAAGCTCGGGCACCCGGACGTGATCGCGCCTCCGACGTTCGTCTTCTCGATCACGTACCGCGCGGCGGGCGTCGTGATCGAGGACCCGCAGCTCGGCCTGGACTTCAGCCGGGTGGTGCACGGCGCGCAGCAGTTCGCGTACGTGCGCCCGGTACGCGCCGGGGATCGGCTCGCGGTCACCTCCACCATCGAGTCGATCAACTCCCTCGCGGGGCACGACGTGTTGGAGATCCGGGGCGATGTGCACGACGAGACGGGTGAGCTCGTGGTGACCGCCCGCACGAAGCTGGTGGCCCGGGGCGCGGACGAGGAGTGACGAGATGACCGCCAAGATCGCATTCGCCGACGCCGAGGTCGGCACGGAACTGCCCGCCCAGACCTTCCAGGTCACCCGCGACACGCTCGTGCGCTACGCGGGCGCGTCCGGTGACTTCAACCCGATCCACTGGAACGACACGTTCGCCACCGAGGTCGGCCTCGACGGCGTCATCGCGCACGGCATGCTCACGATGGCCCAGGCCGTACGGGTGGTCACCGACTGGGTGGGCGACCCGGGCGCCGTCGTCGACTACGGCGTGCGGTTCATCCGCCAGGTGAAGGTGCCGAACGACGACAAGGGCGCGACGGTCGAGGTCTCGGCGAAGGTCGCGGCCGTCGTCGACGAGTCGGCCCGTACGGTCCGGGTGGACCTGCTCGCGAAGTGCGACGGGCAGAAGGTGCTGGGCATGGCCCGCGCGGTCGTCGCCCTGGCCTGAGCGGGCCGCCCGGCCCGCCCGGGGCCGCGTGTCCCGGGCTGGAGCCGGGCACGGCCGGCCCCGCCGCACCCCTCTCGTACTCTTGACCGCGTGCAGGAACTCCACGACGCCCCCCTCGCCCCCCTGACCACCTTCCGCCTGGGCGGCCCCGCCGACCGGCTCCGTACGGCCACCACCGATGACGAGGTGGTCGAAGCCGTACGGGAGGCCGACGACAGCGGTACGCCGCTGCTGGTCATCGGCGGCGGCAGCAACCTCGTCGTCGCCGACAAGGGCTTCCGCGGCACCGCCCTGCGCATCGCCACCACCGGCTGCCGGCTGGACGGTACGCGGCTGGAGCTGGCGGCGGGCGAGAACTGGTCCGACGTCGTCGAGCGCACGGTCGAGGCCGGCCTCGCCGGCATCGAGTGCCTGGCCGGCATCCCCGGCTCGGCGGGCGCGACGCCGATCCAGAACGTGGGCGCGTACGGCCAGGAGGTCTCCAGCACGATCACCGAGGTCGTCGCGTACGACCGCCGCGCCCGCGAGACCGTGACCCTCCCGAACGCGGACTGCGGCTTCGGCTACCGGCACAGCCGCTTCAAGGGCGACCCCACCCGGTTCGTCGTGCTCCGCGTCCGCTTCCGGCTGGAGGACGCGGGCGGCATGTCGGCGCCCCTGAGGTACGCGGAGACCGCCCGCGTCCTCGGCGTACAGCCCGGCGAGCGGGTCCCGGCGGCCACCGCGCGCGAGACCGTGCTGAAGCTGCGCGCGGGCAAGGGCATGGTGCTCGACCCGGAGGACCACGACACCTGGTCCGCGGGCTCCTTCTTCACGAACCCCGTGCTCAGCGAGGCCGAGCACGCCGCCTTCCGTGCCCGCGCCGCGGAACGGCTCGGTCCGGACACGGTCCCGCCCTCCTTCCCGGCGGGCGACGGCCGTATCAAGACCTCCGCGGCCTGGCTGATCGACAAGGCCGGGTTCGGCAAGGGCTACGGCGACGGCCCGGCCCGTATCTCCTCCAAGCACACCCTCGCGCTCACCAACCGCGGCGAGGCGACCACCGAGGACCTGCTCGCGCTGGCCCGTGAGGTACGCGAGGGCGTACGGACAGCCTTCGGGGTGACGCTCGTCAACGAGCCGGTGACAGTGGGCTGCGCGGTGTAGCGGCGGTACGGCCGTACGGCCCGCCGCGCGTGTCGTTCACCGCCCGTACGAGCTCGTCGATGTCCGTGCGGCCGGTGCGGAAGCTGATGACGCAGGCGCGCAGGGCCGCCCGTCCGTCCAGCCGTACGGTGCTGATCCAGGCGCGCCCGCTGCCCACGACGGTCCGTGCGAGCGCCTCGTGGTGCTCCCACGACGCTCCGTCGGAGAGGCCGTCGGCAGCGGGGTCGGCGAAGCAGACCACCGGCAGCGGTGTGTCGTTGACGACGGTCCACCCGGGAGGAAGAGCTTCAGCCCGGTGAACCGGCGCGACCACTGCTGGCCCGAGGTGTACGGGTCGACGGTGTCGGGCACGTCGGACGGCATGCAGGACGTGGTGACGCGGAACGTCTCCGCCAGCGCCCGGCTGTCGGTGCACAGCAGGGCCCCGGCCCCCATCGGCACGCTCAGCCACTTGTGCGCGCACCGCCGTACGCGGCGTCGGCATGCAGCCACAGGCCCTGTTCCGCGCAGAACGCGGCCAGTTCGGGCAGCGGGTCGATGACGCCCGCTCCCGTGGTGCCGGCCGTGCCGACCACCATGAACGGCAGGTCGCCGGCCTCGCGGTCCGACGCCACCAGGTCTGCCAGCCGTCCGAGGTCCATGCGCAGACTGGCGTCGACCGGTACGAGCCGCACCGCCTCCCGTCCGATACCGGTGCCGTGCGCGATCTTCAGCCATGCCAGATGGCTTTCCGCCGACGCGTACAGCACGGGCCGTCCGGGCAGCGCCCGCAGCCCCGCGGTGCCGTACTCCGGCCACGCCTTGGTCAGCGCCAGCAGTACGGCGGTCAGGTTCGCCTCCGCGCCGCCGCTGGTAAACGACCCGGCCACCGCTTCGGCCGGGTAGCCCAGGCGTCCGCCGAGGAAGCGCAGCAGGTGGGCCTCGATCTCCGCGGCCGCCGGCGCGTGCGACCAGGCCGCGAGCTGCGGGTTGAACGCCGCCGCAAGGGTCTCCCCGACCACGCCGAGGAGGGTCGGTGCCGGGTTGAACAAGCCGAAGTAGCGGGGGTGCGTCGTGTGCACGGTGCCGCCGCGCAGCAGCTCCGCGACGTCCTCCAGCACCGCGGCGGGATCGGCCGGTTCGCCGAAGTCGTACGCGCCGACGGCGGCGCGCAGCCGGCCGGGGTCCGCCGGGATGCTCACGCCCTGCCCAAGTGGCGCGAATGACAAGGAGCCTCAGGATCGGGCCACGCCGTACGGACCGGTCTGCCCCGGAGCGGCGGCCTGGCGCCGTCGCACGCTCACCAGCCACGCGTGGACGTCCCCGGTGGTCACGGCATACGTCGTCGGGCCGATCCGGATGTCCGTCCAGTCCTCGTCGTCGAAGGCGGCGACGATCTCCGTACGGGTGAGGGTCGGGTGCTCCTCGGAGCGCTCGCTGATCTCCAGCAGGTGCACCCACCCGTCGGACACCAGTACGTTCGCCAGCTCGCGGGTGTAATCGCGCCGCCGGCCGGCGGTGTTCCCCGGGATGTGCATGAACGCCGAGTCGAGCACGGTGTCGAACTTCTGTCCCAGGGAGGTGAGATCGAACGCGTCCGCGATGGCGAACTCCACCGGCAGGTCCCGCTGCCGCGCCTTCTCCCGGGCCCGTACGACGGCGTTCTCGGCCCCGTCCACCCCGAGCACGGTGTGCCCGCGGGACGCCAGGTGCAGGGTGTTCTCGCCGGTGCCGCAGCCGACGTCGAGGACCCGGCCGGTGAACAGGCCCCGGTCGGCCAGCGCGACGACCGCGGGCTGTGGCGCGGCGATCTCCCACGGGGGAGTGCCCTCGTAGAACTCGTTGAAGCTGTCGGACCTGCCGAAGCCGCTCATGCCGTTGTCCTCCCGCACCTCGGAACGCGGACGGAGACGCCGCTCGCCGGCGCCTCCCCTCATACCGGGAAGCGTGCTTCTTCAACCGCTGTTGAAGTCAAGCGGTCGCAAACCGCACTGCGCCCGGCCCGACCTCAGCCGTCCGCCGCCAGCCACGCGTCGATGTCCGCGAGCACCGCGTCCCGTACCTCCGGCGGCGCCGCCGAGCCGCGCACCGACTGGCGGGCCAGCTCGGCCAGTTCGGCGTCGGTGAAGCCGTGCGCGTCCCGCGCCAGCTCGTACTGCGCGGCCAGCCGCGAGCCGAACAGCAGCGGGTCGTCCGCTCCCAGCGCCATCGGCACCCCGGCGTCCCAGAGCACCCGCAGCGGTACGTCCTCCGGCTTCTCGTACACGCCCAGCGCCACGTTCGACGCGGGGCACACCTCGCACGTCACCCCGCGCTCGGCCAGCCGCCCCAGCAGCCGCGGGTCCTCCGCCGCGCGCACGCCGTGCCCCACCCGCGCCGCGCGCAGGTCGTCCAGGCAGTCGCGGACGCTCGATGGTCCGGACAGCTCGCCGCCGTGCGGCGCGGCCAGCAGCCCGCCGTCGCGCGCGATCGCGAACGCCCGGTCGAAGTCACGTGCGAAACCGCGGCGTTCGTCGTTGGAGAGCCCGAAGCCGACGATCCCGCGGTCCCGGTAGCGGACGGCGAGCCGGGCGAGCGTACGGGCGTCCAGCGGGTGCTTCATACGGTTCGCCGCGACCAGCACCCGCATGTCCAGACCCGTGTCCCGGCGGGCGCGGTCCACCGCGTCCAGGATGATCTCCAGCGCCGGGATCAGCCCGCCCAGCCGGGGCGCGTACGAGGTCGGGTCGACCTGGATCTCCAGCCACCGCGAGCCGTCCCGTACGTCCTCCTCAGCCGTCTCGCGCACCAGCCGCTGGATGTCCTCCGGCTCGCGCAGGCAGGACCGCGCCATGTCGTACAGCCGCTGGAAGCGGAACCACCCGCGCTCGTCCGTCGCGCGCAGCTTCGGCGGCTCGCCGCCGCTGAGCGCGTCGGGCAGGTGCACACCGTACTTGTCGGCGAGCTCCAGCAGCGTGCCGGGCCGCATCGATCCGGTGAAGTGCAGATGCAGGTGCGCTTTCGGCAGCCGCCGGACGTCGCGAACCGTCCCCATCAAACCTCCGCTTCCGGTACGGGCGCCGCCCGCGCCCGTACCGGGTGAGTTGTCAGTCCCGCGCCTCGGCCAGCAGCTTCTGGATCCGGGAGACGCCCTCCACCAGGTCCTCGTCGCCCAGTGCGTAGGACAGCCGCAGATAGCCCGGCGTGCCGAACGCCTCTCCGGGCACCACCGCGACCTCCACCTCCTCCAGGATCAGCTCGGCCAGCTCCACCGTGCTCGCCGGCCGCCTGCCGCGCAGCTCCTTGCCGAGGAGGCCCTTCACGGAGGGGTACGCGTAGAAGGCGCCCTCCGGCTCGGGGCAGACGACGCCGCTGATCTCGTTCAGCATCCGTACGATCGTCTGCCGCCGCCGGTCGAACGCGGCGCGCATCTCCGCGACCGCCTCGAGGTCACCGGAGACGGCGGCCAGCGCGGCGGCCTGCGCCACGTTGCTCACGTTCGAGGTGGCGTGCGACTGGAGGTTCGCGGCGGCCTTCACGACGTCCTGCGGGCCGATGGCCCAGCCGACGCGCCAGCCGGTCATGGCGTACGTCTTGGCCACGCCGTTCACGATGATGCAGCGGTCCCGCAGCTCGGGCACGACGACGGGCAGCGAGTGGAACTCGGCGTCGCCGTACACCAGATGCTCGTAGATCTCGTCCGTGAGCACCCACAGGCCGTGCTCCGCCGCCCAGCGCCCGATCTCCTCGATCTGGTCGCGGGTGTAGACCGCGCCGGTCGGGTTCGAGGGCGAGACGAACAGCAGCACCTTCGTGTGCTCCGTGCGGGCCGCCTCCAGCTGCTCGACGCTCACCCGGTACCCGGTGGTCTCGTCCGCCACGACGTCGACCGGGACGCCGCCCGCGAGCCGGATCGACTCGGGGTACGTGGTCCAGTACGGCGCGGGGACGAGCACCTCGTCGCCCGGGTCGAGGATGGTGGCGAAGGACTCGTAGATGGCCTGCTTGCCGCCGTTGGTGACCAGGACGTTCGCGGCCTCGACCGAGTAACCGGAGTCCCGCCGAGTCTTCTCGGCGATCGCGGAGCGCAGCTCGGGGAGGCCGCCGGCGGGCGTGTACCGGTGGTACTTCGGGTTGCGGCACGCCTCGACCGCCGCCTCGACGATGTACCCGGGCGTCGGGAAGTCCGGCTCGCCCGCGCCGAAGCCGATCACGGGGCGCCCGGCGGCCTTGAGGGCCTTGGCCTTGGCGTCCACGGCGAGGGTGGCGGACTCGGAGATCGACCCGATACGGGCCGAGAGGCGTCGTTCGGTCGGGGACTGTGCGGGTGGAGTAGCAGCCGTCATAGAGGCATGTTCCCAGACCCGCGAACGGGCCCGCACCGGGGTTTGGCGGCCGGGCCCGTGGTTAGGCGTTCGACGGCGGGGCACGGAACACGTACACTCCTACGTCGTTGGCCCTCATCGATCGTTCCGTGCTGCGCACTCGGTGCAGCCGCCCGGATGCGGTAGGTTGAAGGCACAAAGGGTCGTAGCTCAATTGGTAGAGCACTGGTCTCCAAAACCAGCGGTTGGGGGTTCAAGTCCCTCCGGCCCTGCTACACACATCGCATCGCCGATATGGTGTGTGCTTGCGTACGTACTGAAATGCACCGCCGTGCGGCCGGGCCGGACGCCGCAGGGCAACGACCCGGATCAGGTGAGGACGAGTGACGGAGATCACGGACTCCATCGAGGTCCCCGAGCCCGGACGGTCGTCAGACGACAAGAAGCCCCGGCGCGGAGGCAAGCGAGGCAAGAAGGGCCCACTGGCCCGTCTCGCGCTTTTCTACCGACAGATCGTCGCCGAGCTCCGCAAGGTCGTGTGGCCGACGCGGAACCAGCTCTCGACGTACACCACTGTGGTGATCATCTTCGTAGTCATCATGATCGGCATTGTGACCGTGATTGACTATGGGTTCACCGAAGTGATGAAGACCGTCTTCGGCTGACCCGTACCGCGGAGGCCGGCGAGCGAGCCCGAGTGCCCCCGCGGCACGGCCACCGCATGATCGACCCCATGAAGCCAGGAAGAAGCAGCCACCGTGTCTGACCCGAACCCGAACGACGCCGTCGAGCCCGCAGAGGGCGAAGACACCGCGCGCGCCATTTTCGAGGCGGCGGATGACAGCGTCGACCTGTCGGCGGCCGCCGACGACGCATCGGGCGATTCGGCTGAGGAGGCCGCCGTCCTCACGGAGACCGACGAGGACGCGGAGACCGACGAGGACGCCGGAGCCGCCGCTGCCGAGGCGGACGCCGAGGCCGACGAGGACGAGGGCACCGACGAGGCCGAGGCCGGCGAAGAGGCGGCGGAGGCCGAGGAGGAGCCGGTCGACCCCGTCGCCGCGCTCCGCGACGAGCTGCGCCACCTCCCGGGCGAGTGGTACGTGATCCACACCTACGCGGGCTACGAGAACCGCGTGAAGACCAACCTCGAGCAGCGCGCCGTCTCCCTCAACGTCGAGGACTTCATCTTCCAGGCCGAGGTGCCGCAGGAAGAGGTCGTCCAGATCAAGAACGGCGACCGGCGCACCGTCCGGCAGAACAAGCTCCCGGGATACGTCCTCGTCCGCATGGACCTGACGAACGAGTCCTGGGGCGTCGTCCGCAACACCCCGGGCGTCACCGGCTTCGTCGGCAACGCGTACGACCCGTATCCGCTGACCCTCGACGAGATCGTCAAGATGCTCGCCCCCGAGGCCGAGGAGAAGGCCGCCAAGGCCGCGGCCACGGACGAGGAGGGCAAGCCCGTCGGCGGCCCCGGCCGCAAGGTCGAGGTCCAGGTGCTGGACTTCGAGGTGGGCGACTCCGTCACGGTCACCGACGGCCCGTTCGCGACGCTGCAGGCCACGATCAACGAGATCAACGCGGACTCGAAGAAGGTCAAGGGCCTGGTCGAGATCTTCGGCCGGGAGACCCCGGTCGAGCTCAGCTTCGACCAGATCCAGAAGAACTGACCGTTCGTCCGCGGTCGTACGGCTTCGGGGCAGCCCGGAGCCGTACGTTTCCGGCCGGTGGGACCGGCCGATTTCAGAGCTCGCCACGGTACGGGCTATCGTGGTGCGGTATGCCTCCATCCGGCTGACGGACTCCGTCGCCGGGCATGGCGGCCGAATCACCTCTCACAAGGACCCGGAGAGAGCATGCCTCCCAAGAAGAAGAAGGTCGCGGGGCTGATCAAGCTCCAGATCCAGGCCGGTGCGGCCAACCCGGCTCCGCCGGTCGGCCCGGCACTGGGTCAGCACGGCGTCAACATCATGGAGTTCTGCAAGGCGTACAACGCCGCGACGGAGTCGCAGCGCGGCTGGGTGATCCCGGTGGAGATCACGGTCTACGAGGACCGGTCCTTCACCTTCATCACCAAGACGCCCCCGGCAGCCAAGATGATTCTCAAGGCCGCGGGCCTGGAGAAGGGCTCCGGCCAGCCGCACGTCAACAAGGTCGGGAAGCTCACGCGCGAGCAGGTGCGCGAGATCGCCACGACCAAGATGCCCGACCTGAACGCGAACAACATGGACGCCGCCGAGAAGATCATCGCCGGCACCGCGCGTTCCATGGGCGTCACGGTCGAGGGCTGACCACGGCTCACAACCACTGTGAGTGAGCCAAAGGGCGCGCCGGTGTCGAAAGCGACCGAGACCAAGCGACAGTGCCTTGAGCGGCTCCCGCCGCGGGCGAGCGCATGGGGCCTCCCCGCCGAAGGCAGGGGAAGTCGAGGAGCGTCGAGACCGGGTACAAGCGCCCGGAGGCGAACCGAACCCAGACAAAGGGTGGAAGGGCCGAGCGCTGGCCCGCACCACGACTCCGTTCCGAACAACAGGAGCAGCAGTGAAGCGCAGCAAGAACCTCCGCAGCGCGGACGCCAAGGTCGACCGGGAGAAGCTGTACGCCCCGCTCGAGGCCGTCCGGCTGGCCAAGGAGACCTCACCGGCCAAGTTCGACGCGACCGTCGAGGTCGCCCTGCGGCTGGGCGTCGACCCGCGCAAGGCCGACCAGATGGTCCGCGGCACCGTGAACCTCCCGCACGGCACCGGCAAGACCGCCCGGGTCCTGGTCTTCGCGACCGGTGACCGTGCAGCGGCCGCGGAAGCCGCGGGCGCCGACATCGTCGGCTCCGACGAACTGATCGACGAGGTCTCCAAGGGCCGTCTCGACTTCGACGCCGTCGTCGCCACCCCGGACCTGATGGGCAAGGTCGGCCGCCTCGGCCGCGTGCTCGGTCCGCGTGGTCTGATGCCGAACCCGAAGACCGGTACGGTCACGCCCGACGTGACCAAGGCCGTCACGGACATCAAGGGCGGCAAGATCGAGTTCCGTGTCGACAAGCACGCGAACCTGCACTTCATCATCGGCAAGACGTCGTTCGACGAGCGGCTGCTGGTCGAGAACTACGCCGCGGCGATCGAAGAGGTGCACCGCCTCAAGCCGTCGGCGGCCAAGGGCCGTTACGTCAAGAAGGCCACCATCAGCACCACGATGGGCCCCGGCATCCCGATGGACGGCAACCGCACCCGGAACCTCCTCGTCGAGGAGGACCCGGCCGCGGCCTGATCCACCGGCACGGCAAACGAGGCCGGGCCCGCGCTCTGACGAGTGCGGGCCCGGCCTCGTGCGTGACCGACCACGGAATCCGGGGGCGGGGGGAACCTCACCGCGGGCTACAGTCGTCCCGGCACATAAAGAGCAGTTAAAACCCAGGGGGGTCCCGTGCACAGGACGCGAACAGCCGCGGTGACGGCAGGCGTTGTGCTGATGGCCGGTCTCACGGCGTGCGGCAGCGACGACGGCGACGGTGGTGGCGGAGGCAAGAAGGACAAGCGCTCGTCCGAGAAGTCGTCGACCGGCTTCTCGCCGCTCGCGGCGCTGAAGAAGGCCTCGGACAGCACGGAGCGGCAGAAGTCGGCCCACGTCGAGGGCAACACGTCCCAGGGCAGCCCCCAGGGGACGATGACCACGGCGATGGAAGGCGAGATGGACTGGTCCGAGGGGGGCACCACGGGCAATCTCACCGTCACCCAGAGCGGTGGCGCGGTGGCGAACTCGCCGATCGCCAACAAGCCCACACCGGCCCGCTACACGGCCGACGCGATGTACGTGAACGTCGGCGACGAATTCGCCTCGACGGCAGGCAACGGCGCGCACTGGATCGCGTACGACTACGACAAGCTCGCCGAACGGGCGGGTCCGTCGGGCGCGTTCATCAAGGACCAGATGCAGAACAACAACCCGTCGCGCTCGGTGGAGCTCCTGCTCGCCACGGGCAAGGTGCGGAAGGTCGGCACGGAGACCGTCAAGGGCACCGAGACGACCCACTACAGCGGCACTGTGGACGTCTCCGAGCTGACCCGCATGCAGTCCAAGGAACTGAGCCAGACGGAGCTCCAACAGCTGCAGCGGCAGCTTCAGACGGCAGGCCTGGAGACGGAGAAAATCGACCTCTGGATCGACGGCGACGACCTGCTGGTGAAGAAGTCCGAGACGGCCGAGAACACCAAGGGCCAGGGCGACTACGAGTCGGTCGTCTACTACTCGGACTACGGCACGGACGTCACCATCGAGGCCCCGCCGGCCTCCGACACCGTGGGCTTCGAAGAGCTCAGCTGAGGCCCGTACGGCAGCTGAGGCCCGTACGGCGGCCCGTACGGTGGCCCGTACGGCACGACGCGCCCGCTCTGCCGGGTGCGGGCGGGCTGCGCCGGGAGAGGGCGGATTTGCCGCTCCCGGCGCGGCTCGCGTAAGCTCACGGAGAAGCCAAAGACCGCTGGTTACCGGTGTGCCCCGGCAGGGGGCGTGCCGGGCGAAGGACCCGCTAGCTGCGGGCGGCCCGCGTAGGTGACTGGATGAGCTCCCGGACGATTGTGTCCGGTCGAGTGTCGCCCCGTGCGCCTGCGCCGGGGCGTTACGTTTGTCCAGCCCCTTCCGAGCGGTCCTGAACACCCGGAAGGAGGCCGAGGCTCATGGCAAGGGACCAGGTCGCACCCGACAAGGTCGCAGCCGTCGAGGAGATGACGAACAAGTTCCGCGACTCCAGCGCTGCCGTCGTGACCGCGTACACCGGTCTCACCGTGGCGCAGCTCAAGGAGCTGCGCCGTTCGCTCGGTGAGAACGCTCAGTACCGAGTGGTGAAGAACACACTGACCAAGATCGCGGCCAAGGAGGCCGGGTTCAACGAGCTCGACGAGTTCTTCCAGGGCTCGTCGGCCGTCGCCTTCGTCACCGGTGACCCGGTGGAGGCGGCGAAGGGTCTCCGCGACTTCGCCAAAAACCACCCCGCCCTGGTCATCAAGGGCGGCATCGTCGACGGCAGCCCCATGTCCGCCGCCGACATCAACAAGCTCGCGGACCTCGAGTCCCGCGAGGTGCTGCTCGCCAAGCTGGCCGGTGGCATGAAGGCGTCCATGGCCAAGGCCGCGGCGACCTTCCAGGCCCCGCTCACGAAGATGGTCCGCACCGCGGACGCGCTTCGCGACAAGGTCGAGCAGGGCGGTGCCGGCACGCCGGCTCCCGCCGAGTCCGAGTAGTCGGCGCGCGCACTCGCGTCATCAGCACTCCTCGGTCGCAGCGGGCCACGCCCGCCGCCGTTATGTACATCCGGCACCAGCCGATTTAGTGGAAGGACCGCCACCATGGCGAAGCTCAGCCAGGACGACCTGCTCGCGCAGTTCGAAGAGATGACCCTCATCGAGCTCTCCGAGTTCGTGAAGAAGTTCGAGGAGAAGTTCGACGTCGAGGCCGCCGCTCCGGCCGCCGTCGCCGTCGCCGCTCCGGGCCAGGGCGGCGCCGCCGCCGAGGCCGAGCCCGAGCAGGACGAGTTCGACGTCATCCTCACCGGCGCCGGCGACAAGAAGATCCAGGTCATCAAGGTCGTGCGCGAGCTGACCTCGCTGGGTCTGAAGGAGGCCAAGGACCTCGTGGACGGCACCCCGAAGCCGGTCCTCGAGAAGGTCGCCAAGGACGCCGCCGACAAGGCGAAGGAGTCCCTCGAGGGCGCCGGCGCCTCCGTCGAGGTCAAGTGACGCACTGAGGTCAAGTGACGAGGGGCCCGTACGGCTTCCGCGGCACTGCCTCACCGGAGGGCGATCACCCGTGCGGGTGATCGCCCTTCGGCGTTGCCGACGCGACGTCCTTGCCCTGGGGATATGGGCGGGTATGGTGATCTTCGCAGTCCTGGGGGCCTTGACGAATGGCACGCAGCGCGCAATTCTCGGGACGCGTCGTCACACCGATCCAGATCCGAGGCATGGATCGGGGACGAAGCGGGAAGCATCGATATGCGCTCGCGGCACGTGCGATTCCCGGCACGTGTGGCCTGCGACAAGACAGCAGAACGAGAGGGGGAGAGTGGCACTGCGCCAGTCTCCGGAAAACCGCTCTGGACATCAGTGTGCCGTGTGGCTACACTGACCCTTTGCGCTGCCTGCTAGCTGCTCCCTGCCCGTCGCCAGGGGCACCGGTATGCGCGTAGTGAGTCCGAGCCCTCGGAAGGACCCCCTCTTGGCCGCCTCGCGCAACGCCTCGACCACTCATTCGAACAACGGCGCCAGCACCGCCCCGCTGCGTATCTCTTTTGCGAAGATCAGGGAACCCCTCGGGGTCCCGAACCTCCTTGCGCTGCAGACCGAGAGCTTTGACTGGCTGCTCGGCAACGACGCCTGGAAGGGTCGCGTCGAGGCAGCGCTGGACAGTGGTCAGGACGTCCCCACGAAATCCGGTCTGGAAGAGATCTTCGAGGAGATCTCTCCGATCGAGGACTTCTCCGGGTCGATGTCCCTGACCTTCCGTGATCACCGTTTCGAGCCGCCGAAGAACTCGATCGACGAGTGCAAGGAGCGCGACTTCACGTACGCGGCTCCGCTCTTCGTCACCGCCGAGTTCACGAACAACGAGACCGGTGAGATCAAGTCCCAGACGGTCTTCATGGGCGACTTCCCGCTCATGACCGACAAGGGCACCTTCGTGATCAACGGCACCGAGCGTGTCGTCGTCACGCAGCTCGTCCGCTCGCCGGGTGCCTACTTCGACAGCTCCATCGACAAGACCTCCGACAAGGACGTCTTCTCCGCCAAGATCATCCCGTCCCGGGGTGCCTGGCTCGAGATGGAGGTCGACAAGCGCGACATGGTCGGTGTCCGCATCGACCGCAAGCGCAAGCAGTCCGTGACCGTCCTGCTCAAGGCGCTCGGCTGGACGACCGAGCAGATCCTCGAGGAGTTCGGCCAGTACGAGTCGATGCGCGCCACCCTGGAGAAGGACCACACCCAGGGTCAGGACGACGCGCTGCTCGACATCTACCGCAAGCTGCGTCCGGGCGAGCCCCCGACCCGCGAGGCCGCGCAGACGCTGCTGGAGAACCTCTACTTCAACCCGAAGCGGTACGACCTGGCCAAGGTCGGCCGTTACAAGATCAACAAGAAGCTCGGCGGTGACGAGCCGCTGGACTCCGGCGTGCTCACCACGGCCGACGTCATCGCGACGATCAAGTACCTGGTCAAGCTGCACGCCGGCGAGACCGAGACGACCTCGGCCGAGGGCGTCTCGCTCGTCGTCGAGACCGACGACATCGACCACTTCGGCAACCGCCGCCTGCGGAACGTCGGCGAGCTCATCCAGAACCAGGTCCGTACGGGCCTGGCGCGGATGGAGCGCGTCGTCCGCGAGCGGATGACGACGCAGGACGTCGAGGCGATCACGCCGCAGACGCTGATCAACATCCGGCCGGTCGTCGCCTCCATCAAGGAATTCTTCGGCACCAGCCAGCTGTCGCAGTTCATGGACCAGACGAACCCGCTGTCGGGGCTCACCCACAAGCGCCGCCTCAACGCGCTGGGCCCGGGCGGTCTGAGCCGTGAGCGGGCGGGCTTCGAGGTCCGTGACGTGCACCCCTCGCACTACGGCCGCATGTGTCCGATCGAGACCCCCGAGGGCCCGAACATCGGTCTGATCGGCTCGCTGGCGTCGTACGGGCGCGTGAACGCGTTCGGCTTCGTCGAGTCGCCGTACCGCGTGGTCCGCGAGGGCGTCGTCACCGACGAGGTGCACTACCTCACGGCTGACGAGGAGGACCGCTTCGTCATCGCCCAGGCCAACGCGCCGCTGACCGAGGACATGCGGTTCGCCGAGGAGCGGGTGCTGATCCGCCGCCGCGGCGGCGAGGTCGACCTGATCCCGGGCGACGACGTGGACTACATGGACGTGTCGCCGCGCCAGATGGTGTCGGTCGCCACCGCCATGATCCCGTTCCTCGAGCACGACGACGCCAACCGCGCGCTCATGGGCTCCAACATGATGCGGCAGGCGGTGCCGCTGCTGAAGGCGGAGTCGCCGCTGGTCGGCACCGGTATGGAGTACCGCTGTGCGGTCGACGCCGGCGACGTCATCAAGGCCGAGAAGGACGGTGTCGTCCAGGAGGTCTCCGCCGACTACGTCACGGTGGCGAACGACGACGGCACGTACACCACGTACCGGGTCGCGAAGTTCTCCCGTTCCAACCAGGGCACCTCCTTCAACCAGAAGGTGCTCGTGGACGAGGGCTCCCGCGTCATCACCGACCAGGTGCTGGCCGACGGCCCGTCCACCGAGGACGGCGAGATGGCGCTCGGCAAGAACCTGCTCGTGGCGTTCATGCCGTGGGAAGGCCACAACTACGAGGACGCGATCATCCTGTCGCAGCGCCTCGTCCAGGACGACGTCCTCTCCTCGATCCACATCGAGGAGCACGAGGTCGACGCCCGTGACACCAAGCTCGGTCCGGAGGAGATCACCCGGGACATCCCGAACGTCTCCGAGGAGGTCCTCGCGGACCTCGACGAGCGCGGCATCATCCGTATCGGTGCCGAGGTCGAGGCCGGCGACATCCTGGTCGGCAAGGTCACCCCGAAGGGCGAGACCGAGCTGACCCCGGAGGAGCGGCTGCTGCGCGCGATCTTCGGCGAGAAGGCCCGTGAGGTCCGTGACACCTCGCTGAAGGTGCCGCACGGCGAGACCGGCAAGGTCATCGGCGTACGGGTCTTCGACCGCGAGGAGGGCGACGAGCTGCCGCCGGGCGTGAACCAGCTGGTCCGCGTCTACGTCGCGCAGAAGCGCAAGATCACCGACGGCGACAAGCTCGCCGGCCGGCACGGCAACAAGGGCGTCATCTCGAAGATCCTGCCGGTCGAGGACATGCCGTTCCTGGAGGACGGCACCCCGGTCGACATCATCCTCAACCCGCTGGGCGTCCCCTCCCGGATGAACCCGGGCCAGGTCCTGGAGATCCACCTGGGCTGGCTCGCCTCCCAGGGCTGGCAGGTCCAGGGCGTCGACGAGGAGTGGAAGAAGCGGCTGGCGGCGATCGGCGCGGACGACGTCGCGCCGGGTACGAACGTCGCGACCCCGGTCTTCGACGGTGCCCGCGAGGACGAGATCGCCGGCCTCTTCGAGTCGACCGTGCCGAACCGGGACGGCGACCGGCTGGTCCAGCCGTCCGGCAAGGCGCACCTCTTCGACGGGCGTTCCGGGGAGCCGTTCCCGGAGCCGGTCTCGGTCGGCTACATGTACATCCTCAAGCTGCACCACCTGGTGGACGACAAGCTGCACGCGCGCTCCACCGGCCCGTACAGCATGATCACCCAGCAGCCGCTGGGTGGTAAGGCCCAGTTCGGTGGCCAGCGCTTCGGTGAGATGGAGGTGTGGGCGCTCGAGGCGTACGGCGCCGCCTACGCCCTCCAGGAGCTGCTGACCATCAAGTCCGACGACGTCACAGGCCGCGTGAAGGTGTACGAGGCGATCGTCAAGGGCGAGAACATCCCCGAGCCGGGCATCCCCGAGTCCTTCAAGGTGCTCATCAAGGAGATGCAGTCGCTCTGCCTGAACGTGGAGGTGCTGTCCTCGGACGGCATGTCCATCGAGATGCGAGACACCGATGAGGATGTCTTCCGCGCTGCGGAGGAGCTCGGTATCGACCTGTCCCGGCGTGAGCCGAGCAGCGTCGAAGAGGTCTGACGGGTCTGACCGGGCCCTTCTCCCGAAGAGCCCGGTCGTCCCAGGACCCCCAGACCACGAACCTGCCTGAATATTCCGCTGACGCGGAGGGGCACGACCCTGAAAGAGGGATTGACGACAGTGCTCGACGTCAACTTCTTCGACGAACTGCGAATTGGCCTGGCCACCGCTGACGACATCCGTCAGTGGTCGCACGGCGAGGTCAAGAAGCCGGAGACCATCAACTACCGCACCCTCAAGCCGGAAAAGGACGGGCTCTTCTGCGAGAAGATCTTCGGTCCGACCCGGGACTGGGAGTGCTACTGCGGCAAGTACAAGCGCGTCCGCTTCAAGGGCATCATCTGTGAGCGCTGCGGCGTCGAGGTGACCCGCGCCAAGGTGCGCCGTGAGCGGATGGGCCACATCGAACTGGCCGCGCCCGTCACCCACATCTGGTACTTCAAGGGCGTCCCGTCCCGCCTCGGCTACCTGCTGGACCTGGCCCCGAAGGACCTGGAGAAGGTCATCTACTTCGCGGCGTACATGATCACGTACGTCGACGAGGAGCGCCGCACCCGCGACCTGCCCTCCCTGGAGGCGCACATCGGTGTGGAGCGCCAGCAGATCGAGCAGCGCCGCGACTCCGACCTGGAGGCCCGGGCCAAGAAGCAGGAGGCCGACCTGGCCGAGCTCGAGGCCGAGGGCGCGAAGGCGGACGTGCGCCGCAAGGTGCGCGAGGGCGCCGAGCGCGAGATGAAGCAGCTGCGCGACCGCGCCCAGCGCGAGATCGACCGTCTCGACGAGGTGTGGAGCCGCTTCAAGAACCTCAAGGTCCAGGACCTGGAGGGCGACGAGCTGCTCTACCGCGAGCTGCGCGACCGCTTCGGTACGTACTTCGACGGCTCGATGGGTGCCAACGCGCTGCAGAAGCGCCTGGAGACCTTCGACCTCGAGGAGGAGGCCGAGCGCCTCCGCGAGATCATCCGTACCGGCAAGGGCCAGAAGAAGACCCGTGCGCTGAAGCGGCTGAAGGTCGTCTCGGCGTTCCTGCAGACCAGCAACAGCCCCAAGGGCATGGTGCTGGACTGCGTGCCGGTGATCCCGCCGGACCTGCGTCCGATGGTGCAGCTGGACGGTGGCCGCTTCGCGACCTCCGACCTGAACGACCTGTACCGCCGCGTGATCAACAGGAACAACCGCCTCAAGCGGCTGCTCGACCTCGGTGCGCCCGAGATCATCGTGAACAACGAGAAGCGGATGCTGCAGGAGGCCGTCGACGCGCTGTTCGACAACGGCCGCCGCGGCCGTCCGGTCACCGGGCCGGGCAACCGTCCGCTGAAGTCGCTGTCCGACATGCTCAAGGGCAAGCAGGGCCGGTTCCGGCAGAACCTGCTCGGCAAGCGCGTGGACTACTCCGCGCGTTCCGTGATCGTCGTCGGCCCGCAGCTCAAGCTGCACCAGTGCGGTCTGCCGAAGGCGATGGCGCTGGAGCTCTTCAAGCCGTTCGTGATGAAGCGCCTGGTGGACCTGAACCACGCGCAGAACATCAAGTCTGCGAAGCGCATGGTCGAGCGCGGCCGTACGGTCGTGTACGACGTGCTGGAAGAGGTCATCGCCGAGCACCCGGTGCTGCTGAACCGCGCACCGACACTGCACCGCCTCGGCATCCAGGCGTTCGAGCCGCAGCTGGTCGAGGGCAAGGCCATTCAGATCCACCCGCTCGTGTGCACCGCGTTCAACGCGGACTTCGACGGTGACCAGATGGCCGTGCACCTGCCGCTGTCCGCGGAGGCGCAGGCCGAGGCCCGCATCCTGATGCTGTCCTCGAACAACATCCTCAAGCCGGCCGACGGCCGTCCCGTGACCATGCCCACCCAGGACATGGTGCTGGGGCTGTTCTTCCTCACCACCGACGAGGAGCAGCGCCAGACGATCGGCGACGGGCGGGCGTTCAACTCGGTCGCCGAGGCGATCATGGCGTTCGACGCCGGGGAGCTCTCGCTCCAGGCGAAGATCGACATCCGCTTCCCCGTCGGCACGGTTCCGCCGCGCGGCTGGACGCCGCCGGCGCGCGAGGAGGGCGAGCCCGAGTACCAGCCGGGGGACAGCTTCCGGCTGCGTACGACGCTGGGCCGCGCGCTCTTCAACGAACTGCTGCCCGAGGACTACCCGTTCGTCGACAACTCGGTGGGCAAGAAGCAGCTCTCCGGGATCGTCAACGACCTGGCCGAGCGCTACCCCAAGGTCGTCGTCGCGGCCGCGCTGGACAACCTGAAGGCCGCCGGTTTCCACTGGGCGACCCGCTCCGGCGTGACCGTCGCGATCTCCGACGTGGTGGTGCCCGAGGCCAAGCAGGCGATCATCGAGTCGTACGAGGCTCAGGACGAGAAGGTCCAGAAGCAGTACGAGCGCGGCCTGATCACCAAGGACGAGCGCACCCAGGAACTGATCGCGATCTGGACCAAGGCGACCAACGAGGTCTCCGAGGCCATGAACGAGAACTTCCCGAAGACGAACCCGATCTTCATGATGGTCGACTCGGGTGCGCGCGGAAACATGATGCAGATGCGGCAGATCGCGGGCATGCGCGGTCTGGTGTCCAACGCGAAGAACGAGACCATCCCGCGGCCGATCAAGGCGTCGTTCCGCGAGGGCCTCACCGTGCTGGAGTACTTCATCTCCACGCACGGCGCCCGTAAGGGCCTCGCGGACACCGCGCTGCGTACCGCCGACTCGGGTTACCTGACCCGTCGTCTGGTGGACGTCTCGCAGGACGTGATCATCCGCGAGGAGGACTGCGGCACCGACCGCGGCCTCAAGCTGGAGATCGCGGCCAAGGGCGCGGACGGCGTGCTGCGCAAGGCGGAGAACGTCGAGACCAGCGTGTACGCGCGGGCGCTCGCCGAGGACATCGTCGTGGACGGCAAGGTGCTGGCCCCGGCCAACACGGACCTGGGCGACGTGCTCATCGACGAGCTGGTGCGGCACGGTGTGGAGACGGTCAAGACCCGTTCGATCCTCACCTGCGAGTCCACCGTCGGCACCTGCGCGATGTGCTACGGGCGTTCGCTGGCCACCGGCAAGCTGGTGGACATCGGCGAGGCCGTCGGCATCATCGCGGCCCAGTCCATCGGTGAGCCCGGCACGCAGCTGACGATGCGTACCTTCCACACCGGTGGTGTGGCCGGTGACGACATCACCCAGGGTCTGCCGCGTGTGGTCGAGCTCTTCGAGGCCCGTACGCCCAAGGGCGTCGCGCCGATCTCCGAGTCGGCCGGCCGGGTGCGTATCGAGGAGACCGAGAAGACGAAGAAGATCGTCGTCACTCCCGACGACGGCTCCGAGGAGACCTCGTACGGCGTGTCCAAGCGTGCCCGTCTCAAGGTGTCCGAGGGCGACCACGTCAACGTCGGCGAGCCGCTGACCGTCGGTGCCACCAACCCGCACGACGTGCTGCGCATCCTCGGCCAGCGTGCGGTCCAGGTGCACCTGGTCAACGAGGTGCAGAAGGTCTACAACTCGCAGGGCGTGTCGATCCACGACAAGCACATCGAGATCATCATCCGGCAGATGCTGCGCCGTGTGACGATCATCGAGTCCGGCGACGCGGAGCTGCTGCCGGGCGAGCTGGTGGAGCGTACGAAGTTCGAGGGCGAGAACCGTCGCGTGGTGACGGAAGGCGGCCACCCGGCCTCCGGCCGTCCGCAGCTGATGGGTATCACCAAGGCTTCGCTGGCCACCGAGTCGTGGCTGTCGGCGGCGTCCTTCCAGGAGACGACCCGGGTGCTGACCGACGCGGCGATCAACGCCAAGTCGGACTCCCTGATCGGCCTCAAGGAGAACGTCATCATCGGCAAGCTCATCCCGGCCGGTACGGGTCTGTCCCGCTACCGCAACATCCGGGTCGAACCGACCGAGGAGGCGAAGGCGGCGATGTACTCGGCTGTCGGCTACGACGACATCGACTACTCGCCGTTCGGCACCGGCTCCGGTCAGGCGGTCCCGCTGGAGGACTACGACTACGGGCCGTACAACGCCTGATGAGGCTTTAGCCAGGTCTCAGTTCTGCCACAGAGGGCGGTCACTCCCCAGGGGAGTGACCGCCCTTCGTGGCTTGTGGGTGCATCATGGATGCGGGGGTGGTGCCATGCTCGCCAGTAACTCGGACCGTGAGCGCGCGGTCGACGTCCTGCGGGCCGCTTTCGCGGAAGGGCGGCTGACCAAGGAGGAGCACGACCAGCGCACCGGGCGCGCCGTCGCGGCACGCTCCATCGAGGAGTTGCAGCAGCTGACTGCCGACCTGCCGCACGGGCCGGGCGGAGCGGCACCCACGCCGGCGCTGCCGGCGGCGTTCCACGGCCGCGGGCAGTACGGGCCGCCGATGTACCCGGGACCGGTGTACCCGCCGCTCATGCCCGCCCGCCCCACGAACTCGGCCGCGATCGGCGCGCTCGTCTGCGGCCTCGTCACCCCGATCACCCTCGGCATCAGCGGCCTGCCGGCGATCATCCTCGGCCACAAGGCGCGTTCTGAGATCCGCCGCACAGGAGAGCGAGGCGACGGCTCCGCGGTGGCGGGCCTGGCGCTGGGCTGGCTGGCGCTCGGCATCCTGCTGCTGGTGCTGATCGCCAGCTGACCCGGTCCCGTACACCCCGCTGACCAGGTACGTCAGCGGGTGCGGGGCCGTACCGCGCGTGGTCTTTCGCGAGCCGCTCTAGCACAGTACGGTGGCCGCAGCGTCGTGTTGGCCCCGGCGTGTCCTTCGCGTGGGCATTTGTTTTGACCGGAGCCGACGCTGTGGGTACGCTCTGACCTTGTGCCTGGGGTATCCCCTGCGCTCCCGCAAGTGTTCTGACACTCGGGAAGCGGAGATGGCGACACCGAAATCTGCATGCTTCCCGGAAGCTCCTTGCCTCCGCCCAGGGGTCTGCAGTCTTCGACACACCCGACCTCGTGGGTCGGTGGCGTGGCCCAGGTTAGCTTTACCGAGACGGCACACAGAAACCGGAGAAACGGTGCCAACGATCCAGCAGCTGGTCCGGAAGGGCCGGCAGGACAAGGTCGAGAAGAACAAGACGCCCGCACTCGAGGGTTCCCCTCAGCGTCGCGGCGTCTGCACGCGTGTGTTCACGACCACCCCGAAGAAGCCGAACTCGGCACTGCGTAAGGTCGCACGTGTGCGCCTCACCAGCGGCATCGAGGTCACCGCTTACATTCCGGGTGAGGGCCACAACCTCCAGGAGCACTCCATCGTGCTCGTGCGTGGTGGCCGTGTGAAGGACCTGCCGGGTGTTCGATACAAGATCATCCGCGGCTCCCTCGACACGCAGGGCGTCAAGAACCGCAAGCAGGCTCGCAGCCGCTACGGCGCCAAGAAGGAGAAGTAAAGATGCCTCGTAAGGGCCCCGCCCCGAAGCGCCCGGTCATCATCGACCCGGTCTACAACTCTCCTCTGGTGACGTCCCTCATCAACAAGGTGCTGCTGAACGGCAAGCGCTCCACCGCCGAGCGCATCGTCTACGGCGCCATGGAGGGCCTGCGCGAGAAGACCGGCAACGACCCGGTCATCACGCTGAAGCGCGCGCTCGAGAACATCAAGCCGACCCTCGAGGTCAAGTCCCGCCGCGTCGGCGGTGCGACGTACCAGGTTCCGATCGAGGTCAAGCCGGGCCGCGCCTCCACACTGGCGCTGCGCTGGCTCGTGGGTTACTCCCGCGCCCGCCGCGAGAAGACCATGACCGAACGCCTTATGAACGAGCTGCTGGACGCTTCGAACGGTCTCGGCGCCTCCGTGAAGAAGCGTGAGGACACCCACAAGATGGCCGAGTCCAACAAGGCCTTCGCGCACTACCGCTGGTAGTCGCAGACCCCATCGAGAGACCGAGAGAAGACTGAAGCCTTATGGCTACCACTTCACTTGACCTGGCCAAGGTCCGCAACATCGGGATCATGGCTCACATCGACGCGGGCAAGACGACGACCACCGAGCGGATCCTGTACTACACCGGTGTCAGCTACAAGATCGGTGAGGTCCACGACGGCGCTGCCACGATGGACTGGATGGAGCAGGAGCAGGAGCGCGGCATCACCATCACGTCTGCCGCGACGACCTGCCACTGGCCGCTCAACGACGTCGATCACACGATCAACATCATCGACACTCCGGGCCACGTCGACTTCACCGTCGAGGTGGAGCGTTCGCTGCGTGTCCTCGATGGTGCCGTGACCGTGTTCGACGGTGTGGCCGGCGTCGAGCCCCAGTCCGAGACCGTATGGCGGCAGGCGGACCGCTACGGCGTGCCGCGCATCTGCTTCGTCAACAAGCTGGACCGTACGGGCGCCGAGTTCCACCGCTGCGTTGACATGATCGAGGACCGCCTGGGCGCGGTGCCGCTGGTCATGCAGCTGCCGATCGGCACCGAGATGGACTTCAGGGGCGTGGTCGACCTCGTCCGTATGAAGGCGCTGGTCTGGTCCGCCGAGGCCAAGCTGGGCGAGATGTACGACACCGTCGACATCCCGGACACCCACGCCGAGGCCGCCGACGAGTGGCGCGGCAAGCTGCTCGAGGCCGTGGCGGAGAACGACGAGGAGATGATGGAGCTGTACCTCGAGGGCCAGGAGCCCACCGAGGACCAGCTCATGGCGGCGATCCGCCGTATCACCCTCGCCTCCACGGGCGTTGAGGGCACCACCACCGTCACCCCGGTGTTCTGTGGCACCGCGTTCAAGAACAAGGGCGTGCAGCCGCTGCTCGACGCCGTCGTGCGGTACCTTCCGTCGCCGCTCGACGTCGAGGCCGTCGAGGGCCACTCCGTGAAGGACTCCGAGGAGATCCTGAAGCGGAAGCCCTCGGAGGACGAGCCGCTGGCCGCCCTGGCGTTCAAGATCGCGAGCGACCCGCACCTCGGCAAGCTCACCTTCATCCGGGTCTACTCGGGCAAGCTCCTCACCGGCACCCAGGTGCTGAACTCGGTGAAGGGCAAGAAGGAGCGCATCGGCAAGATCTACCGCATGCACTCGAACAAGCGTGAGGAGATCGAGTCGGTGGGTGCCGGCGACATCGTCGCCGTCATGGGTCTCAAGCAGACCACCACCGGCGAGACGCTCTGCGACGCGTCGAACCCGGTGATCCTCGAGTCCATGGAGTTCCCGGCCCCGGTGATCGAGGTCGCCATCGAGCCGAAGTCCAAGGGCGACCAGGAGAAGCTGGGTGTCGCGATCCAGCGGCTGGCCGAGGAGGACCCGTCCTTCCAGGTCAAGACGAACGAGGAGACCGGCCAGACCATCATCGCGGGTATGGGCGAGCTGCACCTCGACGTGCTGGTCGACCGTATGAAGCGCGAGTTCAAGGTCGAGGCGAACGTCGGCAAGCCGCAGGTGGCTTACCGCGAGACGCTGCGCAAGAAGGTCGACAAGGTCGACTACACGCACAAGAAGCAGACCGGCGGTTCGGGTCAGTTCGCGAAGGTGCAGATCGAGGTCGAGCCGCTCGAAGGCGACGGCTACGAGTTCGTCAACAAGGTCACGGGTGGCCGCATCCCGCGGGAGTACATCCCGTCCGTGGACGCGGGCTGCCAGGACGCCATGGAGTTCGGCGTGCTGGCGGGCTACCCGCTCACCGGCGTACGGGTGACGCTGCTGGACGGCGCTTTCCACGACGTGGACTCGTCCGAGATGGCGTTCAAGATCGCCGGTTCGATGGCCTTCAAGGAGGCCGCGCGGAGGGCCAGTCCGGCACTCCTCGAGCCGATGATGGCCGTCGACGTCACCACGCCCGAGGACTACATGGGCGAAGTGATCGGCGACATCAACTCCCGTCGTGGCCAGGTACAGGCCATGGAGGACCGGGGAGCCGCCAAGCTCGTCAAGGGTCTGGTGCCGCTCTCGGAGATGTTCGGTTACGTCGGTGACCTGCGCAGCAAGACCTCTGGTCGCGCAAGCTACTCGATGCAGTTCGACTCCTACGCCGAGGTTCCCCGGAGCGTCGCCGAGGAGATCATCGCGAAGGCCAAGGGCGAGTAACACCGGATTCACGGGCGTTGCGCACCCATTAGGCTGGAGCAACGGCATTCGGGGCATCCGGCACAGATCACCCAGCGATCTGTGCCGGTGCCCTGGCCGCCGCCCCACAAGACGAAACGGTCAAGGGAGTCCCCTCGGGGTCCTGACCGGTTCTACGACCATCTGAACACCCCCCGCAGTCAGCGGCGGGCGTACAGCACCAGTCCACAGGAGGACCCCAGTGGCGAAGGCGAAGTTCGAGCGGACTAAGCCGCACGTCAACATCGGCACCATCGGTCACATCGACCACGGTAAGACCACTCTTACCGCGGCGATCACCAAGGTGCTGCACGACGCGTACCCCGACCTGAACGAGGCTTCGGCCTTCGAGAACATCGACAAGGCGCCGGAAGAGCGCCAGCGCGGTATCACCATCTCCATCGCGCACGTCGAGTACCAGACGGAGAACCGTCACTACGCCCACGTCGACTGCCCGGGTCACGCGGACTACATCAAGAACATGATCACCGGTGCTGCCCAGATGGACGGCGCCATCCTCGTGGTCGCCGCCACCGACGGCCCGATGCCGCAGACCAAGGAGCACGTGCTCCTGGCCCGCCAGGTCGGCGTCCCGTACATCGTCGTCGCGCTGAACAAGGCCGACATGGTGGACGACGAGGAGATCATGGAGCTCGTCGAGCTCGAGGTCCGTGAGCTTCTCTCGGAGTACGAGTTCCCGGGCGACGATGTCCCCGTCGTGAAGGTCTCCGCGCTCAAGGCGCTGGAGGGCGACAAGGAGTGGGGCGACCAGATCGTCAAGCTCATGTCCGCCGTCGACGAGGCCATCCCGCAGCCGGAGCGCGACGTCGAGAAGCCGTTCCTGATGCCGATCGAGGACGTCTTCACGATCACCGGTCGCGGTACGGTCGTCACCGGCCGTATCGAGCGCGGCGTGCTCAAGGTCAACGAGAACGTCGACATCATCGGGATCAAGGACACCAAGACGTCCACCACGGTCACCGGTATCGAGATGTTCCGGAAGCTGCTGGACGAGGGCCAGGCCGGTGAGAACGTCGGTCTGCTGCTCCGCGGCATCAAGCGCGAGGACGTCGAGCGCGGCCAGGTCATCATCAAGCCGGGCTCGGTCACCCCGCACACGGAGTTCGAGGCGCAGGCGTACATCCTGTCGAAGGACGAGGGTGGCCGTCACACCCCCTTCTTCAACAACTACCGCCCGCAGTTCTACTTCCGTACGACGGACGTGACCGGCGTCGTGACCCTCCCCGAGGGCACCGAGATGGTCATGCCGGGCGACAACACCGAGATGAGCGTGCAGCTCATCCAGCCCGTCGCGATGGAAGAGGGCCTGAAGTTCGCCATCCGCGAGGGTGGCCGGACCGTGGGCGCCGGCCAGGTCACCAAGATCAACAAGTGACTGGCGGTACCTGACGAGCGCACTCCGCTCAGCTGTCCGGAAGGGCCCGTACGACCTCGGTCGTACGGGCCCTTCCGCGCGCCGCGGGCGGGCCCGTACGGGGTCTGTGCGGGGCTCGTGCTCCGGTGCCGTGCGGTGCCCGTGGCGGGGCCGTCAGAGCGCGGGACGGATGCGCCTGCCGACGTACGAGCGGATCTCCCGCGCCAGCGGCTCCGGCTGGTCCAGCGGCACGAGGGCGTAGCTGTCCGCGATCGGCCGTACGCGCGCGTCCGGCATGGCGGCGGCGAGCCGGTGCGCGTGCGCGACCGGGAAGATCCGGGTCGTGTCGGCCCACGGGAAGAGCGTGGGCTGCTTGAACTCGCGCAGCTCGCGGGCCGTCTGCCGGGTGTAGCGCTTGGACACCCCGCGCAGGAACTTCCCCAGGTCGCGGCGGACCCCGGCGTCGCCGCGGGCGGGCTCCAGGAACGACTGCCGCAGCTCGGGCGCCAGCGGGTGCTTCGTCAGCCAGCCGCAGGCGAGGGGCAGTCGGCGCAGGGCGCGCAGCCGGAGCGCCTGCACCATGAGCCACACGCCGCCCGGTACGCGCGCCGCGAGCTGCGCGTGGCGCAGGGCACGGGGGAGGTAGTTGTCGTACGTCTCGCAGGAGGTCAGTACGAGGCCCCGGAGCAGGTCGGGCGAGCTGGTGGCGACCAGCTGCGCGAACACCCCGCCGGCGTCGTTCCCGACCAGTACGCAGCCCTCGGGGGCGCGGTCCCGCAGGGCCTCCGTCACGGCGGCCGCTATGCCGTCCGGCGTCAGATCGGCCTCAGGCGGCGCGGGCGTGGTGTGCGCGCCCAGCGGGAGTTCCAGCGTGACGCAGCGGTGCGTGTCGGCGAGCAGGGGCACGGTCCTGGTCCACAGGTCCGCGTTGACGAGGACTCCGTGCAGGAAGACGAGGGTCGGCCCCGCCCCGCGCTCGTAGCAGCCCAGCTCGCCGATCGACGTCTGGACGGTACGGCGTGCTCCCAGCAAGTCCTCGGTGTTGGTCCCGGTGTTCGGCTGCGCATTGGTCACGTTGCGGCACATCTCTCCACTGGGGGGCGGCAGTTGGCAGCGAGCGCCGGGCGCGCGAGACGCGCGCGCGACGGCGGGCCGTCCGCCAACATAGGGAGAAATACGGGGTGGTGCGAGCGTCCCGGCGGATTTCTGCCGTGGCGCCGCGGCAAAAAGACCGAGATGCGCGGTCATTCGGTGGGAGCGCCGCAGCTTCCGCCCCGCTGTCGGCTCTTCAGTCGAACGTCGTTGGCGCTGGTCCGCCAGTTCAAGACAGGAACGCACTGAGGTCGCCCGCGATGGTCGGGACGAGCAGTGCTCGGTCCAGGAAGTGATTCCCCCGTTCGCACGAAGTCTCGGCAGCGAACAGACAGGCATGGCAGGCCGCGCCGTGCAGACGCCCGTGGACGCGTGGCTCATGCTCGGCGCACATCGGATCAGAGCTGCACAACCGGGCCTCGTCGACCGCTTGAGTGACAGCAGGGCCCAGCCGGGCCTTACGACCGAGCGAAACCAGGCCACCGAGGGTGCCTTCGCTGTCCGGCGCCGCAGTGTAGAGAAGCACGCCTGCCATGGGCTCCTTTCCGGAGCGGGCATAGATGCGTTCCGCAATACCAGAGGCGCCGTACCCGCATTCCAGAGCGAACTGGCGGATGAGCGCGTGGGCGAACGTGTGGAGCAGCACGTACCGAATGCCGGGCCACTGCGGATCGGTGCCGCGTGCCTGACACCAGCGTCGGTGTGCCTGATTCAACACCCGCTCGCGGCTCACCACGTCGGTGCGTTTCTCCCACTCCGCGATCTTGTCCTCCCGGAAGGCGAGGAAGACGCCCTCCCCGCGCAGTTCGGCACACGGCACCCAGGCGGGTGGTTCTCTGGTCAGAGATGCTGCTTGGACAGCCGGGTCTTCCTCCTGTGGCATCCATTCCGGTGCATCAATGCGAGTGAACCCCGTGAGTGCGGACACTTCGCGGAGCCGGTGGACCAGCACCACCCGCTCCAGCCAGCTCGAAGCCGTCCCGGGGACCCCTCCGTGCTCTGTGGTGAAGTCGGGCAGCTCGTACCTGCGCGGTGCGGTGAAAGCCCGCCACTCGGGCGTCGCCAGGTCGAACTCTTCATCTTCCGTGGCCTGGTCGTCGGGGCTTGCCGCGTTCGCCGGCAGTTGGGCAGCGGCTTCGTCGGCGATCGCTTCCCACACCGGGTCGACGCCGAACTGCTCCAGGTCCGGCCAGCAGGCCTGCGTCGGCAGCAGCATCTTTGCAGCTTCGGCGGGGACGGCGGCAAGCGGCTCCAGCGAGCGCCAGTGCTCCCGTACGGCCTGACTGAGCGGCTCCTCGGCGCGGGGGAGACTGAAGACGCGCAGTTGTGAGGCGAACCAACTGTTGGTGGCGCCGAGAGCGATCGTACGGACCTGTTGGTCGCAGCGCGCGAAGGTGCCCAGGTGCGGATGGTGACCCCGGCACGCGGGCAACTCCTCCTCACCGCGTTTCCCCATGGCCTCGACCATGGAACGCGCGCTGACGTTGTCGCAGGAGCACCGTACGAACACGTTGGCGGCCTCGCCGGTGGTGCCTCGTTCAGCCAGCGTGAGGGTGCAATCGTCCTGCGGCTGGGCGCCGCGGTGGACGAAGTACTGCCAGGGAAAGTCGTCCATGTGCCCATCGCGGCAGGCGAGGAGAAAACGGGCGGGGACGGCAGTGGGCCTGCGGCGTCCCACTCCGAAACAGTTGTGTACGTAGCGGATCCGTTCGGGCCGGAAGAAGTGCTCCTCCAGCTCGAACAAGCCCGAAGAGGCGGGAGCGAGCTGGTTGCACTGCTCGCGCGAGCAGCGAAGCCAGCGGGGGAAGAGTGCGACCGGCACGCCGACCCGCGACCAGTCCCCGAACGGGTCCGTGGTCTCCAGCAGATACGGCGGCGTGCGCAAGGTGCTGACTTGACTACCGAGCCGCCTGCGAACAGCTGCCAGCAACCGGTCCTCGGCCAGCGGAGTCGCCCGTTCCAGCTCCCAGTGATCGAGGCCGAGAACCATGGTGGAGAGATTCGGCAGGTCGATGACGGACCCGACACCATAGGTGTGCAGAAGCTGGCTCGGGCGGAGTTCGCCCACGCGCAGTGGTCCATTGGCCGGGGTGGTCACGACTGCTCCTGAGCGGCATCGTCGGGAGAGTCGGACTGCGGGCGGGGCACGAACGACGGCTCATCGGACACGTCTTGTCCGTTGTCACCGACGAACATCAAGCGGACGGGCGGCTCGACTTCACGGAGCGAAGTGGGACAGGTCATGAGTTGCCAGCGGGTACCGTCCGGGTCCTTCAGCAAGGGAGTGACGTCTCCCTGTCGCCGGGCAGTCCGGTAGCCGAGGATCGTTCCCGGAGCCTTGCGCCGCTGCTCCCAGTAATCGAGACGTTGCCCGAGCAATCTGCCGATCTCCTGACTGACCTTGGAGTCTTCGGTGACGGACCCCGCACGACGCTGGAGATATCGCACGACGTGGTCGGCGAGCTCTCCACGGGTGTCGAAGAACTGGGCCCCTCGGTTGGCGTTGAACTCCTGTTTGAGGTCGCGGACGAGCGCTGCCAGCACGCCCGTCAGCCCTCGGTCGACGGCTCGTTCAGCGAACGGAGTGACGGACAGGGCTTCCACATGCTGGTAAATCGTGGCGTGGAACGACTCGAACGTCTCGTAGTGCGAGAGGTCGCGGGGGCGAGCCCAGTTGAGCACGGTGAAGACCAGCCCCGGAGCCTGCCGGCCGACCCGGCTCGTGGCCTGGATGTACTCGGCGGTGGACTTGGGCTGGTTGCTGACGACCATCGCCCCGAGCCGAGAGACGTCCACTCCCACGGCGATCATGTTCGTGGCCAGCAGTACGTCGATCGGTCGAGGTGATCCCTTCTTCCGCCCGGCGAACTTCAGGTCGAGTTTCTCCAGGATGTCAGGGATGGCATCCGAGGACATACGGGAGGTCAGCTCGGCGGGCTCCCCCAGGAACCGGGTGGCCAGTCCCCGCCGGTCCACCCGGGCAAGCCTGGTGGAGACGTCGTCCTCCACCAGCCTGCGCATGCCGCCCAGGTCCCGCAGGCTATTGAAGTAGCCGACGAGGGTCATGTACGGATCGGTGAGCTCACCCTGTCCGTACCGCTCGTGGAGGAGTTTGGCGGCGGCGAGCTGCGCCACGTAGACCCGGATGGCCACCGACTTGGTGCGCACCCCCTGGGCGCAGATGCCCACGTACCGGCGGCCTGGCTTGACACCCGTACTTCTGCGCCGCGCGAAGAAGTTGTCGTCCATGGTCAGACCAGGTGGTGGAAACACGGCAGTCCGGCGGCCGAACAGGTCCTTGATCTGCCGCTCCGCACGGCGCACCGTGGCGGTGGACGCGATGACCTTTGGCCGGACGGCCTGGCCGGGCTGGATGTCCCACGTCGAGAGCCGGTCGACAGCCGCTTCGTACAGCCCGGTGAGAGAGCCGAGCGGCCCTGAGATGAGATGCAGCTCGTCCTGCACGATGAGGTCCGGTGGCCGTACCCTCTGCACGTCGAGTGTGCGGGCCGCAGGGTGGCCGTGCTGTGCGGGGTGGCTCGGCCGTTCCCACTCGCTGTCCACAGCATCCGCCGTGACGTAGCCGTGCCTGGTGCAGCACTTGGCCACTCTGCCGAAGAGCGTCTGCGTCTCGCCCTTCCAGGGCAGCTGGGCGAATTTGTCGACTGTGGCGATGACCAGGCTGGGCGGCAGCCGGTAGATCTCCTCATCGACCACCAGAACAGGCAGTCCACGCTCGTCCGAAGCGGCCTCGAGTGCGCCCATTCCGAAGGGGCACGAGAACACGTCCGGACAGACGATGAATGTCCGGCGCGCTGTGGTGTCCACACTGATGTCCCGTCCGGCGTCGAGCTTGGTGCCGCACCATGGGCAACTCGTCAGCTGATGCGGGGAACCCGAGCGACCGCGCCGTCTGCCGCGGCCCCTGTCCTTGCGGAGGTCCTTCAGCCAGCCGTGTGCCTGGTCGGTGGAGTTCGGCGTGACACTGCCGCCGACCCACAGACCGATACGGAAGGGCACCTCGCCCCACCGGATCGGGTCGGACCGGCGAATCGTCTCGCAGGCGCAGATCAGCGCTGCCGCGCGTTGGAACTGCTGAATCGTCAGCAGCCGCAGCGTGTAGCGCATCAGCACGGCGACCCCGGACTCGCTGTTGAGCCCGCCAAGTCCGCGTAGACGGCGCCGGATGGCCAATGTGAAGGCGGTGAGACCGAGATACGCCTCCGTCTTGCCGCCACCGGTGGGAAACCACAGCAGGTCAGCGAGCGCTGCTGCGTCATCGGACCGCTCGGGGTGCGAGGGATCGGCCAGGGAAGGGAGGTTGAGGAGCAGGAAGGCGAGCTGGAACGGCCGCCAGCTACGGTTGCGGGGCAGGTCTACTGCCTCCACCGCCGCAGCAAGCGAAAGTTCCTGATCGCTGCGGCGGTGGGCACTGGCGAGAGTGTGGACTCGCTGCTGCCACATGGCCTCATTGGCGAACCGGAATGCCTCCAGGGCCGCCTCTTCCGTCAGCAGCTCAACACCCGCCTGGATGCGGTCGGCGGTTTCGCCCGCTCGCCGCAGATTGTCGCGCGCCTCCGCTTCGTACCCGTCCAGGCGGGTGCCCGGCTCGTCAATCGACTGTGCCGTGCGCTCGATCCACGCACGGTAGCCCTCGACGAGCGGCAGCAGCGCCGTGCGCAGAGCCGTCGGCTCCAGACTGGCGAGCTCCCGCATGTCGAGCACCAGGTCACGCAACTCCGCGAGATCCGCGTCGTGCTCGCCGAGCGGATCGGGCACGTCGGTGTGCGGGATCTCGTACGACGGCGCGGCCGTGGTCGTGATCTGTGCGGCGCGCAACGGATCGCCGGGACTTGGCTCCGAGCGCACCCCGGTGCCGTGCCCGACGGCGAATTCCGGATGGAAGCGGTGGGCCATCGCCAGGGACCGCCGTTCGGTGCGCTCGGCGGCGTCGCCACCAGCCGTGTCCGGCGCTCTTCGGGGCAGGAACGGGGCGGTGCCGTCTGGACCGCTAGCAGTGAGGACGGTCTGGAACAGCCAGTTATGCGCACTCCGCCGCTCTCCCTGGGCCTGGCCGTTCACCAGGAACAGGGACACCAGCCAGTCGCCGTCATGCCGACGGGCCCGGCCGCGCACGACGACGTCGGGAAACTCGTGTGGCAGGACCGGCTCGGGGGCGATCTCTCCCTCTTGAAGGCAGACAGTGACCGTGTCAGCGAACGCCGACCGGTGCCAGACGCGGTCGGTGCGCTCCCGGTCGCTGGAATGTCCCGCCAGATACCGTGCCCAGGAGCAGTGCAGCCGCAGCTCGTCCACCGAGCCGTCCACCCGGGCGGTGAAGCCGAGTGAAGACGGCTGGAGGCTGGGGATGTTCGGTGCATCTGTGTCGCGATCACCCTCCTCTGCGTCGGGCACTCCGGCGATCGTCTTCTCGTCGAAGGTGCCAGGATCGACGGGCATGCCGCCGAGCTTGAGCATGCCGTCGACGGTAATCCCGGCCGGGGCGAGCCTGCCGATGAGGTAGTGGTCGATGGGATTGCCGTCGAGCTCCTCGTCCTGGCCACCGATTGGTCCGAGCAGGTCTGTGACGACGAGCTCGGCCAGCTCGTCGCGGATCTGCTGCGGGGTCGCCGCGTCGAGGGCCGGCGGCGCCTGCTGGTCTTCCGGGCCGCCGTCCGGGCTGTCGCCCGCTGTCGCGGGAAGGCTCTCCTGAGTCACGACGTTCACCCTAGATCCGCGCACTGACATCGGTCAGGCGTTCCCTGTCGATGGCGTCCGCCGCTTTGTCGGGCCGGTCCGCGGAAGGTGGCCGCCCTAGGCAGCAGAAGCTCCGGGAAAGGGGCCAACGGGGCTTCCGTGTCAGAGATCTTGTGACTACCCTGTGCCATCGAACGGACACAGGTGCGAAGTGGGGGAGAGCGCGTGGCGGACGGTGCGGCGGGTGACATCCCCCATCAAAGTCACCACGCGGGTGGGACAGTTGACGCCCTGGACATGGGTGACAACGGCCACAAAGGGGACTTCGGCGAGCAGTTCGTGAGGGCGCTCGCCGCCGTCGCGAACCTCGACGCCAGTCGCCGGGACCGCGACCGCGTCGGCGTCGACTGGCAGTTGGGCTATCCGGGCCGCCACGGGACCCGCCGGTACCCCTCCATCGACGTCCAGGTGAAGTGCTGGGCGCCGTCTCACGCGCAGCCCCCGGACACGTGGCACTATCCGCTCCGGGGTAAGAACTACAACTGGCTCGCGGGCCGCGACTATCAGCTCCCCCGGTTCCTCTTCCTGGTGGTTGTGCCGGACAAAGCGGAGGAATGGGTTCACGTCAGCGCCGAGAATTTGCTGCTGCGGCACGCGGCTTACTGGGCGTGCTTCCACGACAAGGAGCCGGACTGCCCGGACAAGAGTTCCCGCATGGTGTACGTCCCGCGGACGAATCTCCTCACCGTCGGCGCCCTGCACGACCTGTTCACGGATGATTTCCGGGAAATGCTGGTGGCGTCATGACACCGGTCACGGACGCCGACTTCGAGCGGGCAGGCGGGCTGTCGCCACGGGCGGTCCTGCGTTACCTGCGGTCACGCGGCTGGAGTTACGACCGTGACTACGGTCGCGGTGAGCTCTGGACACTCGCTGTCCCCCAGACCCCGGGCGGCCCGTTCGCGGGCGGCCCTCCGTACGAGGTGCTGGTGCCGCTGGACCGGACCCGGGACTATGCCGCCCGCATCGCCGACGTGCTGGAGACGTTGTCCACGGTGGAGGCCCGCAGCCCAGGCCAATTGCTGCGGGAGATGGCCCTCCCATCCGCCGATTGGCAGTTCCTGCGCCTGGCCCCGCCTGGCCCGTCCGGCACGGCCCCGCTGGTGGATCTGGTGCCCGCACTCGCGGGCCTGAAGGACGTGATGACCGCTGCGGCCGCCGCCGCGTTCGCTGCCGAGCCCCAGTCCGTCCAGCCCGCCCAGAAGCCCCAGCGGGTCAAAGACCACGTCGCCACCGTACGGCTGGACCAGACGCGTGTGGGCAGTTACGTGATCGCCGCGCACACACCGCTTTCGGAGCCGCCTCCGCCAGCTTTCCTCCCCTTGGACGGCCGTCCGGACAGCGTGTCCGAGCCCGCCGAGCGGCTCGTCTCCCGCCGCCTGTGGGCGGGCGTGTACTGCGCCCGCCAGGCGGCAGAGCAGGCCGTACGCGACGACACCCTGGACCACTTCGCAGAGTTCGCACCGGCCGGCCTGTCCGCGAATCTCTGCGAGGCGCTGGTACGCATCGCAGGGGACGAACGGCGGCCCTACGACTTCACGTTCGCCTGGTCCGGCGATCTCCCCATGGACCAGAAGACCCCTCCGGTCGATTTGAACCGCCGGCTGTTCGTCGCGCTGGAGGCGGGCGCGAAGGATCTGCGGGAACGGCTGGGCCACCGGAACGTCCTGGTGCACGGCAACGTCGTCCGCCTGGACCGCGCGCTGACCCACGGTCCCGGTGAGGCCACCGTGCTGGGCAACCTGGAGGGTGAGGGGGACCGCCGCCCGCGCCGCTACCGCATGGTCCTGGAGGAACAGGACTACTCCCGGGCCAGCGTCGCGCACGACCGCGGCCACGAGGTGGCGGTACGCGGCGACGTGGTGGCACGGGGCGGTCACGCCCGTGTGGAGCCCGTCACCGAGTTCGCCGTCACGCAGGCCACTGACTGAGGGGCGGCTCCTGCCGCGACACTACGGGGCGTAACGGGGCAGATCCTCCGTGGAGATCGTCCACTCGCCGATGGTGATGTCCTCGCCGTACACGAAGTCCTTCCGGGTCGCGTACCGGGGGCCCGACGGCGTCGGGTGGATGTCGGTCAGTACGGTGCCTTCGGCGGTACGCGGGTCGAAGATCACGTAGACCGGGATGCCGAGCAGCGGATAGTCCCGCGTCTTCCCCGCCCAGTCGTTGTCCGGATTGGACCGGGAGACCACCTCGACGACAGCGATGACGGTCCGGGGATCGAAGGCTCCCTCCACCTCCATGTCCGCCTCGGAGATGACCATGACGTCCGGGTGCCGCAGCACGCCTTCCTTCGGGTCCTCCACATCGGGAGTTCCCGTGTGCGCCAGTAGGCCGTCGGGCATCACCTTTTCCAGCCGACGGCTGACGCGCGCCGCCGTCAGTTCGTGCGGGCCCCCCGGGGACATCATGTCGTGCGCGATTCCTTCCTTGGTGATCTCCAGCTTGCCGGGAACGCTGTCCTGTATCCGCTCGACGATGTCCCGCATCGCCTGATACTGAAGCGCGTCATGCGCGGTGTGGTCGGGGGCGACCGTCATGGCGCTCGCTCCTTCCGTCGGCAGCTGTGACGTGGGGCCGGATGTCCCGTTCCTCACTCTAAGGGCTGTCCGGGGAGGCAGGCGCGGGTACGGACGCGAGGTCGAGTTCCGCCCATACGGTCTTGCCCGGCACCGGACCCGGGATGACGCCCCAGCGATCGGCGAGGGCGCCGACGAGGAGGAGACCGCGGCCGGACTCGTCGTCCGGGTGCGGGGCATGTCGGCGGGTGCCGGGCAGGCGCTCGGCGCGCGCGTCAGTCACCTCGATACGCAGGGTGGAGTCACCGGCAGAGCCGTCGCCCGGGGTCAGGGCCAGGGCCAGACGGAAGCCCCGGCCGGGCACGCGGCCGTGCTGTACGGCGTTCGCGGCCAGTTCCGCTACGACGTAGGCCGCGGTCTCGAACGGCGCGTCCCAGGAACGGAGTTGTGCCACCGCGAGCTGACGGGCGACCTAGGCGCCCCGGCGAGTGGGGGAGAGCAGCGTGCTGAAGCGGCGTGCCATTGCGGAATTTTCGGTTCGAGTGATTTCTTCTTTCATGCTGCTCACGTTGGCCGGAACGTTACTAGGCTGACCAGTGATGACTCCCGTACGCACGGTGACTGTCAGGTGCGTGTCCGGGCTGGTCCGGGCCGTACGCCGTGACCCGCCGACGTGGACGCGAGGCACGTGTCGGGGCAGCACGTCGGAGGTGGGCGCACGGTGGGTGTGAACGGCGAGAGCGGCAGCACGGACTACACGACGGACGGCGCGGACGCGCCGGGCTGGGATCTCGATCCGGGGGACGACTCGGGCGCGGTGATCGAGATGGTCGGCCGCCAGGTGAAGCTGTGGCGGACGGAGGCGGGGCTGAGCCAGTCGGAGTTCGGCTCGCAGATCGGGTACAGCGAGAACCTGGTCTACAAGGTCGAGGCGGGCAAGCGCATCCCGCAACCGGACTTCCTGGACAGCGCGGACGACGTGCTGGGCGCGGGCGGGAAGTTGTCCGCGATGAAGAAGGACGTGGCGGAGGCGCGGTACCCGAAGAAGGTACGGGATCTGGCCAAGCTGGAGGGGGAGGCGGTTGAGCTTGGTGCTTACGGCAACCACAACATGCACGGGTTGTTGCAGACGGAGGAGCACACCCGTGCGCTGTTTGAGATGCGGCGCCCGGCATACCCGGAGGATGAGGTCGAACGGCAGGTAGCGGCACGCATGGCGCGGCAAGAGGTTTTCGAGCGACGCCCGTCACCCACGCTGACGTTCGTTCAGGAGGAGGCGACACTTCGACGTCCGATCGGTGGCCAAGTGGTGCACCGCAGACAGTTGGAACGTCTGCTGGAAGTCGGCCAGTTGCGACACGTCGAGATCCAGGTGATGCCGCACGACCGTGACGATCATGCGGGGATGGCGGGTGAGATCCGCCTGTTGAAGCTCAGCGACGGAACGACGGTGGGACACTCCGAGGTGCAGCTGACCAGCCGGCTGATCTCCAAGCCCCAGGAAGTGCAGATCCTTGAGTTGCGGTATGGAATCATCCGATCGCAAGCTCTTACGCCGCGCGAGTCGTTGGCGTACATCGAGAAACTGCTGGGAGAGATATGACGCTCAAGCCTTCCCCCGGAGACGGCTCGGCGCTGGAGTGGGTCAAAAGCAGCTTCAGCAGTAACGACGGACCTGACTGCGTAGAGGTCGCGGCAACGCCCGGCACGATACACGTGCGTGACTCCAAGGCTGAGCATGGGCCGCAGCTGGCCGTCACGCCGGAGGCGTGGGCGGGGTTCGTGTCGCACGTGGCCGTGAACTGACCGCTCAGCAGCAGACGCTCCGCTCCCAGCCGTCACCAGAGCGGAGCCTGATGCGATCAGGAGTTGGTGCCGGGCGAACTGAACAGCTCGCCCTGGATGCCTTCTTCCGGGTCGGCCTCGGCCCTCGCCTTCTGTTGCGGGACAGCCTTCTTCCGTGCCTTCGGCGTGCGCGAACCGGCTTCCTGCTCCTCCTTGTAGCGCACGTGGTTCAGTAGCAACAGCCGGTCCAAGACCTCGGTTTGAATGCTGGGTTCGATGGTGAACCGCTCGCCCTGACGGGTCGGATGGAACCCGTGCCCCATGTCGAGGTCGCCCCAGCCGTACGCCTCGGCAACTGCCTCGTCCACTTCGACGTGCGCCGCGCGTACGGCTGCCACGTCTGCGGCCTGCTCGGACTTGTCGTGGACGGCGTTGTAGAGCTTGGTCAGTCCGATATTTCGGGCTGCCATGGCATTGCGCTGGGCTCTCTCCAGTGTGTTCCCGGCTGCCATGAGGCGATCGTTTTCCGGAGGAAGTGGGAACGTCTCGAAGACGTCGGACGGTGAGTAGTTGAGGTCGGCCTTCATCGTTGAGGAGTACCTCCATGCCCACGCTGAGTGCACTGCGCTTGACAGCAATGCCAACTGGCTGGCTTGCTGAGCCGTGAAAGCGCATAGCTTATGGGCGAGGACCTGATTCGCAGGTACTCGTGCGGGCATGACAGTGCGGCTCACCAAGGCGATCACGATGACCTGGTCAAGGTCGGCAATGGCCTCATAGAGATCGAGCGTCGGACGAGTGAATCGCCACCAAAACTCTCTGCGCTGGCGATTCGGGTTCGTCGCCCGTACCGGCTTGACCTCCCGCTCCACGATCGCGAACACGTCCTCGTACGTCGTCGCCTTCTCCAGCGGCCAGTCGTGGAAATTGATCACCCACCGGCTCGCGGAGCAGTCCGGCCGCGAGTTGAGGTCCTCCCCGTTGAGGTACGGGAACAGCACGTCCTTGTTGCGCGGGTCCTTCTCGATCAGCGCCCGTGCCTGCTCCGGCGGGAGGATGAAGCCCTTGCCTAGGACGTACGACCCGATGAACGACTCCTCAGCGTTCGCCGCAAGCCGGTACGGCTTGCCGCTCACCCGCGACTGCGGGTCGAGGCCGGGCGTGATCCCCCGTACCTCCCGCTCGTCCAGCACCAGCCGCTCCTGCTCGCCCGCGTGACCGCCCAGCCACACCAGCGAGACCTCCAACGCGGCCGTGCCCGGCCACTTCTGGGACTTGATCGCCCGGTAGATCCGCCACTCCGCCGAGGTCGCCTGGTCGAGGCCGACCTCGCGGGTGTCGCCCTGCGCAATGGTGTTCGTCGCGATGATGCCCGTACGGCGTCCCGGAGCCAGCGACAGGTTCCGCAGCAGGAAGTACGCGCACAGGTCCGCGCTGCCGCGCGTGCCGCCGCCGAGCCGGTTGACCAGGTACTCGCGGTAGTCCCGGCCCAGGTTTCCGGTGAGCTTCTGGCCCCCGCTGAACGGCGGGTTGCCCACCACCGCGTCGAAGCCCCGCGTGGTCCCGCCCACACCCATGATCTCCGGGAACTCCAGCGGCCAGTGCAACGGCCGTACCGGCTCGGCCCGGGGGCCCGTCAGCCACCTGTCCACCATGCCCCGGGCCTGCTCCGCAGCCTCCGGATCGTCGTCCTCCAGCGCACGCACCACCAGACCCGCGACCGCCGCCAGCCGGTTCTCGTACGCCTCCGCCTTCGCATCTTCCTTCACCGAACGGAACACCGCCGCTCCGCGCTTGCCGCCCGTGTTCTCCTCTCCGGAAAGCTCCGCCGCCTCCTCGTCGTCGATGCCCTCGGCCGCCAGCGCTGCGCCCACCACCGCGTCCGCCGCGAGCCGGAGTCGTCCCGACAACGACTCGGCTTCCCGCAGGAGTTCGGCCTTGTCCTGTACCACCCGAATATCCACGACCGGCGTCGCCTCGATCCGCTGCCTCAGCTCGGCCGCCTGCGACAGCAGCGACTCAGTGACGTCCAGTGCACGCGACACGTCGTCGCTGAGCTGCCGGGCACCCGCGTCCAGGTGCAGGGCTTTGATCTGCTCCACGTCCAGGACGCCCACCAGCGAATCCCCACTGCGCAGTGCGTGGTCGAGGAAGGAGAACGGGCGGCCCTTGGCCAAGGTGACCAGCCACAGCGACAGTTTGGCCAGTTCGACAGCCATCGGGTCCCGGTCCACGCCGTACAGGCACTGGTCGGCGACCAGGCGGCGGGCCACGCGCAGCAGTTCGTCCCGGTCGTCTCGCCCCACGTCCTGTCCTACGGCTTCGGGCAGGCCGTCGCGCAGCCAGGCATCGACGACACGATCGGCGAGGTACCGGCAGGTGGAGACCAGGAAGGCGCCGGAGCCCATCGCGGGGTCCAGTACCCGGAGCCGGAGCAGCTCGTCCGCCCCCTTCGCGCGCCACACCCCCGGTTCCGCTCCCTCCGCCGGCCCTGGGGAGAAGCAGAGCGGGGCGAGGGTGTGGCTGACGACTTCCTCGGCCAGCTCCTTGGGCGTGTAGTGGGTTCCAGTGTTTCGGCGGTCGCCCGCTCGGACCAGTACGACAGAACCCGCGGGAAATACCTTCGGCATGCCCCGCAGGTCGTCATCGAGGAGACCGGTGAACGGGGCCACCCGGGTGGCGAGTTGCTCATCGTTGCCGCAGGCGGCGTCCAGTTCACCCGTTACGGCGAGGACCGTACCGGCCCCAGAGCCCTTGTCCGCGCCCGCGCCCATCGCCAGCGCGCGCCGGATCTGCCCGACGGCGGTGACTCCGGTGGCCTCCTTCAGCTCTCGCTCCAGTGTGTCCGGCCCCGCGGCCTTCCACGCCTCCAGTTCGGCGAGTGGCAGCACCGCCTCGTACCGGCCGTCCCTGCCCAGTGCGACGCCCACATGCGGATCGAGGGCGCGCTCACAGGCGTACTCCAGCAGGCCCTCGTAGACATGACCGATCTGCTCGACGTCCAGGCCCTTGTACGAGAGGGCTTCGTCGCCGCCCGCGCGCGTACGGCGGAGGACCAGCAACGCGTCGAGGATCTCGTAAACCACGCGGTCCGTGACCTTCCCGTCGGCCAGCCACGGGAATCGGGCCGGGTCGAAGAGCGAACCGCCGTACGCGGGGATGCGCAGCTGGTCGTGGCGGCAGCCGCCGTGGATCGCGGCGAACAGCGCGAGCAGACGCGGCCACGCGGCGGCGCGGCGGTCGCCCAGCTCATCGCCGTACAGGTGGCGGGCGGCGTCCAGGTCGGCGTACAGCGTGCTCACCGCGTACGAGTCCGCGTACAGGCGGTCCTCAGCGGGCAGCAGCCGCTGCTCCTCCGCGTACAGCAGGAAGACGAGCCGCATCATCACCGTGACCGTGCTCTCGTACACGTGCTTGCCGCGGACTCCGTTGAGCAGCGCGCCGTCCGACTCGCGGTCCAGGCGGGACAGTTCGGCGACGAGCAGGGCGACCGCCTCGCGGACCTGCCGTCCGAGGGTGTCGGTGACCTCGGATTGAAGCTCGGCGCTCCGGGCGAAGAGGGCGGCGAGGGAGCTGGAGTGCTGTCCGGCGGCGTCCTTCGGCGGCAGTGCGGCACGGCGGGCGTGCAGCAGGCTCGCGAATGACCGCAGCAGCAGCGGCTCCTCCGACCACAGGTCGGCGTCGAAGACAGCGACGGTGGTGGCCTCCTTCGGACGCGCGTGCACCAGCGCCCACTCACGGCCGTTGCTCAGCAGCGCAATCGGCACCTCGCGCCAGCGGGCGAGGTCGGCGGCGCGGTCCACCAGGGAGGGAGTGTCACCCTTCGCGCGTGTCAGCGACTCGCCCCAGCCGATACGGAAGAACAGCACGCGCGGGCACGGCCCGTCCTGTCCGGGGGCGGCGGGGCCGAAGAGCACGGCGTGCGGGGTGTGCGCGCCCGCGCGCAGAGACTCGGGCAGTGTGGCGCCCTCGCGCAACCCGGGCTTCCAGCCCAGCAGTTCGCTGAGTACCAACCGCTCCCAGCCGTGGCCGAGCAGCGCGGGGTCCTCCTGAACTTCCGCCCACGCCTGCCGGATGCGGGCGCGCGTGGTGTCCGGCACGGTGTCCAGGCCTTGCGGGAAGGTCTCAGTGAGCACCGGGAGGGCGATGAACGGGCCGTCCGGGCGCAGCAGCCGCAGCCACTCCTCGTGCTGCTCCGCCGGGGCGGGCACGTGACCCCTCGACTTCGCCGACCGCGGGGGCATCCCCGGTGCGGCCGGACGGTGAGTGCGGTCGGCAGACGGCATCAGCGGTGGTCTCCCCGGGCGAGGGCGGACGGGACGAGGAAAGTGACAGCGGCGGGAAACCAGCGCGGTGTCGGGTCGGCCCAGCGGCGGCGCAGCGCGGTGGTCTCGGATTCCATCAGGCCGGGCAGGTTCCGTAGCCGCTCGTGCAGCGCTTCACGGTCAGCGCGCAGCTGACGGCGTTCGTCGTCCACGTCGAAGAGCGAGCCCTGTTCCCAATAGCCGTGGTCGTCCAGGCGGGCGCGGATGGCTTTCTCCAGCTCGTCCAGAACCTTCCGTACGCCTTCGACTTCCTCCTCGCAACGCTTGCCGAGCACGGTCGTCAAAGCGCGGAACCTGGTGTGCGCTCGATTGCGCAGAGCACGCGAGAGCCGATCCTCCAGGCCAGGCCACAGGGCCGCGAGCTGGTCACGCATCGTCTCCCCTGGCAGCTCCTCGGTGGCGGCGGCAAGCCAGGCGTCCAGGTCGGCCTGGCGGGCCTGTTCCAGCGCTCCGCCGGTGATCACGCCTCCGGCGGTGATGATCTCCTCGTGCAGCCGGGCGCCGCCACTCCCGGAAATGATCACCCGGCCGTGCGCCACCACCGCTGGAGCAGGCAGCACGTCACCGGGGACCACGCGCGCGGTGACGCGGGAGAGCCGTGCCTCACGGGCACCGGACCACAGCTCGGCGCGGAGCAGCCGCAGACACATCTGCACGAGCCGGTGCCCGAGGTGCAGGAGCACGACATCCGTACGCCCGCGTGCCTCGGTCTCGTCGAAGACGACCGGGCGCTCCGTGCCGGTGAGCGGGTGCCGCAAGCCTTCATTACGGGCCTGCGCCCAGGCGCCGGGCAGTTCGGGCAGCCTGAAGCAGCGGGCGGTACGGGACATGCAGTCGGCCGTACGCGCGCTGGCTTCCGGCGCGGTGCCGGGAGCGGGGACAGGGGTGAGGTCCTTGCGGTGCGCGAGCTGCAACGCTGTACGCACCACTCGTTCGAGGGTCTCTGGGGTGAGATGCAACGCCGCGCGGCTGCCCGCCAAGTCGCCGACCAGCTTCTCCAGTTCCCGTGCCAGATCCCGTTCGATCTTGAGCACCTCGCGGCTGGAACGCTTGGCGATCTCCGTATCGGCGGCGGTCCAGTCCGATCGGCGACCCAGCATCTTCTGCTCCACCTGGGCGGCGATGACCTCGCCGGCACTGCCCAGATCCTCCCGGATCTGTTCGGTCTTGCGTGCGGCGATGGCGAGGAAGTGCAGCTCGTCCTCCAGAGTGCCGTCCGCGTGCGCGGAGTCCGTGCCGGAAGCGGCGAAGCCCTGCCATCCCTGGGGTACGAAGTGGTGCACGTCCACGCGCGCCGCTCGCTGCCCGTGCCGGTCGATTCGGCCGTTACGCTGCTCGAGCCGGTTGGGATTCCAGGGGATTTCCCAGTGCAGCAGCCGGTGGCAGTGGGCCTGGAGGTTGATGCCCTCGCTGGCGGCGTCGGTGGCCAGCAGGATACGTACGTCGGAGAGTTCCGGGTCTTCCTGAAAGACGGTCTTGATGTGCTCACGCTCGTCCGGCCGCTGACCGCCGTAGAGCTGGGCGATGCGTTCCTTCGGGTATCCGGCGGCGATCAGCCGGCCGTAGAGCCAGCGCTGAGTGTCCCGGTACTCGGTGAAAACGATCACGCGCTCGCGTGTCCAGTCGCGCGCCGGCCCGTCCGGGCAGGCGACCCCGTCCAACCAGCCGCGGAAGGCCGTGAACTTCGCGTCCGGACGTTTGCCCGCCTCCCGTGCCCAGGCCGACAGCTCTCGCAGCAGCGCCCTTTCCTCGCCAGTCAGTGGGCGCGAAGTCTGCCGTACGGCGGTGAGCGCCCGTTCGGCCGCTTCCCCGTACTCCTCGTCGCTGTCCGATGCCTCCTCGGCCTGCTGGATCAGCGGAAGCAGGACTCGTTCGCTGGGGGTGGCCGCTGACGCCGAATCGTCCGGCTCGTGGTCCCGCGCGGTCATCGTCTTTAGATGGACCTCGATGGTTTCCGCGAACGCCATCGGAGAGGACAGGAAGCGCTTTTTCAGCAGCGATGTCACGAAGTCGGAAGCCGTCCGCTCGGCCTTGCCCCCGCCGCTCCGCCGGGAACCCGCGTACGCGCACAACTTCCCGTACGCCGCCCGCGCCGAGTCGGAATGCTGGACCTCCAGGGCGTGCGGGACCCTTTCGGGGAAGCGCCGCGAGCCATCCCAGGCCGACGGCAGCTCCGACTTCAGACGGCGCACCATCACCCGCCGCAGCTGCTCTTCCGAAGGCTTCACACCACGGGCGAACCGGTGGTCGTCCAAGAGCTCCAGCAGGGCTGTGAAGGACTCCAGGTATCCATTGTGCGGTGTGGCGGAGAGGAAGAGTCGGTGTTCGCAGTGCGGCGCCAGGGCGCGCACGGCCTTGGTGCGCTGAGAGTCGACCGCATACTTACCGGTGCCGGTAGGGGCGCAAGTGTGCACCTCGTCCACCACCAGCAGATCGAACGCACGGGGATACTCGGGTACTTGCGGCAGCATCTCGCGGAGCGTGCGCATTGGTCGTTCCCGCTTCAGCCAGTCCACCGACACGATCAGGCGGGGGAAGTGCGTCCACGGATTGGCGTACCGGCCGCTCGAGCGCCGCAGCTCACGCAGCAGCGTGCTGTTGACGATCCGGAAGTCCAAGCCGAATTTGTCCCGCATCTCCTCCTGCCACTGGAGAGTAAGGCCAGCAGGGCAGACGATCAGCATGGTGCGCGCGCGGTGCCGGAGCATGAGTTCCTGCATGACAAGGCCGGCTTCGACGGTCTTGCCGAGCCCGACATCGTCGGCGATCAACAGGTTCGTACGGGGCATCGACAGGGCACGTACGACCGGGGCCAGCTGGTACTCGTGGATCTCCACACCTGAGCGGAAGGGTGACTGGAGTGCCGTGCGGTCGGCGGAAGCCACCGCCCCCCAGCGCACGGCGTCCAGGAAGGCGTCGAGGCGGTCCGGGGAGTCGAACCCGCTCGTGGGTGAGGGGAGTTCGTGAGGGTCATGTACTACCGCCGACTGCTCCAGTTCCCATACCACCCGCAGCTCCTCGTCACGGGCGTCGTCATCGACTGAGACCAGCGTGACCATATGGGAAGCTGCACCGCCGGCCGCGCGGGCAGGGTCGTCCGCGGCGATTGACGAGCGGGCTATCTCGGTGACCATCCACTGGCGGTTGCGTACGGTGACAAGTTGTCCCAGGGCGGGCAGGCGGGCATCGGATGGTGACTGGGGCTGCCGTACGTCATCGGCTTCCGTATCCGCGCGCACGTTCACGACTGCCATGCTGCGTACCCCTCGTCACTTCGGGTTGCGGTTGCGTGTCCCACCGTCACGCCACCGAAAGCTTACGTCCGGGCGTACTTGTGCTGTGACCCGCAGGCGGATGGCGCCCGTCATTCGGTGGGAGCGCCGCCGATCAGGTAGTTGAGGCGCCGGCGCAGCCCGTTCCAGCGGCGGTCGTGCCGGGCCGCGCGGAGGGTCGCGCGGGCGCGGGCGCGGGGGCGTTCGCGGTACGCGCGCTTCGCCCACGGCGACGCCGGGCGCGCCAGCCGCAGGGCGCCGACGAAGGCGACGGGCGGTACGAGCACGCCGAGGACGGCCATCCGCACCTTCCCCTTGAGCAGCGTGACCAGCACGAACGCGAGGTTCACGGTGACGGTGGAGACGGCGTTGAGTCTGTTCTGCTCCTCGTCCGCGCTCATCGAGTCGACGCCGAACGGCAGGAACCCGCCGAGGAGGAGCCCGGTGAGGGCGACGGTGACGATCACGACCTCGACGCTCTGCGAGCCCTCCTTGCTCCAGTAGACGTCGTGGAGGTGCAGGACGAGCGCGAACTCGTCCAGTACGAGGCCGGTCCCGACGCCGAACAGCACCGCCGCGATGCCCGAGCCCCAGCCGTGCCGGCCGCCCGCGAGGGCCGTGAAGCCGCCGACCGTCATCAGCAGGATGCCGGGGACGACGTGGTGGACGTGTACGCCGCCGGGCGTGACGTTGCGGAACGGGCCCCTGCCCGCGCGGATCATGCGCGTGACGAGGCGGGTGACCGCGAAGGTGACGACGAACGCGCTCAGCGCGAGCAGCAGCGGGAACTTGCCCGGCTCGATGATGTTCCGCGCCCACCAGTCGCCCATCAACCGCACGATACGGGACGTATCGACTAATACAGGCAAAGCACTCAAAGCAGTAGAACAAGTCAAATCGGCCGATGCTGCCGAAGGGTCGCGCGGCCGCGGCGGTCCCGCCCGCGTACGGGCACGCGTACGAGCCCCCACCCCGTACGAGGGGCACGGACCCGCGCGGTGTAGTGTGCCCCGCCGGCGGAGCGCCCCGCCGTGCCACGGGGGAGCGGGTGCGTATCCTCGTACGAGGGTCCGTACGCCCGTCACGCCGCCCCGCGCGCAGGCCCCGAGGCCCGATTGGCCTTGGGCAATCGGGCTATGGCACACTGTGCAGGTTGCTCGGTTGAGTGCCGATGCTGCGCGCCTCCCGCCGGGAGGACCGGAAGCGAGTCCCAACGTATTCGTCGCCCCTCATCAGGGGCGGAAGTACGGGAATCTTCCGGGAAGTGCAGGAGGGGCTTCAGCCAGGCACCGGTGGGTTTCTTCCCCCGTCTCCTTCCAAAGGAAATCTCCCTCGGAGAACTCCGGGAAGGGATGCGACACGCCCGACCGCGTGGGTCGGAGCGAGTCAGTGCGGAGGTCCGTACGGAGAAGCCGCCCGCGGGTTCCAGGGCGTTTACGAGAGACAGGACTACGAAGTAGCCATGGCGGGACAGAAGATCCGCATCCGGCTCAAGGCCTACGACCACGAGGTCATCGACAACTCGGCGAAGAAGATCGTCGAGACGGTGACCCGCACTGGTGCGTCGGTCGCGGGCCCGGTGCCGCTGCCCACAGAGAAGAACGTGTACTGCGTCATCAAGTCGCCGCACAAGTACAAGGACGCGCGCGAGCACTTCGAGATGCGCACCCACAAGCGGCTGATCGACATCCTCGACCCGACCCCCAAGACCGTTGACTCGTTGATGCGCCTGGACCTTCCGGCCGGCGTCGACATCGAGATCAAGCTCTGAGAGGCGCGGTAGAGATGGCTAAGCAGATCAAGGGTGTCCTGGGCGAGAAGCTCGGCATGACCCAGGTCTGGGACGAGAACAACCGTGTCGTCCCCGTGACCGTAGTCAAAGCCGGGCCCTGTGTCGTGACCCAGGTGCGCACCAATGACAAGGACGGCTACGACGCCGTTCAGATCGCCTTCGGCGAGATCGACCCGCGCAAGGTGAACAAGCCCCTCAAGGGCCACTTCGCCAAGGCCGACGTCACCCCGCGCCGCCACCTCGTGGAGCTCCGTACGCCGGACGCCAGCGAGTACACGCTCGGCCAGGAAGTCACCGCCGAGGTCTTCGACTCCGGCATCAAGGTCGACGTGACCGGCAAGAGCAAGGGCAAGGGCTTCGCCGGCGGCATGAAGCGCCACGGCTTCAAGGGCGGCAAGGCTTCGCACGGTGCCCACCGCATCCACCGCAAGCCCGGCTCGATCGGCGGCTGCGCGACCCCGGGTCGTGTCTTCAAGGGCACCCGGATGGCCGGCCGCATGGGCAACGAGCGGGTCACCACCCAGAACCTGACCGTCCACGCCGTTGACGCGGAGAAGGGCCTGCTGCTCATCAAGGGCGCGGTGCCTGGTCCGAACGGCGGCCTCGTCCTGGTCCGCAGTGCGGCCAAGGGGGCTTGAGGGAACCATGAGCACGATTGACATCCTTTCGCCGGCAGGCGACAAGGCCGGGACCGTCGAGCTCCCCGCGGAGATCTTCGACGTGCAGGTCAGCGTTCCGCTGATCCACCAGGTCGTTGTCGCGCAGCTGGCCGCGGCCCGCCAGGGCACGCACAAGACGAAGACGCGCGGCGAGGTCCGCGGCGGCGGCAAGAAGCCGTACCGCCAGAAGGGCACCGGCCGCGCCCGCCAGGGTTCGACCCGCGCGCCCCAGTTCGCCGGTGGTGGCGTCGTGCACGGTCCCGTGCCGCGTGACTACTCGCAGCGGACGCCGAAGAAGATGAAGGCCGCCGCCCTGCGCGGTGCCCTCTCGGACCGGGCGCGCCACGACCGTGTCCACGTCGTCTCCGGCGTGGTCGAGGGCGAGGTCTCCACGAAGGCCGCGCGTGAGTTCCTCGGCAAGGTCAGCGAGCGCAAGAACGTGCTCCTGGTCGCCGAGCGCTCCGACGAGGCCGCGTGGCTGTCCGCCCGCAACCTGCCCCAGGTGCACCTCCTGGAGCCGGGCCAGCTGAACACGTACGACGTGCTCGTCTCCGACGACGTGGTCTTCACCAAGGCCGCCTACGACTCGTTCGTGGCCGGTCCGGTGAAGGCGGGCAAGGCTGTCGCGACCGAGGCCGAGCTCGAAGGGAGCGACGCCTGATGAGCGACACCGCAGCCGAGAGCACCGCGACCACCGCGACCGTCACCAGCAAGACGTTCACGGACCCGCGCGACGTGCTGATCAAGCCGGTCGTCTCGGAGAAGAGCTACGCACTGCTGGACGAGAACAAGTACACGTTCATCGTCGACCCCCGTGCCAACAAGACCCAGATCAAGCAGGCCGTCGAGGCCATCTTCTCGGTCAAGGTCTCCGGGGTGAACACGATCAACCGGCAGGGCAAGCGCAAGCGCACCCGCACCGGGTACGGGAAGCGCGCCGACACCAAGCGCGCCATCGTGACCCTCGCCGAGGGCGACCGAATCGACATCTTCGGCGGCCCGACCTCCTGACGGAGGTCTGGTCGTCCGGAATCGGACGAGGACTGAGAAATGGGTATCCGCAAGTACAAGCCGACGACCCCGGGCCGTCGTGGCTCCAGCGTCGCCGACTTCGTCGAGGTCACGCGGTCCACGCCGGAGAAGTCGCTGGTCCGCCCGCTGCACAGCAAGGGTGGCCGTAACAACGCCGGTCGTGTGACCGTCCGTCACCAGGGCGGCGGCCACAAGCGCGCCTACCGTGTCATCGACTTCCGTCGGCACGACAAGGACGGCGTGCCCGCCAAGGTCGCGCACATCGAGTACGACCCCAACCGCACCGCGCGCATCGCGCTCCTGCACTACGTCGACGGCGAGAAGCGCTACATCCTCGCGCCGGCCGGCCTGAAGCAGGGCGACCGGGTGGAGAACGGCCCCGACGCCGACATCAAGCCCGGCAACAACCTGGCGCTGCGCAACATCCCGGTCGGTACGACACTGCACGCCATCGAGCTGAAGCCCGGTGGCGGCGCGAAGTTCGCGCGCAGCGCGGGCGCTTCCGTGCAGCTGCTGGCGAAGGAGGGCCGCATGGCCCACCTGCGCATGCCGTCCGGCGAGATCCGGCTGGTCGACGTCCGCTGCCGCGCCACCGTAGGCGAGGTCGGCAACGCCGAGCAGTCGAACATCAACTGGGGCAAGGCCGGCCGTATGCGCTGGAAGGGCGTACGGCCGACCGTCCGCGGCGTGGTCATGAACCCGATCGACCACCCGCACGGTGGTGGCGAAGGGCGCACCTCCGGCGGCCGGCACCCGGTGTCGCCGTGGGGTCAGAAAGAGGGACGTACTCGCTCGCCGAAGAAGGCCAGCAACAAGTACATCGTCCGTCGCCGCAAGACGAACAAGAAGCGCTAGGAGACGGTTCAGATGCCGCGCAGTCTCAAGAAGGGGCCCTTCGTAGACGACCACCTGATCAAGAAGGTGGACGTGCAGAACGAAGCAGGCACCAAGAACGTCATCAAGACCTGGTCCCGCCGCTCCATGATCGTCCCGGCCATGCTCGGACACACGATCGCGGTGCACGACGGCCGCAAGCACATCCCGGTGTTCATCAACGAGTCGATGGTCGGCCACAAGCTCGGCGAGTTCGCGCCGACCCGCACCTTCCGCGGCCACGTCAAGGACGACCGCAAGTCGCGGCGTCGCTGATCGGGTGTGAAGACCATGACTGACACCGAAGGGACAACCATGGAAGCCAGGGCCCAGGCGCGCTTCGTGCGCGTCACGCCCATGAAGGCCCGCCGCGTGGTGGACCTTGTCCGTGGCATGGATGCCACGGAGGCCCAAGCGGTCCTGCGCTTCGCCCCGCAGGCCGCCAGCGTGACCGTAGGCAAGGTGCTGGACAGCGCCATTGCCAACGCCGCGCACAACTACGACCACACCGACGCCGACAGCCTCTTCATCTCGGAGGCGTACGTCGACGAAGGCCCGACCCTGAAGCGGTTCCGGCCGCGTGCCCAGGGACGTGCCTACCGGATCCGTAAGCGGACCAGCCACATCACGGTGGTCGTCAGCAGCAAGGAAGGAACCCGGTAATGGGCCAGAAAGTAAACCCGCACGGGTTCCGGCTCGGCATCACCACGGACTTCAAGTCCCGGTGGTACGCCGACAAGCTGTACAAGGACTACGTCAAGGAAGATGTGGCGATCCGCCGCATGCTCACGCAGGGCATGGAGCGGGCCGGCATCTCCAAGGTGGAGATCGAGCGCACCCGTGACCGGGTCCGTGTCGACGTCCACACCGCCCGGCCGGGCATCGTCATCGGCCGCCGCGGCGCGGAGGCCGACCGGCTGCGCGGGAACCTCGAGAAGCTGACCGGCAAGCAGATCCAGTTCAACATCCTCGAGGTCAAGAACCCCGAGACGGATGCCCAGCTGGTGGCCCAGGCCGTCGCCGAGCAGCTGTCCTCCCGCGTCTCCTTCCGCCGTGCGATGCGCAAGAGCATGCAGACCACGATGAAGGCCGGCGCCAAGGGCATCAAGATCCAGTGCGGTGGCCGTCTCGGCGGCGCCGAGATGTCCCGCTCGGAGTTCTACCGCGAGGGCCGGGTGCCGCTGCACACGCTGCGCGCGAACGTCGACTACGGCTTCTTCGAGGCCAAGACGACCTTCGGTCGCATCGGCGTGAAGGTGTGGATCTACAAGGGCGACGTCAAGAACATCGCCGAGGTCCGTGCCGAGAACGCCGCGGCCCGCGCGGGCAACCGCCCGTCGCGCGGTGGCGGCGGTGGCGGTGGCGGCGGCAGCGAGCGTCCCCGTCGTGGTGGCGAGCGCGGTGGCCGCGGCCGTAAGCCTCAGCAGGCGCAGGCCGACGCGGCCCCCAAGGCCGAGGCTCCCGCCGCGGCCGCTCCGGCCGCCGATGCCGCTGGTTCGTCCGGCTCTGCCGGAAAGGAGTCCTGACCAATGCTGATCCCGCGCAGGGTAAAGCACCGCAAGCAGCACCACCCGAAGCGCAAGGGCATGGCCAAGGGCGGCACCGAGCTTGCGTTCGGCGAGTACGGAATCCAGGCCGTCACCCCGGCTTATGTGACGAACCGGCAGATCGAGGCCGCTCGTATCTCGATGACCCGGCACATCAAGCGTGGCGGCAAGGTCTGGATCAACATCTACCCGGACCGTCCGCTGACCAAGAAGCCCGCCGAGACCCGTATGGGTTCCGGTAAGGGTTCGCCGGAGTGGTGGGTCGCGAACGTCAAGCCGGGCCGGGTGATGTTCGAGCTGTCCTACCCGAACGAGAAGATTGCCAAGGAGGCGCTCATCCGCGCCGCCCACAAGCTTCCGATGAAGTGCCGGATCGTGCGGCGCGAGGCAGGTGAGTCGTGATGGCGGCCGGAACCAAGGCGGCCGAGCTGCGTGAGCTCGGCGACGAGGAACTCGTCGGCAAGCTTCGCGAGGCCAAGGAGGAGCTGTTCAACCTCCGCTTCCAGGCGGCGACCGGACAGCTCGAAAACCACGGCCGGCTGAAGGCCGTCCGCAAGGACATCGCGCGGATCTACACCCTGATGCGCGAGCGCGAGCTGGGCATCGAAACGGTGGAGAGCGCCTGATGAGCGAGACGAATGTGACTGAGACGACAAAGCAGCAGGACCGCGGCTTCCGCAAGACCCGCGAGGGTCTCGTCGTCAGCGACAAGATGGACAAGACCGTCGTCGTCGCTGTCGAGGACCGCGTCAAGCACGCGCTGTACGGCAAGGTCATCCGCCGTACCAACAAGCTCAAGGCGCACGACGAGCAGAACGCTGCCGGCATCGGCGACCGCGTCCTCCTGATGGAGACCCGGCCGCTGTCCGCCACCAAGCGCTGGCGCATCGTCGAGATCCTCGAGAAGGCCAAGTAGGCAATTCCCGCGAGGGGATTCCGACACATTCATCCTGGAGTTCTCCAGGAGAGGTTCCGCCAGGCTCGGCGGGGTCCGAGTACCCCGCCGGGAACCGGCAGACGATCAGGAGATAGACGTGATCCAGCAGGAGTCGCGACTGCGTGTCGCCGACAACACGGGTGCGAAGGAGATTCTCACCATCCGTGTTCTCGGTGGTTCCGGCCGCCGCTACGCGGGCATCGGTGACGTCATTGTCGCTACCGTCAAGGACGCGATCCCCGGCGGGAACGTGAAAAAGGGCGACATCGTCAAGGCCGTCATCGTGCGCACCGTCAAGGAGCGCCGCCGTCCCGACGGCTCGTACATCCGCTTCGACGAGAACGCCGCCGTCATCCTCAAGGGCGACGGCGACCCCCGCGGCACCCGTATCTTCGGCCTGGTGGGCCGTGAGCTGCGCGAGAAGAAGTTCATGAGGATCATCTCGCTCGCGCCGGAGGTGCTGTGATGAAGATCAAGAAGGGCGACCTGGTCCAGGTCATCACCGGCAAGGACCGCGGCAAGCAGGGCAAGGTCATCGTGGCCTACCCCCGCGAGAACCGCGTCCTGGTCGAGGGTGTCAACCGGGTCAAGAAGCACACCAAGGCCGGCCAGACCGCTCGTGGTTCGAAGACCGGCGGCATCGTGACGACCGAGGCCCCGGTCCACGTGAGCAACGTTCAGCTCGTCGTGGAGAAGGACGGCAAGAAGGTCGTGACCCGCGTCGGGTACCGCTTCGATGACGACGGCAACAAGATCCGCGTTGCCAAGCGGACCGGTGAGGACATCTGATGACTGCCACCACCACTGCCAACAGCACGGTCCCGCGTCTGAAGACGCGCTACCGCGAGGAGATCGCGGGCAAGCTGCGTGACGAGTTCAAGTACGAGAACGTCATGCAGACCCCGGGTCTCACGAAGATCGTGGTCAACATGGGTGTGGGCGACGCCGCCCGCGACTCCAAGTTGATGGACGGGGCCGTCAAGGACCTCGCCACGATCACCGGCCAGAAGCCGGCTGTGACCAAGGCCCGCAAGTCCATCGCGCAGTTCAAGCTGCGCGAGGGCCAGCCGATCGGTGCGCACGTGACGCTGCGCGGCGACCGTATGTGGGAGTTCCTGGACCGTCTGCTGTCGCTCGCGCTGCCGCGCATCCGCGACTTCCGCGGTCTGTCGCCGAAGCAGTTCGACGGCAGGGGCAACTACACCTTCGGTCTCACCGAGCAGGTCATGTTCCACGAGATCGACCAGGACAAGATCGACCGGGTCCGGGGCATGGACATCACCGTGGTGACCACGGCGACCAACGACGACGAGGGTCGTGCCCTCCTCCGTCACCTCGGCTTCCCGTTCAAGGAGAACTGATCATGGCGAAGAAGGCTCTGATCTCCAAGGCCAGCCGCAAGCCGAAGTTCGCGGTGCGTGGCTACACGCGCTGCCAGCGTTGCGGCCGTCCGCACTCCGTCTACCGTAAGTTCGGCCTTTGCCGTGTGTGCCTCCGTGAGATGGCGCACCGCGGTGAACTGCCGGGCGTGACCAAGAGCTCCTGGTAATCCTTCTGCCGCACCCCGGCAGCAGGACCAGCCAGGACTCTCGGTAAGCAGCACAACAACGCTTACTACGCCGTAGGTCCCCGCACCGCACCCGTCCCGACCGAGCTCGGGGAGAGGGATGGCGCATACAGGAAACCCCGGCGAGAGAGGCCGAAGGCCAACACATGACCATGACCGATCCGATCGCAGACATGTTGACTCGTCTGCGAAACGCGAACTCGGCGTACCACGACTCCGTCGTGATGCCCCACAGCAAGATCAAGTCGCATATCGCGGAGATCCTCCAGCAGGAGGGCTACATCACCGGCTGGAAGACCGAGGACGCCCCGGTGGGCAAGAACCTCGTTCTCGAGCTGAAGTTCGGCCCGAACCGCGAGCGCTCGATCGCAGGCATCAAGCGGATTTCGAAGCCGGGTCTGCGGGTCTACGCGAAGTCCACCAATCTGCCGAAGGTCCTCGGCGGCCTGGGCGTGGCGATCATCTCCACGTCCCACGGTCTCCTGACCGGTCAGCAGGCTCAGAAGAAGGGCGTGGGCGGGGAAGTCCTCGCCTACGTCTGGTAGTCGGGAACGGAGGTACAGCAATGTCGCGAATCGGCAAGCTCCCCATCCAGGTTCCCGCCGGTGTGGACGTCACCATCGATGGCCAGACGGTCGCGGTGAAGGGCCCCAAGGGCTCCCTCTCGCACACCGTTGTCGCTCCCATCGAGATCGCCAGGGGTGAGGACGGTGCTCTCGCCGTCACCCGCCCCAACGATGAGAGCCGGAACAAGGCCCTGCACGGCCTGTCCCGCACGCTGGTGGCGAACATGATCACTGGCGTGACCCAGGGATTCAGCAAGAACCTCGAGATCAGCGGTGTCGGCTACCGCGTCCAGGCGAAGGGCTCCAACCTGGAGTTCTCGCTGGGCTACAGCCACCCGATCCTCGTCGAGGCGCCCGAAGGCATCACCTTCGCGGTCGAGTCCCCGACCAAGTTCAGCGTCGAGGGGATCGACAAGCAGAAGGTCGGCGAGGTCGCCGCGAACATCCGCAAGCTGCGGAAGCCCGATCCGTACAAGGCCAAGGGCGTGAAGTACGCGGGCGAGGTCATCCGCCGCAAGGTCGGAAAGGCTGGTAAGTAAGCCATGGCATACGGCGTGAAGATCGCTAAGGGTGACGCGTACAAGCGTGCCGCCGCCAAGCGCCGTCACATCCGCATCCGCAAGAAGGTCTCGGGCACGCCCGAGCGCCCGCGGCTGGTGGTGACGCGTTCCAACCGGCACATGGTGGCCCAGGTCGTGGACGACATCGCGGGTCACACCGTGGCGTCCGCGTCGACCCTCGACGCCTCCATCCGGGGTGCCGACGGCGCCAAGAGCGACCAGGCCAAGCAGGTCGGTGCGCTCGTCGCGGAACGTGCGAAGGCAGCCGGCGTGGAAGCGGTCGTGTTCGACCGGGGCGGCAACAAGTACGCGGGGCGGATCGCCGCGCTGGCTGACGCCGCCCGCGAGGCCGGGCTCAAGTTCTGAGCGCGTTCCGTAGCTAAACGAGAGAGGTAATTCCAATGGCTGGACCCCAGCGCCGCGGAGGCGGCGCCGGTGGCGGCGAGCGACGGGACCGCAAGGGCCGGGACGGCGGCGGTGCCGCCGAGAAGACCGCCTATGTCGAGCGGGTCGTCGCGATCAATCGCGTCGCCAAGGTTGTGAAGGGTGGTCGTCGCTTCAGCTTCACCGCGCTGGTCGTGGTGGGCGACGGTGACGGCACCGTGGGTGTCGGTTACGGCAAGGCCAAGGAGGTGCCGGCCGCCATCGCCAAGGGTGTCGAGGAGGCCAAGAAGCACTTCTTCAAGGTCCCCCGTATCCAGGGCACCATTCCGCACCCGATCCAGGGTGAGGAAGCCGCGGGTGTCGTGCTGCTCAAGCCGGCTTCGCCCGGTACCGGTGTGATCGCCGGTGGCCCGGTGCGTGCCGTGCTGGAGTGCGCGGGCATCCACGACGTGCTGAGCAAGTCGCTCGGCTCGTCGAACCCGATCAACATCGTGCACGCCACGAGGGCTGCTCTGCAGGGGCTTCAGCGCCCCGAGGAGATCGCCGCCCGCCGTGGCCTGCCGCTGGAGGACGTGGCTCCCGCCGCTCTGCTGCGGGCGCGTGCCGGGGTGAGCGCGTAATGGCTCGCCTCAAGATCACGCAGACGCGTTCCGTCATCGGGACCAAGCAGAACCACCGCGACACGCTGCGGACGCTCGGTCTGAAGCGTGTGAACGATGTCTCCGTACGGGAGGCCCGTCCCGAGGTGATCGGCATGGTGCACACCGTGCGGCACCTCATCACGGTCGAGGAGGTCGACTGACATGGCTGAGCCGCAGGGCAGCAAGCCGCTGAAGGTCCACAACCTCCGGCCGGCCCCCGGCGCCAAGACCGCCAAGACCCGTGTGGGTCGCGGCGAGGGGTCGAAGGGCAAGACCGCAGGTCGTGGCACGAAGGGCACCAAGGCCCGTTACCAGGTGCCGGAGCGCTTCGAGGGCGGGCAGATGCCGCTGCACATGCGGCTGCCCAAGCTCAGGGGCTTCCGGAACCCCGCGCACAAGCAGTTCCAGGTGGTCAACCTGGAGAAGCTGGCCGAGCTGTTCCCGAAGGGCGGCGAGGTCACCAAGGACGACCTGGTCGCCAAGGGCGCGGTACGCAAGAACGAGCTCGTGAAGGTGCTCGGCAACGGCGACATCTCCGTCGCGCTGCAGGTGACCGTCGACAAGGTCTCCGGCTCCGCCAAGGAGAAGATCACCGCTGCGGGCGGCACCGTCACCGAGCTTGGCTGAGTTCGTTGGCTGACCGGCCGGGGATGTCCTGTGAGGGCGTCCCCGGTTGGTCGTTCCAAGGGGGGCACGGTCGCCGGTAAGGTGGCGTGCACTGTCGTATCCGTCGATCCTCAAGACCGTCACCTCTCGCGTAGTTGAGCGCGGGGGGCGCAGGAGGCACCGTGCTCACCGCGTTCGCCCGGGCGTTCCAGACGCCCGACCTGCGCAAGAAGCTGCTTTTTACGCTCGGTATCATCGTCCTCTTTCGGCTTGGGGCTCATGTCCCGGTGCCGGGCGTCAGCTTTGAGAACGTCAACCAGTGCATGGATGAGGCCGAGTCGAACAGTGGCCTCTTCGGCCTGGTGAACATGTTCAGCGGTGGCGCACTGCTGCAGTTGACCATTTTCGCGCTCGGGATCATGCCGTACATCACGGCGAGCATCATCCTGCAGCTGCTGGTTGTCGTGATCCCGCGGTTGGAAGCCCTCAAGAAAGAGGGCTCCGCCGGGCAGGCCAAGATCACCCAGTACACCCGCTATCTGACCGTGGCGCTCGGCATCCTCCAGGCCACCGGCCTGGTGGCCACCGCCCGCAGCGGCACCCTCTTCCCGCAGTGCCAGGTCAGGGACGAGATCGTCCCCAACGACAGCATCTTCACCACCGTCACGATGGTGATCTGCATGACCGCGGGCACAGCGCTGATCATGTGGCTCGGTGAGCTCATCACCGACCGCGGCATCGGGAACGGCATGTCCATCCTGATGTTCATCTCGATCGCGGCCGGGTTCCCCGGAGCGCTCTGGGCCATCAAGGAGCAGGGCAAGCTGGCCGACGGCTGGATCGAGTTCGGCGCCGTCATCGTCTGCGGCCTGGCCATGGTCGCGCTGGTGGTCTTCGTCGAGCAGGCGCAGCGGCGGATTCCCGTGCAGTACGCGAAGCGGATGATCGGGCGCCGTTCCTACGGCGGTACGTCCACGTACATCCCGCTGAAGGTCAACCAGGCCGGTGTGATTCCGGTCATCTTCGCGTCGTCGCTGCTCTACATCCCGGCGCTGATCGTGCAGTTCAGCAACTCCAAGGCAGGGTGGGCGACCTGGATTCAGGAGAACATGGTCGCTGGTGACAGCCCCACGTACATCATCACGTACTTCCTGCTCATCGTCTTCTTCGCCTTCTTCTACGTCGCCATCTCCTTCAACCCCGAAGAAGTTGCTGACAACATGAAGAAGTATGGTGGCTTCATCCCGGGCATCCGGGCAGGACGCCCCACCGCGGAGTACCTGAGCTACGTGCTGAACCGCATCACGTGGCCCGGCTCGCTCTACCTGGGTCTGATCGCCCTGGTCCCCACCGTCGCGCTGATCACCCTCAACGCCAACCAGAACTTCCCGTTCGGAGGGACGAGCATCCTCATCATCGTGGGTGTCGGGCTTGAGACGGTGAAGCAGATCGAGAGCCAGCTTCAGCAGCGCCATTACGAAGGGTTCCTCCGCTGATGCGTATCGTCCTCGTCGGACCGCCAGGGGCGGGCAAGGGCACGCAAGCCGCGTACCTCGCCGAGAACCTGGCGATCCCGCACATCTCCACGGGTGACCTCTTCCGGGCCAACATCAGCCAGGGCACACCGCTCGGGCGTCAGGCCAAGGAATACATGAACGCGGGCCACTTGGTGCCCGACGAGGTCACCATCGGGATGGCCGAGGACCGCATGATGCAGGAGGACGCCGCCGGCGGCTTCCTGTTGGACGGCTTTCCGCGGAACATCGGCCAGGCCGAGGCGCTCGACGGCTTCCTGCGTGCGCACGATCTGAAGCTGGACGCGGTGCTGGACCTGGAGGTCCCGGAGGACGAGGTCGTGAAGCGGATCGCCGGGAGGCGCATCTGCCGCAACGACAGCAGTCACGTCTACCACGCCGAGTACAGCACGCCGGAGCAGCCGGGAGTCTGCGACGAGTGCGGCGGCGAGCTGTACCAGCGCGAGGATGACAGTGAGGAAACGGTCCGCAAGCGGCTGGCCGTCTATCACAGCGAGACCGAGCCGATCATCGACTACTACAAGGCCCAGGGCCTGGTGACCACGATCTCCGCGCTCGGCGCGGTGAACGAGGTCACGGCCCGGGCCATGCAGGCGCTCGGCCGGGACTAGGTCCGCAGCCCTCGCGACTGAGCCCCGCCGCGACCGCCGGACTCCGCCCGTCGCGGCGGGGCTCAGTCGCGGGCGGGGACAGGACACCGGAAAGAGAAAGGCAGCCGTCATGGTGGAGATCAAGACCCCGGAGCAGATCGCCAAGATGCGGGCGGCGGGGCTGGTCGTCGCCGCCATGCACAAGGCGTGCCGTGAGGCGGCGGTGCCGGGCGCCACGACCAAGGATCTGGACCAGGTCGCGGCCAAGGTGCTCGCCGAGCACGACGCCAAGCCGAACTTCCTTGGCTACGGCGGCTTTCCGGGCAACATCTGCACCTCCGTCAACGACGTCGTGGTGCACGGCATCCCCGACACCCAGACCGTGCTCGCGTCCGGCGACATCATCTCCATCGACGCCGGGGCGATCATCGACGGCTGGCACGGCGACGCGGCGATCACCGTGTTCGTGGGGGAGGGGCACGCGGCCGAGCTGCACGAGCTGAGCCGCGTCACCGAGGAGTCCATGTGGGCGGGCGTCGCCGCCATGCGCAAGGGCAACCGGCTGGTGGACATCTCCAAGGCGGTGGAGGGCTACGTACGGCGGCAGCCCCGCCCCTCGTCCGGCAAGTACGGGATCATCGAGGACTACGGCGGCCACGGCATCGGCTCCCAGATGCACATGGACCCGCACCTGCTGAACTACGTCGACCGGCGGCGCGGCCGCGGTCCCAAGCTGGTGCCCGGAGTGTGCCTGGCGATCGAGCCGATGCTGAGCCTGGGCACGCCGAAGACACACGTGCTGGCCGACGAGTGGACGGTCAAGACGGACGACGGCACCTGGTCGTCGCACTGGGAACACTCGGTGGCGATCACGGAGCAGGGCCCGCTGGTGCTGACCGCGCCGGACGGCGGCAAGGCGAAGCTCGCGGAGTACGGCATCACCGCGGCGCCCGACCCGCTGGGCTGAGGGGCCCGGCGCTGACGGCCCGCCGTTGAGGGGCCGTCCCGCTTAAGGATCTTGGTTCCGGGGGAGGCTACCCGAATTCGTCTTTCGGGATGCCCTGACGTAGACTGGCTCGTCGGTCCCGGGCATGTTCGTGCCCTGGTCCACCCCAGGTAGCCGATCCCGGAAGGTGAAGCGCTCAAGCATGGCCAAAAAACAAGGGGCCATCGAGATCGAGGGCACGGTCGTCGAGTCTCTCCCGAACGCTATGTTCAAGGTGGAGCTCCAGAACGGCCACCAGGTCCTCGCGCACATCAGCGGCAAGATGCGGATGCACTATATCCGTATCCTTCCCGACGACCGGGTCGTGGTGGAGCTCTCTCCCTACGACCTGACTCGCGGGCGGATCGTCTACCGCTACAAGTAGATCTTGTCCGCATCCCGCTTCCCGTGGGGTGACGGGCACTGACCCGGAGAACCTCGATTTCATGAAGGTCAAGCCGAGCGTCAAGAAGATCTGCGACAAGTGCAAGGTGATCCGCCGCCACGGCCGGGTCATGGTCATCTGCGACAACCTGCGCCACAAGCAGCGCCAGGGCTGAAGCAGCCGACCCCCGGCCTTACGCACTTCTCGCACATCGCGCGACGCAAGTGAAAAGTACATACGCAGACACCCGACCCCCCGCCGTGATCCGTCACTGCCGGTGGGGACGACACCCCCGGTCGGAGGCCGGGGACCCGGCTCGTAATGCTGCAGAGTCTTACGGGAACGGTGCTGCGGAAGACCTCCGAAAACCCATCAGGAGCCACATCCATGGCACGCCTCGCAGGCGTTGACCTCCCGCGTGAGAAGCGCGTAGAGGTCGCCCTCACCTACGTCTTCGGCATCGGTCGCACCCTTGCCCAGCGGACCCTGAGCGAGACCGGGGTCGACCCGGACACCCGCGTACGGGACCTGGCCGAGGAAGACCTGGTCAAGATCCGTGACTACGTGGACAACAACCTCCGGACCGAGGGTGACCTCCGCCGGGAGATTCAGGCCGACATCCGCCGCAAGGTGGAGATCGGCTGCTACGAGGGTCTGCGGCACCGCCGCGGTCTCCCCGTCCACGGTCAGCGCACGAAGACCAATGCCCGTACCCGCAAGGGTCCGCGTCGCGCGATCGCCGGCAAGAAGAAGCCGGGCAAGAAGTAGTCCGCAGCGGACACGCTGACAAGCGGTCCCAGCTGTTGGACCGATCACCTCCACAGGAGTAAACGTATATGCCTCCGAAGGGCCGTACCGCTGGCGCCAAGAAGGTGCGCCGCAAGGAAAAGAAGAACGTCGCTCACGGGCACGCCCACATCAAGAGCACGTTCAACAACACCATCGTTTCGATCACTGACCCGACCGGCAATGTGATCTCCTGGGCCTCCGCCGGCCACGTCGGTTTCAAGGGCTCGCGCAAGTCGACGCCGTTCGCGGCGCAGATGGCTGCGGAGAACGCCGCACGCCGTGCGCAGGAGCACGGCATGCGCAAGGTCGACGTCTTCGTGAAGGGCCCCGGCTCCGGCCGGGAGACCGCGATCCGTTCGCTCCAGGCGACCGGGCTCGAGGTCGGCTCGATCCAGGACGTCACCCCGACCCCGCACAACGGCTGCCGCCCGCCGAAGCGCCGCCGAGTCTGAGACCAGCGAAACAGGAGAAAATAGACAATGGCGCGTTACACCGGGGCCGACTGCAAGCGATGCCGTCGGGAAAAGCAGAAGCTCTTCCTCAAGGGAGCTAAGTGCGAGAGCGCAAAGTGCCCGATCGAGATCCGTCCTTACCCCCCGGGTGAGCACGGGCGCGGGCGCACCAAGGACTCCGAGTACCTGCTGCAGAAGCGCGAGAAGCAGAAGGCAGCGCGTATCTACGGCGTCCTGGAGAAGCAGTTCCGCGGGTACTTCAACGAGGCCAACCGCCAGCAGGGCAAGACAGGCGAGAACCTGCTGCGGATCCTCGAGACCCGCCTCGACAACGTGGTCTACCGGGCCGGCTTCGCCAAGTCCCGCGACCACGCACGTCAGTTGGTCAAGCACGGCCACATCACGCTGAACGGCCGGAAGAACGACATCCCGTCGGCCCGCGTCGTACCGAGCGACATCGTCGCGGTGCGGGAGTCCTCCCGTAACCTGACCCCCTTCCAGGTGGCTCAGGCGGAGGCCGGCGACAGGACCGTTCCGGCGTGGCTGGAAGCCGTTCCGTCGCAGCTGCGGATTCTCGTGCACTCGATGCCCGAGCGTCAGGTGATCGACACGCAGGTGCAGGAGCAGCTGATCGTCGAGCTCTACTCGAAGTAGCAGTTCGTATACGGGTCCGGGCGGTACGGCTGCCATTACGGCCGTATCGCCCGTACCCTTGCAGTACGGCATCAAATAGCGGTTGCCGAAGACTGGAGGCACATCTCTCATGCTGATCGCTCAGCGCCCCTCTCTGACCGAAGAGGTCGTCGACGAATTCCGTTCCCGGTTCGTGATCGAGCCGCTGGAGCCGGGCTTCGGCTACACCCTCGGAAACTCCCTGCGTCGTACGCTCCTCTCCTCGATCCCCGGTGCTGCCGTGACCAGCATCCGGATCGACGGGGTCCTGCACGAGTTCACCACCGTGCCGGGCGTCAAGGAGGACGTCACCGACCTCATCCTCAACATCAAGAGCCTGGTCGTCTCCTCGGAGCACGACGAGCCGGTCGTGATGTACCTGCGCAAGCAGGGCCCCGGCCTGGTGACGGCCGCGGACATCGCCCCGCCCGCCGGTGTCGAGGTGCACAACCCCGACCTGGTCCTGGCCACGCTGAACGGCAAGGGCAAGCTCGAGATGGAGCTGACCGTCGAGCGCGGTCGCGGCTACGTCTCCGCCGTGCAGAACAAGCAGGTCGGCCAGGAGATCGGCCGGATCCCGGTCGACTCGATCTACTCGCCGGTCCTCAAGGTCACGTACAAGGTCGAGGCCACCCGAGTCGAGCAGCGCACCGACTTCGACAAGCTGATCGTCGACGTCGAGACCAAGCAGGCCATGCGGCCGCGTGACGCCATGGCGTCGGCCGGCAAGACCCTGGTCGAGCTGTTCGGCCTGGCGCGCGAGCTGAACGTCGACGCCGAGGGCATCGACATGGGCCCGTCCCCGACGGACGCCGCGCTCGCCGCCGATCTGGCGCTGCCGATCGAGGAGCTCGAGCTCACGGTGCGCTCGTACAACTGCCTCAAGCGCGAGGGCATCCACTCCGTTGGCGAGCTCGTGGCCCGCTCGGAGGCGGACCTGCTCGACATCCGCAACTTCGGTGCGAAGTCGATCGACGAGGTCAAGGCGAAGCTGGCCGGCATGGGCCTGGCCCTCAAGGACAGCCCGCCCGGATTCGACCCGACGGCCGCCGCCGACGCCTTCGGCGCGGACGACGACGCGGACCAGGGCTTCGTGGAGACCGAGCAGTACTGAGCCTGAACGGCGGCCTGCCGGACCGTACGCGGCGCTCGCGCCCGTCGGTACGGACCCGCCGGACCTCGCCGCCGTGGCTGACCGCCGCGGCGGCGGGGGCCTGTCCGGGGCCGCTCGCCCCGGGCCCCCGAGTTTCGGCTGGGCGACCGCTCAGCCGACCTGACACCGGTACCTGATACGGCCGGTGCAGAGATCAAGGAGAAGGAACATGCCGAAGCCCACCAAGGGCGCCCGTCTGGGCGGCAGCGCCGCGCACCAGAAGGCGATGCTGGGGAACCTGGCCACCAGCCTTTTCGAGCACGGCCGCATCACCACGACCGAGGCGAAGGCCCGCCGCCTGCGCCCGTTCGCGGAGCGTCTGATCACCAAGGCCAAGAAGGGCGACCTGCACAACCGTCGCCAGGTCATGCAGACGGTCCTGGACAAGAGCGTCGTGCACACGCTGTTCACCGAGATCGGCCCGCGCTACGAGAACCGCCCGGGTGGCTACACCCGTATCACCAAGATCGGTCCGCGCCGCGGGGACAACGCCCCCATGGCCGTGATCGAGCTGGTGGAGGCCCTGACCGTGCAGCAGCAGGCCGTCGGTGAGGCCGAGGCCGCGACGAAGCGTACGGCGAAGGACGCGGCGGGTGACCAGGCCGCGGCGGACCTGAAGAAGGGCTCCGAGGCCACCGAGGCCGAGGACGCGGCGGAGGACGCCGCGGTCGAGGCCGAGGACACCTCGGACGAGTCGAAGGACGAGAAGAACGAGAAGGACGCCTGAGCGTTCGCTCCGTTCGTACGGTTCGTTCCGTGCCGTCGGCGGGCCCGCTCCCCACGGGGGGCGGGCCCGTTCGCGTGCGGCGGTGCAGGGGGGCGGCTCAGCGCCGGGCGCGCGCCAGCCGCCGGAACGCCCGTGGCTTCCGCGTCGGCTCCGGCAGCGCCCCCGCCACGGCGTCGGCGAGGAGTGTGCCGACGGTCTCCGCCGCGCAGCGGCGGTTCGCGCCGATCCCGCCGGAGGGGCCGCGCTTGATCCAGCCCACCACGTACGTCCCGGGGCGTCCGGGCACCCGGCCGCCCTCGTTCGGGACGGTGCCGGTCGTCTCGTCGAACGGCAGCCCCGGCACCGGCGCTCCGCGGTGGCCCACCGCGCGCAGCGCCATGCCGGCCGGCAGGTCCAGTTCGCCGTCGTGGCCCGTGACCCGCAGGGCGGCGACGTGCCCGTCGCCGGTGGCCGCGACCGGTGCGGAGCGGAAGCGGAACACGATGCGCCGCCCGGTCCGCGGCGCCGCCGCCCAGTCCACCCGCTCCCGTGCCACGTCCCGCAGCGCGCCTGCCTTGTCCCGCGGGGAGGCCTCGTCGATCGCCGCGGCGATGCGCGGGTCGTGGTCGTCGACGACCAGGCTGACGCCGTCCATGTGCTTGAGCGCGATCAGTTCGGACCTGGTGTACGCGGCGTCCTCCGGGCCGCGCCGTCCGAGCAGCACCACCTCCCGTACGTTGCTGCGGCGCAGCGCCGCAAGCGCGTGGCCGGCGATCTCGGTGCCGGCCAGGGTGTCCGGGTCGGATACGAGGATGCGTGCCACATCGAGTGCGACGTTGCCGTTGCCGACCACGACCACCCGCTCGCCCGACAGGTCAACGGCGTCGGGCGCGACCTCCGGATGCGCGTTGTACCAGGCGACGAACGTGGTCGCGGAGATGCTGCCGGGCAGGTCCTCGCCGGGGATGCCGAGGCGGCGGTCGGTGGACGCCCCGACGGCGTAGATCACCGCGTCGTGGTGCGCGGCCAGTTCGCCGGCGGTGACGTGCCTGCCGACTTCGAGGCCCAGGTGCATCCGTACGCGCGGATGCGAGTGGAAGCGGGCGAACGTCTCGCCGGCCTTCTTGGTGGCGGTGTGGTCCGGCGCCACCCCGTACCGTACGAGGCCGCCGGCCGTCGGCAGCCGGTCGACGAGGGTCACCTCGGCCTTGGTGTGCAGCAGCAGGTCCTCGGCGGCGTACATGCCGGCGGGGCCGGTGCCGACGATCGCGACCCGGAGCGGGCCGAAGTCGGACGGCAGGCTGCGTTCGAAGGACGGCTCGCCCCAGGTGTGGAAGTTCGGGCTGCCGGGAGCGGGTTCGGGCGGTGCGACGTCGGCGAAGTACGCCGCGTTGATCCCCGCGTACTCGCGCCGGCCGCCGGTCAGGCTGTCCACGGGGAAGATCGCGTCCACCGGGCAGGCGTCGGCGCAGGCGCCGCAGTCGATGCAGGTCTTCGGGTCGATGTGCAGCATCTCGGTGCTGCCGAACTCCCGCTCCTGCGGCGTCGGATGGATGCAGTTGACCGGGCAGACGGAGACGCAGGTGGCGTCGTTGCAGCAGGTCTGGGTGATCGCGTAGGCCATGTGGTCCGCCCGGTCAGATCAGGTGGGCGCGCTTGTAGAACGCCAGCGCGGGCTTGGTGAGCAGACCGGCGGAGGCCAGGAAGTCCATCAGGCCCGAACAGCTGGACCGCATCATCGACTTGTGGTGCTCGTTGTTCTTCGCCGCCTCGATCGCGCGCTTCTCGTCGAGTCCCGCGTTCGCGTAGACCTTCTTGTTCACCATGCTGGTGACGATGACGTAGGCGGCGACCGCGATCACGAAGGAGTGGATCTGGCGGCGTATCCGGCCGGCGCGCGCGAGGTGTTTGCGCGTCTCGTCGCGGGCGAACTTCATGTGCCGCGACTCCTCGACGACGTGGATGTTGTTGATGGTGCGTACGAACGGCACGACCCGCTCGTCGCGCATCCAGTCGCGCTGCATGACGTCGAGGACCTCTTCGGCGACCAGGATCGCCGCGTACGCGGCCTCGCCGAAGGCGAGCGTCTTGAAGGCGCGGCCGAGTTCGACCGCGACCCGGTGCGGCCGGTAGGCGGGGGCGCCCAGCTTCCTGGCGCCGCGGGCGAACATGATCGAGTGCCGGCACTCGTCGGCGATCTCGGTGAGCGCCCACTGCACCTGGTCGGTGGTCGGGTCCTTGGCGTAGACGTCGCGCAGCACCATCTGCTGGAGGATCATCTCGAACCAGATGCCGGTGCTGGCCACGGACGCGGCCTCCTGCCGCGTCAGCTCCTTGCGCTGGGCCTCGGTCAGCTCGTGCCAGTACGCGGTGCCGTAGAGGGTGCTCCACTCCGGGCTGGCGCCGTGGAAGTCCTTGTCCAGCGGCGTCTCCCAGTCGACCTCGGTGAGCGGGTCGTACGAGAGCTGCGCCGACGAGTCGAGCAGCCGGCTCGCGACGTCGTTCTCGGGGGTCCGGTCGTCGGTCGCCGGACGCGCGGCGCTGCTTGCCATGCTGGGGCTCCTCGAGTCGAGTCGGGAAGGTCCTCGTCCGTTGCTGCACTGGGTTACCGGCGGAAACCCCGCCCGCTGTTGACGGACTGTATAGCAAGAGCCCGAGTCGGGCCTACCCCCGAGTAAACAAAGACCCGACACTCTTCACCGCGCCCCCGCACCGGCCACGCCCGCCCGTGCGGGCCCGGAGCCGGGCGGTGAGAGGATCGGGCTGTGAGTGACGAGGTGGAGCCCGGTTCCGTACGGGTGCGGCTGGATCTTTCGTACGACGGCAGCGGCTTCTCCGGCTGGGCGCGCCAGCGCGGGCGCCGCACCGTACAGGAGGAGCTGGAGGACGCGCTGCGCGTCGTGCTGCGGCTGGACGGGCCCGCGGAGCTGACGGTGGCGGGCCGTACGGACGCGGGCGTGCACGCGCGCGGCCAGGTGGCGCACGTGGACCTGCCGGAGCAGGTGTGGGCGGACCAGGGCGGGCAGCTGCTGCGCAGGCTGGCCGGACGGCTGCCGATGGATGTACGGGTCCACCGGGTCGCCGAGGCGCCCCCGCACTTCAACGCGCGTTTCTCCGCGGTCTGGCGGCGCTACGCGTACCGCGTCGGCGACCACCCCGGCGGCGTCGACCCGCTGCTGCGGGGCCATGTGCTGTGGCACAACTGGCCGCTGGATCTCGACGCGATGAACGCCGCCGCCGAACGGCTGCTGGGCGAGCACGACTTCGCGGCGTTCTGCAAGAAGCGCGAGGGCGCCACCACCATCCGTACGCTGCGGACGCTGCGCTGGGAACGCCGGCCCGACGGGGTGCTGGAGGCCACCGTGCGGGCCGACGCGTTCTGCCACAACATGGTCCGCGCGCTCGTCGGCGCCATGCTCTTCGTCGGAGACGGGCACCGCCCGCCGTCCTGGCCGGGCGAGGTCCTGGCGGCCGGCGTACGGGACTCGGCGGTGCAGGTCGTACGTCCGCACGGGCTGACCCTGGAGGAGGTCGGCTACCCGCCGGACGACGCCCTGGCCGCGCGCAACGCCGAGTCGCGCAACAAGCGGGTGCTGCCGGGCGCGGGCGCCGGCGCCGCGAGCACGGCCGCGGGCATGGGCTGCTGCTGAGCCCGCGGCTCCGCTACGGGCCGTAGTACGGCGGTGGCGGCTGCTGCCCGTACGGCGGGCTCCCCGGGTACTGCTGCCCGTACGGAGCGCCGCCGCCCTGGTACGCGGCGGGCGCCGGGGGCTGCTGGGGCAGCTGCTGCGGGGGCTGCGGCTGGCCGTACGGGGGCTGGCCGTACGGCTGCTGCGGCTGCTGCCCGTACGGCTGCTGCCCGTACGGTCCCGGTGCCCCCGTCGTCCCCCGCTGCCCGTTCGCGCCGTTCGCCGTCTTGATCAGCGCGCAGGCGAGCAGCACGTACCCCGCGACGACGACGCCGAGCAGGAAGCCCGCCACCGTGAGGCCGAAGTCGTCGGAGTCCGGGTCGAGGAAGTCGCCGTAGAGCTGGACGTCGTCGGCGACGAAGTACACGAGGTAGGCGGCGGGGAAGGCCAGCCAGGTGAGCGGGTGCCACCACTTCACGGCTGCCTGGTTGCGGCCGACCGCCAGCCAGTCGACCAGGACGACGAGTGGCGTGATCGCGTGCTCGAACAGGGACCAGGTCTCGTCGAGATCGCCCTCCATGAGCGTCATGAAGGTGACGGAGACCAGGATCAGCAGTACGGCGAGCGCGCCGCGCAGCCAGGGCGACCGCGGCTCGTGCCGCTGCCCGCCGGTGACGAGCGGATAGCACAGCAGGCCGAGGTAGCAGATGCCGGTCAGCAGGCTGGCCTGCTGACTCAGGCCCGGCATGACGCTGTCGAGGTCCGCCTGGCCGACCGCCGCGCCGAACCCGGTGAACGCGCACACCACGATGACCAGCCGCCAGACCGTCACCCCGGCGAGCACGCCGGGGTCCACGCGCTGCGGCTGGGGCGGATACGGCCCGGGTGCGTACGCATGCTGCTGACTGCCGCCGATCGCCATGAGGTCCCCCAAGATCAAGCCAGATTCCAGCCCTCCATGAGATCACATGCGATACGGCCCCCGTGTCCCCCGAAAGACCCTCACCGATCAGCCGCGGAGCAGCGGCCCCGTGTCGAGAGCCGGATACGGCTCGGGCAACTGCAGCTTGCCGCCCAGCTCGACGGAGGACACGGCGCGGTAGTGGCTCCTGGAGGAGTCCTCGGGGTCCGAGAGCGGCTCCGAGTATGCGTACGCCGTGCCGTGCTGCCGGTGGACCAGCACGTACACGGGGATCTCGGCCGTCGCGCAGGCGCGCAGCTTGGGGCCGCTGTCGGTCTCGTGGTTGGTGGAGGTGACCTCGCCCGCCAAGGCGACCAGGTCGATCGGGTACCAGCCCTTGTGCGCTTTGCGGTACGCCTCGTCGAGGTCGGTGGGCTCCCGGTGCAGCACGTAGAAGTCGGGGATGACGAGCGCCAGGGTGGCGCCGCTTCTCTGCCCTACCCGGTAGCCGTTGCCCATGCCCGCCAAGCCGAATCCGGCTGCGTCGAGCTGAACGCTCAGCTTGAAGGCGCCCTTGCTGTGCTGGTAGTCGGGCTGTGGCGGCACGAGAATCAACCCCTCGACATACTCGGGCCGGATCGGCTCCGCGGATGCCTTTTCGATCGCGATCAGCAGGTCAGCGGGGTCCTGGTGGGCCACTGGCTCAACAGCGGGATCGACGCTCATCGCGGTCCTCCTCAGCACCGTCGTCGACGGCTCGTCGTCACTGCCAGGCTACGCCGGTGTCGGGTGCCCCGGCAGTGATCATCGGCCGTGGGCGTTCGGGCCGCCGGAGAACGCCCGGGCTTCACCCGTCCGGGTGGCCGGGGGCGGTGTTCGAGGCGTGCCGGAGGCAGGTGCTGAGCTGGGTGCGGGAGCGGACGCCGAGTTTGCGGTAGATGCGCGTCAGCGAGGCCTCGATGGTCTTGACACTCAGGAACATGCGGGAGGCCACCTCCTGGTTGGTGGCGCCCTCGCCGACCAGGACCGCGATGCGTTCCTCGCTGGCCGTGAGGGCCGGGAACACCCGTACCTCTCCGGGCTGTTCGAGGCCGGCGAGGCCGCGGCCCGCCTGGTCCGCCCAGGCGCGTGCGCCGCAGCGCGTGAACAGGGCCAGCGCCTCGTCGGCCGCCGCGCGGGCGGGGGCGTGGCGCCGGCGGCGGCGTTCGACGCGGGCCGCCTCCAGCAGGCAGTGCCCGACCTCCAGCGGCTGCCCCAGCTCGGTGAAGCGGCGTCCCGCGCCGCGCAGCAGCTCCAGTGCGGCGTCCGGTTCGCCGCGTGCGGCGTGTACGGCGGCCTCCGCGCGGTCCAGTTGGGCGGTGACGGCGCCGCCCCGGGCGGGGTCGCCGACGGCCGCGCGGGCCGCGCGGATGACCTCCTCGGCGCGGTCCGGTGCGCCGAACGCGGCCAGGGCGGAGGCGAGATCGCCGTGCCAGCGGTACGTCTTGGGTGAGCACACGCCCTGCGCACGCTCCGTGTCCCGCACCCGTTCCAGCGCCTCGACCGCGCCCCGTACGTCGCCGGAGCGCAGCCGTGCCTGCCCCAGCACGTGCAGGTGGCGGCAGCGGAAGATGGCGTCGTGCTCCTGCTCGGAGGCGCGCAGGCCGCGTTCCGCGTACGTGGTGGCGCGGGCGATGGTGCCGCCGGCGAGCTCCGCGACGGCGGCGTTGTACCAGCCGGGCCCGGGGCTCAGAGACGCCTCCTCCGCGATACGGACCGCGCGGTCCGCGAAGTCCAGCGCCTCCCGGCAGCGGCCCATCCGCACCGAGACCTCCGAGAGGCCGCGCAGCACGTGGACGACCTCCTCGCCGGAGCCGCGTTCCACCAGGGCCAGCATGCGCAGCAGCTCCTCGCGGGCGTCCTCGAGGCGGTCGTCGAACACGGCGAAGCGCGCGGCGAAGAACCGGGGCGCCATGTGCAGCCAGCCGCTGAGCGGCGGGTCGGGCAGCCGCAGCGCCTGCTCCAGGAACCGGCCGTGGTCGTCGCGGCCCCGCATCCGCGCCGTCATGGCCCGGTTGGTGAGCGCCATCGCCTCGGTCGCGGTGTCACCGACGGCCCGCGCGTACCGCTGGGCGCGTTCCGCTTCCCGGTCGCTGTCCTCCGGGCGGCCCGCAACCAGGGCGAACCACGCCGCCCGCAGCCGTACGAGCGCCGTCAGCCCGGTGTCGCCCTCGGCGTCGACGAGGGCGGCGGCGAGGATCTCGTCCATTTCCGCGAGCCCCTGCCCGGACAGGTCGATCAGCGCCAGCCGGACCCGTACGCGCTGGGCCTTGGGCGAGTCGGCGGCGAGCACGGCGTCGGCGGCGCGGTGCACGAGGCCGGGCAGCGCGGCGGAGGCGCCCGCCTCGGCGGCGGCGACGAGCCATTCGAGGCGCTGCGCGTCGGGTTCGGCGGGGGTGCGGTCGGCCGCCAGCAGATACAGCTCGGCGGCCATGCGGTGCGAGCCCTGCCGGGAGGCGGCCTCGGCGGCGGTCACCAGGGAGCGGGCGAGTTCGGCGTCCGGGCCGGACTGGGCGAGGGCGCGGTGCCGGATGCGCCCGGCCGCGTCCGGTACGACGGCGGCGAGCGCCGTGTGGACGCGGGACCGGTGGGCGGCGTCGGCGTGTTCGGCGAGGACGGTGCCGACGGCGGGCGGGGTGAAGCGGAGCTGGCTGCCCTCGGTGACGAGGAGTCCGGCCGCGGCTGCCTGCCGTACGTCGTGCTCGGCCTCCGTACGGCCCGCGCGCACCAGCAGTCCCGCGGTGGGGCGGGTGGCGAGGGCGGCCATCAGCAGGGTCTCGCGGGTGCCGGCGGTGAGGGTGCTCAGACGTTCGCTGATGAGCGCGTGTACGCGCTGCGGGACGGGCGCGGGGCGCCAGTGCCGGGGAATGCGGTCGGTGAAGGCGCCGCCGAGCGCCAGCGCGAGATACGGGTTGCCGCCGGAGTCCGCGTGCAGCTTGTTGGCGATACGGGCGGGGAGGCCGTAGCGCTCCAGGAGTTCGGCGAGCGCGTCGGGCGCCAGGGGCGGCACGGCCAGTTCGACCGCCGTCGGCGTCGGCGACCAGGAGGGCCCGGCGCTCTCGCGCGCGCCGGGGCAGGGGGGCCAGCGGCCCGCCACCACGACGCGTACGCCGCGGGCGGCGAGCCGCCGGGCGGCGTAGCGGGTGGCGTCCACGGTGGCGGTGTCCAGCCACTGCGCGTCGTCGACGAGGATCAGCACGGGCGCGGTCGCCGCGCACTCGGCGAGCAGGCCGCGCCAGGCCAGCCGGCACACGGAGCGGCCCTGCCCGGTCGCGGTTGTCTCGCGGTCGCGCAGCAGGACGCCGTGCAGCGCGGTGCGTTGCGGCTCGGGGAGCGCGGCGAGCGGGGCGGCGGGGATCTGGTCGAGGAGGTCGGCCAGCCCGGAGTACGGAATCCAGCGGTCCGTCTCGGCGCCGGCGACGCGCAGGACGAGTTCGCCGCGCGCGGAGGCCGCCGCGCCGGCGGCCTCCAGGACGGCGGTCTTGCCGATGCCGCTGGGGCCGGTCAGGACGACGCTGCCGTACGCCGCGAGGCGCGACTCGACGGTCGCGAGCAGCGCCGACCGGCCCACCAGGGATGGCGCCGGTGGGACGGTCGGCGCGGCCGGTGCGGTGAACGCGCCCACCCGCGCGGTGAACGCGTGCGGCGGTGCGGCGTTGTCGGCGATGGCTCCCCCTCCAGCATGAGCGGGATATCGTGCCGACCTTAGCCATCCGGAATGCGGAGCTCAATGGTCGCTCAGCAGTAATTTCCGCCGCGGGAGCCGTACGTCCCGCCGCCGGGGGCCGTACGTGCGCCGCGCCCCGTACGGCCCCAAGATCCGTCAGGCGCCCCCGAGTTGCCACACGGTGTGCGCGATGGCGTTGGCGCTGTGCCCGACGACGTCGGCGCCGACGTTGCTCACGGTGTCGCACGGGCTGTGGTAGCACGGGTCGTCGCCGGAGCCGATGCCGCCGACGGTCACGCCGTACTGCGCGAACGACGAGTGGTCCGAACTGCCGTCCCAGCGGATGCCGTACGTGGGGATGCCCTGCGCCTCGTAGTACGCCTCGAACATGCCGCTGATCGCGGCGTCGTGGGTGTAGACGCCCATGTCGGTGAGGGCCTTCTGGCCGACCATGTCGAAGTTCAGATACGCGTCGAGCTTCGCGCGCCCGGACTGGCCCAGCTCGCCGGCGTAGTGGTCGGAGCCGATCAGCCCGTTCTCCTCGGCGCCCCACCAGCCGAACCGCAGCCGCTGCTCCGGCCGCAGGTCGGCGCGGGACACGGCGAGGGCGACCTCGAGGACGGCGGCGCTGCCGGAGCCGTTGTCGTTGAGGCCGGGGCCGCGGGTGACGCTGTCGAGGTGGGCGCCGGCCATCACGACGTTCTCGGTGTCGCCGTGCGGCCACTCGGCTATGACGTTCCAGCCGGTGCGGCCGTTGTACGTGAACGCCTGGCGCTCCGTCTCGAACCCGGCGGCGTCCAGGACCGACTGGACGTAGTCGGCCGACGCCTCGTAGCCGGGGGTGCCGTGCGCGCGGGTGTCGCCGTTGGCGTCCGCGATCTTCTGGAACTCGTCAAGGTGGGCCATCACGTTCTCCGCCGGGATCTGCGGCGGCGCCTGCCGCGCGGTGGCGGAGGCGGGTGCGACGGCGGTGTCGGCGGAGGCGGTGCTGACGCCGAGGAGGGCGAGCAGCAGGGCGGCGAGTGCCGGCAGGAGTCGTCTCTTCACGGTGATTCCTCTGGGGGGTTGGGTGCAGGTCGGGTGCCGGGGGGCGGGCCGTACGTGCGGAGGGCCGGGCCCAGGGCCGGGGCCGGGTTGGAGCCCTGGGCCCGGACGAGGGTGCCGGGGCGTGTGCCCGGTGCCTGCGGGGCGGGGGCGCCGGCGTACAGGGGAGTGCACGCCGGCGCCCCGGTGTGGGGGGTTGTGAACGGGGGTTGCGAACTGCGGTTACGACACGTCCACCGCCGTGTCATCGACCACGAACGACGTCTGCAGCGAGGCGTCCTCCTGGCCGGTGAAGCGGATCTGGATGTCCCGTCCCGCGTACTTGGCGAGGTCCAGCGACTGCTGGCGGTAGCCGCTTGCCGAGTCCAGGTTGGAGTACGACTTCAGCGTCTCCAGCGTCGAGCCGCTCTCGTTGAGCACCTGCACCGCGAAGGTGTCGTACGCGGTGCCCGGCCCCTCGTCCGTGTCGATGTGCAGGTGGTAGCTCAGCTTGTACGTGGTGCAGCCCGCCGGAAGCGCCACGCTCTGCTGCGCGTTGTCGGTGTGCGTGCTGCCGTGCCCGTTCAGCCACGCGCTCCAGGTGCCGCTGTGCGCGGCCTGGCCGGTCCACTGCCCGATCACGTTCGCGGACGCCCGCCAGCCCGTCGTACCGGACTCGAAGCCCGGGTTGACGAGCTTCTGGCCCGGGGAAGTGCACGTGCCGCCCCCGCCGTCGGTCACCGTCAGGGTGAAGGTGACGCTGTGCTCGGCGGACGGCGACGTGCCCTTGACGGTCACCTCGTGGGTGCCGGACGGCGTGCTCGCGGAGGTGGTGAGGGTGAGCGACGAGGACTCGCCCGCCCGTACCGAAGCCGGGGTGAAGCTCGCCTGGACGCCGCCGGGCAGCCCGGAGGCGGTGAGGCTGATGTTCTCGGCGGTGCCCTTCGCCACCGCGGTGGTGAGCTTGGTGCCGGCCTGCTCGCCCGCCTTGACCGTGGCCGAGGCCGGGCTGGCCGAGAGGGTGAAGTCGTTGTCCGGGTCCGGGTTTCCGCCGCCGTCGTTCACGACGCGCAGCAGCTTGTTGGGGGAGCCGGGGCGCGGGTCCTGTACGGCGCCGTCGGTGGCGTTCGCCACCAGGTGGTCGCGGATCTGCCGCGGCGTCCAGTCCGGGTGCGCGCCCTGCACCAGCGCGGCGGCGCCGGCGACGTGCGGCGACGCCATCGACGTACCGCTGATGGTCCGGCTCGCGGTGTCGCTGCTCATCCAGGCGGAGGTGATGTCGCTGCCCGGCGCGAACAGGTCGAGGCAGTTCCCGAAGTCCGAGAAGCCGGAACGGCTGTCGGTACGGGTCGTGGCGCCCACCGTGATCGCTTCCGGTACGCGGGAGGGGGAGCCGGTGCAGGAGTTCTCGTTCTCGTTGCCCGCGGCCACCGCGTACGTGATGCCGGTGCCGATGGAGTTCGCCACGGCGCGGTCCAGGCTGGTGGAGGCGCCGCCGCCGAGGCTCATGTTGGCGACGGCGGGCTTGGCCGCGTTCCGGGTCACCCAGTCGACGCCCTCGATGACGCCGGCGGTGGTGCCGCTGCCCTGGCAGTTGAGCACCTTCACGGCGACGAGCCGGGGCTGCTTGGCGACGCCGTAGTCGGTGCCGCCGGTGGTGCCCGCCACATGCGTGCCGTGGCCGTTGCAGTCGGTGTTGTTGCTGTCGACGGTGTTGGTGCCCCAGCTCGCGCGGCCGCCGAAGTCCTCGTGCGTGACGCGGATTCCGGTGTCGATGACGTACGCGGTCACGCCGGACGACGTGTCGGGGTAGGTGTAGCTGCCGTCCAGCGGCAGCCGCTCCTGGTCGACCCGGTCCAGGCCCCAGGACGGCGGGTTCGGCTGGGTGCCGGTGGCGCGTACGCGCTGGTCTGCCTCGACCCGCAGGACGGCCGGGTCGGCGGCCAGTTCGCGGGCGGACCGCTCGTCCGTACGGACCGAGAAGCCGTTCAGCGCGGTGGTGTAGACGCGCGTGACGTCGCCGCCGTGTTCGGCGGCCAGCTGCCGGGACGCGTGCGCCACCGACGGGTTCCCCCTGAGTTCGACGATGTAGCTGCCGTCGACGCGGTCGGCGCTCGTGGCGGCCGCGATGGCGCCCTCGCCGCCGGCGTCCGCGGCGTGTGCGGGGCCGGCCGTCGCGCCCGCGAACATCGCGACCACGGTGGCGGTCACGAGCGCGCACGTGGCGGCGAGCCGTCTTCGGGCGGGCGTTCTCTCGTACGTCTCGTACATCTCGTACATGGAGACCTCACTTCGGGACTGTCACTGCGATGTGGGGGGTGCATCGGTGCCGGCCGGACGAGGCAGGGTGCGCGGCGTGTGCCGGGGCCGCGTCCGGCCGGTCATGACGTCCGGGTCAGGGGGTGTCGTACGCGAGGGTGTAGCCGCCGCTGCCGGAGTACGCGTGCACGCGGTAGCGGTACTGGCCCGCGGTGCCCGTGTAGCTGAGCTCCTCGTCGGCCTCGGGTGTGGTGGCCGAGGCGACGTCCGCCCAGCGGCTGCCGTTCCACTTCTGCAGGTAGAGGTCGTAGTCGGTGCCCGTGGGCCCGTCGAGGCACGCCTTGTGGGTGCCGTAGGCGCCGGTGCGGTACGAGCCGCCGTCGGGCTCGAGGGCCGAACCGCCGCTCTGCAGCGTGCCGTTGCGCTGCTGCTGGAAGCCGGAGCAGCTGGAGGCGCCGTTGACCTGGAGCGTGTACGCGGCCGCGTTCGTCGCCGCGGCGCCCTTGCCGGTGATCCGCAGCGGGTAACTGCCGGACGGCGCGTCACCGGCCGCGGTGAGGGTCATGGTGGCGGTGCCGCCCGTGGTGACGGCGGACGGCTCGAAGGCGGCGGTGACGCCGTCCGGCAGTCCGGTGGCGGCGAGTTCGACCCGCTGCGGGTCGCCGCGCGTGGTCTGGGTGGCCACCTTGGCGGTGACGCTGCCGCCCGCCTCCACCGTGCCGGCGGACGGGTCGACCGACACCGTGAAGTCCTGCGCGGACTGCGTCCCGCCGAGCGTCCACATGGCGTACGCGATGGCGTCCGAATTGCGGTCCAGGGCGGGGTCGTTGATGTTGGCGGTGGTGTCGCACGAGGCGTGGTAGCACCGGTCGTACGGCTGCCCCGCGGTGCCGCCCCAGAGCTGCGCCTCCTGCGCCGTCTTCCGGCCCTCCGCGCCCGTGAACGTGCCGCCCGCGGCGATGCCCACCCGGATGAACGGGCCGTAGTCGCTGCGGCCGTTGAAGTCGGTGCCGCGCGTGGGGACGCCGACCGAGGCGAAGTAGTCCTCCAGCACGCTCTCCATCTCGGCCGAGCCGTCGGGTCCGGGGCCGGAGCCGGTGCCGTCGGAGTCGTCACCGTCGTAGAGGAAGTAGCCGGGGTTGGGGGAGCCGATCATGTCGAAGTTGTAGTAGCCGTCGATCTGCGCGCGTTCCGCCGGCGAGAGCTGGCCGACGTAGTGCGTCGAGCCGATCAGGCCCAGCTCCTCCGCGCCCCACCAGGCGAACCGCAGGTGCTTCTCCGGCTGGTGGCCCTGCCGCGCCACCTCGAGCGCGACCTCGAGGATGCCGGCCGAGCCGCTGCCGTTGTCGTTGATGCCCGCGCCCGCGCTCACGCTGTCCAGGTGCGCGCCCGCCATCAGTACGCGCTGAGGGTCGCCGCCCGGCCAGTCGGCGATCAGGTTGTAGCCGGTGCGGCCGGAGTACGTGAACTGCTGCACCCGGGTCTGGAAGCCCGCGGCGTCCAGCTTGCCCTTGGCGTAGTCGATGGAGGCGCGGTAACCGGCGCTGCCGTGCGCGCGGTTGCCGCCGTTCTGGTTGGCGATCTGCTGTAACCGATCGAGGTGCCCCTTCACGTTCGCCAGCGAGATGTCCGGCGCCGCCGCGGTGGCGGTGCGGGCCGCCGTACCGGACGAGGGTGCCGCGCCGGCGCTGCCGCTCGCGAGCGCGGCGCCCGGTATGGACAGTGCGAGGACCGCGGCTGCCGCGGTGACACGTCTCAGCATCCGTCCTCCCTTCCTCCTGGCCCCCCACTCGGCCAGAAGCGGGGGGAGGGGCCGCCGTGGCCCATGCGAAGGCTAGGAAGGGAGCCGTCGCCCGGAATCGGGGAAAACCCTTGCGCTCCCCCGGGAGCGGCCCGTCAGCGCGCCGAAGCCTCAGCCGCGGACTGGTCCTTGCCGCGCTGGAGGATGCGCCCGTAGCCGAACTCGGAGCCGTCCAGGGCGACTTGCTTGGCCTGCTCGTCGGAGGCGCCGGCCGGCTTGCCGTCGGTGTGGCCCGCGATGGTGAAGAACGCGTACCGGCCGAGCGCGTTGACCGTCGTACGGCACGTCACGCTGCGGCAGTACGTCGGCACGCCGCCGCCGGACAGGGAGGCGACGTTGGGCTTGTAGCCGGCCTTCACGGCGGACGCGGCCGCCTTCGAGTCGAATACGGCGATGCCGAGCGTGAACGCCAGCCCGCCCCGCTCGTACGTGGCGCGGAAGAACCGGCCGCAGCCGTTCTTCTCCAGCACCGGACCGAGCCCCGCCTGCGCGCCGGACGTGCACTTCTTGGCGCTGTCGGTGGCGGCGCGCGCGTACTTCCGGCCGTTGACGGTCACCGTCTCGTCCGGGAACAGCGTCTCCGTGCTGAGCGGCGCCGTGTCCTTCTGCGGGTCCCCGATGAAGTCCTCCGGCGGCGCCGGCGGCCGGTCCTCCTTGAACGACGGCTCCGGCTGGCCCGGGCTGGACGGGATGTCCTCCGGGGTGGGCAGCGAACTCGACGGGTCGGCGGAACTCTTGCCGCCGCCCTCGTTGACCACCGCCACCGCGACGATGCCCGCGACCGCGACCGTGGCCAGCGCCCCGCCGCCGACCAGCAGCCAGCGCTTACGGCGTGCGCGCCGGCGCTCCGTCTCCTCGGCGAGCGCCGCCCAGTCGGGGGTGGGTCCGCCCCCGGCCCCCCACTGGGGACCCCCCTGCCCAAAGCTCATGGGCGGCATCTTAGTCCGCCCGCGCGGCCGTACGGCGGGCCCGTCACCGTACGGACCGGCCGTACGCGGGCGGCCCCGTGGCCGTGCCGCGGGGAACCCCTTGCGCCCGGCCACAAATCGGTTGGCCGTGCCGCCCGGTCACGGCGACAATCCGGCCCCATGGGACACGTCGAAGCGGCACACCTGGAGTACTTCCTGCCGGACGGCCGTGTGCTGCTCCGCGACGCCTCGTTCCGGGTCGGCGAGAGCACGTCCGTCGCCCTGGTCGGCGCGAACGGCGCGGGCAAGACGACGCTGCTGCGCATCATCTCCGGCGAACTCAGCCCGGAGAACGGCTCGGTGACGGTCAGCGGCGGGCTGGGCGTCATGCGGCAGTTCGTCGGTTCCGTACGGGACCGAGGGGCCTCCCCAAGCCCGCCAGGGCTGAGGGGACAGACGGTGCGGGACCTGCTGGTGTCCGTCGCGCAGCCGCGCATCCGGAAGGCCGCGCGGGAGGTGGACGACGCGGAGCTGGCCATGATGACCCGCGACGACGAGGCGGCCCAGCTCCAGTACGCGCAGGCACTCGCCGACTGGGCCGAGGCGCGCGGGCACGAGGCGGAGACGCTCTGGGACACCTGCACCACGCAGGCGCTCGGGGTGCCGTACGAGCGGGCGCAGTGGCGGCAGGTGCTCACCCTGTCCGGCGGCGAGCAGAAGCGGCTGGTGCTGGAGGCGCTGCTGCGCGGCACGGACGAGGTGCTGCTGCTCGACGAGCCGGACAACTACCTGGACGTGCCCGGCAAGCGCTGGCTGGAGGAGCGGCTGCGCGAGACCCGTAAGACGGTGCTGTTCGTCTCGCACGACCGGGAGCTGCTGGCCTGTTCCGCGGACAAGATCATCAGCGTCGAGCCGGGGCCAGCGGGCAGCGACGTGTGGGTGCACGGCGGCGGCTTCGGCACGTACCACGAGGCGCGCAGGGAGCGCTTCGCGCGGTTCGAGGAGCTGCGGCGCCGCTGGGACGAGCAGCACGTACAGCTGCGGCAGCTCGTCCAGCGGCTCAAGCAGAAGGCGTCGTACAACTCGGACATGGCGTCGCGCTACCGCGCCGCCCAGACCCGGCTGCGCAAGTTCGAGGAGGCCGGCCCGCCGCAGGAGCCGCCGCGCGAGCAGGACATCAGGATGCGGCTGCGCGGCGGGCGCACCGGCGTCCGCGCCGTGACCTGCGCGGGGCTCGAACTGACCGGCCTGATGAAGCCGTTCGACCTCGAGGTCTTCTACGGCGAGCGCGTCGCGGTGCTCGGCTCGAACGGCTCCGGCAAGTCGCACTTCCTGCGCCTGCTGGCGAGCGGCGGCAAGGGCTCGTACGAGGGCGAGAACCCGGAGGAGGACGCCGTGCCGCACACCGGCAGCTGGAAGCTCGGCGCGCGCGTCGTCCCCGGCCACTTCGCGCAGACCCACGCGCACCCGGAGCTGGAGGCCCGTACGCTCCTGGATGTCCTGTGGAAGGACCACGCGAAGGACCGCGGGGCGGCGATGAGCGCGCTGCGCCGGTACGAGCTGACGCGCCAGGCGGAGCAGCCGTTCGGCAAGCTGTCGGGCGGCCAGCAGGCGCGGTTCCAGATCCTGCTGCTGGAGCTGGCCGGCACCACCGCGCTGCTGCTGGACGAGCCGACGGACAACCTGGACCTGGAGAGCGCGGAGGCGCTGCAGGAGGGACTGGAGGCGTACGAGGGCACGGTGCTCGCGGTGACGCACGACCGCTGGTTCGCACGTACGTTTGACCGCTTCCTGATCTTCGGCGCGGACGGCCGCGTACGGGAGGTGGCGGAGCCCGTCTGGGACGAGGGCAGAGTGGCCAGGGACCGGTTTTGACCGCCGTACAGCGCGCCGGGTATCCTGCGGGTTCGTTATGTGTATTGGCTTGCTCATTCTCACGTGAGGGGCCCTTACACCGGCCCACCGGCCGATCACCAGCGATCAGCACTCGGTTGCGTCACCGATGTGCGGTCAGTGCTGCCGTGACCTGCGGGTGGCCTTGTCAGGACCCGTCCCCTCGGTCTTGGCGGGCCTGGGGAGACCCCTCGCCCGTCCTCGGCCCGGGGGTTCCATCACTGTAGAGAAGAAGCGAAGGCTACGACCGTGCGTACGTACAGCCCAAAGCCCGGCGATGTCCAGCGCCAGTGGCACGTCATCGACGCGCAGGACGTCGTCCTGGGCCGTCTGGCCACTCAGGCCGCCACCCTTCTCCGGGGCAAGCACAAGCCGGTGTACGCGCCTCACGTCGACACCGGTGACTTCGTCATCGTCATCAACGCCGACAAGGTGCACCTGTCCGGGAACAAGCGGACGCAGAAGCTGGCCTACCGGCACTCCGGTTACCCCGGCGGTCTGCGTTCCGTCCGGTACGACGAGCTGCTCGACAAGAACCCGCAGAAGGCAGTGGAGAAGGCCGTCAAGGGCATGCTCCCGAAGAACAGCCTGGGCCGTCAGATGCTCTCGAAGCTGAAGGTCTACGCGGGCGACCAGCACCCGCACGCTGCCCAGCAGCCGGTTCCGTTCGAGATCAGCCAGGTCGCGCAGTAAGTCCGGCCACCACCGAAGACGAAGAGAAACCAGGAGAACTCGTGGCCGAGACCACCGCCGAAACCCCCCTCGCTGACGAGACCGTCACCGAGGACGTCCAGGAATACACGACCGAGACCCCCGACGCCCCGGAGGAGTTCACCTCCGAGTCCCTCGCGTCCCGCTTCGGCGACCCGCAGCCGGCCGCCGGCACCGGGCGCCGCAAGAACGCCATCGCCCGCGTCCGCATCGTGCCGGGCAGCGGGAAGTGGAAGATCAACGGCCGCACCCTGGAGGGGTACTTCCCCAACAAGGTGCACCAGCAGGAAGTCAACGAGCCCTTCAAGGTGCTGGAGCTCGACGACCGTTACGACGTCGTCGCCCGTATCGCGGGCGGCGGCATCTCGGGCCAGGCGGGCGCGCTGCGCCTCGGCGTGGCCCGCGCGCTGAACGAGGCGGACGTGGACAACAACCGCGGCCCGCTCAAGAAGGCCGGCTTCCTGACCCGTGACGCCCGCGCCGTCGAGCGTAAGAAGGCCGGTCTGAAGAAGGCCCGCAAGGGCACGCAGTACAGCAAGCGCTGACCCTGGCGCTGGGCCGGCTGCACGCCGATTCTGTGGTGACGCCCCGGTGACACGTTCCGTGTCGCCGGGGCGTTTGCTTTGTACGTTGAGGGAAGCCGGAAACCATCCGGCGCCCGCGCGATTCGGAGGAACGACCAGTGGCACGACTCTTCGGTACGGACGGTGTGCGCGGCGTTGCCAACGGCAGTCTGACGGCCGAGATGACTCTCGGCCTGTCCGTCGCCGCGGCGCACGTGCTCGCCGAGGCGGGAACGTTCGAGGGCCACCGCCCGGTCGCGGTGGTCGGACGGGATCCGCGCGCGTCCGGGGAGTTCCTGGAGGCCGCCGTCGTGGCCGGACTGGCCAGCGCGGGCGTCGACGTGCTGCGGGTGGGCGTGCTGCCGACACCCGCCGTGGCGTACCTGACCGGCGCCCTCGGCGCCGACCTGGGCGTGATGCTCTCGGCCAGCCACAACCCGATGCCGGACAACGGGATCAAGTTCTTCGCACGCGGCGGCCACAAGCTCGCGGACGAGCTCGAGGACCGTATCGAGCAGACGTACCACCAGCACGCCGGCGGCCAGCCCTGGGACCGCCCGACGGGCGCCGGGGTCGGCCGCGTACGCGACTACGACGAGGGCTTCGACAACTACGTGGCCCACCTCGTGGGCGTCCTCCCGAACCGGCTCGACGGCCTCTCCGTGGTCATCGACGGCGCACACGGCGCCGCCTCCCGCGTCTCCCCGGAGGCCTTCGCCCGCGCGGGCGCCGCCGTGACCACGGTCGGCACGGACCCCGACGGGCTGAACATCAACGACGAATGCGGCTCCACGCACCTCGACGCGCTGCGCGCGGCCGTCGTGGAGCACGGCGCCGACCTCGGCGTCGCCCACGACGGCGACGCGGACCGCTGCCTCGCGGTCGACGCCGACGGGAACGAGATCGACGGCGACCAGATCCTCGCCGTACTGGCCGTGGGCCTGCGGGACGCCGGAGGGCTGCGGAAGAACACCGTGGTGGCCACCGTCATGTCGAACCTCGGCTTCAAGCTCGCCATGCGCCGGGAGGGCGTCGAGCTGCTGCAGACGGCCGTCGGCGACCGGTACGTGCTGGAGGAGATGAAGCGTGGCGGGTACTCGCTGGGCGGCGAGCAGTCCGGCCACGTGATCGTGCTGGACCACGCGACGACCGGCGACGGCACGCTCACCGGGCTGATGCTGGCCGCCCGCGTCGCGGCCACCGGCAGGCCGCTCGCGGAGCTGGCGGGCGTGATGGAACGGCTGCCGCAGGTCCTGATCAACGTGCCGGACGTGGACAGGTCCCGCGTCGACACCTCCGCCGAGCTGGCGACGGCCGTCGCCGAGGCGGAACGCGAGCTGGGCGAGACGGGCCGCGTGCTGCTGCGCCCGTCCGGCACGGAGCCGCTGGTACGGGTGATGGTGGAGGCCGCGGAGACGGAACTGGCCCGCTCGGTGGCGGACCGCCTGGCGGACGTGGTGAAGCGGGTGCTGGGGTAACCGGACGTGCCACTCCGGTGGTGTTCCCTTCCGCCGGACCCTCGCCGTCGTGGCTGCGCGCCGCGACGGCGTGTCCTCAAGCGCCGGACGGGCTGAAAAGCCCGGCTGACCGCTCCCTGCGCGGAATGTCAGTGGCTTGCGTCACAGTTGTGGGAGGAGTGAGCACCGACCCGGTCGCTCAGGAATCCAAGGGAACACGCCATGACGTACGCGATCCAGGCAGAGGGCCTGGCCAAAAGGTTCAAGGAGACACACGCGCTGGACGGCGTGGACCTCGCGGCCCGTACCGGCTCGGTGCTGGGGCTGCTGGGGCCGAACGGCGCGGGCAAGACGACCGCCGTCCGCATCTTCGCCACCCTGATCCGCCCGGACGCCGGGCGGGCGACGGTCGCCGGCCACGACGTCGTACGGGAGGCGGGCATCGTCCGCTCGCTCGTCGGGCTGACCGGGCAGTACGCCGCGGTCGACGAGAACCTGACCGGCACCGAGAACCTGCTGCTCATCGGCCGCCTCCTGGGGATACCCCGGCGTGAGGCCAAGGCGCGGGCGGCCGAGCTGCTGGAGCGCTTCCAGCTCAGCGACGCCGCCGGACGCGCGGTGAAGACGTTCTCCGGCGGCATGCGGCGCCGGCTCGACCTGGCGGCGAGCCTCGTCGGGCGGCCGCAGATCCTGTTCCTGGACGAGCCGACCACCGGCCTCGACCCGCACAGCCGCGGCGAGTTGTGGGACATGCTGCGGGGGCTCGTCGCGGAGGGCGTCACGGCGCTGCTGACCACCCAGTATCTGGACGAGGCCGACAAGCTCGCCGACGAGATCGTCGTCATCGACAAGGGCAAGGTCATCGCCGACGGCACACCCGACGAGCTGAAGTCGGCCGTCGGCGGCCAGGTGCTCCAGCTGCGGCCCGTGCACGCCGCCGACCTCGGCACGACCGCCGCGCTGGTGGCGGAGGCCGCGGGGCCGCAGACGCAGATAGAGGGCGAGCTGATCATCGCGCCCGTGAAGGAGCCGGGTCTGCTGCCCGCCGTGGTGCGGCGGCTGGACCGGGAGGGGATCGAGCTGAGCGAGCTGGCGCTGCGCCGGTCCTCGCTGGACGAGGTGTTCCTCGCGCTGACCGGCCACCGGGCCGAGCCGGAGGTCCCGGAGGACGAGACGGCCGCGGACGCCGCTGTCACCCCGGGCGCCGACGAGGGCGCGCTCGCACGGGCGGAGACGCGGTCATGACTGCGGCGACGCTGACCGCATCGCTGACCAAGACCGGCAGGGTGCGGCCGGGCGCCGGGATGCGGCAGACCGGGACGATGGCGTGGCGGTCCCTGGTGTCGGTCAAGCACAATCCGCTGGAGCTGGTCGACTACAGCATCACGCCGATCATGTTCGTGTTCCTGTTCACTTACGTCTTCGGCGGCCAGATGGCCGGTTCTCCCGAGGACTACCTGCAGTACGCGCTGCCGGGCATCATCGTGCAGAACACCCTGTTCATGAGCATGTACACCGCGATGGCGCTCAACAGCGACCTGACGAAGGGCGTCTTCGACCGGCTCCGCAGCCTGCCGATAGCCAGGTCCGCGCCGCTGTTCGGACGCATCACCGCCGACCTGGCGAAGCAGCTGTGGGCGATGCTGCTGATGATCGGCCTGGGCGCGGTGCTGGGCTTCCGGATCACCGGCGGAGTGGGCGGCTTCCTCGGCGCCGCGCTGCTGCTGATGGTGTTCGCGGCGGCGGTGTCGTGGAGCGCGGTGCTGATCGGGATGCTGGCGGGCGATCCGGAGAAGGTGCAGGTCTTCGCGTTCACGCTGATCTTCCCGATCACGTTCACGAGCAGCGCGTTCGTGCGGGTCGAGACAATGCCCGGCTGGCTGCAGGCGTGGGTCGACATCAATCCGGTCACGCACCTCTCCGACGCTTTCCGCGGCCTGCTCGTCGACGGCGGCATAGGTGAGCCCGTGCTGTGGTCGCTGGTGTGGGCGGCGGCGATAGCCGCGGTGTTCATCCCGCTGGCGATGCGGGCGTACCGCGCACGGGCGTGACGGGACGTACGGGCGTGAGTGACGGGACGTACGGGCATGACGCGCGCGGGGCGCGGTGGGGGCGCGGGGTCAGAGCTTGCGCAGTGACAGGCGCTCGACCTTGTGGTCGGGGCCCTTGTGCAGCTGGAGCGTGGCGCGGCCGCGGGTCGGGGCGATGTTCTGCCGCAGGTTCGGCTGGTTGATCGTGCGCCAGGTGTTCCGCGCGTAGTCCAGCGCCTCCTCCTCGGACACCTGCGTGTACTTCCGGAAGTACGACGCCGGGTCCTGGAACGCGGTCGCGCGCAGCTTGCGGAAGCGGTCCAGATACCAGCTGCGGATGTCGTCGGTGCGGGCGTCCACGTAGACGGAGAAGTCGAAGTAGTCGGACAGGGCCAGCCGGGTGCGGCCGTCCTTGCCGGGCAGCGCGGGCTGGAGCACGTTCAGCCCTTCGACGATCAGGATGTCGGGCCGGTCCACCACCAGCCGCTCGCCCGGCACGATGTCGTAGATGAGGTGCGAGTAGACGGGCGCGGACACCTTCGCCTTGCCGGACTTGACGTCCGCGACGAAGCGGATGAGCGCGCGCCGGTCGAACGACTCGGGGAAGCCCTTGCGGGACATCAGGCCGCGGCTGCGCAGCTCCGCGTTCGGCAGCAGGAAGCCGTCCGTGGTGACCAGCTCCACGCGGGGGTGCTCGGGCCACCGGGCGAGCAGCGCCCGCAGCAGACGGGAGACCGTCGACTTGCCCACGGCGACGCTGCCCGCGACGCCGATGACGAAGGGCGTGCCATGCTGGGCGCCGCTGCCGTTCGCGGCATCGCCGAGGAAGGTGTTGAGGGCGCTGCGCAGTCCGTGTGTCGCGCCGACGTACAGGTTGAGCAGGCGGGACAGCGGCAGATACACGTCACGGACCTCGTCGAGGTCTATCACGTCGCCGAGCCCGCGCAGCCGCTCGACCTCGGCGGCGGTCAGCGGCAGCGGCGTACGCTCCCGCAGCGCGCTCCACTCGCTGCGGGACAGATCGACGTACGGCTTCGCTGTCCTGGCGGTCTTCGTCGGCACGGTTCCATTCTGCGCGGACGGCGCGGACGTTCCCTGCCGGGGTGCCGGAAGGGTGTACGCGGGCCCGGGTTCGGGTCTACGTTCCGACGCACTCGTCAACGATCCGACCGACCGTTCCGACCGTTCCGACCGTTCCGACCGTTCCGACTGTTCCGACCGATCCAAGCGTTCCGACCGATCCGACCGATCCATGGGGAGACCGTGGCATCACTGATCGCACGCATCCGGCGGAGACGCCGAAGACCCTCCGCCGCCGCTCCCGCGCGCACCCGCTGCCCCGGCCGTGCGCAGGAGGAGATCGCCGCGGATCTGCCCGACGACGACCTCGGCGATGACCTGTCCGAGTCGCTGGACCTGTACGAGCTGGGCAGCAAGCCGCGGTGCGAGGAGGCCGAGTATCTGGAGCTGATGCAGGACGCGATCGAGCGGATCGCGTACGAGCGGTGACTGGTGCCGTGGTCGCTCCCGGACCGTGCCGTCGTAGGCTGCCCGCATGTGCGGAATCGTCGGTTACGTGGGAGGGCAGTCCGCCCTCGATGTGGTCATCGCCGGGCTGCGGCGGCTGGAGTACCGCGGCTACGACTCGGCCGGGGTCGCCGTGCTCGCCGACGGCGGGCTGGCGGCCGCGAAGAAGGAGGGCAAGCTCTCCAACCTGGAGAAGGAACTCGTCGAGCGCCCGCTGTCGAGCGGCCAGACCGGCATCGGCCACACCCGCTGGGCCACTCACGGCGCCCCCAACGACGCGAACGCGCACCCGCACCTGGACAACTCCGGGCGCGTGGCGGTCGTGCACAACGGCATCATCGAGAACTTCGCCGCCCTGCGTACGGAGTTGGCGGAGCGCGGCCACGAACTCTCCTCGCAGACCGACACCGAGGTCACCGCCCACCTGCTCGCCGAGTGCTACTCCGCGAGCGGCGACCTCGCCGAGGCGATGCGCCAGGTGTGCCGCCGCCTCGACGGCGCCTTCACCCTGGTCGCCGTCTCCGCCGACGACCCGGACGTCGTGGTCGGCGCACGCCGCAACTCGCCGCTGGTCGTCGGCGTCGGCGACGGCGAGAACTTCCTGGCGTCGGACGTCGCCGCGTTCATCGCGCACACCAGGGAGGCGATCGAGCTGGGCCAGGACCAGGTCGTGGAGCTGCGCCGGGACGCGGTCCAGGTGACGGACTTCGACGGCGTACCGGCCGACGTCCGCACGTACCACGTGGACTGGGACGCGTCCGCCGCCGAGAAGGGCGGCTACGACTACTTCATGCTCAAGGAGATCGCCGAGCAGCCGAAGGCCGTCGCGGACACGCTGCTCGGCCGCATCGACGCGAGCGGTTCGCTGACCCTCGACGAGCTCCGGCTGCCCGACTCCGAGCTGCGGGAGATCGACAAGGTGGTGATAGTGGCCTGCGGCACGGCCTATCACGCCGGGATGATCGCGAAGTACGCGATCGAGCACTGGACGCGTATGCCCTGCGAGACGGAGCTGGCCAGCGAGTTCCGCTACCGCGACCCGATCCTCGACACCCGGACGCTGGTCATCGCCGTCAGCCAGTCCGGCGAGACCATGGACACGCTGATGGCGCTGCGGCACGCGCGCGAGCAGGGCGCGAAGGTGCTGGCCATCTGCAACACCAACGGTTCCACGATCCCGCGCGAGTCCGACGCCGTGCTGTACACGCACGCCGGTCCGGAGGTCGCCGTCGCCTCCACCAAGGCGTTCCTCACCCAGCTCGTCGCCTGCTACCTGGTCGCGCTCTATCTCGGCCAGGTGCGCGGCACCAAGTGGGGCGACGAGGTGGGCGCCGTGATCCGGGAGCTCTCCGAGATCGGTACGCAGGTGGAGGAGGTGCTGACCACCATGGAGCCCGTACGGGAGCTGGCGCGCGGGCTCGCCGGCAAGAACACGGTGTTGTTCCTCGGCCGGCACGTCGGCTTCCCCGTGGCGCTGGAAGGCGCCCTCAAGCTCAAGGAACTCGCGTACATGCACGCGGAGGGCTTCGCGGCGGGTGAGCTCAAGCACGGGCCCATCGCGCTGATCGAGGACGACGTGCCGGTGGTCGTGGTCGTGCCGTCGCCCCGCGGGCGGTCCGTGCTGCACGACAAGATCGTCTCCAACATTCAGGAGATCCGGGCACGGGGCGCCCGTACGATCGTGATCGCCGAACGCGGAGACGAGGCGGTGCGTCCGTACGCGGACCACCTCATCGAGGTGCCGCACACCCCGACGCTGCTCCAGCCGCTGGTGGCGACGGTGCCGCTCCAGGTCTTCGCCTGCGAGCTGGCGACGGCCCGCGGAAACGAGGTCGACCAGCCGCGGAACCTGGCCAAGTCGGTGACGGTGGAGTGAGCGGCGGAACGAGGCGGTTCGCGCGGTGATCGTGGGGGTGGGGATCGACGTCGCCGAGATCGACCGGTTCGCGGCGGCGCTGGAGCGTACGCCGCAGCTGGCGGAACGGCTGTTCGTGACCGGGGAGTTGCTGCTGCCCGGCGGGGAGCGGCGCGGTGTCGCCTCGCTGGCCGCGCGGTTCGCGGCCAAGGAAGCCCTGGCGAAGGCGCTCGGCGCGCCGCGGGGGCTGCGCTGGACGGACGCGGAGGTCGTGACGGAGGACTCCGGCCAGCCCGTGCTGCTGGTACGGGGGACGGTGGCCGCGCGGGCCACGGCGCTGGGGGTCCGGCACTGGCACGTGTCGCTCAGCCACGACGCGGGGGTGGCGTCGGCGGTGGTCATCGCGGAGCGGTGACCACTTGAGCCCGTCCGGCGTTTGAGGACGGCCCTCGGCCACGATGGCGGTTCGCCGGGCCACCGGGCTGTCGGCCCACTTGCAGGCCGGTGGCCGGCCCGGTCCGTCCTCAAGCGCCGGGCGGGCTGGAAAAGCACAGGGGATAGCGATGAGCGGAGTGGCGCCCCGGGACGCGGTGCGCCCCGCCCCGGGAGCGGCGTACCGTGGCGGCGTGGCGAACGAAGACCTGGGGAGGATCCTGCGCCGCTTGCGCCGTCTGGCCTCCCTGACGCAAGAGGAGCTGGCCGAGCGCTCCGGCGTGTCCGTCGATGTGGTCCGCCAGCTCGAACAGCGGCGAAAACACTCGGCGCGGCTGCCCACACTGCACGCGTTGGCCAACGGTCTCGGAGTGGAACTGACCACGCTCCTGGGCGACCCGCCCGCGGTCTCCTCCACAGGGGAGAACGACGGACCACGCTTCGTGGCAGTACGCCGCGCCATCATGCCCGTGCTCTGGGGGCCGGTGCCGGGGCCGCCAGGGCCTGATTTCTCGCTGGAGCGTCTCCGTGAGCAGATCGCGGACGGCTGGACGCAGTACCACGCCGCCGAGTTCGACACCGTGATGAAGGCGCTCCCGGACCTTCTCTCGGATGCGCGTACTGCCACGGCTTCGGGCAACGACGACGATCGCAGGGCCGGTTGGGCAGCCCTGGGCAAGGCACTTCAACTCGCGGGACACGTCGCGGTGCGGATGGGCAAGACCGACCTTGCCCTGACGAGTCTGGAGCGTGCCGTCGACGCTGCGGGACGGTCCTCCGACCCACTGCTGCTGCCGATGATCGTCAACTCCACGGCATGGACGTATCAGCGGCAGGGCCGCCTGGAGGACGCGTTGAGCATCGCGCTCCGCGCCACCGAGGACATGGTGAACGCAGGCCGTGACGAGACAGCGGACGGTCTGAAGGTGTGGGGCGCCCTGACCATGAGCGCTGCCACCTCGGCCGCGCGGAGCGGCGACTACGAGCGCGCGGCGGCGATGATGGAGACGGCGGAGAAGGGAGCGGCACGGGTCTCGAAGCTGCCCGACGGTGGCGACAGCCGTATGGTCAGCGTCTTCAGCCCGTCGTCAGTCCGCATCGAACGCGTCCGGCTCGCTGTTCAGTACGGTCACCCGGAGGAGGCCTTGGCGCTGGCCAAGGGCATGCGGCTGAGCAAGGACACCCCGCCGTCCTGGCGGACGTGGCTGCTGCTGGACGTGGCACGCGCCCACACGGACATCGGGGATGCGGCCGGTGCCGTGAAGACTTTGGAGTCCCTGCGCCGGGTGGCGCCGACGTGGATGCAGCACCACACGTTGGCCGTGGCCATCGTGCGCGACTTGTGGGCGCTCCCCAACCATCCGCCGGGACTCCGGCCGTTGGCGGAATTCCTGGGGGTCGGCGAATAGCGTGCTGAAAGTGGGACGTTGCGCCCCTGTATGCGTTTCCTGCATGTCGCTTACATGAGCGGACAGTGCCCTGGTAGCCGCGTGACGGCCCCGGGGCTCGGCCGATCTGAGAAAGCAGACCGACATGCCGCGAACTACGACGCGGGCGCGTCCCACTGGATACCCCGGGTACAGCGAGACCCTGCCGCGAGAGCCGGAGAGCGCCGCCACCGCCCGACGACTGGTGCGCGTCGCGCTGAGTGTCCGGGGACTGGACGACCTTGCCGGGGATGGGGCCGTGATCGTTTCCGAGCTGGTGTCGAACGCGGTCCAGCACGCTCGGCGGCCATGCATCCGAGTCGCGATCGACCATCCTGGCGCGGCGCGGGTGCGCATCGGCGTCATCGACTTCTCGAAGGTGCCTCCGTCGCTTCAGGAGCCGGGCGCCGATGAGGAGAGTGGGCGCGGCCTCGCGCTCGTGGCGCAGCTGGCCGAGGACTGGGGCACCGACGTGCTCCCCTGCGGGAAGCGGGTGTGGGCGCTGTTGTGCGCAAGAGACGACGGGGAACACCGGCGTGCCCGTGAGGCGGCCCCGGTTCGCATTCTTGCCTGAGCCTGTCCGGCGTTTGAGGACGGCCCTCGGCCACGATGGCGGCTCGCCGGGCCACGGGATGTCGGCCCACCCGCGGGCCGGTGGCCCGTCCCGGGCCGTCCTCAATCGCCGGACGGGCCCGGCCGAACGCGGCCTGGTCCCCCGTCAGAGCTACCCCGCAATCGTCCTCTCGCGGGGGATTCTCCCGGGCGTGCCAGTCCGTAGCGTTTGAGCGCCCGCATTCGCGGGCCGACCGCTGTCACGCGCAGTGGCATCTCGACTTGGGGGAAGCACGTGACGCAGAACGCGACAGATGACAGGAGCAGGCTCCGTCGGCGTTGGGCGATTCTCACGGCGTGCGTCGTGGCACTGGCCGTGATCTCCACGACCGTCTACGCGCAGACGAAGCCCGACGACAAGGAGGACGACAAGGCCGCCGTCACGACACACGGCGCCGCCAACAAGCTCCCGGAAGGGGCAAAGAAGAAGGGGAACGAGAAGCGCGGTAAGCACGACCACGGCCACAAGGGCGAGCACCAAGGGGACAAGGACAAGAGTAAGGAGAAGGACAAGGGTAAAGACCAGGGCGAGGGCTCTGGCAACAACCTTGTGGACATTCGCCATGTGACCTGGAACCTGGGCTCCCCAAGCGAGGCCTGGTACGCAGACAACGCGCGTGTCTACGACAGGATGATCAATACGCTGCGCGCAGCGGCCGGTCCCATTTACCGGCAGGACATGCGCATAACGACGCAGGACCGACACCGGTATATCCAGCTCAACATCAACATCGGTGATGCTGGGTCCGTCGGACTGCTCTTCCAGGCACACAACATGTACCTCCTCGGGTGGGTACTTGATGAGCCGTTCACCAGCAACCAGACGCTATTCGCCCTCCGCAACACCGACTTGGGGGATCTCCGGGGTCGGTACGACCGCACCGAGGACACGAGGATAGGCGAAGACTACGGAAGCCTGAACATGACCGCTCCAAGTCGCGAAAGGCTTACGCTCGGCAGGCATGTCTTGATTGATGCCGCCGCGGCCTTGCAGAGTGCGAGGCCTGGATTCTTCGCCCCGGGCAGCGGAATAGACGATTCGGATTTGAGGCGAGCGCTGGGAACCCTTATCGTCGCGACAGCGGAAGCCGCTCGGTTCAGCACTCTCTCCCGGCAGATTACCGATGCGATCGAATCTGGCTCGAATCCACGGCTGACACAGCAGAACAACGAGCTCATCAACAACTGGAACGATGGCTCGCGCTTCGCGCTCGACATCACTCGCAACCACCAGGCGAACCCGGTTCGGCTCGGCAACCACGCAAGCTGGACCCGCACGTTTGCCGAGCTCGCAGCCGTACTCGCACTGGCTCACTACCTTCCGCCTGGGGGTAAGGGCGGGGGCACCAGGTGAACCGCAGGCGTCACCGCAGGCGGGCTTGGGCGGCGGACCAGGCCGAGCGGGGCGGCGTGGACGTCGGGGCGTAGTGGCGCAGGGGGAGCGACGACCGGAGTGTTCCCCGCAGCGACGCGAGGGACCCCCGCAGCGCTCCCGCCGCCCGTGCCTGGACCAGTACGTTCCCCAGCGCCGCCGCCTCCGCCGGGCCCGCGACGACCGGCAGCCCGCAGGCGTCCGCCGTCAGTTGGCACAACAGCTCGTTGCGGGCGCCGCCGCCGACGATGTGGACCGTGTCCACCTCGTGCCCCGTCAGCCGCTGCGCGTCCTCGACCGCCTGCCGGTGTGCCAGCGCCAGGGAGTCGAGCACGCAGCGCGTGAACTCCGCGGGCGTACGCGGCTCGGGCTGCCCCCCGCGGCGGCACGCCGCCGCCAGGCGCGCGGGCATGCAGTCCGGGGCGAGGAACTCCGGGTCGCCCGCGTCCACCACCGACCGCAGCGGGGTGGACCGCGCGGCCTGCCGCAGCAGTTCGTCCAGGCCGGGCCGGTGGCCTTCGGACTCCCAGGTGCGCAGGCACTCCTGGAGGAGCCAGAGCCCCATGATGTTGCGGAGGTAGCGGACGGTGCCGTCGACGCCGAGTTCGTTGGTGAAGTTGGCGCGGCGGCTGTCCTCCGTGAGAACGGGGGCGTCCAGTTCAAGCCCGGCGAGCGACCACGTGCCGGTGGCGATGTACGCGAAGCGGTCGTCCGCCGCCGGTACGGCCGCCACCGCCGACGCCGTGTCGTGCGAGCCGACGACGGTGAGCGGGACGCGTTCGGGACCGGTCAGCCCCGCCTCCGCCCGTATGCCCGGCAGGAGTTCGCCGCCGGGGTCGCCCGGTAGCCGCAGTGGCGGGAACAGCGACAGGTCGATGCCGAGCGGATCGGCGACCGTACGGGACCAGTCGCGCGTACGGGGGTCGATGAGCTGGGTGGTGGAGGCGTTGGTGAGTTCGGTGCCGCGCTCGCCGGTGAGCCAGTACGCGAGCAGGTCGGGGATCAGCAGCAGCTGGTCGGCGGCGGCGAGTTGGGCGGTGCCGCGGGCGGCGGCGAGCTGGTAGAGGGTGTTGAACGGGAGGTACTGCAACCCGGTGGCGGCGTACAGCTCCGCGGCGGGCAGCACTTCGCCGACGGCATCGGCCATGCCCTCCGTACGGGTGTCGCGGTAGTGCACCGGGTTGCCGAGGAGGGCGCCGTCGGTGTCGAGGAGGCCGTAGTCGACCGCCCACGAGTCGATGCCGACGGACGCGACGGGGCCCGCCGCGCGCAGCCCATCCAGGACGCCCTGGTACAGCGCGAGTACGTCCCAGTGCAGCGTGCCGCCGGTGCGTACGGGCCGGTTGGGGAAGCGGTGGACCTCCTGGAGGCCGAGTGAACCAGGCGCGACGCGGCCGACCATGACGCGTCCGCCGGACGCGCCGAGGTCGACCGCGGCGAAGGGGAGGTCAGGGGAGGAAGGAGCCACGCCGCGGCCTCAGCGGAGGAACGCCGCGGCGACACCCGCGTCCACCGGCAGGTGCGCGCCCGTGGTGTGCGTGAGGTCGCCGCCCGTCAGGGCGAAGACGGCGTTCGCGACGTGTTCGGGCAGCACTTCCCGTTTGAGCAGGGTGCGTCCGGCGTAGAACTCGCCGAGCTTCTCCTCCTCCACCCCGTACACGGCGGCCCGCTGCGCGCCCCAGCCGCCGGCGAAGATGCCGGAGCCGCGTACGACGCCGTCCGGGTTGATGCCGTTGACGCGGATGCCGTGGGCGCCCAACTCGGCGGCGAGCAGCCGTACCTGGTGCGACTGGTCGGCCTTGGCGGCGCCGTACGCGATGTTGTCGGGGCCGGCTACGACGCCGTTCTTGGACGCGATGTAGACGATGTCGCCGCCCATGCCCTGCGCCGTGAGCACCCGGGCGGCCGCGCGGGAGGTGAGGAACGAGCCGCGCGCCATGATGGAGTGCTGCCGGTCCCAGTCCTCCGCCGTGGTCTCCAGCAGCGGCTTGGACAGCGAGATCCCGGCGTTGTTGACCACCAGGTCCACGCCGCCGAAGGCGAGTACGGACTCCCGCAGGGCCGCGTCGACCTGCTCCTCCGAGGTGACGTCGACGGTGACGGGCACCGCCGTGTCAGGGCCGCCCAGTTCGCCCGCGACCGTGGCCGCGCTCTCCGCGTCGCGGTCGGCGACGACCACGCACGCGCCCTCCGCCGCCAGCCGGTGCGCGATGGCCCGCCCGATGCCCGAGCCGCCGCCGGTCACCAGCGCGACGCGGGTGGCGAGCGGCTTGGGCGCGGGCATGCGGCGCAGCTTGGCCTCCTCCAGCTCCCAGTACTCGATGCGGAACTTCTCCGGCTCCTCGATGGGCGCGTACGAGGAGACGGCCTCGGCGCCGCGCATCACGTTGACCGCGTTGAGGTAGAACTCGCCCGCCACGCGCGCCGTCTGCTTGGCCCGCCCGTACGAGAACATCCCGACGCCGGGCACCAGCACCACCGCCGGGTCGGCGCCGCGCATGGCGGGGGAGCCGGGGCCGGCGTGCCGCTCGTAGTAGGCGCGGTAGTCGGCGCGGTACGCCTCGTGCAGCTCGCGCAGCCGGGCCACGGTCTCGCCGTACGGCGTGTCCGGCGGCAGGTCGAGGACGAGCGGCCGCACCTTCGTCCGCAGGAAGTGGTCCGGGCAGGAGGTGCCGAGCGCGGCCAGCCGGGGGTGTTCGGTGCGGGCGAGGAAGTCCAGTACGGGCTCGGTGTCGGTGAAGTGTCCGACCTGCGGGTGGTCGGTCGAGGCGAGCCCGCGCAGTACGGGCGCCAGCGCGGCGGCCCGCTCCCGGCGCGCGTCCTCGTGCAGCGGCTCGTAGCCGGGGCGTACGGGCCCGAACGGCTCGGCCTTGCCGCGCTCGGCGAGGAACGCCTCGGCGGTGCGGATGATGTGCAGCGAGTTGCGTTCGCACTCCTCGGCGGTGTCACCCCAGGCGGTGATGCCGTGCCCGCCCAGGACGCAGCCGATGGCGCGGGGGTTGGCGTCCTTGACGGCGGCGATGTCCAGGCCGAGCTGGAAGCCGGGGCGGCGCCACGGCACCCAGGCGACGGTGTCGCCGAAGCACTCGGCGGTGAGCCGTTCGCCGTCGGCGGCGCAGGCCAGTGCGATGCCGGAGTCGGGGTGCAGGTGGTCGACGTGGGCGGCGTCGAGCAGGCCGTGCATGGCGGTGTCGATCGACGGTGCTGTGCCTTCTCCCCCCGGGAGCCATCCGCGCCCGTGGAGGCAGTGGTCGAACGCCTCCACCATCTCGTCCTCGCGCTCCACACCGGGGTAGCGGGCGCGGAGCGCGCGCAGCCGGTCCACGCGCAGCGCCGCGAGCCCGCCGGTGGTGAGGGTGCCCAGGTCGCCGCCGGAGCCCTTGACCCACATCAGCTCGACGTCGTCGCCGGTGACCGGGTCGGGCACGGCGGCCTTGGCGGACGTGTTGCCGCCCGCGTAGTTGGTGTTGCGCGGGTCGGCGCCGAGCCGGTGCGAACGCGCCAGCAGGGCCGCCACCTGGGGGTGTTCGTCGGTCATCCCGGTCACGCTCCCCATCCGGCCTGCTGCCCGTCCGCCCGCTCGGCGGTGATCTTCGCGGCCCAGCCGGAGCGGTGGTACGCCGCCACCGGGTCCGGGTCGATGCCCAGCTCCTCGCGTACGGACGCCAGCAACGGCCGTACGTCCGTGTTGTACGCGTCCATCAGCACCGCGTTGGCGCCCAGCACGTCGCCGGAGGTCTGGGCCTCGGCCAGGGCGGGGCCGTCCACGAGGAGCGCCTTGGCGGTGGCCTCCTGCACGTTCATCACGGAGCGGATGATCGCGGGGATCTTCGGCTCGATGTTGTGGCACTGGTCGAGCATGAACGCGGTCTGCGGGCCGAGGCCGCCGCCCCGCACCACCTCGTACATCAGCCGGAACAGCTGGAACGGGTCGGCGGCGCCGGCCATCAGGTCGTCGTCGGCGTAGAAGCGGGAGTTGAAGTCGAAGCCGCCGAGCTTCCCCTCGCGCAGCAGCATCGCCACGATGAACTCGATGTTCGTGCCCGGCGCGTGGTGCCCGGTGTCGACCACGACCTGGGCCTGCGGGCCGAGTTTGAGGCAGTGTGCGTACGCGGTGCCCCAGTCGGGCACGTCGGTGGCGTAGAACGCGGGCTCGAACAGCTTGTACTCGAGCAGCAGCCGCTGGTCCTCGCCCAGTCGCTGGTACACAGCGGACAGCGCCTCGGCGAGCCGGTCCTGGCGGGTCCGTATGTCGTCCTGGCCGGGGTAGTTGGTGCCGTCGGCGAACCACAGCTTGAGGTCGCGGGAGCCGGTGGCGTCCATGATGTCGACGCACTCCAGCAGGTGGTCCAGCGCCTTGCGGCGTACGGCCGGCTCGGCGTGTGTCACGGAGCCGAGCTTGTAGTCGTCGTCCTGGAAGACGTTGGCGTTGATGGTGCCGAGCCGCACGCCGCGGTCGCGGGCGTACGAGGCCAGCGCGGCGTAGTCGGCCACGCGGTCCCAGGGGATGTGCAGGGCGACGACGGGGGCGACGCCGGTGTGCTCGTGCACGCGCGCCGCGTCGTCCAGCTTCTCCTCGGGGCTGCGGGGCACGCCCGGCTGCGTGAAGACCTTGAAGCGCGTACCCGAGTTGCCGTACGCCCACGAAGGGGTCTCGATCCGCTGGGACTTGAGCGCGGCGCTGACGGCCGGCAGGTCTGGCACTGACATGCGTCTCCTCGTACGGAACCACGCGGGAGCCGGTGGCACATCATGAAATGAAACGATTCAGAAAAGCTAACCCCGCAGGTGACCCCCGTCAAGGAGGGCTGCGACGCCGCTCCTTGGCGCGCGCTCTCCTCGACGGGGCCCGCCCCTAACCGCCCGTGCCGAACCGGTGCCGGCCCGAGCCCACCGCGAACACCGCGCAGCCCTCCGCCGTCCGCACGAACTCGGCGCCGTCCCCGCGCGCCACGTCCTCCGCGCGCGCGGCGGGCACCCACACCTCGGCCGTCGCGTTGACCGGGACCGTCACGGTGAGTTCGAAGCGGTCCGCGCCGTCCCACGTCCACCGGGTGGCCACCGGCCCGTACGGCGACGCGTAGCGGCCGCTCGCGGACCGTACGCCGCCGCCGGGCCGGGGCCGTACGGTGATCTCCCGGAAGCCGGGGGAGCCGGGCGCGATGCCCGCGATGTTCTGGTACATCCACTCGCCGACGCAGCCGTAGGCGTAGTGGTTGAACGAGTTCATGCCCACGTCCTGGAAGCTGCCGTCCGGCTTGATCGAGTCCCAGCGCTCCCACATGGTCGTGGCGCCGTTGTCGATCTGGTAGCCCCAGGACGGGAACGTCCGCTGCTCCAGCAGCCCGTACGCGACGTCCGTACGGCCGGCCGCGGTGAGCGCGGGCAGCAGCCGCGGCGTGCCGAGGAAGCCGGTGGAGAGGTGGCCGTCGCGGGACTCGATCAGCTCGGTCAGCCGGCCGGCCGCGGCGCGCCGGGCGGCGGCGTCGGGCAGCAGGTCCATGGAGAGGGCGAGGACGTACGCGGTCTGGGTGTCGCCCTTGACACGGGCGCCGCCCTCGGTCACGTACGCCGTGTTGAACGCGTCCCTGATCCGCCCGAACAGCTTCTCGTACGGCCCCGGGTCCTCGCCCAGCGCCTTCGCCGTACGCGCCGCCAGGTCGGTGGCGTGCCCGAAGTAGGCCGTGCCGACCACGTCCTTGGGGGTCTCGTCCTCCGTGTTCAGCCAGTCGCCGTAGCCCTCGGCGGGGCGCAGCAGGCCGTCGCTGTGCTCCTCCAGATACGTGATCCACTTCCGTACGGCCGGCCAGTTCTCCTCCAGCACCCGCCGGTCCCCGTACGCCTGGTGCAGCGCCAGCGGCACGGTCACGCCCGCGTCGCCCCAGCCGGCCACGCCCTTGCCGACGGGGCCGATGTACGGGGCGACGTCCGGGTACGCGCCCGCGTCGTCCTGGCCGTCGCGCAGGTCCTGGAGCCACTTGGTGAGGAAGCGGGCGGACTCCATGTTGTACGCGGCGGTCGGCGCGAACACGTTGATGTCGCCGGACCAGCCGAGGCGTTCGTCGCGCGCGGGCGTGTCGGTGGGCACGGACAGGAAGTTGCCGCGCTGGCCCCAGGTGATGTTGCGGTGCAGCTGGTTGAGCATCGGCGCGTCGGTGGCGAAGTCCATGGTGAACGGCGCGGCCGTGTGCATCACCAGGCCCTTCACGGCGTTACGGGCCGGTGTGCCGGGGTAGCCGGTGACCTCGACGTAGCGGAAGCCGTGGAAGGTGAAGCGCGGCTGGTACGTCTCGGTGCCCGAGCCCTTGAGGGTGTACGTGTCGACGGGCCGCGCGGCGCGCAGGTTCGCGACGTACAGGCTGCCGTCCTTGTCCAGCACCTCCCCGTGCCGCAGCTGCACGGTGCGGCCGGCCTCGCCGGAGACGGTGAGGCGGACGCCGCCCACCATGTTCTGGCCGAGGTCGTACAGGAACACGCCGGGCTTCGGCTCGGTGACCTCGACGGGCTCGATCTCCTTCGTGATCCGCGTCGGCGCGTCCGTCATCGCCACCACGCTCGTCTCGATGCCGGAGGCCGCGGTGGCCCGCTGCCAGCCGGAGTCGTCGAAGCCGGGACCGGTCCAGCCGGGGGTCTCGCGGCGCGCGTCGTACTGCTCGCCCATCATCAGATCCGCCGTGAGCAGCGGCCCGGTGGCCGCGCGCCACTGCTCGTCGGTGCCGACGCTCTCGCTGCTGCCGTCCGCGTACACCACGTCCAACCGGGCGAGCAGCGCCGGGTGTTCGCCGTAGTGGTGCTGCCCGAACCAGCCGATGTTCCCCGCGTACCAGCCTGGCGCGAGGGTGACGGCGAGTGCGTTGCCGCCGCGGCGTACGGCGTCGGTGACGTCGTGCACCTGGTACGCGACGCGCTTGGCGTAGTCCGTCCAGCCCGGCGCGAGCTGGTCCTCGCCGACGCGGGCGCCGTTGAGGTGCGCCTCGTACAGGCCGAGCGCCGTGACGTACAGGCGGGCGCGCGCGACGCGCTTGCCGGGCAGCCGGAACGAGCGGCGCAGCTGTGCGGGCGACTGCTCGGGCAGCACCTTGCCCCACGGGTCGTCGCCCCAGGTGCCGACCCGGCGGGCCTCCTGCCAGCCGCTGTCGTCGTGGTCCGGGTCCTGCCAGCCGTCGCCGGGCGGCTCGTTCGTCGTACGCCATGTGCCTGCGGTGTCGAAGCGGACGGTGCCGCCCGCGGTCTCGGCCTCGAGGACGGCGAGCAGACCGGCGGGGCCCTGCTCGGAGTTGACGGCCTCGACGGCGAGGACGTTGGCGCCCTCGCGGAGCAGCCCGGTCACGTCGAGGAGCGCCGGGTGGCTCCAGCTCTTGTGCACGGGGTGGGCGTCGCGGGCGGCGATCTCGGTGCCGTTGACGTACGCGGTGAAGCCGTCGTCGACGGCCAGCACCAGGCGGGCGCGGCGTACTTCGCCGGACACCTCGAACGTGCCGCGGAAGTGGCGGGTGGCGGCGGGGACTTGGCCCACCTGGTCGTCCGGGTGCCAGACCCAGGGCGCGCCGGCCACGTCCGGGGGCGCGACGAGCGCGGCGGGGGCGCTGATCCAGTCGGCGTGCCACTCCTGCTCGTCCATCAGCCCGGTCTCCCACCAGCTGGGGCCGGACCAGGGGGAGGGGCCGCCGTCGGCGCCCCAGACGCGTACGGACCAGTGGTAGCGGGTGCGGGGTCGCAGCGCGGGACCGTCGTACGGGACGAGGACGGACTGGCGCGCGGTCTGCTTGCCGCTGTCCCACACGTCGGGGGAGCCGAGGCGGTCGGGGGAGGTGGCGACGCGGATCTGGTACGCGTGCTGGAGCACGCCCTCGCCGTCCGCCGCCAGCACCCAACTGAGCCGGGGGCGGGGCGAGTCCACGCCGAGCGGGCGGTCGGCGTACTCCGTGGTGGTGCTCCGGACGCGCAGGCCGGCGGCTGCGCCCGCGGGCGGCGCGGGGGCGGCCTGCGCGTCGGTGGCGAGCGTGCCGAGCGCCGTGCCCGCAGTGCCGGAAGCGGCAGCCGTGGCGATGAGACGGCGTCTGCTGATCATGGACCTGCACCTCCTGGAGCAAATAAAAACGATTCAGTTCAGTGCGCCAGGAACGTAGAGCTGTTCGGAGGTGACCGTCAAGACATCCGGCATGCAGGTTATTTACCTGCTGCGCACCCCCTTGACGGGGTCTCGGGGTGGCATTAGCTTCCCGGAATTGAATTGAAACATTTCATTTTCGCAGGCGAACGAGCACGGGAAACGACCGCCGCTGCCGAAGTGAGTGAGCCAAAGGGCGCGCCGGTGTCGAAAGCGATGAGACCAAGCGAGGAACGAGCGCAGAGTCGAAGAGTGTCGACACCGGGTACGAGCGCCCGGAGGCGAACGAACACGAAAGGGGAGAACCGCACCATGCCCCAGCCCGCACCGGCCGGAGCCGCCGCTCCGGTACTCGCGCTGAAGGAGGTGACCAAGTCCTTCGGCAGCGTGCGCGCGCTGCGCGGCGTCTCGCTCGAACTCCACGCCGGCGAGGCACACGCGCTCGCCGGCGAGAACGGCGCGGGCAAGTCCACGCTCATCAAGGCGCTCGCCGGGGTACACCGCCCCGACTCCGGCACGGTGCTCCTCGACGGCGCGCCCGTCGCGTTCCACGGCCCCGCCGACGCGCGCGCCGCCGGCATCGCGGTGATCTACCAGGAGCCCACGCTCTTCGCCGACCTCTCCATCGCCGAGAACATCTTCATGGGCCGCCAGCCGCGCCGCACCCTCCGCCGTATCGACCATACGGCCGTACGCGACGCCACCGCCGCCCTGCTGCGCCGTCTCGGGGTCGACCTGGACCCCGAACGGCCCGCCCGCGGGCTGTCGATCGCCGACCAGCAGATCGTGGAGATCGCCAAGGCGCTCTCCTTCGACGCGCGCGTGCTGATCATGGACGAGCCCACCGCGGCGCTCACCGGCACCGAGACCGACCGGCTGTTCGCCGTGGTGGAGACGCTGCGCGCGGAGGGCGCCGCGGTGCTGTTCATCTCGCACCGGCTGACCGAGATCTTCCGGCTCTGCCAGCGCGTCACCACCCTGCGGGACGGCGAGTTGGTGGCCTCCGAGCCGCTGGCCGGGCTCACCGAGGACGACCTCGTGCGCCGCATGGTCGGCCGCGACCTCGACGAGCTGTACGCGAAGCAGGACACCCGCACCGGCGAGACCGCCCTGACCGTACGGCGGCTCACCCGCGAAGGCGTCTTCCACGACGTGTCGTTCGAGGTCCGCCGCGGCGAGATCGTCGCCCTCGCCGGGCTGGTGGGCGCCGGGCGCAGCGAGGTGGTGCAGGCCGTGTTCGGCGTGGACCGCGCGGACGCGGGCGAGGTGGAGGTACGGGGCACGGCGCTGCGCCGCGGCTCGCCGACGGCCGCGATGGACGCGGGCCTCGCCCTCGTGCCCGAGGACCGGCGGCAGCAGGGCCTGGTGATGGAGATGTCCATCGAGCGGAACATCGGCCTCACCGGACTCGACCGCCTCGGCCGCGGCGGCCTCGTACGGCGGGCGGGCGAACGGGCCCGCGCCACCGACTGGGCGGCCCGGCTGCGGCTCAAGTTCGACCGGCTGTCCGACACCGCGGGCGTGCTCTCCGGCGGCAACCAGCAGAAGGTCGTCCTCGCCAAGTGGCTCGCCACCGAGCCGGGCGTGCTGATCGTGGACGAGCCGACCCGCGGCATCGACGTCGGCACCAAGGCCGAGGTGCACCGGCTGCTCTCCACGCTCGCCGCCGACGGTCTCGCCGTCCTGATGGTCTCCTCGGACCTGCCCGAAGTCCTGGGCATGGCCGACCGGGTGCTCGTCATGCACGAGGGCCGGCTCGTCGCGGAGATACCGCGCGCCGAAGCCACCGAGGAGTCGGTGATGGCGGCGGCGACGGGACGTACGCGGGCGGGCGCGCGTACGGACACAGAGGCGCGTACGGACGCGGGCCCGGGTACGGAAGCCGGCGCCCGTACAAAGGAGGGCACGCCGTGAGCACCAGCACCCTCAAGCCGCCGCCCGCCCCGCAGGCCCCGGCCGAACGCCCCCGGCGCTCCCTCGCCGAGACCGTCTTCCGCGTCCGCGAACTCAGCATCGGCGGCGCCCTCGTCCTGCTCATCCTCGGCACCTGGCTGGCCAACCCCTCCTTCCTGGACAGCCAGGGCGTCAAGGACCTGCTGCTCAACTCCGCGATCCTGGTGCTGCTCGCGACCGGCCAGTCCGTCGTCGTGCTCACCCGCAACATCGACCTGTCCGTCGGCTCCGTCGTCGGCCTCAGCGCCTTCGCCTGCGGCAGTTTCGTCTCCGGCAGCGACCACAGCGCGGTCACCGTGCTGCTGCTCGGCACCGGACTCGGCGTGCTGTGCGGTCTCGTCAGCGGGGCGCTGGTGAGCTTCGGCCGGGTGCCCGCGCTGGTCGTGACGCTCGGCATGCTGTACGTCATCCAGGGCATCGGCCACGCCTGGGCGCACGGCGACCAGATCAACGCCGCCGACGTCCCGCAGGGCGTGCTCGACCTGGGCAGCGGCAGCGTGCTGGGCGTGCCGTACCTGCCGCTGATCTCCGCCGTGGTGCTCACCGGCACCGCGTACTACCTGCGGACCTACCGCGGCGGCCGCGAGCTGTACGCCATCGGGTCCAGCCCGGAGGCCGCCCGGCTCGCCGGCATCCCCATCCGGCGGCGGGTGCTGGCCGCGTACGCCTTCTCCGGCGCGGTCGCCGGGTTCGCGGGCGCGCTGTGGCTGGCCCGCTTCGGGACCGTCGTGGCGGACGCCGCCAACGGCTGGGAACTCACCGTCGTCAGCGCCGTCGTGGTCGGCGGTCTCGCCATCACCGGCGGCGTCGGCACTGTCTGGGGCGCGGCGCTCGGCGCGCTGCTGCTCACCACCATCGGCAGCGCGCTCGTCGTGCTCAAGGTCAACCCGTTCTGGGAGCAGGCCATCACCGGCGTGCTGCTGCTGGCCGCGATCTGCGCCGACCGCGTCGTACGGCACCGCACCACCGAGGCGCTGCGGAAGAGGAGGCGGCCATGAACAAGTACGTGCGGTACCTCCGCTGGGACACCGGCCTCGGCATCCTGCTCGTCGCCGTCCTGCTGGCGGGCGCGGGCAGCACCGAGGGCTTCGCGGAGACGACGAACCTCTCCGCCGCCCTCAACGACACCGCCGAAATCGCCCTGATCGCCCTTCCGATGACGCTGCTCGTCGTCGCCGGGCAGGTCGACCTGTCCGTCGCCTCCATGCTCGGCCTGTCCAGCGCGCTCGCCGGCGCGCTCTGGGACGCGGGCTGGGCGTTCGAACTCATCGTGCCCGTCTGCCTCCTGGTCGGCGTGCTCGGCGGGCTCCTCAACGGCTGGCTCGTCACCCGCGTCGGACTGCCCTCGCTGGCCGTCACCATCGGCACCCTCACGCTCTACCGCGGCCTGGCGTCCGTCGTTCTCGGCAACAAGGCCGTCGCGGACTTCCCCGACACGTATGCGCAGTGGGCCTCGTACACCGAGACGGTGCCGGGCACCTTCGTGCCGTACCCGATCGCGCTGTTCGCCGTGCTCGCGGTGGTGGCCGCGGTGGTGCTGCACTGCACCGGGTTCGGGCGGTCGATGTTCGCCATCGGCGCGCAGGAGCAGGCCGCGTGGTTCGCGGGCGTACGGGTCAAGCGGATCAAGCTGGTGCTGTTCGCGGTGACGGGGTTGATGGCCTCGTTCGCCGGCATCGTCTACACCCTGCGCTACGGCAGCGCACGCGCCGACAACGGGCTCGGTCTCGAACTCGTCGTCATCGCCTCCGTGCTGCTCGGCGGCGTCGACTTCAACGGCGGCAAGGGAACGCTCGGCGGCGCCGTCGCCGGCGTGCTCCTCATCGGCGTACTCAACAACCTCCTCACGCTGAACGACGTGTCCAACGAGATCCAGGTCATCGTCACCGGGGCGCTTCTGATCGTCTCCGTGCTGACGCCCCGGGTGATCGCCGTGCTCGGCGAGCGGCGGCAGCGCCGTACGGCCGCGCCCTGACCGCCCCCTTCCCGTCTCCCTGCTGAAAGGCCCCCGCCATGCGACCGCACACCCGCACCCGATTCCGCACCCGTTTCCGTACCCGTACGGTCGCCGCGACCGCCGTCGTCTGCGCCCTGTCCGTGGCGCTCGCCGGCTGCTCCGGCACCACCAAGGACGACGCGAAGGACGACGCGGCGAACGCCAAGGAAGACGCCCAGAACGCCAAGGCCGACCCCGACGCGCCGCTGAAGAAGGGCCTCAAACTGGCCTTCCTGCCGAAGCAGATCAACAACCCGTACGAGAAGATCGTCGACGAGGCGGGCATCAAGGCCGCCGAGGAGTACGACGGCGAGGCCAAGGAGGTCGGCCCGTCCGACGCCAAGGCGTCCTCCCAGGTCAGCTACATCAACACGCTCGTACAGCAGCGGCAGGACGCCATCCTCATCGCCGCCAACGACCCCAACGCCGTCTGCGGCCCCCTCAAGCAGGCCATGAAGCAGGACATCAAGGTCGTCGCGTACGACTCCGACACCAGCAAGGACTGCCGCCAGCTGTTCATCAACCAGGCCAGCTCGGAGGACATCGGCCGCAGCCTCGTCCAGCACACGGCCGAGCAGCTCGGCCACAAGGGCCAGATCGCGATCCTGTCGGCGACGCAGAACGCCACGAACCAGAACGCCTGGATCGAGTTCATGAAGGACGAGCTGAAGAAGCCCGCGTACAAGGACATGAAGCTGGTCAAGACCGCGTACGGGGACGACGACGACCAGAAGTCGTTCCAGGAGACGCAGGGCCTGCTCAAGGCGTACCCGAAGCTGAAGGCCATCATCTCGCCCACCACCGTCGGGATCGCCGCCGCCGCCCGCTACATCGGCGGCTCCTCGTACAAGGGCAAGGTCGTGCTCAACGGCCTGGGCACGCCCAACCAGATGCGGAAGTACGTGAAGAACGGCACCGTCGAGCAGTTCTCCCTGTGGGACCCGGAGAAGCTCGGCTACCTCGCCTCGTACGCCGCCGCCGCGCTCGCCTCCGGGCAGATCACCGGCAAGGAGGGCGAGCGGTTCAAGGCGGGCGAGCTGGGCGAACGGACGGTCGGCAAGGACGGCGAGGTCATCCTCGGGCCGCCCACGGTCTTCGACAAGAAGAACATCGACGACTTCGACTTCTGAGCACCCGGCGAACATGACGGCGGAGGGACACGTATGCAGCGCGTCTGCTTTCTGCTCCGGGTCCGGGCCGACCGGATCGACGAGTACCGCGAGCGGCACGCGGCCGTCTGGCCCGAGATGTGCGCGGCGCTCACCGCGAGCGGCTGGCACAACTACTCGCTCTTCCTGCGCGACGACGGCCTGCTCGTCGGCTATCTGGAGACCGAGGACTTCGAGGCCGCCCAGGCCGCGATGGCACGGACCGAGGTCAACGCGCGCTGGCAGGCCGAGATGGCGCCGTTCTTCGAGTCGCTCGACGACGGCACCGGCCCGGACGAGGCGATGCGGCCGCTGACCGAGGTGTTCCACCTCGCGTAGGAGGGAGCAGGGCATGACGAAGGAGAACGCGCACGCGGACACGTACGGGAGCGCGGGCGGGGAGGCGTACGAGGAGGCCAGGGAGGCCGGGGCGGCCGTCCCCGTACGCACGCCCGCCGTCGCCCGCCGCCCCCGCGTCGGCCTGGTCGCGGGCGGACTCGGCGCGTACTGGCCGCAGTTCCCCGAACTGCTGCCCCAACTGCGGCGCTCCGCCGCCCGCGTGGCCGAGCGGATGCGCGGGCTGGACGCCGAGGTGGTCGACGTCGGCTTCATCTCCGACGCCCGCGAGGGCGCCGAGGCCGCCGACAAACTGCGCGCCGCCGACTGCGACCTGATCGTCGGCTTCCTCACCACCTACATGACCGCCACCATGCTGGTCCCCGTCGCCCAGCGCGGCGGCGCTCCCGTCCTGCTGATCAATCTGCAGCCGACCGAGGCCATGGACCACGCCTCGTTCGACACCGGGCAGTGGCTCGCGTACTGCGGGGCCTGCCCGCTGCCCGAGATGGCCAACGTCTTCGAACGCGTCGGCGTGCCCTTCCGCTCCGTCAGCGGCCACGTCGAGGACGAACGCGCCTGGCAGCGCATCGCCCGCTGGATACGCGCGGCAGGCGTACGGTCCGCGCTGCGCGGCGGGCGGCACGGGCTGATGGGGCACCTCTACCCCGGGATGTACGACGTCTCGACGGATCTGACGATGGTGCCGGGCACGTTCGGCGGCCATGTGGAGGTGCTGGAGTTCGACGACCTGCGGGTACGGGCCGAGGCCGCCGCCGACGCGGGCGTGGCGGCCAAACTCGCCGAGACCCGCGACGTGTTCACCCTCGACGACACCGTCGCCGAGGACGACCTCGCCTGGGCCGCCCGCGTCGCCTGCGGGCTCGACCGCCTGGTGGCGGACTACGACCTCGACTCACTGGCGTACTACCACCGCGGCCTCGACGGCGAAATCCACGAACGGCTCGGCGCCGGGATGATCCTCGGCGCCTCACTCCTGACGGCGCGCGGCGTGCCGGCCGCGGGCGAGTACGAGCTGCGTACGTCGCTGGCCATGCTGATCTGCGACCGGCTCGGCGCGGGCGGCTCGTTCACGGAGCTGCAGGCGCTCAACTTCCGGGACGGCGTCGTGGAGATGGGCCACGACGGCCCCGGCCACCTCGCCATCGGCGAGCACCGCCCGCTGCTGCGCGGCCTGGGCGTCTACCACGGGAAGCGCGGCTGGGGCGTCTCCGTCGAACTCGACGTACGGCACGGGCCGGTCACGCTCGTCGGCGTCGGCCAGACCCGCGACGGCCGCTACCGGCTGATCGCCGCCGAGGGCGAGGTCGTCGGCGGCCCGCTGCTGCGCATCGGCAACACCACCTCGCGCGTCGACGTCGGCGCCGACCCCGGCGAGTGGACGGACGCCTGGAGCGCGAGCGGCGTCGGCCACCACTGGGCGCTGGCCACCGGGCGGCTGCTGCCCGACCTGCGCGCCTTCGCGGACCTCACCGGTACGGAACTGGTCGAGGTCGGCACGGGCGCGGGCGCACCGTACGGCCCCGGAGCCGGTGCGGGGCCCTGGGCCGGTCCGCACTGCGTAGCATGAGCGCTCGTGGCGAGCATGGTGGGCATCAAGGACGTGGCGCGGGCGGCGGGCGTCTCCGTGGGCACGGTCTCCAACGTGATCAACCGCCCCGACATGGTGGCGGAGGAGACCCGCGACCGGGTGCGCTCCGCGATACGCCGGCTCGGCTACGTACGCAGCGAGTCGGCCCGCCAGCTGCGCGCCGGCCGCAGCCGGATCATCGCGCTGCTGGTGCTGGACATGGCCAACCCGTTCTTCGTGGACGTCGCCTCCGGCGCGGAACGTGCCGCACGCGCCGCCGGGCTCGGCGTGATGCTGTGCAACAGCGCGCAGAGCGCCGCCGAGGAGGCCGACTACCTGTCGCTGTTCGCGGAGCAGCGCGTACGCGGCGTCCTCGTGACACCGGCCGACGACTCCGGCCGTAACCTCGCCGACTTCGAGCGGCACGGCATCGCGTTCGTCAGCGTCGACCGCGCCGTGCCGAGCAGCGAGGGCTGCTCGGTGTCCGTGGACGACGTACGGGGCGGTGGACTGGCCATACGGCATCTGCTGGACCAGGGGCACCGCGAGATGGCGTATGTCAGCGGCTCGATGTCGCTGACCCAGTGCCGCGACCGGTACGCCGGCGCCCGCCGCGTCCTGCGCGGCTCCCGCTCGGGCGCGCAGCTGCGGCACGTGGAGGTCGAACGCCTCGACGTGGCCGCCGGACGCGACGCGGGCGCGCGCCTGCTGGGCATGTCGCCCCGGCCGACCGCCGTGTTCTGCGCGAACGACCTGCTGGCACTCGGCGTGCTCCAGGCGCTGTACGGGGCGGGGGTCTCGGTGCCTGAGGACATCGCGCTGGTCGGGTACGACGACATCGAGTTCGCCGCTGCCGCGGCGGTGCCGCTCACGTCCGTACGGCAGCCCGCGTACCGGATGGGGCGGGCGGCGGCCGATCTGCTCATCGAGGAGACGGGCGACGACGCGGCGGAGCACGAGCACCAGCGGATCGTGCTCCAGCCCGAACTGGTCGTGCGCGAGAGCAGCATGTCCAGCGCGGGCTGAAAACCGGCCCACCTGGCCGGTCGCTGTCGTGGACGCCAAGCGGCAGCGGATATTCCTGTGCACCTCGACCGTTCCGAAGAGGCACCATCCCAGCAGGAACGGTTCCACAAGATCCACCCCCCACAGGAGTACCCATGCCTTACGCACGCGTCGCCCGCAGAGCCCCGAACGAACCGCCCCGCCGCGGCACCGAGGGGCCGCAGTGAGGTTCGCGACCTTCCGCAAGGCGGGCGCCGTCCACGTGGGGATGGTGGACGGCGACACCGTACGCTCGCTGGCGGAGCTGGACGCGGCGCGGCCGGTGACCACCATGACGGACGTCATCGACAGGTTCGGCGAGCTGTACGACCGGCTCAACGACTGGCCGCACGCCCGCCGGGACGGCGTACGCGGCGCGGAGCCGTACCCGCTCGACGACGTCGAACTCCTCGCCCCGCTCCCCGCACCCCACCGCAACCTCCTCTGCGTCGGGAAGAACTACGCCTCCCACGCCAGGGAGTTCGACCGCAGCGGCTACAGCGCGACGCCCTCCGGCGGCGTCCCCGGCGCGCCCATCGTGTTCACCAAGCCGCCGGAGTCCGTGATCGGCCCGTACGCGCCGATCCGGCTGCCCCGCGGTGTCACCGGCTGTCTCGACTACGGAGCCGAACTCGCCGTCGTCATCGGCAGACGGGGCCGCGGCATCCGGGCACAGGACGCGCACCGGCACATCTTCGGGTACACCATCCTGAACGACGTCACCGCGCGCGATCTCCAACTCCGGCACGGCCAGTGGTTCCTGGGCAAGGCCCTGGACGACTCCAGCCCGATGGGCCCGTGGATCGTCACCGCCGACGAGACCGACGGCACGGCCGCGCTCGGCGTACGGTGCTGGGTCAACGGCGAACTCCGCCAGCAGGCCGACACCGGCGAACTCGTCTTCGGCATCCCGGACTTGATCGCCACGCTCTCGGCCGGCATGACGCTGTACCCCGGCGACGTCATCGCCACGGGCACCCCCGCGGGTGTCGGCGCGGGCTTCGACCCGCCCCGCTTCCTCGCCGCGGGCGACACCGTACGGGTGGAGATCTCCGGCATCGGCACGCTTACCAACCCGGTGGCCGAGGTGGCGGCCGGGGCCGCGACGGAAGGAGCCGACGTGTGACGGACACGGCGGGCCCGCGGACGGCCGTGTGGCCGCAGCGGCCCGCCCCGCCGGCACCCGTACGCGCCTCCCCTTCGTCACACTGGACGCATGAGGACTGCGTACAGCGTGGAAACCGTACGGAACGCGGAGCGGGCGCTGATGGCGCTGCTGCCCGAGGGAACGCTCATGCAGCGCGCCGCCGCCGGGCTCGCCGCCGCCTGCGCCGGGCTGCTGGACCGGGTGTACGGCGCCCGCGTCGTGCTGCTCGTCGGCAGCGGTGACAACGGCGGCGACGCCCTGTATGCCGGCGCGCGACTCGCCCGCCGCGGCGCGGGCGTCACGGCGGCACTGCTCTCGCCCGACCGCACGCACGCGGGCGGCCTGCGCGCCCTGCGCGCGGCGGGCGGACGCGCCGTACCGGCGGCGGACGCCGCCCCGCTCCTCGCCGGTGCGGCACTCGTCGTCGACGGGATCGTCGGCATCGGCGGCAAGGGCGGCCTGCGGCCCGACGCCGCCGGACTGGTGCGGGCCGTCGAGCAGTCCGGCACACCCGTCGTCGCCGTCGACCTCCCCAGCGGAGTCGACGCCGACACGGGCGAGGTGCACGGCCCCGCCGTACGCGCCCACGCGACCGTGACCTTCGGCGCGTACAAGCCCGGCCTGCTCATCGACCCCGCACGCGAGCACGCCGGCGCGCTGCGGCTCGTCGACATCGGCCTCGCACCGCACCTGCCGCCCGTACCCGAGGCGGAGGCGCTCCAGCACGCGGACGTGAACGCGCTGCTGCCCCGGCCCACCGCGGAGAGCGACAAATACCGGCGCGGCGTCGTCGGCGTGGCGGCCGGTTCGGCGCGCTACCCGGGGGCCGCCGTCCTGGCGGTCGCCGGGGCGCTGCGCGGGGGCGCGGGAGCCGTACGGTACGTCGGGCCGGGCACGGAGGCCGTCGTACGGCACTTCCCCGAGACCCTGGTCTCGACGGGCGGGCCCGCGAAGGCCGGCCGCGTACAGGCATGGGTCGTCGGGCCCGGCCTCGGCGACGGGCAGGAGCCGCGCGAGACCGTCGACGAGGTGCTGGCCTCCGGCGTACCGGTCCTCGTGGACGCCGACGGGCTCCGCCTCCTCGACCACGACGCCGTACGCGCCCGTACGGCCCCGACCCTGCTCACCCCGCACGCGGGCGAGGCCGCGTCCCTGCTCGGAAAGCCGCGCGAGGAGGTCGAGTCGCAGCGCCTGGCGTCCGTACGGGAACTGGCGGAACGGCTGCGGGCGACGGCGCTCCTGAAGGGCTCCACCACGCTCGTCGCCTCACCGGACGGCGCGGGCCCCGTACGGGTCAACCCGACCGGCACCGGCTGGCTCGCCACGGCGGGCAGCGGCGACGTGCTGTCCGGGGTCACCGGCGCGCTGCTGGCGGCGGGCCTCCCGCCCCTGGACGCGGCCTCGGCCGGCGCGTACCTGCACGGCCTGGCCGCCCGCCAAGCGGCCCCCCCGCCCACGGCCTCCACGGTCGCCTCGACGCTCCCGACCGCCTGGCGCTCCATCACACGGGAGCCGTAACGCCGCCGCTTCCCGCCTTCCGGCCGCGCGGTGGGTTCGGCACCGCCGATCTCCACCGTGCTGGTTGCGCGCCGTCGCGGCGGGATGAGGGTGCGACCCTGCTCGGGCAGGGGGCCGGTGGGCGGTGGCCGCAACCCCTTCCCGCCGCCGCGGTGGGTGAGCGCGGCGGACTGGGTCCGGCGGCATGTGCGACGGCGGTCGGGACACGTACGGCACAAGCGGCACAAGCGCCGCCGTGTGGGCTCACCGGGGGAAAACCTGGGGCGGCGGGGTGGTTTCCGCCCCCGCCGCGCGGCGCGCGAGAGCCCTCCGTGCATGCGTACAGCGTGCGCACACGAATCCAAGCCCAGAAGCTCGGCGCGGCCGTACTCGCCGCAGCCATCGCCGTACCGCTCGCCCTCGGCAGCGCGAGCGCCGCCAGCGCCGCAAGCGCCGCAACCGGGGACGGGCCCGTCCCGCGTGGCCCGGTCCCCGAGGAGAGCCTCGTACCCGGATACCCGCTGGAGCCCAAGCAGCCGTACCAGCGGATCACCCCCGACCAGGGCATGTTCCCGCCGGACGGTGACGCTCCCGACAACGCCGCTCGCGGCGACGACAACGCCGCCCCCGCCGACAACCGCGCCGCCCCCGGCGACGAGAGCCGGGCCCGCCCCGAGCGCAGGACGCCCGGCGCGGAGTACGCGGTGCCCAGCGCGCTGATCGAGTACGTGCCGCGGGGCGAGCAGATCCAGGACCGTGCCGCGAAGCCGCGTATGCCGCGCTGTTCGCGTTCGACGGGGCCGTACCAGCGGTTCGTCGAGCGGTATCTCAAGCTGAAGGTCGACGGCAGGCAGTCGCCGTCCGACTGCCTGGCGATCCAGAAGTACCAGACCGCCGTCGGCATCTACCCGAACAGCGGCTTCGCCGGTCCCGTCACCTGGAAGGTGATGACGCTGCGCTGGGCGCAGAAGCATCCGGACCGGCTGCGCGGGTGCCCGACGGCGCGCGGCAAGGTCGTGTGCATGGACCTGAACCGCCAGCTCCTGTGGGTGACGAACAACGGCAGGATGGTCTACAAGCCGGTCCCGGTCCGTACCGGCAAGCCGGGCTACGAGACCCGTACGGGCTGGAACCGGATCACGAACCGGGTCCGGCACGAGTGGTCGCGGCTGTACGAGTCGCCGATGCCGTTCAGCCAGTACTTCAACGGCGGCCAGGCCATCCACGGCGTCTACGACGACCTCTACACGACGTCCGGCTCCCACGGCTGCGTGAACCTCGAGTACCAGGACGCGGCCCGGCTGTGGAAGCTCCTGCGCCAGGGCGACCGCGTGTACAGCTGGGGCCGGAAGCCCAACCCGTAGGGGCGGAACGGCGGCGGGGAAACCGGGGCGGTCGCCGGTGGCACCGTACGGCCGTGCGGGTTGAGAGACTGGCCGGATGAACGACCAGTCCACCGGGCCACGGACCGCCCCCACGGCGCCCCCCGCGGCACCCGACACGGCGCCCGCACCCGGCCGCGCCGCCCCCGTACGTGTCCGCGCCGAGGTCGACCTCGGCGCGGTGCGCGCCAACGTACGGGCGCTCCGCGCCCGCGCCCCGCGCGCGGAGCTGATGGCCGTGGTGAAGGCGGACGGGTACGGGCACGGGCTGCTGCCGTGCGCCCGTGCCGCCCGCCGGGCCGGGGCGTCCTGGCTGGGCACCGCGGTGCCCGAGGAGGCGCTGGCGCTGCGCGCCGCGGGCGACCGGGGCCGGGTGCTGTGCTGGCTGTGGACGCCCGGCGGGCCTTGGCGCGAGGCGATCGAGGCGGACGTCGACGTGGCGGCAAGCGGCCGCTGGGCGCTGGACGAGATCGTGGCGGCGGCGCGCGCGTGCGGCCGTACCGCCCGCGTACAGCTCAAGGCCGACACGGGGCTCGGCCGCAACGGCTGCCAGCCCGCCGACTGGCCCGACCTGGTCGCCGCCGCGCGTGCCGCCGAGGCGGAGGGCGCCGTACGGGTCACCGGCATCTGGTCGCACTTCGCCCGTGCCGACGAGCCGGGCGACCCGTCGATCGCGGCCCAGCTGGACGCGTTCCGTACGGCGCTGGAAACCGCCGAGCGCGCCGGACTCGCCCCCGAGGTGCGGCACATGGCGAACTCGCCCGCGACCCTCACGCTCCCCGAGGCGCACTTCGACCTCGTACGCCCCGGGGTGTCCGTGTACGGCCTGTCGCCGTCGCCGGAGGTCGGCGTCGCGGCGGATCTCGGGCTGCGGCCCGCGATGACGCTCAGCGCGTCCCTCGCGCAGGTGAAGCGGGTGCCGGCCGGGCACGGGGTGAGCTACGGGCACACGTACACGACCCAGGGCGAGACCACCCTCGCGCTCGTGCCCGCCGGCTACGGCGACGGCGTCCCGCGGCACGCGTCCGGCAGCGGGCCCGTACTGGTCGCGGGGAAGCTGCGGACGGTCGCGGGGCGGGTGGCGATGGACCAGTTCGTGGTGGACCTGGGCGGGGACAGGGCCGAAGTGGGCGACGAGGCGGTGCTGTTCGGGCCGGGGGACCGGGGCGAGCCGACGGCGGAGGACTGGGCGCGCGCGGTGGGCACGATCTCGTACGAGATCGTCACCCGGGTCGGCGCCCGCGTGCCCCGCGTGTACGTGGGGGAGGGCGCGCAGGCCGCGGGGCACACGGACGACGGGGACGGCGCGGGCGACGCGGGCGACCGTACGAGCACGGAAGGCGTGCCGGGATGAGCGAGCAGCCGGGCGGTGGCGGGAGCCCCGGGAGCGGAGGCTGGGTACGGCACGCGGGCGTGGCCGGGGCGGCGATAGGGCTGCTCGCGGCGGGCGTGGCGGTCGAGCGGCTGACCGTGAACCGTACGGTGCGCCGCCGGGCCCGCGCCGCACTGGACGCGGCGGGCCCGTACGGCTCGCTGCGCGGCACCCCCGGCACGGCGGTCGCGGCGGACGGCACGGAGCTGCACTACGAGATCGACGAGATCGACGAGATCGACGAGGCCGACGAGGCCGACGAGACCGACGGCGAGCTCGATGGGGCCGACGCGCCGGGGGCGGCCGACGCCACCCCCGGCGTCACCGTCGTCTTCTCGCACGGCTACTGCCTCAGCCAGGACTCCTGGCACTTCCAGCGGGCCGCGCTGCGCGGAGCCGTCCGTTCCGTGTACTGGGACCAGCGCAGCCACGGCCGTTCCGCCCGTGCCGCGGCCGGGGAGCCGGTCAGCATCGACCGGCTCGGGCGGGATCTGAAGGCCGTGCTGGACGCGGCGGTGCCCGAGGGCCCGGTCGTCCTGGTCGGGCACTCGATGGGCGGCATGACGATGATGGCGCTGGCCGACCAGTACCCCGGCTTCGTCGCCGAACGGGTCGCCGGTGTCGCCTTCATCGGTACGTCCGCGGGCGGGCTCACCGAGGTGACGTACGGGCTGCCCGCGGTCGGCGCGCGTGCCGCGCGGCGGGTCCTGCCCGGCGTGCTCAGGGCGCTGGCGGCGCAGACGGAGCTGGTCGAACGGGGGCGGCGGGCGACTGCGGACCTGTTCGCGGGGCTGGTCAGGCGGTACTCGTTCGGCAGCCCCGGTGACGTGGACCCCGGGGTGGCGCGGTTCGCCGAGCGGCTGATCGAGGCGGTGCCGGTCGATGTGGTCGCCGACTTCTATCCGGCGTTCGCGGAGCACGAGAAGGCGGCGGCGCTGCCGTACTTCGGCGACGTGCCCGCGCTGGTGCTCGCAGGCGACCGTGACCAGCTCACCCCGCACGGGCACAGCGAGAGGATCGCCGCGGCGCTGCCCGGCGCGACGCTGGTCGTCGTGGAGAACGCCGGGCACCTGGTGACGCTGGAACGGCCCGAGCTGGTCGACGAGCAACTCGCCGGACTGCTCGCCCGCACGCGTACCATCCGGTCGCATGGAAGCACCGCACCACCGGACAGCCCTCCCGCAGCAGGCAGCTCCGCAGCAGACGACCCGGCAGCAGACAACCCCTCAGCAGACACCCCCGCGCCCGGCGCGGGACGCCGGTCCCGTGCGCGCCGCCGTCACCGTTGAGACCCCGGAGCGGATGCGGGAGCTGGGGCGGCGGCTGGCGGGGCTGCTGCGCCCCGGCGATCTCGTCCTGCTGACGGGGCAGTTGGGCGCAGGCAAGACCACCCTGGCGCGCGGTCTGGGCGAGGGCCTGGGCGTACGGGGGGCCGTGACCTCGCCGACGTTCGTCATCGCGCGCGTGCACCCGCCGCTGGACGGCGGCCCCGCGCTGGTGCACGTGGACGCGTACCGGCTGGGCGGCGGTCTGGAGGAGATGGACGACCTGGACCTCGACGTGTCGCTGACCGACTCCGTGGTCGTGGTCGAGTGGGGCGAGGGGAAGGTCGAGGAGCTGTCCGAGGACCGGCTGCACGTGGTGATCGACCGCACCACCGGCGCCGGGCCGGAGCCCGCGGGGCCTGAGTCCGCCGGGCCGGGCGCCGCCGAGCGGGACGTACGCGAGGTCACCGTCATCGGGACCGGTGCGCGCTGGGCGGACGTGGATCTGAGCGTTCTGGCGTAGCCCGTACGGCCGCCGGGTGCGGGCGGGGGAAGTTGCCGACAGGATACCGACAGGGCGTCGGCAAGCAGTTGCGTACGCGGCGCGAGCCGTGGTCCTATGGAGGTCGAGAGTCTAGTTAGGTCTGCCTAACTTCAGGAGGGCCCATGCCGGCTGGAGAGCGGGAACACCCGCGTACGCGGAAGCAGCCGCAGCCGCAGCCGTCGCCGTCGCCGTCGATGAGCGAGGTGCTGGCGTCCTGCGCCGCGGCGGACGCCGTGTCCACGCCGCCGGAACGGCCCGCCCGGCCCGCGTCCGAATCCGCCTCCGAGCCGGCGTCCGACGAGGAGAAGCACGCGGCCGCCGGACACGCCGGACACGGCACCGCGCAGCGGGGCCGCCGCGCGGCGTAGCGGGCAGGGGCGCGGACGGCCGCGCTGTCACTCGTTCTGGCGGTATCGGAGCGCGGTACACGCCCACGGGCTCAGGGAACGACGACGACCTTCGTGCCCGTCGTCGCGAACAGCCACATCGCCTGGCCGTCCTTCTCCCGCTCGCGGATGCCGCCCGTCTTCTCGTCGGACTCCGGGTCGGGCGTGGACCCGTCCAACGCCGAGCTGAAGCCGATGACCGTGCCCTCGACGTTCGCGAAGCGCACCACGTTCTCCACCGGGACGCCGTCCGAGCCCGTGACGTGCCGGGTGCGTGTGGTCACGCGGTACGTGTCGGGCGGCGGGCTGACCGAGCTCGGCCAGACCTCGAACGTGCGCTGCACCTTGTCGCCCGCGCCGATCAGCCAGACGCGCTTGCGCTTCAGGGAGTAGACGACGCGTTCTCCGCTGCCGGAGCGGGCCGGGACCGCCGTCTCCTGCTTGGCCTTGTCGGAGGTCGTCGGGGAGGCGGAGGAGCCGGGCCGCTTCGCAGCCGGGGACACGCCGTCCATGGCGGCGGACGCCTGGTAGGCGAAGAAGCCGACGACGCCCAGCGCCGCCGCGGTCAGCCAGGCCACGGCCTTCCCCGGTCTGCCACCGCTGTTGCGTGCGCCCACCGTGCCGTCACCTCTCCGTGTGCCTGTTCCGGGGTTGACGGTAGCAGCCGGTACGGAGGCGGGCGGACCGTCCGCGGACACCCGCGGAGGCGCCCGCCGCGCGGCCCCCGACCCGTACCGCGCGGACAACGCGCGGCCCCGCCCGCCGTACGCTGGAACCGTGCTGCTGCTCGCTCTCGACACCGCCACGCCCGCCGTCACCGTCGCCCTGCACGACGGCGAGCGGGTCCTCGCCCACTCCGCCCAGGTCGACGCCCGCCGCCACGGCGAGCTGCTGCTGCCGGCCGTCGACCGCGTGCTGCGGTCGGCGGACCGCGAGCTGCGGCAGGTCACCGCGATCGTCGCCGGGGTCGGCCCGGGCCCGTACACGGGGCTGCGGGTGGGGCTGGCCACGGCCGAGGCGTTCGGTGCCGCGCTCGGCATCCCCGTACACGGGCTGTGCACGCTGGACGGCATCGCGTACTCCTCCGGGCTGGACACCCCCTTCGTGGTCGCGACGGACGCGCGGCGCAAGGAGGTGTACTGGGCGCGGTACGCCGACTCCCTTACGCGTGTGGGCGACCCGGCCGTCGACCGCCCGGACGACATCGCCGGGGAGGTGGCCGGGGTGGCGGCGGTCGGCGTGGGGGCGCGGCTGTACGAGAGCACGTTCACGGGCGTGCGTACGGACCTGCCCGAGCACCAGTCCGCCGCCGCGCTCGCGTCGCTCGCCGTGGGGAGACTCGCGGCCGGGACGGAACTGCTCCCGCCGCGGCCGCTCTACCTCCGCCGTCCGGACGCCCAGGTGCCCGCCAACTACAAGGTGGTCACGCCCAGGTGAGCCCGGAGCCGTACCAGCCGCACGGAGCCGCCCCGACTCCGGCGGCGGACCCGCGGACGCGCCTCCGGCTGCGCGAGATGCGCTGGTGGGACATCGAGCCGGTGGTCGCGCTCGAACGCGAGGTGTTCCCGGAGGACGCCTGGTCCGAGGGCATGTTCTGGTCGGAGCTGGCGTACGCGCGGGGCGCGCACGCCACCCGGCGCTACCTCGTGGCCGTCGCGCCCGACGGGACCCTGGCGGGGTACGGCGGCCTCGTCGCGGTGGACGGCACCGGCGACGTCCAGACCCTCGGGGTGCTGCCGGCGTACCGGGGCACGGGCCTCGGCGCGCGCCTGCTGGACGCGCTCCTGTCCGCGGCCACGGCCGACTTCGGGTGCCACGAGGTGCTCCTCGAGGTACGGGTCGACAACCACCCCGCCCGCCGCCTGTACGAGCGCTTCGGCTTCGTGCCCATCGGCGTGCGGCGCGGCTACTACCAGCCGGGCAACGTCGACGCGCTGGTCATGCGGAACGGCCGCCCGGCGGAGCCCCGGCACGGGCCGCGCGCCGGCACGGGACCCCACGCGGCCACGGGACCCGACAACGTGGCGCCCGGCGCCGTAACGAACGCACCACCCGGAGACGAGCGGAAGCCATGACAGACGAACCCCTGGTCCTCGGCATCGAGACCTCCTGCGACGAGACCGGCGTCGGCGTCGTCCGCGGCCGTACGCTGCTCGCCGACGCCGTCGCGTCCAGCGTCGACGAGCACGCGCGGTTCGGCGGCGTCGTGCCCGAGATCGCCAGCCGCGCGCATCTGGAGGCGATGGTTCCGACCATCGAACGGGCCCTGGCCGAGGCCGGTGTCTCGGCGCGCGACCTGGACGGCGTCGCCGTGACGGCGGGGCCGGGGCTCGCGGGCGCGCTGCTCGTCGGCGTCTCGGCGGCCAAGGCGTACGCGTACGCGCTGGGCAAGCCCCTGTACGGGGTCAACCACCTGGCCTCGCACATCGCCGTCGACCAGCTGGAGCACGGCGCGCTGCCGGAGCCGACCATGGCGCTGCTGGTGAGCGGCGGCCACTCGTCGCTGCTGCTGGCACCGGACATCACGGCGGACGTACGGCCGCTCGGCTCGACGATCGACGACGCGGCGGGCGAGGCGTTCGACAAGATCGCCCGCATCCTCCAACTCGGCTTCCCCGGCGGCCCGGTGATCGACCGTTACGCACGCGAGGGCGACCCTGCGGCCATCGCCTTCCCGCGCGGGCTCACGGGGCCGCGCGACGCGCCGTACGACTTCTCGTTCTCCGGCCTCAAGACCGCCGTCGCGCGCTGGGTCGAGGCCCGGCGGGCGGCGGGCGAGAACGTGCCCGTCGCGGACGTGGCGGCCTCGTTCCAGGAGGCGGTCACGGACGTGCTCACGCGGAAGGCGATCCGCGCCTGCCGCGACGAGGGCGTCGACCACCTCATGATCGGCGGGGGAGTGGCGGCGAACACCCGGCTCCGCGCGCTCGCCGAGGAGCGCTGCGCGGACGCGGGGATCACGCTGCGCGTGCCGCGTCCCAAGCTGTGCACGGACAACGGCGCGATGGTCGCGGCGCTCGGGGCCGAGATGGTCGCGCGCGGGCGTTCGGTCTCGTCCTGGGACCTGCCCGCGGACTCCTCGCTGCCGGTGACGGAGCCGCACGTACCGGGCACCGCCGCGCCCGCGCCCTCTCCCGTACCGGCGTCGGCGTCGCCTGAGTCCCAGCCCGTGGCCGCCCATGCGGACGGGCACGGGCACGGCCACGCGCATGCGCATGTGCATGCGCACGACCATGTCCACGAACTCAGCAGAAAGAACCTCTACGACTCATGACTGTCGCACTGATGTGGGAGGCCAAGGCCCCCGAGGGACGGGACCGCGAACTGCTGTCCTGGTGCCGCGGGCACCCCCTCGCCCCGGCGCCCCTGCGTCGCGAGACGTACTCCGCGCCCGGGGGCAGGGTGCTCGTCATCACCTGGTGGCACGCGGCCCTCGACGCCGACCTGCCCGAACTCCCCGATCCCCCGGCCGAGCTGACGGCACGGCCCGTACACCGCTGGCGTTTCGAGCAGGTGCAGCCGAACGACTGAACCGCGCGGACCGCGCCCGTACGAGGAGGCACGCACGCATGACCCCGACAGGCATCGCCAGCCCCGACCCCGGAACGGTCACCGTCTGGTCCGACATCGGCTGCCCCTGGGCCAGCCTCGCCCTGCACACGCTGCGCGCGGCGGCGGCCGAACGCGGCCAGGACGTGCTGATCGACCACAGGGCGTTCCCGCTGGAACTGTTCAACAACATGCCCACGCCGAAGTACATCGTGGAACCCGAGACGATCGTGATCGGCGCGCGACGGCCCGAACTGGGCTGGCGGGTCTGGTCGAAGCCCGAGTGGACCTACCCGTCCGCGATGCTGCCCGCCATGGAGGCCGTACAGGCCGCGAAGGACCCGGCGGTCGGCGGCCTGCGCGGCAGCGACGAACTGGACGCCGCGCTGCGGCACGCCTTCTACGTCGAGCACCAGTGCGTCAGCATCCACCCGGTGATCCTCCGGCTGGCCGAGAAGTGCCCGCACGTGGACGCCGCCGAGCTGGCGAAGGCGCTGGAACGGGGCGCGGGCCGGGCCGAGATGTACGCGCACTGGCGCATCGCGCAGGGGCCCGAAATCCAGGGCAGCCCGCACCTGTTCAGCGCGGACGGCTACGACGCGCACAACCCGGGCGCGGTCTTCGAATGGACGGGCGACCCCATCGAGGGCGGCCTCCCCCGCCTGGACGCCTACGACCCCTCATGGGCCCCCACCCTCCTCGACCGCCTGCCCCGCTGAGCGAGCTCCAGCCCGTCCGGCGCAATCCCAGCCCGTTCGGCGTTTGAGGACGGCCCCCGGCCACGGGGCACCGGCGGTGGGCCGCTGAGCCGCGGGGCCACGGCGGCGGACGGTGCCCGGCGGCGTCAGACCGCCGGGTGCCCGAGCAGCATGCTCGGCGCACCGGCCACCCGCGTGAGGAACACGGTCGCGGACCCCGCCCCCCGCGGCTTCACCTTCCGCCGCAGTTCCTCCGGTTCGACCGCCGAGCCGCGCTTCTTCACGGTCAGCGTGCCGACCTCGCGCTCGCGCAGCAGCGCGCGCAGCCGCTTGAGGTTGAAGGGGAGCACGTCGGTGATCTCGTACGCGGTGGCGAATGGCGTCCGTACGCGCTCGTCGGCGGTGACGTACGCGATGGACGGGTCGATCAGCCGCCCGCCCGTCTCCCGTACGACCTCGGCGACGAGGTGGGCGCGGATGACGGCGCCGTCCGGCTCGTAGAGGTACCGGCCGACCGGCCCGACGGGCGGCGCCTCGTACGGCGCCCCGCCACCGGCGCCCGCGCCGCCACCACCGGCGCCACCCGCCCCCGCACCCGCCCCGTTCAGCGAGTCACCACGCGGCAGCAGCGTGGCCCGCACGGCGGGGGCGCCGCCCCGCGCCCCAGACCGCGCACCGCCGAACCACAGCACCGCCTCCTTCACGTCCCCCGCGTGCGAGACCCACTCCGCCTCGGCGTCCTCCGGCAGCGCCTCGTGCGGTACGCCCGGCGCGATCTTCAGCGCGGCGGCGTCCGCCGCGCGGGCGGTCTCGACGGCCCAGCTCAGCGGCGGCGCGTACGCCTCCGGATCGAAGATCCGCCCGCCGCGGCCACCGCGCCCGCCCCGGCGCGCGGGGTCCACGAACACGCCGTCGTACGCGCTCGTGTCGACCTCCGTGACATCCGCGCACCGCACCTCGACGCGTGCGGTGAGCCCGAGCGCCGCCGCGTTGGCGCGTGCCACCGCGCAGGTCAGCGGGTCGCGGTCGACGGCCAGTACGGCGATGCCCGCGCGGGCCAGTTCGATCGCGTCGCCGCCGATGCCGCAGCACAGGTCGGCGATACGGCGTACGCCGCGCGCCGCGAAGCGCTCCGCGCGGTGCGCGGCCACGGCGGTACGGGTCGCCTGCTCGACGCCGTCCGGCGTGAAGTACATGCGGGCCGCGTCCCGCGCCCCGAACTTCGCCGCCGCCCGCTGGCGCAGCCGCGCCTGCGCCAGCGCGGCGGTGACCAGCGCGGCGGGGTGGTCGCGGCGCAGCCGGGTGGCGACGGCGAGTTCGTGCGCGGGGTCGTAGTCCCGCAGTTCGGCGAGCAGCCGCTGCCCCTCGTCGGTGAGCAGCGCTTCGAACGAGGTCAGCGGGGTCGGGGAGGCGTCGCCGGTCGGAGCCGGCGTGTCGGGTACGGCCACACGGGCCATTCTCCCCGCCGCGCCGGAACGCCGTACGGGCGCACGCGGGGTCCGGTGACACGATCCGGCGTTATGCGCGTAATCCTACAAAAGGGAAATATGCCTTGGCGGGCGTCGAGGCGGGCACTGCTCGCCTCGACGCTCGCGCTGCTCACGGCGGTCGCCCCCGCGGTGGACGTACGGGCCGCCGGCACCGGAGTGCCGCCGGACGGCGCCGGCCCCGGCGCGCATCCGGCCGCGGACCGGCAGGCGGGCCCCCTCCGCCCGCTCCTCGGCCCGCCGCAGCCCCTCGTCGACGACCCCCGTCCCGGGCCCGGCGAGGCCGCGCCCAAGCTGCTGCCCGAGGCCGCACCTGCCGCCCCCGGGCTGGCGCTCGCGTCCGCGCAGCGCAGCCAGGCCCTGTCCTCCGCCCAGGCGCTCGCAAGCCACGCCGAACGCGTCCAGCAGCGCCTCGCCGCCTACCGCCGCTGGGGCCTGAAGCGCCCGCTGCCCGCGCCCGCCGCGCCGCCCGCGCTCAAGCCGCGCGTACGCGACGCCAAGGTCGTCTCGCGGGTGCCGACCGACGACAAGGTCATCTTCCTGACCATCGACGACGGCACTGTCAAGGACCCCGAATTCCTGGATCTCGTACGCGAGATGGACCTGCCGGTGACCTCGTTCCTGACCGACGAGGAGTCGCGCCCCGGCGCCGGGTACGAGTACTTCCGCGAGCTGGAACGCCTCGGCGGGACGACGCACAACCACACGCTGCACCACCCGTTTCTGCCGGCGCTCTCGTACAAGCGGCAGCGCAAGGAGATCTGCGGGCAGCAGGAGAACCTGAAGCGGGAGTTCGGCGGCCCGGAGCCGCGGCTGTTCCGGCCGCCGTACGGGGAGTACGACAAGGACACGCTGCGTGCCGCGCGGAAGTGCGGCGTGGACGCGGTCGTGCTGTGGGGGATGGAGGCGTGGGCGGACCGCGTCGACTTCCAGGAGCCGGGCCGGCGGCTCTACCCCGGCGCGATCATCCTCACCCACTACCGCGGCCCGGCCGAGTGGGGCGACGGCGGCACCATGGCCGACATGACCCGCAGACTGCTCCGGCTCGCCGCAGATCAGGGCTATTCCGTGGGTCGGCTGGAGGACTATCTCTGAGCGCCTGGCACTCTAGTTGACGGAGTGCTAATCGAGGCATAATGTCAAGGCTGGCACTCCCCGCCGGGGAGTGCCAGAAGCGACGGGCAGACCGGCACCCGCGACGACGGTTCTGGCCAGCGCCAACCAGACATGCGTACCCCGCTGAGATCTCCGAAGGGGGAGGTCGGATCGTGACGACCGCCACCAGCTCCAAGGTTGCCATCAAGCCGCTCGAGGACCGCATTGTGGTCCAGCCGCTCGACGCCGAGCAGACCACGGCCTCGGGCCTGGTCATTCCGGACACGGCCAAGGAGAAGCCCCAGGAGGGCACCGTCCTGGCCGTCGGCCCCGGGCGCTTCGAGGACGGCAACCGGCTTCCGCTCGACGTCTCCGTCGGCGACATCGTGCTGTACAGCAAGTACGGCGGCACCGAGGTGAAGTACCACGGCGAGGACTACCTCGTTCTCTCGGCGCGCGACGTTCTCGCGATCGTCGAGAAGTAATTCACCCAAGCCGAAGATTGCCTGATCTGCGCCCTGGAACCCGCGAGAGCCGGGGCCGGGGCGCAGTTCGTTTGAGAGGACCCAACAGCTCCCATGGCCAAGATTCTTAAGTTCGACGAGGACGCCCGCCGCGCCCTCGAGCGCGGTGTGAACCAGCTTGCGGACACCGTCAAGGTGACCATCGGCCCCAAGGGCCGCAACGTCGTCATCGACAAGAAGTTCGGCGCCCCGACCATCACCAACGACGGCGTCACCATCGCCAGGGAGGTCGAGGCCGAGGACCCGTACGAGAACCTCGGCGCCCAGCTGGTGAAGGAGGTGGCGACCAAGACCAACGACATCGCGGGTGACGGCACCACCACCGCCACCGTGCTGGCCCAGGCGCTCGTACGCGAGGGCCTGCGCAACGTCGCGGCCGGCGCCTCCCCGGCTGCCCTGAAGAAGGGCATCGACGCCGCGGTCAAGGCCGTCTCCGACGACCTGCTCAAGTCCGCCCGCCCGATCGACTCCAAGGAGGACATCGCCGCGGTCGCCGGGCTGTCCGCCCAGGACAGCCAGGTCGGCGAGCTGATCGCCGAGGCGATGGACAAGGTCGGCAAGGACGGTGTCATCACCGTCGAGGAGTCCCAGACCTTCGGCCTGGAGCTCGACTTCACCGAGGGCATGGCCTTCGACAAGGGCTACCTGTCGCCGTACATGGTCTCCGACCAGGAGCGTATGGAGGCCGTCCTGGACGACCCGTACATCCTGATCCACCAGGGCAAGATCAGCTCCATCCAGGACCTGCTGCCGCTGCTCGAGAAGATCATGCAGGCCGGTGGCTCCAAGCCGCTGCTGATCATCGCCGAGGACGTCGAGGGCGAGGCGCTGTCCACGCTCGTCGTCAACAAGATCCGCGGCACGTTCAACGCCGTCGCTGTCAAGGCGCCCGGCTTCGGCGACCGCCGCAAGGCGATGCTCGGCGACATGGCCACCCTCACGGGTGCGACCGTCATCGCCGAGGAGGTCGGCCTCAAGCTCGACCAGGCCGGTCTGGACGTGCTGGGCACCGCCCGCCGCGTCACCGTCACCAAGGACGACACGACGATCGTCGACGGCGCCGGGAACAAGGCCGACGTCGAGGGCCGCGTCGCCCAGATCAAGGCCGAGATCGAGGCCACGGACTCCGACTGGGACCGCGAGAAGCTGCAGGAGCGGCTGGCCAAGCTGGCCGGCGGCGTCTGCGTGATCCGTGTCGGTGCCGCGACCGAGGTGGAGCTCAAGGAGAAGAAGCACCGTCTCGAGGACGCGATCTCCGCGACCCGCGCCGCGGTCGAGGAGGGCATCGTCGCCGGCGGCGGCTCCTCGCTCGTGCACGCCGCGAAGGTCCTGGAGGGCTCGCTCGACAAGCAGGACGACGAGGCCACCGGTGTCGCCGTCGTGCGCCGCGCCGTCGTCGAGCCGCTGCGCTGGATCGCCGAGAACGCCGGCCTCGAGGGCTACGTCATCACCTCGAAGGTCGCCGAGCTCGAGAACGGCCACGGCTTCAACGCCGCCACCGGCGAGTACGGCGACATGGTCAAGGCCGGCGTCATCGACCCGGTCAAGGTGACCCGTTCCGCCCTGGAGAACGCGGCGTCGATCGCCTCGCTGCTGCTCACGACCGAGACCCTGGTCGTCGAGAAGCCGGCCGAGGAGGAGGACGCCCCGGCTGGCGGCGGACACGGCCACTCGCACTGAGCCGTAGCAGGGCACAGGCGACCCGCGGTCGCGCGGTGCCGATGGTGAGGCCCGGTTCTCCCGTACGGAACGTGTACGGGAAGCCGGGCCTCACCCGTTGCGCGGGGGACGCCGGGGCCTCGCACGGCGCGGGCCAACTGCGCATGAACCCAAGGGGCTTCGGGCAGGCGCCGGCAGAATGGGCAGCAGTGGAGCAACCGGTGACACCGCGGAGGACATGGTGACTGAACTGTCGATCGTGCTGGCGGTGCTGTTCCTGCTCGTCGGGATGTACTCCGGCTGGCGCGGCTCCAGGTCCAACACCGGCTCCGGCTCCGGGACCAGCGGCGGTGGCGGCGACCCTGGCGGCATCGACGGCGGCGGTTTCGACGGCGGTGGCGGTGGCGGAGGCGACGGCGGTGGTGGCGGCGGGGGCTGAGCGAGCCCCTCGCCGTTCGGCGCGCCGCCCCGGCCCCGTCGTCCGGTGCTGCGCGCGCTACTTCGGGCCGTAGCGGCGGCGCGTCGAGGACGTGGCGCGCGAGAGCACGCGGCTCGGGGCCAGCTTCGCCAGGCCCGTCATGGCCTTGTACCGCGGGTCGGGCACGGACAGTTCACGCCCGCGGGCCAGGTCCGCCAGCGCCGCGTCCACCACGCGGCTCGCGTCCAGCCACATCCAGCCCGGCACCTGCCCCGTGTCCAGGCCGGCCCGGTCGTGGAACTCCGTCCGTACGAAGCCGGGGCACAGGGCCATCAGCCGTACGCCCGTGCCCGCCAGGTTCCGCGCCGCCCCCTGCGTGAACTGGACGATCCACGCCTTCGACGCGCTGTACGTGCCGTTCGGCACGAACGCCGCCACGGAGGCGACGTTGACCACGCCGCCCCGCCCCCGTTCGCGCATCGCCTCGGCCGCCGCCGTCGTCGAGCGCAGCACCGCCTCGCAGTGCACGCGGAGCATCGTCAACTCGTCCGCGAGAGGCACCTCCAGGAAGCGGCCCTTGGTGCCGAAGCCCGCGTTGTTCACGAGCAGGTCCACCGGGCGCGCGCGGTCGCCGAGGCGCTGTTCGAGGGCGCTGATGCCGTCCTCGGTCGCGAGGTCGGCGGTCAGCACGGACACCTCGACGCCGTGCTGGTCGTGCAGTTCGGCGGCCTGCGTGCGCAGCCGTTCGGTTTTCCGCGCGGCCAGCACCACGTCGTGCCCGTCCCGCGCCAGCCGCCGCGCGAACGCGGCGCCGATCCCCGACGTCGCGCCCGTGATCAATGCAGTCGTCATACGGGGAACGCTATCTGCCCCGCGTCCCCCTCACGCGCCGCCTCGCGTACCCCCTCACGCGCCGCGCCGCAGCGCCCGTTCCCGCGACTCGTGGGGCAGGGCGTCGCCGGCCGCGAGCATCCGTTGCAGCAGTTCCGGTTCGGTGGTGAGGGCGCGGAACCAGAACGCGACCGACACCTCGTGCTCCGGCCTGTGCACCACCTGGACGGCGTCGCCGGCCCGCACCTCGCCGGGCTCGATCACCCGCAGGTACGCGCCCGGCGCCGCCCGCTGCGTGAAGCGCTTGATCCAGCCGCGTTCGCCGAGCCAGCCCGCGAACGTACGGCACGGTATGCGGCCGCAGCTGACCTCCAGCAGGGGGCCGCGGTCCGGGTCGCCGACGCGCCAGCGCTCGCCGACGCGGGCGTCGTTCACGCTGCCGCCGGTGGTGGTGAGGTTCTCGCCGAAGACGCCGTTCGGCAGCTCGCGGCCGAGCTCGGCGGCCCAGCCGTCCAGGTCCTCGCGCGCGAACGCGTACACCGCCTGGTCGTCGCCTCCGTGGTGCCGCCAGTCGCCGATGGTGTCGCCGGCCAGGCCGCTGCCGCCGGAGCCCTTGGGGCCTGGCGCGGAGACGCGGACGGGGTGCGGTGCGGGCCGTTTGTCGATTCCGGTGACGCGTCCGGCGGAGTCGGTGTACTCCGCGGTGTGCGGCCTGGCGAGATTCACTGACAGCAGCTTCATCCGCCCACGCTAGCCAGCCGCCGGCCAAAGCCGCTAACGGTATTTCTCCGCCTCCCCCAAGCCGGTCTTATGCTCGGGGGCATGATCGAGGCTCGCCATCTCCGCGTGCTGCGCGCCGTGGACCGTACGGGGTCGTTCTCGGCCGCCGCCCGCCGGCTGGGCTGTACGCAGCCCGCGGTCAGCCAGCAGATGAAGGCCCTGGAGCAGTCCGCGGGCACGCCGCTGCTGGTGCGCTCCGGCCGCGAGATGCGGCTGACCGAGGCGGGCCAGGCGCTCGTACGGCATGCCGCCGGCATCCTGGCCGGGCTCACCGCCGCCGAGGAGGAGGTGGCGGCGCTGGCGGGGCTGCGGGCGGGGCGGGCCCGGCTGGTCTCGTTCCCGAGCGGCAGCTCGACGCTCGTCCCCACGGCCGTCGCCGCGATGCGGAACGACCACCCCGGCACCCGTGTCTCGCTGGTGGAGGCGGAGCCTCCGGGGTCGGTGGAGATGCTGCGTGCGGGGGACTGCGAGATCGCGCTCGCGTTCCGCTACGAGCCCTCGCCCGAGTGGGACGACCTGGTCGTACGCCCGCTGCTGGCGGACCGGCTGGTGGGGCTGGTCCCGGCGGAGCACCGGTTCGCGGACGCGCCGGTGGTGGGCATCGGCACCCTCGCCGAGGAGCCGTGGATCGCGGGCTGCCCGCGCTGCCGCGCCCATCTGGTGGACGTGTGCGAGCGCGCCGGTTTCACCCCGCGGATCGACTTCGCGACCGACGACTATCCGGCGGTCGTCGGCCTGGTGGGCGCGGGTCTGGGCGTGGCCGTGCTGCCGGAGCTGGCCGTCCGCTCGGTGCGTACGCAGGGCGTCGCGACGGTGCGGCTGGAGCCGGACGTACGGCGGGAGGTCGTGGCGCTGACCCTGCCGGACCTGGCGAGGGTGCCCGTGGTCGGCGGGATGCTGGACCGGCTGGAGACAGCGGCACGGGGCTGAGGGCTGAACGGGCGGGGCGGGGGGTTGGTGGTGCCCGGGGCTGCCCTTCGTGGAGGTGGGGTGTGGGCCCGCCGCATGCGTGCTGGCCGGATGGGCTCAGGAGTTGCTCGATCTGCCGGAAGTTCTCGTCGCGGGTGCCGGTGACGGTCGCATGCTTTACCTCGGCGGTGATCTGGCGCTGCGGCCCGCGGCAGCGGGTGAACACCGCGGCGCACAGGGGCAGCGTGACGCCGGGGAAGAGGCGGGTGGTTTTTTTCGAGGCACCGGCACCCCACGGGATCTACCCGTAGGCCTTCGTGTGCAGCGTAAGATGTGTATAAGCGACGGCGCCTGGGGCGCGGCCGGTGCCTGCGGCTCGTCCACGCTGATGCCGAAGTCCGTTGCCAGCCCGGCCAGTCCGGTGTCGTAGCCCTGGCCGACGGCGCGGAACTTCCAGCTGCCCTGCCTGCGGTACAGCTCGCCCAGCACGAACGCGGTCTCGCTGCTGGCGTCCGTGCTGTCGAACCGCGCGAGTTCGGCGCCGCCCGCCGCGTCCAGCACCCGTACGTACAGTCCCGGCACCTGCCCGAAGCTGCCGCTGTCGGCCGAGGCCGCGACGACGATCGTCTCGATGGCCGGCTCGACGCGCTCCAGCGCGACGGAGAGGCCGTCGGTCACCGTCGCCCCCTCGGTGCGCTTGCCCTCGTGCCGGACGGCGCCCACCGGGTCCTGCGGCTGGTTGTAGAAGACGAAGTCGGCGTCGGACCGTACCTTGCCGGAAACCAGCAGCAGGGCGGAGGCGTCCACGTCCGGCACTCCGGGACCGGCGTGCCAGCCCAGCTCCACCCGTACGGCCGGGGCCGGTACGGGAACGTTGGTGCCCTTGCGCATGGTCATAGGTGATCCCCTCGTGCTCAGCTCATACGGCGTGCGGCAGCGGCGTGACGCCCGGCCCAACCTATTCCACCCCGCCCACGCAGGCGAGAAGCGGTCTCTTTACACGATCTGAACACGACGGTGCGACCGATTTTCCCGGATTCGTTCGCATTGTGTCCGCGCAGCCACTCCGAGCACGCAAAATGACCCTCTTACCGGACTCCCCAACTAGCACATCTTGGGCTTAACTTATGGGCTATGACCTCCCCCCGCGGTACCTACGGCGGCGGTTACTACGCTGCGCCACCCTTCCCTGACACTCCGATCTACGACATGCTCGTCGCCGAGCGGGGCACTCCGCAGATCGCTCCCATCCGGGTGCCGGCCCAGTACGAGTCCAGCGGCTATCTGCCCGCACTGCCCGCGCCCGCGCTCCCGGCCCTGCCCTCGGGGTCCGGTTCCGGTTACGGCCAGCAGCAGCAGACGCCGCCGCACGGCTATCCGACCGCGGGCCAGCCCGCGCCGCAGCCGATGCCCCTGCAACAGGCCCCGATGCCGTACGTCCCGCAGCAGCAACAGCCGGGCGGGCGCGGGCCGCAGGGCCAGCCGGGCTATCCGGGCCACCCCGGCATGGGCGGTCAGCAGCCGCCCCAGCACCAGCAGCCCCAGCGGCCGCAGCCGCAGATGCGCCCGGTCGCGCCGCCGCGTCCGGCCGCGCCGCGGCAGATGCCCAACACCTACGAGGACCAGTACGGACGTCCGTACCCCGGCAGGGGGTACTGACCGGCACGCGACAACGCGCGGCGCAAACGGCCGACGGGGGGCGGAGCACGACTGCGGGGTCAACACCCGCCTGCCCTGGGCCGCTTGCGCCGCGCGTTGCTGTGTTCCGGCGCGCGTTGCCGTGTTCCCGGCGGCGGCACCGCCGTGCCCGCGCCGTCCACGGGCACGACGGTGGTTCAGGGAGTCCGTCCGGAGGGCGAGGGAGGCGCGTCCGCGCCGAGGTCGGCGTCCTCCAGGAGCCGCGAGCGGATCAGGAACCGCACCCCCTCGGGGGCCTCCAGCGAGAACCCGGCGCCGCGGCCCGGCACCACGTCCACGGTGAGGTGCGTGTGGCTCCAGTACGCGAACTGGGCGGCCGACATCCAGAACGGCACCAGCCCCGGCACGCCCTCCACCCACAGCTCCTCCAGCAGCACGTCGGAGGCGCCCGTACGGAGTTCGCCGAGGGGGAGGCACATCGGCGAACTCCCGTCGCAGCAGCCGCCGGACTGGTGGAACATCAGCGGCCCGTGCCGGCCGCTGAGCTGCCGGAGCAGCTCGGCGGCCGCGGGGGTCACCTCGACACGGGGCATCAGAACAGCCCGAGTTTCTTCGGGGAGTAGCTGACGAGGAGGTTCTTCGTCTGCTGGTAGTGGTCGAGCATCATGCGGTGGTTCTCGCGGCCGATGCCCGACTGCTTGTAGCCGCCGAAGGCCGCGTGCGCGGGGTAGGCGTGGTAGCAGTTCGTCCACACGCGGCCGGCCTGGATGGCGCGTCCGGCGCGGTACGCGGTGCCGCCGTCCCGGGTCCAGACGCCCGCCCCGAGGCCGTACAGCGTGTCGTTGGCGATCTCGACGGCGTCGGCGAAGTCGGCGAAGCCGGTGACCGCGACGACGGGTCCGAAGATCTCCTCCTGGAACACGCGCATGTGGTTGCCGCCCTCGAGGACGGTGGGCTGGACGTAGTAGCCGCCCTCGAGCTCGCCGCCGAGCTCGGCGCGCGCGCCGCCGGTGAGCACGCGGGCGCCCTCCCGTTCGCCGATGTCCAGATAGGAAAGGATCTTCTCCAGCTGGTCGTTGGACGCCTGGGCGCCGACCATCGTGCCGGTGTCCAGCGGGTGTCCCTGCACGATCTTCTCGGTGCGCTGTACGGCCGCGGCCAGGAAGTCGCGGTAGTGGCCCCGCTGGATCAGGGCACGAGACGGGCAGGTGCAGACCTCGCCCTGGTTGAGGGCGAACATGGTGAAGCCCTCGAGCGCCTTGTCCAGGAAGTCGTCGTCCCGGTCGGAGATGTCGTCGAAGAAGATGTTGGGGCTCTTGCCGCCGAGTTCGAGGGTGACCGGGTTCAGGTTCTCGGCGGCGTACTGCATGATCAGCCGGCCCGTGGTGGTCTCGCCGGTGAACGCGACCTTGGCCACGCGCGGGCTGCTCGCCAGCGGCTTGCCGGCCTCGAACCCGAAGCCGTTGACGATGTTGACGACGCCGGGCGGCAGCAGGTCGGCGACGAGGCTCAGCCAGAAGTGCAGCGAGACCGGGGTCTGTTCGGCGGGCTTGATGACGACGGCGTTCCCGGCGGCGAGCGCGGGCGCCAGCTTCCAGGCGGCCATCAGGATGGGGAAGTTCCACGGGATGATCTGCGCGACGACGCCGAGCGGCTCCTGGAAGTGGTACGCGACGGTGTCCTCGTCGATCTGGGACAGCGAGCCCTCCTGGGCGCGGAGGGCGCCCGCGAAGTACCGGAAGTGGTCGACGGCCAGGGGGATGTCCGCGGCCAGCGTCTCCCGTACGGGCTTGCCGTTCTCCCAGCTCTCGGCGACCGCGAGGCGCTCCAGGTTCTCCTCCATGCGGTCGGCGATCCGGTGGAGCACCAGCGCCCGGTCGGCGGCGGACGTACGGCCCCAGGGGCCCGCGGCGGCGTGCGCGGCGTCCAGGGCGCGTTCGACGTCGTCGGCGGTGCCGCGGGCGACCTCGGTGAACGGGGCTCCGGTGACGGGCGTGGGGTTCTCGAAGTAGCCGCCCTGCTTGGGCGCCACGTACGTGCCGCCGATCCAGTGGTCGTAGCGCGCCTGGTAGTCGACGATCGCGCCTTCGGTTCCGGGTGCGGCGTACCGGCTCATGTCCCTGGCCTCCCTGACGGGTGTCACCGCGCGCTGTGTGGGAATGCGCGGCTGCCGGGGACGCTAGAGGTGCGGACGTTGCGTATACGTTGCGTACGTCTCGCTCAGCCCGAACGCACGGCGCAGTGCCCGAACACGTGCCGCGGTGGGGGCGCGCAGCGGGTCGTGCGCGGGGCGGGCCGCGAGCAGCGCCTCCCACGCATCCAGGTCGTCCTCGCCCCAGGGGCTGTGCACCCATGTCTCCAGCAGCTCCGGGCGCGGCACGGTGAGCAGCCGCTGGCGCAGCCGGTCCTCGAGGGTGCGGCGCAGCCGTATGATCCCCGGCGCCTCGGAGAGGGGCAACAGCGGGCCGCGGTAGGCGGCGAGGGCGGCGCCCGTGTCCGCGGCGTCCAGCGCGTCGGTGACGGCGGCGAAGTCGGTGCCGAGGGGTTCCCGCAGCCGGTACGGGCGGGAGGCGAGGAGGGGACCCAGCAGCTGCCGCAGGCGGGAGAGTTCGGCGCGCAGGGTGACCGGGTTGACGTCGCGCTCGCCGTACAGCTCCAGGCTGAGCCGTTCGCCGGTGAGGCCCTCCGGGTGCGCGGAGAGCAGCAGCAGGATCTCGCTGTGCCGCCGCCCGAGACGTACGGGTGCGGCGCGCCCGCCGCGCAGCACGGCCTCGTCCCGGCCGAGTGCCTGCAGCAGCGGCGTACCGCCGTCGGCGCCGGTGCCGGCACGGGCGAGCTGAGATTCGGCGGCGCGGGCGGTGGCCTGGACGAGGGCGAGGCTCTGCGGGGCGGCGAGGTGGTCGCCGCCGGTGATGTCGACGGCGCCCAGCAGGCGGCCGGTGTGTGGGTCGTGTACGGGGGCGGCGGCGCAGGTCCAAGACTGCACGGCGCGGGAGTAGTGCTCCGCGGCGAAGATCTGCACGGCGTGGTCGAGGGCGAGCGAGGTGCCGGGGGCGTTGGTGCCGACGGCCCGTTCGGCCCAGTGGGCGCCGGCGACGAAGTTCATCCGCTCGGCCCGGCGCCGTACCTGCGGGTGGCCCTCGACCCACAGCATGCGGCCCGTCTCGTCGCAGACGGACAGCAGGTGGGCGCCGTCGTCGGCTATGGTCCCGAGCAGTTCGCGGATGAGCGGCATCACGCGGGCCAGCGGGTGCTCGGCGCGGAACGCGGAGAGCTCGGCGCCGGCCAGGTCGACGCGGGCGACGCTCTCCGGGCGCACCAGCGCCCCGGCGCACCGCCGCCACGAGTCGGCCACCACATTGCGTACCGGTTCGGCGATCGGCGCGCCCCGCAGGAACTCCTCGTGCGCTCGCCGCAGCAGCCCGTCCCGCTCGGCCGGGTCCGCTCCCGCCTCGAGCGCCAGCCATGGATTTCGCACCCCGTCATGTTCCTGCACGGAGCGTCAGCAGGCAACGCTTCACACGGCGGCGCCCGTGACGTGCTATAGGGCAGCCGGTGCGGCGGGGCCGGCCGGCGGTCCGCAACGTCCCGCCGGCCGGCCCCGGTTCAGACCTCGACGTCCTCCAGGATGCCGAGTGCGTCCGGGACGAGCACCGCGGCGGAGTAGTACGTGCTGACGAGGTACGAGAGCAGCGCGCGCTCGTCGATGCCCATGAAGCGGACGTTGAGGCCCGGTTCCAGCTCGTCCGGGATGCCGGTCTGGCGCAGTCCGACGACGCCCTGGTCGTCCTCTCCGGTGCGCATCGCGAGGACGCTGGTGACGCCGTCGGTCACCGGGATCTTGTCGCAGGGCAGCAGCGGGATGCCCCGCCACGTACGCACCCGGGTGCCCTCGAACTCGGTTTCCGGCGGGAGGATGCCGCGGCTGCTGCACTCGCGGCCGATGGCGGCGATCGCACGCGGATGCGCCAGCAGGTAACGCGTCCTGCGGCGGCGGGAGATCAGCTCGTCGAGGTCGTCGGGGGTGGGCGGCCCGGAGCGGGTGGGGATCCGCTGCTTGAGGTCCGCGTTGTGCAGCAGCCCGAACCCGCGGTCGTTGACCAGGTCGTGCTCCTGGCGCTCGCGCAGCGCCTCGACGGTCAGCCGCAGCTGCTCGCCGACCTGGTCCATCGGGCCGTTGTGGATGTCGGCGATTCTCGTGTGCACGCGCAGCACCGTCTGCGCGACAGCGAGCTCGTACTCGCGGGGCTCCGGCTCGTAGTCGGCGAACGTGCCGGGCAGTTCGGGCTCTCCGGTGTGGCCCGAGCTGAGCGCGATGTCGGCCTCGCCGCGGCGGTTCCGGGGCGGGAGGGGGCGCGAGGTGTGGCGCTCGAGGTGCGCGCGGAGCGTACCGGAGCGCTCCGCGAGCTCCCGGATTCCGGTCAGCGGGAGGGTCAGCACGGTGCAGCGGGTGACCGCCGTCAGCGAGTACGGCCAGCTGCCCGGCTCGGGCGTGAGGACCTGGTCGCCGTCGTGGTCGCCGTCTGCGAGGGTGCCGAGCAGATTCTCCGCGCCGTACGGGCCGGTGCCCGTACGGCGCAGCTTGCCGTGCGCGAGGAGGACCAGCTGCTCGACCGGGGCGCCGCCGGCGGCCACGGTGTCGCCGGGCGCGTACTCGCGCTGCTCGCAGCGGTCGGCGAGGGCGCGCAGCACGTCCGGGTCGTCCAGCGCCCGCAGGTGCGGGATCTCGCGCAGCTCGGCGGGGATGACCCGGACGTCGGTGCCGGTGGCGACGAACTCGACCCGGCCGTCGCCGAGTGTGTGGGTGAGCCTGCGGTTCACCCGGAAGCTGCCGCCCTTCGTCTCCGTCCAGGGGAGGACGCGCAGGAGCCAGCGCGGGGAGATCCCCTGCATCTGCGGGGGCGTCTTGGTGGTGGTCGCCAGCTTGCGTGCGGCGGCGGTGGAGAGACTGGTGTACGCGGTGGGGCCGGGGTGTGTGGTCATGGACGGGTGGTGGGCCTTCCGTTCGGGACGTGCGGGCGTTCCGGCCGCGGTGCGGGCGGGCGTTCACCGGGGGGTCCCGGCGCGTTTCCGCGCCGCGCCGTCACCGTCCGACTTCCACGTCCTCGAGAATTCCCAGGGCGTCCGGGACCAGTACGGCCGTCGAATAGTAGGCACTCACCAGATAGGAGATGATGGCCTTCTCGCTGATCCCCATGAAACGCACCGAGAGGCTCGGCTGGAACTCGTCCGGAATTCCCGTCTGGTGCAGCCCGACAACGCCCTGCGCTTTCTCGCCCGTGCGCATCGCCAGCACCGACGTGGTGCCCGCGGCGCTCACCGGGATCTTGTTGCAGGGCAGGATCGGCACACCGCGCCAGGCGGGCACGGCGTGCCCCTCGAAGTCGACGCTCCCGGGGTGGATGCCCCGGCTCGTGCACTCCCGTCCGATGGCGGCGATCGCCTTGGGGTGCGCGAGGATGACGCTGGGGTCCTTCCAGACGGTGGCGAGGAGTTCGTCGAGGTCGTCGGGAGTGGGCGGGCCGGAGCGGGTGTGCAGGCGCTGCCTGAGGTCGGCGTTGTGCAGCAGCCCGATGTCCCGGCTGTTCACCATCTCGTGCTCCTGGCGCTCGCGCAGCGCCTCGACGGTCAGCCGCAGCTGCTCCTCGACCTGGTTCATCGGCTGGTTGTAGAGGTCGGCGACCCTGCTGTGCATGCGCAGCACGGTCTGGGCGACGCTCAACTCGTACTCCCGTGGCGCCAGTTCGTAGTCGACGAACGTGCCCGGGAGGGACGGTTCACCCTCGTGTCCGGACGCCAGGCTGATGGCCGCCTCGCCGTCCGGTGTCCGCTGCGCGGGCACCGTGGGGCGGCCGCTCGCCAGGTGGGTGCGGAGGCTGCCGGAGCGCCCGGCGACCTCCTCGAACGCGGTCCTGGACAGCGTCAGCACGGTGCCGCTGGTGAGCGACCGGAGGGTGACGTCCCACTCGCCGGCTTCGCCCTCCAGCCGGTCGTCGCCCGCGAAGTCGCCGTCCGCGAGGACGCCGTGCGAGGTCTGCCGGTCGTACTTGCCCCGGCCCAGCCGCTCCAGCTTCCCGTGCGCCACGAGCACCAGCCGGTCCGCGGGCTGCCCGGCCTCGACGATCGTCTCGCCGGGCCCGAAGTCCCGCTGCTCGCAGCGGTCCGCGAGCTCCGTCAGGGCCGCCTCGTCCTCGTATCCGCGCAGCAGGGGCAGTTCGGCCAGCTCGCGCGGGATGACGCGGACCTCGGCGCCCGTGGAGACGAACTCGACCCGGCCGTCGCCGAGCGTGTGGGTGAGCCGCCTGTTCACGCGGAAGGTGCCGCCGGACACCTCGACCCACGGCAGCACCCTGAGCAGCCAGCGGGAAGTGATCCCCTGCATCTGCGGGGGCGTTTTGGTGGTGGTCGCCAGATTCCTCGCCGCGGCCGTGCCGAGGCTGAGCCTCGCCTGCTCCTCCGCGCCGTCGCTGCCGGAATGTGTTTCCACGGAAGTGGTCATGGAACGAAGACCGCCAATCTGCTTGCTGGCTTTGCGAATTCAGCGCGCTGCGCCACGAAGCTAACCGCCGCCGCGGAGCAGCGGCAATCGCTCGAAAGAGCTGCCGGGGCGAGGAATGCGGGCGGGTACGGACGGGTAACGCCCGAGCCCGCCCGCCGGAACCGGCGGCCGCGCGAACTCCGTGACCAGCCACGGGAATTGGCCACCCGTACGGCCGCCGGGCCGCACACGGGCGTACGCCTGGGGCGCGCGCGGGAGCCGTCACGGTTGCGTTCCAGCGATGCGCCCCCGGACCCGTGCGGGTGCTCCGCCCACGTAACGTCGGACTGTCCGAGTAAAGTCGGACCAACGGGGAGAACGGGGAGTTGGGGGTGAGGCCGTGCGCAGCATCGCCGGGCTGTGGCGCTGGCGCCGTAATCCGCTGTGCCGCCGCAGCGACCGCCGCGAGGCGCTGGTGTCGCTGTGCGCCGCGCTGCTGATCGTCCTCGGCGCCCCCGTCGTCGGCCTGACCGGGGGCGTGCTGGCCCACGAGGAACTGCTGGGCGCGGCGCGGGAGCAGCGCGCGGAGCGGCACGCCGCGTGGGCCACCGTACAGCAGCTGACCACCCCGCAGCCCGGGCTGGGCGCCGACCCCGAGGACGCCGACGGGGAGAGCGAGAAGTACCGCGTCGTCGCGTACTGGCCGGGCCCCGACGGCGCCGTCCACACCGGCACGACGGACGTCGGCCACCAGGTGCGCCCCGGCGACCGGTTCCACGTCTGGACGGACGACCAGGGCCGTATCACCAACCCGCCGATGTCCGCGGCCACCGCCTCCTCGCAGGCGCTGCTGGCCGGCGTGGTGTCGGCGGCCCTCGCCGCCGGCCTGGTGGAGGGTCTGCGGCGGCTGGCCGTACGGCAGTTGCTGCGCCGGCGGTACGCGCGCTGGGACGCGGAGTGGGCGCGGATCGGTCCCGACTGGGGGCGCACGGGCAGCAGCAACTGAACCGTCGCTGACCTGTCATGGGACACCCCGCGCGCACGCTACGGTGGACCTGCCCGCACGCGCGGCAGCGCAGCTCAGATCGCACGAAGTGAGGACGCAGCAGTCCATGGGACAGGCCCCGGTCCAGGTCACGCACACCGGCACAGCGCGCTGGCGGCGCCGCACGGGAGAGTACGGCTCACTGTCCGCCGCGTTGCAGGCCGCGGCCGACGGCGATGTGCTCACGGTGGCCCCGGGCACGTACAGGGAGAATCTGACGATCGAACGGGCCGTCACCGTACGCGGCCCCGAGCGCGCGGGCAGCGGCTCGGTGCGCATCGCGCCCGCGGAGGGCGTCGCCGTCACCGTACGGGCGTCGGCGGCGCTGGCGGACCTGCAGATCGAGGGGCAGGACTCCGCGGCGCCCGCGCTGCTCGTGGAGGACTGCGCCCCGGAGCTGAACGCCCTCCGGGTGATGACGCGTTCGGCGGCCGGCCTGGAGGTGCGCTCCGGCGCCCGTCCCATCGTGCGCCGCTGCACGGTGGACAACCCGGCCGGGATCGGCCTCAGCGTGTGCGGCGGCGCCGGCGGCGTCTACGAGGAGTGCGAGGTGGTCGCCGCGGGCCAGGCGGGCATCTCCGTGCGCGACGGCGCGCACCCGCGCCTGGAGCGCTGCCGGGTCCACCACGCCTCCGGGGCGGGCCTGTCGGTGCACGGCGAGGGCAGCGCGGTCGAGGCGGTGGGCTGCGAGGTGTACGAGATCAAGGGCGCGGGTGTGCTCGTCGCGTCCCGCGCGACCGGGCATCTCACGGGCTGCCGCGTGCACCGCACGTCGGCCGACGGGCTCACGCTGGACACGGACGCGGTGCTGACGCTCGCCGACTGCGAGATCCACGACATCCCCGAGAACGCCATCGACCTGCGGTCCCGTTCGGTGCTGACGCTGACCCGCTCGAAGGTGCGCCGGTTCGGCCGCAACGGCCTGTCGGTGTGGGACCCGGGCACCCGCGTGGACGCCAACAGCTGCGAGATCCACGAGAGTACGGGCGACTACCCGGCGGTGTGGATCAGCGACGGCGCCACCGCGGTGCTCGACTCGTGCCGCGTACACGGCGTGCCGGACGCCCTGTTCGTGCTGGACCGCGGCTCGCGTGCCGACGTGCTCGACAGCGACCTGTCGCAGGTGCGCGGCACGGCGGTGTCGGTGAGCGACGGCGCGACGGTGCAGCTCGACGACTGCCGCATACGTGAGAGCGGCACCGGCGCGTGGTTCCGCGACCACGGCAGCGGCGGCACCCTCGCCAACTGCACCATCGACGGCGTCGCCACCGGCCTCATCGTGACCAAGGGCGCCGACCCGACGGTGGAGCGCTGCACGGTGACCTCGCCGGAGGAGGCCGGGGTGTACGTCTCGGCGGAGGGCCGCGGCACGTTCCACGGCTGCCGGGTCACCGGGTCGCGCGGGTACGGCTTCCACGTCATCGACGGCTGCCGTACGACGCTGCGCCGCTGCCGTACGGAGCGGTGCGCGCGGGGCGGCTTCGAGTTCGCCGAGGAGGGGCCGGTCGTCGAGGACTGCACGAGTGACGAGAGCGCCGCCGTGCCCGCTCCGGCCGCGCCCGCCGCCCGTACGACCACCGCCGTGGTGAACGCGGGCCTGCTGACGGCCGGTTCCGACGTGCCGGCCCAGGGGGCCACGGCCGGCGGGAAGGCGGCGCGGGTGCCCGGCGCTGACGGGGAGCCGGAACCAGGCAGCCCGGCGGCGCGTCCGGCGAAGGAGGTGCTGGGCGAACTCGACTGCCTGGTCGGCCTGGAGAGCGTCAAGCGCGAGGTGCGCATCCTCACGAACATGATCGAGGTGGGGCGGCGGCGCCTGCAGGCGGGCCTGAAGGCGGCCTCGGTCCGCCGCCACCTGGTGTTCACCGGCTCCCCCGGCACGGGCAAGACGACGGTCGCCCGGCTGTACGGCGAGATCCTGCACTCCCTGGACGTGCTGGAGCGCGGCCACTTGGTCGAGGTGTCCCGCGTCGACCTGGTCGGCGAGCACATCGGCTCGACGGCGATCCGTACGCAGGAGGCGTTCGACAGGGCGCGCGGCGGCGTCCTGTTCATCGACGAGGCGTACGCCCTCTCCCCCGAGGACTCCGGGCGGGACTTCGGCCGCGAAGCGATCGACACGCTGGTGAAGCTGATGGAGGACCACCGCGAGGAGGTCGTGGTCATCGCCGCCGGGTACACCACCGAGATGGAGCGCTTCCTGGCCGCCAACCCCGGTGTCGCGTCCCGCTTCTCCCGCACCATCACCTTCGGCGACTACTCCCCGGAGGAGCTGTTGAGCATCGTGGAGCAGCAGGCGGAGGAGCACGAGTACCAGCTCGGCGAGGGCGCCCAGGAGGCGCTCCTGAAGCACTTCACGATCCTGCCGAAGGGCCCGACGTTCGGGAACGGGCGCACCGCGCGGCAGACCTTCGAGGCGATGGTCGAACGGCACGCGGGCCGGGTCGCGCAGCTCGCCGACCCGAGCACCGACGACCTGACGCTGCTCTACGGCGAGGACTTGCCCGGCCCGGCCTGAGCCCCCGTCTGCGCCTCCGCCTGAGCCACGGGCCGGTCCCCCGCCTGAGGCACAGCGCCCTGCTGCGCCGGGAGCCGCCCCCTGCGCAGGCGCGCCAGCAGCCCGTCCCGCTCCTCGTCGAACGCGGGGTCGGCCTGATAGTCGCTGTGCCCCAGGATCGGCGCGGGCAGCGGCTGTTCGGCGGTGCGGCCGTACGCCAGCGGGTCGAGCAGCGGGCCCCGGTCGACGTCCGGGTCCGTGTCGGCGGGGAGCCGTACGGGGCCGCCGATGGGGTCGGTGAGCCGCCACAGGTTGCGCCAGCAGTCCAGCTCGCGGTGCAGGGAGCCGAGTTCGCGGGGGCCGAAGTAGGCGGGGAACCAGCGGCCGTAGAGCCGCTCCAGCGGCGATCCGTACGTGAGCAGGGCGACGTGCCGGCGGGTGACCGGGTCGAGCTGCCACACGGCGGCGGCCGCGAGGACGCTGCCCTGCGAGTGCCCGGAGATGACGAGCCGCCCGCCCGGCCGCTCCTGCGTCCAGGTCGCCATGCGCCACACCAGGTCCGGCACGGCCCGCTCGGCGTAGCACGGCGGCGCGAAGGGGTGCGCGGCGCGCGGCCAGAACGTGCCGACGTCCCAGAGGATGCCGATGGTGCGCCGGGCGGACGCGTCGCGGTAGGCGCGCCGGCCCATGGTGAGGAGCAGCAGGAAGCCGAAGCCGACGAGCCAGGAGCCCAGCGTCTGGACGGTGTCGGCGAAGCCGTCGACGATGTCCGGGGCGCCGTCGGCGGCCGTGCCGGGAACCTCGCCGGTGAGCCACGTGCCGAGCACCGCCGCGGCGCCCAGCAGCAGCGTGACGGCGGCGATCAGGCCGACGAGCAGCGGCGCCGAGTCGGTGACGGCGGCACGCGCGATGGAGCTCGCGATGCGCCGCGAGCGGGACTCGTCGCGCTCCGCACGCTCGGCGCGGTACCCCTCGTGCACCTGGCCGGCCAGCCGGGAGCCGTGCCGCCGCACCTGGAGGAGGAACGAGAACAGCAGCACCAGTACGACGCCCAGCAGCACGGGGATCGCCGACGACTGCCAGGTGAGCACGGTCGGCGGCCCGGCGATCGAGCCGTCCAGCCAGTCGGACACCCACTTCGTCACCCCGCCGGACATCACGCCGCCCAGCGCGCACGCGAGCATCGCCACCGAGGCGGCGGCCAGTCCGGCCAGCGCCGTACGCGCGACACGGGCCGCCCGGTGCAGCAGGACGCCGATGGCGGCGAGGGCGACGATCAGCACGCCCTGCGCGACGGCGAGGACCGCGAACGTCTCGTCGCCGGGCAGCTGTCCGCCGCTGCGCCACTCCGGGCGCGACCAGGCGGCGTGCAGCACGGCGAGCGCGAGGACGCCGGCGGCGGCGCCGGGCAGCAGCCGTACGGTGAGCGTGTCGAGGGAGTCGTCCGCCACCCGTTCCTTGCGGCCCCGGCGGCAGACCGCGTAGACGGTCCAGCAGGCGCCGGCCGCGATCAGCGCGGCGACGGCCCAGCCCAGCGCCTCCAGCGCGGCGGCGCCCCCGGGCCCGCGGTCGAAGCGGCCGGCCGCGGCGCTGATCGCGGCGGCCACGGTGAGGAATCCGGCGGCCGTGTGCGCGGCACGCAGCCGGGCGACGTGGCGCCGCCCGTACCAGAAGCCGGGCAGGCACAGCGCGGGACGCTCGGCGCCCTCCGGCTCGTCCTCGGCGACCGGGCGGCGCCACGGGGGCTGCGACTCGTACGCGCTCCACGTGCGGTGCGAGAGCCACCACAGCAGCACCGTCAGCGCGGTGGGCACCAGCGCGGCCAGCGCGAGCCGCCGTCCCGGCTGGCTCCACCAGCCGCCGCTGCCGCCCGCGTCGACCGCCATGAAGCCGAGCCAGTCGCGCTCCGCGGAGCACTCCGGCGTTCCGGCGCACTGCCAGGCGACCAGGTCGAGCGCCACCTGGCAGGCGGCGGCGGTCAGCAGCACGGTGAGGCTGAGCGAGACCAGCCGCACCAGCACGCCGTGTGTCCGTACGGCGGGGCGGCGGGGGTCGGCGGCGGGGCGCATCCAGTGCGCGAGGTTGGCGACCATGAACGGCAGCAGGATCAGCCAGAGGGCGCGGGCGCTGTTGCCGGAGGTGAGGTTGGACCAGCAGTACGCCTCCGGGATCGGCCGGTCCGTGTACTCCTCGGGCCGCTCCTCGCCGCCCACGTCGTCGCCGCGCCGGTGGACGGCGGCGGTGTCGTCGCCGCTGACGCGCTCCGTACGCGGATCGCCCAGCATCTCCTCGGGGGTGGTGCCGCCCACCCCGTGCACGAGCAGTTCCAGGGCCAGCCCGCTGGGCCGGTCCCGTCCCGCCTCGTCCGCTCCGCCGGCGCTTCCGCCCGCCGTTCCGCCCGTGCTTCCGTCCGCCGCTTCCGCCCCGACAGCGCGCATCGCGTCTCCCCCGTACCCCCGAAAACCCCTCCGGCCGCGCACCAGCATCCACCTCGGACTGTGCCGGGCGCAGCCCACCTCCGCCAAGACGACCCGAAATCTTCACTCGAGCGGCTGACGGACGCTCATGGGAGGATGAGCACGGGCGTACGGCCGGATCGAGCAGGGTGACGAAGGGACGGAAGGCGCGGTGGGCGACAACCAGAACCTCCTCGCGGAGCAGCGGCGCGCGCTGATTCTGGACGAGGTCCGGCGGCGCGGCGGCGTCCGCGTCAACGAGCTCACCCGGCGGCTCATGGTCTCCGACATGACGGTCCGCCGCGACCTGGACGCCTTGGCGCGGCAGGGCGCGCTGGAGAAGGTGCACGGCGGCGCGGTGCCGGTCGCGGAGGCGAGCACGCACGAGCCGGGCTTCGAGGTGAAGTCGTCGCTGGAGCTGACCGCGAAGGAGGAGATCGCGCGGGCTGCCGCGGCGATGGCCGTGCCGGGCAGCGCGATCGCGCTGTCGGGCGGCACGACGACGTTCGCGCTGGCGCGGCATCTGCTCGACGTGCCGGACCTGACGGTGGTGACCAACTCGGTGCGTGTGGCGGACGTGTTCCACTCCGCGCAGCGCGCCGCGGGCGACGCGCGGACCATACGGCCCGGCGCGGCGACGGTGGTGCTGACCGGCGGGGTGCGTACGCCCTCGGACTCGCTGGTGGGCCCGGTCGCGGACGCGGCGATCCGTTCGCTCCACTTCGACGTGCTCTTCCTCGGGGTGCACGGCATATCGGTCGAGGCGGGGCTGTCCACGCCGAACCTGGCGGAGGCCGAGACCAACCGGCGTTTCGTGGGCGCCGCCCGGCGCGTGGTGGTGGTCGCGGACCACACCAAGTGGGGCACGGTGGGGCTGAGTTCGTTCGCGGCGCTGGAGCAGGTGGACACCCTGGTGACGGACGGCGGTCTGTCCGGCGCCGCGCGCGCGGAGATCAACGAGCAGCTGCCGGGCCTGATCGTCGCGGGCGACACCGCGGACGGGAGCGCGGAGGCGAGCGCGGGTGCGGGCGAGGACGCCGCCGCGGAGGAGCCCGCCGCGTCGGACTGAACGGCGGCGGTCTAGGCTGTTCCGGCTGTTCCGCGCCAAGTGCCGTCTCTGCCCAGGGGGTTGCGCCGATGCCGAACCGACTGCGTTCCGTGGAGCTGGAGTTCGCCGAGACGGCGCCGGTGCGCCTCGTGTTCCGCGAGGAGGCGCGGGCGTCGCCGGAGGCGCTGTTCGACGCCCTCTCCGAGGTGGACACGTGGCCCGAGTGGTACCCGGGTGTGACCGGCGCCCGGCCGCTGGAGGGCGGCGAGCAGCGGATGATCCACCTCCGGGGCGGCGGGCGGTTCCTGGAGACGGTCATCACGAGCCGCCCGGAGCGGTATTCGTACCGCTCCGACGAGACCAACGCCCCCGGCGTACGCGCCCTCCTGGAGGACTGGCGGCTGGAGCCGTCCGGCACCGGCACCCGGGTGCAGTACACCTTCGCGCTGGACGGCACCGCGCCGTGCCGCGCGGTGGCGCGGCTGCTCGGCCCCGGGCTGCGGCGCGCCTTCCGCGGCGCGGTGCGCACACTGGACGGGCGGCTCGCGGCCGGCGGCTGATCCCGTACGTACGGGCCGGAGCCGCGTCAGTCCGGCCAGACGCCCTCGGTGAGGAACGTGTCGATGGCCGCCGCGTACGGCGCGATGTCCAGGCCCTGTTCGGCGAGCCACGCGTCGGAGTAGTACTTGTCGAGGTAGCGGTCGCCGGGGTCGCACAACAGCGTGACGACCGAGCCCACGCGGCCCTCCGCGACCATCTCCGCGACGATCCGCAGCGCGCTCCACAGCCCCGTGCCGGTCGAGCCGCCGGCCTTCCGCCCGATGGCCCGCTCCAGCGCCCGTACGGACGCCACGGACGCGGCGTCGGGCACCTTCATCATGCGGTCGATGGCGCCCGGTACGAAGCTGGGCTCCATACGGGGCCGGCCGATGCCTTCGATACGGGATCCGCAGTCGCTGGACGCGCCGGGGTCGCCGCGTACCCAGCCGTCGAAGAAGCAGGAGTTCTCGGGGTCGGCGACGCAGATCCGGGTGTCGTACTGCATGTAGTGGACGTAGCGGGCGAGGGTCGCCGAGGTGCCGCCGGTGCCCGCGGTGGCGACGATCCAGGCGGGCTCCGGATAGCGCTCGAGCCGCAACTGGTGGTGGATCGACTCGGCGATGTTGTTGTTGCCGCGCCAGTCGGTGGCACGCTCGGCGTAGGTGAACTGGTCCATGTAGTGGCCGCCGGTCTCCACCGCGAGGGCAGCCGACACGTCGTACACGGTGCGCGGATCGTCCACCAGATGGCACCGGCCGCCGTGGAACTCGATCAGTCGTGTCTTCTCGCTGCTGGTCGTGCGCGGCATCACCGCGATGAAGGGGACGCCGATCAGCTTCGCGAAATACGCCTCGGACACGGCCGTCGAGCCGCTGGACGCCTCGATGACCGGCCGGTCCTTGCGGATCCAGCCGTTGCACAGGCCGTAGAGGAACAGCGAGCGGGCCAGCCGGTGCTTGAGGCTGCCGGTGGGGTGCGTGGACTCGTCCTTCAGATACAGGTCGATGCCCCACCGCTCCGGCAGCGGGAAGCTCAGCAGATGCGTGTCGGCGCTGCGCTGGTTGTCCGCCTGGACCTTGCGGACGGCCTCCTTCAGCCAGTCGCGGTAGCCGGGGTCGCTGCGGTCGACGTCGCCGGTGGCGGATGCGCTGGTCACCCGCCGATCATAGAGCCGCGTCAGAGCCGCACCGGACCCGCACTGGTGGAGGCGCCGGATGCGCGGCACACTGCGAACAGGGTGTGGTGCACCCGGCCGGGTGACACCGGCTGCGATGGTTCACGCGGAGGGCGGTGCGGCATGGCGGACACGGACTTCGATGCCGGTGGCGTGCGGATCGAGCGGATGCTGCGGTCACTCACCCGGGCCGGGAGGGTCCTCATCCGGGACGGCAGGCTGGAGCTGCTGACCAGCTACGGGCGCGAGATCGACAGCGCGCCGCTGGAGAAGGTGCGGATCAGCGGCTGGTACGGCGCGCGGCGGCGGGCCGTGGCGACCGTCAACGGCACCCGGTATCTGCTCCGCCTGGGCCTCGGGCACCGGGAGGGCCTGGTCAGCGCGGTGCGTACGGCCCGCGCCAAGGCGGCGGCAGAGCGGGGCGTACTGGGGCGCTGAGGCGCGCGCCGGGTCCGCGGGGCGCCGGGTCGTCCCGGCGTCCGAGTTGCAGTGCGGTGACGGTGCCCGCACCCTGGGGTTTGTGACGCGCATCACATGCGATCCGCTTTCCGCCCGCCCGGGCCCTTCCCAGGGAGTCGCAGCCGTGATCAGTCGAACCACCACCCCGAGCAGGCACTGCGCGGTCGAGTTCCAGGCGCTGCCCTCGCGCATCGGCCAGGTCCGCCGCATCGTCTCCGCCCAGCTGCGGTACTGGCATCTCCATCCGCTCATCGACCGGGCCGCGCTCGGAATGACCGAGCTGCTGGCGAATGTCCACGAGCACGCGGGCCCCGACAAGCACTGCACCGTGGAACTGGTCTTCCTGTGGGACCGGCTGACGGTGTCCGTACGCGACCAGGACCCGAACCTCCCCCGGCTGCGCGAGTCGGGGGCGCTCGCCACCGACGGGCGCGGGCTCGCGCTGGTGGCCGCCGTCAGCGAGAGCTGGGGCGTGCACGCGCGGCAGGACGGCTCGGGCAAGGTCGTGTGGTTCACGCTGCCCGCGCCGTTCACCACCTCCCGTACGGTGCGGCCGGCGGCCCCCGCCGCGTCCACCGCGGCTGCCCCGTCGGGTGCGTCCGCCCCGCCTGCTCCGGCCGCCGCGGCTGCCGCCGCTGCCCCGGCCGCCGCGTCCGCGCCGCTGCTCGCGGACGACGACGGGGCCGCCGCCCCCGTGGAACAGCGGCCCCGCGCCTCGCACGCCTAGGGTCTGCGGGGCAGCCTGCGGCGTACGGTCCGGGTGCGCGCGCCGGACGGCGCGCGCGGGTCACTCCGTGGCGATGGCCCGGAGCACGTCCAGCCGTGCGGCCCGGCGGGCGGGGCGCCAGCCGGCCAGCAGCCCGACCGCCACGCCCACCAGCGCGACCAGCGTCAGCTGCACCGGCGGCACGTCGAACGTGAACGGCGTGGCGGCCTGCGCGTCCGCCGCCGTCACCAGCGCCCAGCTCAGGAACCCGCCGAGCACCAGCCCGCCGGCCGTGCCGAACGCGGCGACGAGGACGGACTCCCAGCGGACCATCGCCCGCAGCTGGGCCCGGGTCTGGCCGACCGAGCGCAGCAGGCCCAGTTCGCGGGTGCGTTCGTGGACGGCGAGGGTGAGGGTGTTGGCGATGCCGAGCAGCGCGATCAGCACGGCCAGCGCGAGCAGGGCGTAGACCAGGCTGAGCATCATGTCGATGCCGCTCGCAGAGGTCTCGACGTACTCGTCCCTGCTCTGCACCTCGGGGCTGCCGTACGGCTCCGCCGCCCGCTCGACCGCGGCCTGTGCCCGGTCGGACGGCACGCCGTCGGCGTAGGTCACGACCATGAGCCAGTCGGCGTCCTGCGTACGGTGCGGGGCCCAGGCCTCGCGGGTGATGACGTAGTCGCCCGTCAGCTCCGGCTGATCGTAGAGGGCCCGTACGGTGAACGTCTGCTTCTCGCCGTCGGCGAAGACCAGTTCGGCCCTGGAGCCGACCCGCCAGCCCCTGTCGTCCGCCTTCTCCTCGGAGACCGCGATGCCGTGCGTGCCGAAGTCGTCGAACGAGCCCGTCACCTCGCCGACGTCGAGTACGCCGCCGAGCCGCGCCGGGTCCGTCACGGTCAGCTCGGTGCCGCCGCCGTCGATGCGGGCGACGCCCCGGCCGAGCCCGAGCGCCGTCTCCACCTCGGGGAGCTTCTCGACCGCCGGTTCCAGCCGCGGGCTGAGCCCCGCGCCGCCGGGGCCCTGGCCGCCGAAGCCCGAGGAGGCGGTGACGGCGGCGTCGCCGGCGAAGTTGCGCGAGACGGTGTCGTCCATCGTGGCCTTGAGCGACGACGCGAAGACCGTGAACAGGGACACCACGGCGACCCCGATCATCAGCGCGGTCGCGGTGGCCGCGGTGCGCTTCGGGCTGCGCAGGGCGTTGCGCTGCGCCAGGGCGCCCGAGATGCCGCGGGCCCGTGCGACGGGGCGGCCCAGGACGCGTACGGCGAGCGAGGACACCACCGGTCCGAGCACCACGAACGCGACCACCACCAGTACGGCCCCCAGCGAGGTCAGCAGCACCGTGCCGCCGGCCCCGGCCACCGCGAGCACCACCCCCGCCGCGCCGAGCACCGCGCCGGCGACGGCGCGCGTACGGGACGCGCCCGCCGACTCCACCGCGGTCTCGCGCAGTGCGGCGAGCGGCGCGGTGCGGCCGGCGCGTACGGCGGGCAGCACGGCCGAGCCGAGCGTGACGAGGACGCCGATGACAAGCGGCAGCAGCATGGACATCGCGCTGATGACCAAGTCGCCCTCGGGGAACGGGAATCCGATCGCCGGGAACAGCGCCTGCAGCCCGGCCGCGATCGCGATCCCGCCGCCGAGTCCGACGGCCGACGCGAGGGTGCCCACCACCGCCGCCTCCACCATGGTGGAGCCGAGCACCTGGCGGCGGGACGCGCCCAGGGCGCGCATCAGGGCGTTCTCGCGGGAGCGCTGGGCGACGACGATCGCGAACGTGTTGTGGATCGAGAACGTCGCGACGAACAGCGCGATGCCGGAGAAGACCAGCAGCAGGGTGGTGAACAGGCCGAGGAACTCCCCGGAGGTGTTCTCCTGCTGCTCGTCGGCGGCGGCCTCGCCGGTGATCGCCTCGACGCCGCGCGGGAGTTGGTCGGCGAGCGCCTTCGTCAGCTCCTCCTGCCCGGTGCCGGGTTCGGCCCGCACGTCGATCGTGGCGGCGCGTCCCGGCTCCGTGGCGAGGTACTTCTCCGCGTCGGCCCGCGTCATCCCGGCGAACGTGGTCTCGGCCATGCCGTCCTCGCCGCCGAAGGTGGCCAGGCCGACGATCTCGACCTCGACCGGCTCGGGCGTACGCAGCGTGGTGCGGTCGCCGACCTCCAGGCCGCCGCTCTCGGCGGCGCCCCGGTTGATCACGATCTCGCCGGACGCGCGCGGTGCGTGCCCCTCCGCCAGGTCGTACGGGTTGAGCTCCCGGTCCGTGACCCAGTTCCCCGCCATGGTCGGCGGCCCGCCGCCGCCCACCGGTTCGCCGTCGGAGCCGACGATCTGGCCGGGGCCCTCGATGCTGGGGGCGGCCGCGGCGACGCCGGGCACCTTCTCGATGGTGTCCACGAGCCGGGTGTCGACGGGTTCGCGGGCGCCCTGCGGGTTGTCCCCCGTGGTGATGGCCTCGCTGCTGCGGACCACCGAGTCGGTGCCGCTGGAGGCGTTGCCGAACATGGTGTCGAAGCTCGCGCGCAGCGTGTCCCCCATGACGAGCGTTCCGGCGAGGAAGGCCACGCCGATCAGCACCGCCGAGAACGTCCCGGCGAACCGGCGCTTGTGGGTGCGCAGCGACGCGAGGCTGATCCGTACGGAGGCGCGGGTGCCGCTCATGTCGCCACCTCCGGCTGACGGTGGTGCCCGTCGAACGCCTTCAGCCGGTCCAGGACGCGCTCCGCGGTGGGCGCCTCCATCCGGTCGACGAGCCGCCCGTCCGCCAGGAAGACGACCTCGTCGGCGTGTGCGGCGGCCACCGGGTCGTGCGTGACCATCACGACGGTGCGGTCCGTCTCCCGTACGGCGCGGCCCAGGAGCCGCAGTACCTCCTCGCCGGAGCGGGAGTCGAGGTTCCCCGTCGGCTCGTCCGCGAAGACCACCTCCGGGCGGCTCGCGAACGCGCGGGCCACGGCGACGCGCTGCTGCTGTCCGCCGGACAGTTCGCTCGGCCGGTGGTGCAGCCGGTCGCGCAGCCCTACGACGTCGATCAGAGAGTCGGTCCACTCGGAGTCGCCCCGTACGCCGGAGAGGTCCTGGGGCAGCGTGATGTTCTCGGCAACCGTCAGCGTGGGCAGCAGGTTGAACGCCTGGAACACGAAGCCGACCCGCTCGCGGCGCAGCAGCGTCAGCCGCTTGTCGCTGAGCGTGCCGAGCTCGGTGCCGCCGATGTGGGCCTCGCCCGAGGTGAGGGTGTCCAGGCCGGCGGCGCAGTGCATCAGCGTGGACTTGCCGGACCCGGAGGGGCCCATGATGGCGGTGAAGCGGCCGGCGGCGAAGTCGACGGACACGCCGTCGAGCGCGCGTACTTCGGTGTCCCCGCTGCCGTAGACCTTGACGGCGTCGACGACGCGTGCGGCGATGGAGGTCATTCCGAGCCTCCCTTGCTCTCCTTGAGCACGGACAGCCGCATCCAGTACTCGTTCTCGTCGATCTCGCCGGCCGCGAAGCGGTTCGCCAGGAGTTCGAGCGGCGCGTTCGCGGGGTCGGCGGCGGCCGTGCCGCGCCCCTGCCAGGGGCCGCGGCCGCGCCAGACGGTGCGGCGTGCCAGCGTGACCAGGCCGAAGATGACGGCCGCCCACATCAGCGGGAAGAGCAGGATCCAGGGGCCGGGGCCCCCGCTGTCGGCCCAGTGCGCCATGGTGTTCATGTCCGGTCAGCTCCTCGGTAGCGGTTGCTGTCTTCGCTACCGAGAGTCGCCGTACGAAGGGGTCCGCGTCGTCGTACGGCCAGCGGCCGTGCACGTACCCCGGCGGGAGTACGCGGCCCTGCGCGCGCTGCTTCCCGCGCGGGCGGAGCCGCGGGGCGGACGGCTCAGAAGGTGACTGCGATGCCGGTGTGCGGCCGTTTCCCGCGCCGCAGCAGGGCGGCGCCGGAGTCCAGCAGTCGGAACTTCCAGCCGTACTTGGCGCCCATCGCCGCCCGTACGCGGTCCAGCCCGGACCGGCCCGGCAGCAGCCGCGCCGTCGCCTCGACCGGCTCGGCGTCGCCCGCTGTGCGGCCCCGCGCGTCACACGGAGTGACGGTTACGCGGGTGTCGTTCCGCAGCCGCTTCACCTTGCCGGTGTCGGTCTTGGTCCAGATCAGCAGCTCCCCGCCGTCCGCCACGCACCAGACGGGCGTGGGGACCGGCGTGCCGTCACGGCGGAGCGTGACGAGGCGGACGTACGTGCTCTCGGCGATCACGGGCGGCACCATACGGCGAGGCTACGGCAGCGGGGCGCCGCCCGCGCCCGAACGGCGGCCGCGCCCGGGCGGCGTACGGCGGCGCGCGCGCCCGGCTCGCCACGTCACGTACGCCCGTGGCCGTACGCCCGTGCCCGTACCCCTGTCAGACGAGTTCGCGGCGCATGCAGACGCGCGGCCAGCGGTCGATGCCCAGTTCGGCCTCGTGCGCGCGGATCTCGCGGAGGCCCGGGGTCAGTTCGCCGTCGGCGAGCCGCCGGAAGCCGCAGCGCTCGTAGTACGGCGCGTTCCACGGCACGTCGTCGAACGTCGTCAGGGTGAGTGCGGGCACGCCCGCGGCCCGCTCGCGCTCCGCCACGTCGTCGAGCAGCGCCCGCCCGATGCCGCGGCGCGCGCTGCCGGCGTGCACCGAGATCTGCTCGACATGGGTGCAGCCGTCGACGGGCAGCAGCACCGCGTACGCCACCGGCCGGTCGTCCTCCCCCGCGCTGACCCAGAGCCGTCCGGCCTGCTGCAACTGCCGGAGTTCGGCCGGCGACGGCGGCTCGTGGTCCGCGATCAGGTCCATGCCCACGTCGCGGAACCACTGTCCCGCCGTCCGTTCGATCTCCCGCAGCACCTCGAGTTCCGCGGCGCGGGCAGGTCGGATCTCCATGGCCGTCAGCCTCCCAGCAGCAGCAGCGGGTCGTCCAGCAGCGGCTGCCAGGCCAGTTCGGCCGCTCCGACCAGGCTGTTGTGGTCGAGCGTGCAGGCCAGTACGGGCACGCCGCCGCTGCGGCCCCACAGGCTGCTGTCGGCGATGACGGCGCGGAGCCGTTCGCCGTCCTTCTCGACCAGCGCGCGGTGCAGCCCGGCGAGGACGATGCGGTCCGGGTTGAGGATGTTGACGAGCCCGGCGAGCCCCAGGCCGAGCCGGTCGATGAGCAGTTCGACCGCCGTACGGACCCGGGGGTCGGTGTCGTACTCCGTACGGATCAGCTCCCACGACTGCTCCAGCAGGGAGACCTCGGGCCCGGGCGTACGGCCCGCCGCCTCCAGGAACGCCAGCGGGTCGGTCTCCACGTCCAGGCAGCCGCGGCTGCCGCAGTGGCAGGGCCGCCCGGCCGGGTCCACGGTGAGGTGGCCGACCTCCAGGGCGAGGCCCGAACTCCCGGTGTGCAGCCGCCCGTTCAGCACCAGCGCCCCGCCGACCCCGCGGTGCCCGGTGCCGACGACGAGCAGGTGCTCGGCGCCGCGTCCGGCCCCGTGCCGGTGCTCGGCGAGGGCGGCGAGGTTGACGTCGTTGGCGGTGTAGCCGGTGGCGGGCGCGTCCGGGGACGGCCCGGGGACACGGGCGTCGGCGAGACAGCGGGTGAAGATGTCCCGCACGGGGGCGCCCGCCTCCCAGGCGAGGTGCAGCGGGTTCAGCGCCGTACCCTCCGGTTCGGCGACCGCGGACGGCACGGCGAGCCCGGCGCCGACGCAGCGCCGTCCGGTCTCGCGCAGCAGCCCGGCGCCCGACTCGACGACCTCGCCGAGCACTTGGGCGGGGTCCGCGTGGACGGTCATGCAGCCGGGGGCGGTGGCCACGATCCGCCCGCCGAGTCCGACGAGGGCGGCGCGGAAGCCGTCCGCGTGCACCTGGGCGGCGAGCACCACGGGCCCTTCGGGGTCGACGGCGAGCCGGTGCGAGGGCCTGCCCTGCGCCCCGACGGCGGCTCCGGGCCGGGAGTCGACGGTGATGAGGCCGAGCGACGCGAGTTCGGCGGCGACGGCTCCGGCGGTCGCGCGGGTCACGCCGAGTTCGGCGGTGAGCACGGCGCGGGTGGGCGCGCGTCCGGTGTGCACGAGGGCGAGCGCCGGCCCCAGGGCTCCACGGCCCCTCTCCAGCTTTGTTGTACGAGTCAGGGTCACACCCCTATTCTGGCTTTGTGCCGTCAATAAACAAACTACGGACCGCGCTCCCCGGCAGCGGAGGTCCCGCGGGCACGGGCCGACGCACCGCCGACGACGGGCTGCGGCGCCTCCGCGCCGCGCTCACCGCGTTCTTCGCGCTCGACGGCCTGCTGTTCGCCGGCTGGGTCGTGCGCATCCCCGCCATCAAACACCAGACGGGCGCGTCCGCCAGCGATCTCGGCCTGGCTCTGCTCGGGGTCTCCGCGGGCGCGGTGGCCACCATGACACTCACCGGCCGGCTGTGCCGCCGTTTCGGCAGCCGTCGCGTGACCGTCGCCTCCGCGGTGCTGCTGTCGCTCGGCATCGCGCTGCCGCCGCTGACCCACTCGGCACTGGCCCTGGGTCTCGTCCTGCTCGTCTTCGGCGCCGCGTACGGCGCCATCAACGTCGCCATGAACAGCGCGGCCGTCGACCTGGTCGCGGCGCTGCGGCGGCCCGTGATGCCCAGCTTCCACGCGGCGTTCAGCCTCGGCGGGATGCTCGGGGCGGGCCTCGGCGGGCTCGTGGCGGGGCAGTTGAGCGCCACACGGCACCTGCTCCTGCTCACCGTGACGGGCCTGCTGGTCACGGCGCTCACGGCGCGCACGCTGCTGGCGTACGAGTTGGCGCCGGGCGACGGCGGAGCGGCGCGCGACGCGTCCCGTACGGCACCGGATGCGGCGGGCGGCACGGAGCCCCGTACGGAGTCGCCCACGGCCGGCGGCGCGTCCCGTACGGATGCCGCGCCCGTCCGCCGTACCGGCGTGCTGGTCACCGTGCTCGGGCTGATCGCGCTGTGCACCGCGTACGGGGAGGGCGCGCTCGCCGACTGGAGCGCCCTGCATCTGACCGAGGACCTGGACGCGAGCGCCGGGGTCGCGGCCGCCGGGTACTCCGTCTTCGCGCTCGCCATGACCGTCGGCCGGCTCAGCGGCACCTGGCTGCTGCAGCGGCTCGGTGAGAACCGCGCCCTGGTCCTGGGCGGCGCCACGGCGGCGTGCGGCATGCTGCTCGGCGCCCTCGCCCCGTCGGTGTGGCCCGCCCTGGCGGGCTTCGTCGTCACCGGCTTCGGGCTCGCGAACATCTTCCCGATCGCCATCGGCCGGGCCGGCGCCCTCGCGGGCCCGAGCGGCGTCGCCGCCGCGTCCACGCTCGGTTACGGCGGCATGCTGCTCGGCCCGGTGGCCATCGGCTTCCTCGCGGAGTGGTTCTCACTGACGGCCGCGCTCACCACCGTCGCGCTGCTGGCCGCGGTGGCGGCGCTCATCGCGTACGTGGCCCGGCGCGCGATCTGACGCCCGTACGCGCGGCCCGGCGGGCATGTTCAGGCGCCGCGGCCCGGCGGGCGCGCCGCGTCCGTACGGTGGGGCCGCGCACGCCTATTACCGGACAGTAACTCCCGTGGTAGCGTCCCGGCATGCGAAAGACGCTGTCCACTCCGCACGGCCTGCGCCGCGCCATGGCTTGGTGGCCTCCGTACCGCTTCGCCGGCATCAAGGTCCTCGACATCGCCGGGGACTGGAGCAGCGCACGGGTGCGGCTCCGGCTCGGCCGCTTCAACCGGAACTACTTCGGCACCCAGTTCGGCGGCTCCCTGTACTCGATGAGCGACCCCTTCTGGGCGCTGCTCGCCGTGAACCGGCTGGGCAAGGAGTACATCGTGTGGGACAAGGCCGGCGAGATCGAGTACGTGGCGCCGGGCCGCGGCGACGTCTTCGCAGAGTTCGAGCTGACCGAGGACCGGCTGGCGGAGATACGGGCCGAGACCGCGGAAGGCGGCAAGGCGCTGCCCTGGTTCGAGTCCGTGGTGACCGCCGCCGACGGCACCGTGGTGGCGCGAGTGCGCAAGCAGCTCTACGTACGCCGCAAGTCCCCCGCCGCCGCCCGGCGCTGAACCGCGCCGCCCGCACCACCGCCGAGGCGGCCCGCGGGCTCCCCGCGGCCGTACGCCCCGTCCCTGCGCGGGCGCTCCGGCGCCCGTTGGCCGAGGCATGTCGCAGGGCCGCCGGAGGGTGACAGAATCGCTTTATGGACTCAGAGCGGCAGCCACCCGACACACCGGCGACGTCCACGGGCAGCGCGCCGTCCCAGGCCGCGCGGGACGCCACCACCGTGGAGATCGCCTTCGCGCTCATCAGCGGGGGCGTGCTGGCCGGTGCCGTGTTCCTCGCGCTGGCCAGTCCCGCGCTCTTCTGGCACGGGTCGTCCGAGTGGATCCAGCCCGCGCAGTGGATCGGCGGCACGGTGTTCGTCGGCCGCGTGCTGTGGGTGCTGCTGAGGTGGCGCTGGCAGCAGCAGGAGTGGCGTCAGCCGAGCCACCCGGGGCGGACCAGCCCGGACTCGTAGGCCAGCACGACCAGTTGGGCGCGGTCCCGCGCCCCGAGCTTGACCATGGTGCGGCTGACATGGGTCTTCGCCGTGAGGGGCGAGACGACGAGCCGCCGGGCGATCTCCTCGTTCGAGAGCCCGATGCCGACCAGCGCCATCACCTCCCGCTCGCGCTCGGTGAGTTCGGCGAGCGACGCGGCAGCCGCGGGCTCCTTCGAGCGGGCCGCGAACTCCGAGATCAGCCGCCGCGTCACCCCCGGCGAGAGCAGGGCGTCGCCCTCGACGACCGCGCGCACGGCGCGTACCAGCTCGTCCGGCTCGGTGTCCTTCACCAGGAAGCCGGAGGCGCCGGACCGGATCGCCTCGAAGACGTACTCGTCCAGTTCGAAGGTGGTCAGCATGACCACCTTGACCGGCTCCAGGCCGGGGTCCTCGCTGATCTTGCGGGTGGCGGCGAGGCCGTCGAGCACCGGCATGCGGATGTCCATCAGGACGAGATCGGGCGCCAGTTCGCGCACCATGGCCAACGCCTCTGCCCCGTCGGCGGCCTCGCCCACGACCTCGATGTCGGGCTGCGCGTCGAGCAGCGCGCGGAAGCCCGCGCGGACGAGCAGCTGATCGTCGGCCAGCAGTACGCGGATCACGATGCCTCCTTCTCGGTGGACCCGCTCACGGTAGCCGGGGCGGACAGGGGGAGCCGGGCCAGCACCCGGAACCCGCCGTCGCCGCGCGGCCCCGCCTCGACGGAGCCGCCGAGCACGGCGGCGCGTTCGCGCATGCCGACGAGTCCGTTGCCGCCGCCGCCCGGCCCGCGCTCGGCGGCCGGCCCGTCGTCGTCGACGCGGATGCGCAGCTCGTCGCCCGCGTAGTGCAGCAGTACGCGCGCCTCCCGGGACGCGGAGTGCCGCATCACGTTGGTCAGCGCCTCCTGGACGATGCGGAACGCCGCCAGGTCCGCTCCCGGCGGCAGCCCCGCGGGCCGCCCCTCGGTCTCGGTGCTGACCCGCAGCCCGGCGCCCGCCGCCTGCTCGGCCAGCTCCGGCAGCCGTTCGAGGCCGGGCGCGGGCGCGCGGGGCGCGTCCCCGGGGGTGCGCAGCGTGTCGAGGACGTGCCGTACCTCGCCCAGCGCCTCCTTGCTGGCGGACTTGATGGTGGTCAGCGCGGAACGGGCCTGCTCGGGGTCGGAGTCGAGGAGCGCGAGCCCGACGCCCGCCTGCACGTTGATCACCGAGATGCTGTGGGCCAGTACGTCGTGCAGTTCGCGTGCGATGCGCATCCGCTCCTCGTCGGTCTTGCGCCGCTCCGCCTCCTCCCGCTCCTCCCGCTGGCGGGCCCACTGCTCCCGGCGCACCCGCGCGACCTCGGCCGCCGCGGCGACCGCGATCATCCAGGCGGCGGGCGCGAGGGCGAAGCTCCAGTCGCTGCCGCCGTCGCCCGCGGGCGGCAGCCAGCGGTACAGCCAGGCGCCGACCAGCACCTGGCTGCTCCACAGCACGAGGAGCCCGGACCAGGCGGCGCGGCGGTGCCCGGCGACGACGGCTGTGAACGTACCGACGATCACGCAGAGGTAGATCGGCCCGTACGGATACCCGAGGGCGAGATAGAGCGCGCACACCGCGCTCGTACCGAGCGCCACGAGCGCCGGACGGCGCTGCCGCAGCAGCAGCTGCCCCGGGCCGAGCACCAGCAGGACCCGCGCGAACACGTCGAGCGCCTCGCGGTCCGTCTGCTCGCTGGCGGCGAAGGCGGAGCCGACGAGCGTGATGAAGGTGATCGCGAGGGTCGACGGCCAGGGCAGCCGCGCCAGCGCCGGGGGCCGCTCCACCCAGCGCTGCCACAGCGGTGGGCCGGGCAGGCCGTCGCGCAGAGGGGCTCGTTTCATACGGCAACGCTAGACCGCCGGGCGGCGGGGCGGCGTCAGCCGAGCGCGGTGCTCACCCGTACTCCCTGGGCAGTACGGGGTTCCCCCGGGCCGCCGTCGCGGCGGCCGTCACGCGTCGCCGTCCGCCCCGGTCCCGATGCCGAGGCCGCGGGCGAGACGGGCGGCGGCGTGGTCGAAGAACTCCTCGCGGGCCTCGACGACCCGGTTGAACTGGCCGAACACCTCGAAGCTCACCAGCCCGAACAACTGCGACCAGGTGGCGACGAGTTCGGCCATCAGCGTCGGCGTGAGCGCCAGGCCGAGCTGCTCGGCGAGCCGTTCAGCGTCCTCCCGCATCCCGGCCGCCGCCTCCGCGCCGTCCGCGGGTGCGCGCAGGTCGCCCGCCGCGGCGGCCTCGCCGACGACGGTGATCAGCGCGAGGGCGACGCGGGAGGCCGGGCCGGTGGTGGCCTGGGGTGCGGAGTATCCGGGTACGGGCGAGCCGTAGATGAGCGCGTACTCGTGCGGGTGGTCCAGCGCCCACGCCCGCACCGCGCGGCAGACGGCCAGCCAGCGCTCGAGGTGGGTGTCCGGGGACGGCGCCGGGGCCGCGTCGAGGGCGCGTTCGGCGGCGGCGCCGACAGCGTCGTACGCGTCGATGATCAGGGCCGTCAGCAGGTCGTCACGGCTGGGGAAGTAGCGGTAGAGGGCCGAGGACACCATCCCCAGCTCGCGGGCGACGGCGCGGAGCGACAGGCGTGCGGCGCCCTGCTCGGTGAGCTGCCGCCTGGCCTCGTCCTTGATCGCCGCCGTGACCTCGGTGCGGGCGCGCTCCCTGGCGCCCTGGATCTTGGGCATGGGACGAAGTGTGCCACCTTCCGGAGCATCGGCCAAGAACGAGAGCACCGCTCTTGCTTTTCCTTCACTCGCGTGCAACGCTGATCTCAATCGAGAGCAGTGCTCACACAAAGGAGACGCCATGTCGCCGCACTATCTGAAGCCCGGCCGGTACGAGGCCGTTCTCGTGCACCGCCCGCTCGCCTGGCTCGCCCGGCGCGGCATCCGCCTCTACGGGCTGTCCGAACTCGCCGTACGCGGCCGCAAGTCCGGTGCCTGGCGCACCACTCCCGTCAACCCGCTCAGCCACGCCGGCGAGCGGTACCTCGTCGCCCCGCGCGGCCACACCCAGTGGGTGCGGAACCTGCGCGAGGCGGGCAACGGCGAGCTGCGGTCCGGCAGGCGGCGTACCGACCGCTTCACCGCCACCGAACTGCCCGACGCCGAGAAGCCCGAGGTGCTGCGCGCCTATCTCAAGCGCTGGGGCTGGGAGGTCGGCCGGTTCTTCGACGGCGTCAACGCCAAGTCGAGCGACGAGGAGCTGCTCGCCGCGGCGCACAAGCACCCGGTGTTCCGGATCACCGTGCACGAGGAGCCGGCCTGACCCCGGCCCCGCCGCGGCCACGGCGGGGCCGGCGGCCCGCTACCCCCGCCCGGCCGCCGGCCGGTCCAGGGTGTCCAGCGCGCGCCGCGCCACCGGATGCGTGCGGACGATCTCGGCCATCGAGGTGGTGCCACGGGTGATCCGCGAGAACGCGTTCCACGCGGGGCGGAAGCCGGTGAGCGCCGCGTGCAGCAGCCCGGGACGCCGCGAGAACGCGGTGAACATCCGCCGCCCGACGCCCATTTCGACACCCAGCCCCGCCTTGACCGCGAACGCGTAGTTCAGCGCCTGGCGCCGTGCGTCCACCGCGTCGTGCGACTCGGCGACACGGACCGCCCACTCCCCCGCCAGCCGCCCGGAGCGCAGCGCGAACGAGATGCCCTCACGCGTGCACGGCTCCAGCAGCCCCGCCGCGTCGCCGCACACCAGCACCCGGCCGCGGGACAGCGGCGAGTCGTCCGTACGGCAGCGGGTGAGATGCCCGGACGAGACGCTGGGCGTGAACCCGGCCAGGCCGAGCCGCGCCACGAAGTCGTCCAGATAGCGCCGGGTGGCGGCGCCCTCGCCGCGCGCGGAGATGACCCCGACGGTGAGCGTGTTCTCCTTCGGAAACACCCAGCCGTAGCTGCCGGGCAGCGGGCCCCAGTCGATCAGCACCCGGCCCGCCCAGTCCTCGGCGACGCTGTCCGGGACCGGGATCTCGGCCTCCAGGCCCAGATCGACCTGGTCGAGCTTCACGCCGACGTGCGAACCTATCCGGCTCGCGCTCCCGTCCGCGCCGACCACCGCGCGGGCGAGCACCGGCTCCTCGTCGCCGGACAGCACGACGGCCACCGTCCGCCGGTCCGGCACGCCGGGCCCGTGCTGCTCGACGCGGGACACGGTGACGCCCGTACGGAGCTCGGCGCCGGCCCGTTCGGCGGACTGCACCAGGGCGTGGTCGAACTCCGGCCTGTTGATCAGCCCGAACAGCATCCGCTTGGACCGCCGGGTGCGGCTCAGCTTCCCGTTCAGCGAGAAGGTGACGGCGTGCACGCGGTCGCGCAGCGGGAGCTCGAAGCCGGGCGGCAGCGCGTCCCGGGAGAGGCCGATGATGCCGCCGCCGCACGTCTTGTACCGCGGCAGCTCCGACTTCTCCAGCAGCAGCACGCGGCGGCCGGCGACCGCCGCGGCGTACGCCGCCGAGGCACCGGCCGGGCCCGCGCCCACCACGACGACATCCCACACGGCGCGGTCCGGTCCGTCCGGTGCCTCCGTGCGGTCGGGTTCGGCGTCCTCGGATGCGTTCTCGCTGCTCACGATGTGCTTCTGCTCCCGTTCGATGGCTGGCTCCGGTGTGGCAGCCCGCATCCTACGGGCCCGTGTCCGCCGGATCGCGCTGTGGGAGGATCGGCCACACCCCTTCGCGTACGCGTGTGCGTACGTCGTGCCCAACGTCGCGCCCACAAGGAGCGTTCCCATGCCGCAGAGCCCGCTCGCCGCCACCGTTTCCTCGCTGATGCCACAGGCCAGGACCGAACTGGCCGAGCTGGTCGCCTTCGCTTCGGTGGCCGACCCCGAGCAGTTCCCGCGCAGCGAGTGCGAGGCGGCCGCGCGCTGGGTGGCCGACGCGCTGCGCGCCGAGGGCTTCGAGGACGTGGCGCTCCTGGACACCCCGGACGGCACGCAGTCCGTCTACGGGCACCTGCCCGGCCCCGAGGGCGCGCCGACCGTGCTCCTCTACGCCCACTACGACGTGCAGCCCCCGCTCGACGAGGACGCCTGGCGGACGCCGCCGTTCGAGCTCACCGAGCGCGCGGACGGGCGCTGGTACGGGCGCGGCGCCGCCGACTGCAAGGGCGGCGTCATCATGCACCTGCTGGCGCTCCGCGCGCTGCGCGCGAACGGCGGTGTGCCCGTCAACGTCAAGGTGATCGCGGAGGGTTCGGAGGAGCAGGGCACCGGCGGGCTCGAGCGCTACGCCGAGGCGCACCCCGAACTGCTCGCCGCCGACTCGATCGTCATCGGCGACAGCGGCAACTTCCGGGTCGGCCTGCCGACCGTCACGGCGACGCTGCGCGGCATGACGCTCGTACGGGTCCAGGTCGACACCCTCGAAGGGAACCTGCACTCGGGGCAGTTCGGCGGCGCCGCTCCCGACGCGCTCGCCGCTCTCATCCGGATGCTGGACTCGCTGCGCAACGCGGCCGGTTCGACGACGGTCGACGGGCTGGACGCGGACGACCGCTGGGAGGGCCTGCAGTATCCGGAGGAGGACTTCCGCAGGGACGCCAAGGTCCTCGACGGCGTACGGCTGACCGGCGCGGACACCGTCGCCGACCGCATCTGGGCGCGCCCGTCCGCCACCGTGCTGGGCATCGACTGCCCGCCGGTGGTCGGCGCCACCCCGTCCGTACAGGCGAGCGCACGGGCACTGATCAGCCTGCGGGTGCCGCCGGGCACGGACGCCGCGCACGCGACGCAGCTGCTGATGGCCCACCTGGAGGCGCACGCGCCGTGGGGCGCACGGGTGAGCACCGAACAGGTCGGCCAGGGCCAGCCGTTCCGCGCCGACACCACCAGCCCCGCCTACACCGCGATGGCCGACGCGATGCGCGAGGCGTACGACGGAGCCGAGATGGCGACGGCCGGCCAGGGCGGCTCCATTCCGCTGTGCAACACCCTCGCCGCGCTCTACCCGAAGGCGGAGATCCTGCTGATAGGGCTGAGCGAGCCGGAGGCCCAGATCCACGCCGTGGACGAGAGCGTGTCGCCGCGTGAACTGGAGGCGCTGTCGGTGGCGGAGGCGCTGTTCCTGCGCAAGTACGCGGCGGCCGCCGCGGGTTGACACCGTACGGGCCCGGCTGGTTGACACCGTACGGCCCCGGCGGGCGGCGGCCCGTACGGCGGCCGGTGCTCCCGGCGGGCGCTCAGGCGCGCCGGTCCGCACGGCGGTGGCGGTGTACGGCGGCCGCGGTGAGCGCGACGGCGGCCAGGCCCGTGCCCGCGGCCAGCGCCGCCGCGGAACCGCCGTACGGCTGCGAGCCGCCCGCGCCCGCGTGCGAGCCGTGCTCCGGCTTCCCTGGCGGCACGGGGCCGGGGCCGGGCGCCTTGATGGTCAGGGTGCCCGTGCCGGTCTCGTGGCCGCAGGTGAACGTGACGTCGTACTCGGCGCCGGGCTTGGCGTCGTCGTAGACCGTGGCCGTCCCGCGCTTGGTGCCACCCTTGCCGCCGGGGCCCTCCGGGGCCTCGGGGCCGCCGGGGATCTCGGCGCCCGCGCTGGCGCCCGTGTCGCCCGCGCCGCCGTCCATGCCTTCCATTCCGTCCATCCCCTCCATACCGGTCGAGCCTCCGAGCTCGTCGCCGGGCGCGGCGGGATCGGCCGGGTCAGCGGGGTCGGCCGGTTCGCCGAAGTCCTCGTCACCGCCGGGCTCCTGGCCGAGGTCCCCCTCGTACCCCCCCACACTCCCCGAGCTCCCCGAACTGCCCGAGCTCCCGGAACTGCCGCCGTCGCCGACGGGCCCGTGCAGCGTCGTCTTGTCGAAGACGGGCGAGTCGGCGGTCGCCTTCTTGTGGCAGTCGGTGACCGTCAGCTCCACCTGTCCGCCCGGTTTCACGGTCTCCGGCGAGATGCTGAAGCCGAACGAGGTGATGCCGGACTCGCTGCCCGTCGTTCCGTCCTCGTCCCCCGCCAGCGCGGCGGGGGTGCTCAGGCCGAGGGACACCGCGGTGAGCGAGGCCGCGGCCACGGCTCTGGATATCGCACGCATCTGGGTTCTCCTCCGTCACCGGAAGCCCTGCTTCCGTCGCGCTGATCTACCGTCGCGACGCTATGCGGACGAATCGGACTGGGCGATACACAAGGGGCAATCGGGGCACCCGCCCGTGCGGCCGGGTGACCGCGGGCCGCCCGCGGTCCGCCTCAGTCCGTGCTCACCCCGTTCTCAGTCCGTGCTCACTCCGTGCCGGTCAGCCGGGCGAAGACCACGACGTTGCCCTGGTAGCCGCTTCCGGCGCGGTAGCCGCCGCCGCAGGTGAGGACGCGGAGTTCGGCGCGCCCGGTGTCGCGGTACACGCGGTCGCCGGGGAAGCGGTCCTTGTCGTGCACCTCGACGGCGTAGACGGTGAACACGGCCGTACGTCCGTCCGCGCGCCGCACCCGTACGGTGTGCCCGGGGCGCAGCGCGCCCAGGTCGTAGAAGACGGCGGGCCCGGACCGGTTGTCGACGTGGCCGACGAGCACGGAGGTGCCGCGGGCGCCCGGCACAGCCGAACCCCCGTACCAGCCCGCGAGGTTCGGCTCGTCCGGGGGCGGCGCGCCGACCCAGCCGCCGCGCTCCAGCCCCACCCGGGTCAGCGGCGCGTCGACCCCGATGGAGGGGATGCGCACGTTCGCCGGCCGGGAGCGCGGCAGCGGCGTGGTGGCTCCCTCCGCGCGCGGGTCGTACGCCGTCCGCGCCCGTCCCGCGGCGGCGTCCGGCTGCGGCGGGCCGGAGCCGCCGTCCTGCCCGGTGACGGCGCGGACAAGGGACAGCCCGAGCACGAGGGCGAACGCGGCGCAGCCCAGCGCGAGCCGGTCCCCGCCCGGCCGCCGCGCCCGTAGGCCGCGGCCGTCCTCGCCCGTACGGTGCATGCCGACCTCGCTGCCGACCGGATCCCGCTGCTGGTCGGTGCCACGCTAGGGCGCACGCGTACGGACGGCGATCCGACGGCGTCCGTACGGCGCACGCAGCCGCAGGGCACCGTCCCGTACGGTGCGCGACCGGCGCCGTGCGGCTCAGATGCCCACCGGGGCGCCCGCCTCCAGGTTGAGCGTGGTGCCGCGTTCGCGGGCGCGGAGGGCCCAGCGCAGCCGACGGAACCGTTCGGGCGGCAGCAGGCCCGCCGCCTCGGACTCGCTCGCGAAGCGCCAGTCGCGCAGTTCGGCGCCCGGCAGCAGGAGTTCGTCGGCGCGGGCCGACTCCAGCAGGCCGCCGTCGAACAGCAGCCGCAGTCCGCCGAAGCCCGCCGCGCGCGGCGGCTCCCAGTCGATCACCAGCAGCCGGGGCACGTCGGCGAGTTCGAGCCCGACCTCCTCGGCGACCTCCCGCATGCCGGCGCGGGCCGGGGGTTCGCCCTGCTCGACGACGCCGCCGGGGAACTCCCAGCCGGGCTTGTACGTGGGGTCCACCAGCAGCACGCGGTCCTCCTCGTCGAAGAGGAGCACGCCCGCCGCGACGGTCTCGGCGGTCGGTTCGGGCGTCTGCACGATGTCGACGGCGCCGGCGCCCTCCCGTACGACCTCGGCCACGCGCTCCGCGGTGCGCCGCGGGCTGAGCCCCGTGGTGTCGACGGTGTGCGCGTCGGCGGTGATCCAGGGCAGCGCGGCCTGGTACGCGGGCAGGTGCCCGAGGCACCAGTCGCGGGTGGAGCCGCCGTCCACGGCGGCCCGTTGGGCGATGCGGTCACGGAGGATCGTTTCCTCGGCATGCAGCAGGAAGTGGCACACCGGGACGCGGCGGGAGGCGAGCGCGCCGAATATCTCGTCCCGGTACTCCTGCCGCAGCAGCGTCATGGGAGCGATCAGCGGTCCTGGCACCTCCGTCAGCAGCGCCACCGCGGTGTCCGCGACGAGCCGCCGCCAGGCAGGCAGCTCCTGGAAGTCGTCGACCTGCGCCACCCGCTCCTTCGGCAGCATCACGCGCAGGCCGGTGCCGAGCAGTTCCGGGTCGTAGAGGGTGCTCCCCGGCAGCAGGTCCACGAGCTCGCAGGCCGCGGTGGTCTTGCCCGCCCCGAAGGCACCGTTCAACCAGACGATCACACTTCCCCCTCTTCCTTCGCCCCTCCGTTCAGTTGCCCACTGCACCCCGCCACGGAAACGCGCCGGGTCGGCGCCCGCGTACGGTACGCGCCACCGAGCGCCGGTCAGTTCTTGCTCGCGCCCAGGGTCAGTCCGGCGATGAAATGCCGCTGGAGCAGCAGGAACACCAGGATCGTGGGAAGCGCCACGATCACGGATCCGGCGGCGAGCAGGTTGTAGTCGGTGAAGAACTGGCCTCGCAGATTGTTGAGGGCGGAGGTGACGGGGAGCTTGTCGCCGTCGGAAATGAAGACGAGGGCCCAGAGGAAGTCGTTGTACATCCAGGTGAACTGGAGGGTGCCGAGCGCCCCGAGAGCCGGTCGGCACAGCGGCAGGGTGATCCGCCAGTACCGGGTCCACACGTCGGCCCCGTCCACGATGGCCGCCTCCTGGATCTCCTTCGGCAGCGCCCGCATGAAATTGGACAGGACGAACACGCAGAAACCCAGCTGGAATCCGACCTGTACGGCGATGACGGCCCACAGCGAGTCGTACATCGTCATCGATTCCGACAGCCAGTACGGCAGCGTGATGCGGTTGAAGAGGACGTACAGCGGAGTGACGATCACCTGCTGCGGCAGCAGATTCCCGGCTGTGAAGAGAATCAGCAGGAACAGCTGCCCCCTGATCCGCAGCCGCGTGATCGAGAACGCCACGAACGAGGCCAGGAAGAGGACGATCAGCACTCCGGGGACCGCGACCAGCATCGAGTTGACGAAGTACTTGCCCATTCCCGAGTCGGAGAACGCCTGCCGGTAGTAGTCGAACGAGATCGTGCGCGGCAGCGAGAAGTAGCCGTGCTCGGCGGTCTCCTCGTACGGGCGCAGCGAGGCGTAGACGGCGAGCAGCAGCGGTGCGAGAAAACCCAGCGAGACGGCGGCCAGAAAGGCGTGCAGGCCGAGCCGTGCGGCGCGCGGTCGTGTCATCGGTCCCTCTCCCCTCGCAGCTCGTGCACCAGATACGTGACGATGAATCCCAGGGACACGACGAGCAGCACGGTGGCGATGGCGGAGCCGAATCCGATGCGGCTGGCCTCGCCGATGATGTTGTCGGTGACGAGGACGGAGAGCAGTTCCAGGCCGTTCCGGCCGTTGTTGACCGCGTAGACGATGTCGAAGGCGCGCAGCCCTTCGATGACCGTGATCACGCCGACGATGACGTTGACCGGGCGGAGCGTGGGGAAAACGACGCGGAAGAAGGTCTGCCGGTCGTTCGCGCCGTCTATCGCGGCGGCCTCCTTGAGCGTCGGGTCGACGGACTTGAGGCCGGCGAGATAGAGGATCATCACGTATCCCACATGCCGCCAGCCCGCGGCGAGCAGGATCATCCAGATGTTCAGATCCGGGTCGCCGAGCCAGTCCACGGGCTGTTCCTGATTGGCGAGAATGGCGTTCAGCGCGCCCTGGTCGCGGGAGAAGACGAGTTGGGCGATGAATCCGACGATGGCCAGCGACAGCACCACCGGCATGTAGAGAGTCGACTGGTAGAAGCGGCTGAACCGGACGCCCTTGTCGACGAGGACGGCGAGCAGCAGTCCGAACGGCGTGGCCACGAGGCCGAGGAACGCGAGCCACAACAGGTTGTTCCGTACGGCGGGCCAGAAGCGCGGATAGTCGGAGACGAGTGAGCTGTAGTTGTCACCGCCCACCCACTGGATCTCGCCGATGCCGTCCCAGTCGGTGAAGGACAGCCCGACGGAGGCCAGTGTCGGGCCCCAGATGATGGTGATGTCGATCAGGACGGGAATTCCCAGCAGCACGCTGAGGACGACGAGATCGCGAGGTGAGTAGCGCCGCGTCTTCCGCCGGCCGGCGCGCCGCGCTTGCGCTTTGGTGAGCTGCACGGCGCGTGACTCCTAGGCGTCGAAGATGTCCTTCTTCTGGGTCTCGATGTCCTTCACGAGCCCGTCGATGTCGTCGGGTTCGTTGATGAAGCGCTGGATGGCCTGGATCATCACCGTGGAGGCGAAGTCGGGCCGGGTGTCCCGGTCCATGAACTGGGATATCTGCTTGGCGCTCGAGATGAGTTCGGCGGACTTCTTCTGGAGGGCGGAGTAGCCGCTGGTGTCCGCGTTTTTGTGGACGGCGACGCACGTCGGGTCGGAGGAGGTGTACGCCTCCTCGGCCTTCGGGGTGGCGAGGTACTTGAGGAGTTCCCTGGCGCCGTCCTCGTTCCGCACCTTCTTCGCCATCAGGAATCCGTCGATGGGCGCTTCCACGGCGTCCGTGCCGATCGCCGGGTCGATCTCCGGGAACGGGAAGAAGTCCAGATCGTCCTGGTCCTCGGCGGGGAACTGCTGACCGGGTTGCTGGAGTCCGAGCACCGTCATGCCCGACTTCTTCGCGACGAGCGTCTGCGCGGCCTCCTGCCAGGTGCGGCCGTTGGCGCCCTTCTGGTGGTACGGCATCAGGCCGCGCCACAGGTCGAAGACCTGCCGTACGCGCTTGTCCGTCCACGATTCCCGGCCGCGCATCAGCGAGAGGTGGAAGTCGTATCCGTTGGCGCGCATGTTGAGGTAGTCGAAGGTGCCCATGGCGGGCCAGCCGTCCTTGTCGCCGAAGGCGAGCGGGATGAGGCCGTCCTTCTCCATCTTCGCGGCCAGGGCGCGGAATTCGTCGAACGTCCTGGGCTGCTCGTAGCCGTACTTGTCGAAGACGCTCTTCCGGTGGAACACGGCCCACGGGTAGTAGTAGTACGGCACGAAGTACTGCTTGCCGTCCTCGCCCGAGGACTGCTTCCGGAGCGCCTCCGAGAAGCCGTTGAACCCCTTCCACAGGTCGCTGATCTCGGTCAGCAGACCCTGCTTGGCAAAGAATTGCATGCGGTATCCCGCGAACCACATGAAGACGTCGTCCGGACTGCCCTTGAGATAGCGGTTGATGTTCTCCTGGAAGGAGTTGTGGTCGACGGTGTTGACCTCGACGTCCTTGTCGGAGGTCTTCTTGAAGGCGCCGAAGACCTCCTCGTACGCCTTCTTGGGCGCCTTGTCGGAGGCGTTGGAGCCGACCGACACGGGGCCGTCCCCCGGCTGCGAGCAGGCGCTGAGGAGCGCGGGAAGGGTGATGGCCCCGGCGCCGGCGGCCGTACCGCGCAGCAGCGCGCGCCGGGAGGGCAGCGGGGGACGGGGGGAGCGGGATCTGTCGCTGAAGGTTGACTGCGCCATGGCTTTACCCTTCGGGTTGAACCGAACAGAACCGAACGCGAGCGCGAGCGATACCACTCCAGGTACCGACGTCCGTCAAGGGTTCCGGCACAACACCGATCAACTGTTATCCCGCTGAGGCCCAGTAGCCCAACATCTTCCAACAGGCCCCCGCAGTAACGCCCAAGCGCGGGGCGGGGGTTCAGCGCTCCCGGCAGGTGGCCATGTCGGGCATGGGCGCGTCGTTCACGCTGCCCTCGAGGTGGATCAGGTTCACGTACTTCGCGGGGTCGCCGCTCGCACCCCCCGCCACCTTCGCCACCCAGCTGCTGGTGCGCCCGCCCGCGGTCTCCCGCTTCCCGAAGTTCGCCTGGCACGCGAAGCGGTGCGGCCCGGCCCCGATGGTCCCCGCCTGGGCGCCGGCGCGGGTGTGCAGGGGTGCGGCGTGCAGCACGGTGCAGCTGTACGCTCCCGTGCCCGCGGGCACGCACGGGTCGCCGGGCGGGTCGCCGCCGCCGCTGTCCCCGCCTGTGCCGCCGCTGTCGCTGCCGCCCGTACCGCCGCCGGTCACCGACGAGGCGCCGCCGTCCGCACCGCCGTCGGAGCCCGACGAGCCGCCGCTGTCCGCGCCGCCGGTGCCTCCGTCGTCCGTGCCGTTGTCGGGGGCGCCCGCGGCGCCGCCGCCGCGGGTGGCGCTCGGTGTCTCCTCCGGGGACGGTTTGGCCTTCCGGGTCCGCTCCGGGGCGGCCTCGCCGCCGTGCTCCGCGCCGTCGCGGGTGGCACTCGCGGTGGGCGTGCGGTCGCCTCCGGCCTCCGGGTCCCCGCCGTCGTTGCCGAGCACCGCGTACGCCGCGCCGCCCGCGATCACGACCACCGCGGCGACCACGGCCGCGGGCACCGCCTTCCGGCGTCTGCCCGTGCGGCCCGGCGGCGTCTGCCCCTGGCCGGCGCTGCCCAGTACGACGGCGCCGGAGCTCTCGCCCCCGGGGGCCGCGGAGCCGCCGGCGGGCGGGGCCGCGGCGGAGGCGGCGGGTACGGCCGCGGCCGCGCCGGCGGCCTCCGGGGAGCCCGCGGCCACGGCGCGGAGCAGGTCGCGTGCCCGCGCCGCCGTGGGCCGCTGCTCCGGCTCCTTGGACAGCAGTTCGCGCAGGACGGGCTCCAGCGGGCCCGCCCGCTGCGGCTCCGGCAGCGGCTCCGAGATGATCGCGCTCAGCGTGGACCACACCGAGGTGCGCCGGAAAGGTGCCGAGCCCTCCACAGCCGCGTACAGCGTCATGCCCAGCGCCCAGATGTCCGCCGCCTTGTCCGGCTCGGCGCCCTGCGCGCGTTCCGGCGGCATGTAGTCGAGGGAGCCGACGAGTTCGCCGCTGCGGGTCAGCCGGCTGTCGGCACCGTCGTCGGGTGCCTCGATGCTCGCGATGCCGAAGTCGGTGAGGACGACGCGGCCGCTGCGGTCCAGCAGTACGTTGCCGGGCTTGACGTCCCGGTGCAGCACGCCCGCGGCGTGCGCCGCGTCGAGCGCGTCGGCCACCTCGGCGCCGATGGCCGCGACGGCCCCGGGCTCCATGGCGCCGTCGTCGGTCATGGCGCCGTCCAGCGAAGGGCCGTCGATCAGCTCCATCACGATGACCGGCCGGCCGCCCTCCTCGAGGACATCGTGCACGGTGATGACACGGGGGTTACGGATACGGGCCGCCGCGCGCGCCTCGCGCTGCATACGGGCCCGCATGTCGGCCAGTTCGGAGGCGGCGGCGTCGGTGTACGCCCGCAGGACCTTGACCGCGACCTCGCGGCCGAGCACCTCGTCGACCGCGCGGCAGACAACGCCCATGCCGCCGCGGCCGATCCGGCCGGTCACCCGGTAACGCCCGCCGAGCAGCCGCCCGTCCAGCTCCGCGCCGGGTCCCTGGTCAGCGCTGTCCCCCGATGCCACGACTGGTGCGTTCCCCTCGCTCGTCCGTGCGGTACCGGGTCACACCATACGGCCAGGGCACCGCACGCCAGTAGCGCAGCCCTCGGGTGAGAGGCGCCGCACATCCTGGAATCGGAGGTTCCGCCACGGCGGCGTACGGTGCCCGGCACCGGCCCGTACGCCGCCGCGCGCACTCGCGTACCGCGCGCCGCACCGGCGGGTGGCGGCTCCCGCGCGCCGGCCCGTCGCGCCGCGGCCGTACTCGTGCTCGTACCTGTACCCGTACGCACGGGGCTACGGCGCGGGCTCCGCCTCCAGCAGGTCCCGGCAGGCGGCGGCCGCCCCGACCAGCCCGGCGTCGGTACCCGTCTGGGCGGGCACCACCCGGAGCCCTTGCACGTACGAGAGCGTGGCGAACTCGCCCAGCGCCCGCCGCAGCGGCGCGAACAGCACCTCGCCCGCCCGTGCCACTCCCCCGCCGATCACCGCGATCTCGATCTCGACCAGCGCCGCCGTCGCGGCGATCCCGGCGGCGAGCGCACGCGCGGCCCGCTCGAAGGAGGCGGCGGCGACCGGGTCGCCGGCCCGCGCGGCCGCGGCCACCGCGGCGGCGCTCGTGTCGCCGCCGGGGCCGGGGCGCCAGCCGCCGTCCAGGGCGCGGCGGGCGATGTTCGGTCCGCTGGCGATGCGTTCGACGCAGCCGCGGGCGCCGCACGGGCAGGGGTCGCCGTCGAGGTCGACGCTGATGTGGCCGATGTGGCCCGAGTTGCCGGTGGGCCCGGCGTACACCTGTCCGCCGAGCACCAGTCCGCCGCCGACGCCCGTCGAGACGACCATGCACAGCGCGGCCGTACGCCCCTGGGCGGCGCCCTGCCAGTGCTCGGCGGCGGCCATCGCCACGCCGTCCCCGACGAGGGTCACGGGCAGGGAGCCGGTGTGCTCGCGTACGCCGTCGACCAGCGGGTGGTCGCGCCAGCCGGGGATGTTCACCGGGCTGACGGTGCCGGCCTGCGCGTCCACCGGTCCGGCGCTGCCGATGCCCACCGCGCGCACCCGGGACCAGTCCGGCGCCGCGGACAGTTCGGTGAGCACCTCGCGTACGGCGGCCATCACGCGCCCGCCGTCCGCCTGCTGGGGCGTGGGCCGGCGGGCGCCGGTGATCAACGCGCCGGCGCCGTCCACGAGCGCACCCGCGATCTTGGTACCGCCGATGTCGAGTGCGGCGACGAGGTCGGTCTGCATCGGCGTCCGTATCTCCTGGAGAGGGCCGTTCCCACTCCCGGTCGGGCGCGGGCCGCAGCAAGTGTCACTTTTTCTGACAACGTTGTCCAGCCCGGATTTCCCCAGACGGTGCTGCTCCGGGTCCTGAGTGGACCATGATGAGTGTCCCGCCGCGTACGACGACAAGGACAGGACCCCGTGGCCGACACCGTACGATCCACTGCCCGCGCCTCGGCGCCCCGTTACGGCAACCGTCCCACCATGAAGGACGTCGCCGCCCGCGCGGGCGTGGGCCTCAAGACCGTCTCGCGGGTGGTCAACGGAGAGGAGGGCGTCTCCGCCGACACCGAGCACCGCGTGCGCGAGGCAATCACGGCGCTCGGCTTCCGGCGCAACGACAGCGCCCGTACGCTCCGCAAAGGCCGCACTGCCAGCATCGGACTCGTGCTCGAGGACCTCGCCGACCCCTTCTACGCCCCGCTCAGCCGCGCCGTCGAGGAGGTCGCGCGGGCGCACGGCGCCCTGCTGATCAACGGCTCCAGCGCCGAAGACCCGGACCGCGAACGCGAGCTGGTGCTGGCCCTGTGCGCGCGCCGGGTGGACGGGCTCATCATCATCCCGGCGGGCGACGACCACCGCTATCTGACGCCGGAGATCGAGGCCGGGGTCGCCATCTCGTTCGTCGACCGGGCGCCGGGCCTCATCGACGCCGACGTGGTGCTCTCCGACAGCTTCGAGGGCGCGCGCGAGGGCACCGCACATCTGATCGCGCACGGTCACCGGCGCATCGGCTTCGTCGGCGACCAGCCGCAGATCCAGACCGCCGCCGAGCGGCTGCGCGGCTACCGTACGGCGATGGCCGAGGCGGGCCTCCCGGTGGACGGCTCCTGGGTCTCGCTCGGCCCGACGAACCCCGAGCGCGTACGCGCCGAGACCGTACGCCTGCTGTCCGGACCGGAGCCCGTCACGGCGCTGTTCGCGGGCAACAACCGCGTGACCGTGACGGTGGTACGGGTGCTGGCCGCGCAGACGCGCGGGGTCGCGCTGGTCGGCTTCGACGACTTCGAACTGGCCGACCTGCTCTCGCCCCCGGTCACCGTCGTCGCCCAGGACCCCGCCCAACTCGGCCGCAGCGCGGCCGAGCTGCTGTTCCGGCGGCTGGAGGGCGTGGACGATCCGCCGCGCCAACTCGCCCTGCCCACACGGCTGATCGCCCGTGGCTCCGGCGAACTTCCCCCGGAAGTGTGAACACTCTCCGAAGCGGCCGAACTCTCTGCGTAAGCACACGGTCACCGGGAACAATGACGTCACCAACTCCCCCCACTTCTTGGAGGCGCCGCATGCTGCACGGCATAGACGTGAGCTCGTACCAGTCGGACTTCGACACCAAGGGCCTGTCGTTCGTGTTCGTGAAGGCCACCGAGGGCCGGTCGTACGTCAATCCGCGGATGTCCGCTCAGGTCGCCAAGGCCCGCGAGGCCGAATGCGTCGTCGGCTTCTACCACTTCCTGTGGCCCGGGAACATCAAGGCGCAGGCCGAGTACTTCGTGTCCAAGGCCGGCGAGAAGCGCGGCGACGTGCTGGCCGCGGACTGGGAGCGCAACAGCGAGGGGACGTACCCGAGCAACGCGCAGAAGGACGAGTTCATTCGCGAGGTGAAGCGACTGCGGCCGTCCCACCGCGTGATGCTTTACTGCAACCGGGACTTCTGGCTCAACGTCGACACCACCTCGTACGCGGGCGACGGCCTGTGGATCGCCGACTACGTCTCGGCGGGCAAGCCGCGGATCCAGGCGAAGTGGCGCATCCACCAGTACACGGACACGCCGCTGGACAAGAACGTGGCCGACTTCGAGAGCAAGGACGCGATGCGGGACTGGGCGCAGGGCTGAGCGCGGACCGGGAGGCGTTCAGCGGGCGACCCTGCGGCAGGTGGGCAGGCCGGGCACGGGGCGGTCGTTGTCGCCGCCCCTGACGTACACGACGCTGACGTACACGCCGGTGTTGCCGCTGTCGTCGTCGGTCCTGGCCCACCAGACGTTCGTCCACTCGCCGGAGGTCTCGCGGTACGGCAGCCGCTTCTGGCAGAAGAAGTAGTTCGTGCCCGCGTTGAGCCGGCCGACGGCCCGGTGGTCCTTGTTGTAGGACGTCGCGGTCCGCCAGACACGGCAGTTGAACTTGCCGCCGCCGATGGCGTGGCAGGCCGGCTTCGGGTCCTGCCCGCCACCGCCCGTACCGCCGCCTCCGCTTGAGCCTCCGCTTCCGTCTCCGCCCGGGGCCGGCCCGGCGTCTTCGCCCCGGTCGTCGCCGCCCTTGCCGCCCTTGCCGCCATCGGACGAACCGCCCGCCGTTCCGGCCTCCTTGGTGCGCTCGCCGGCCGAACCCTCGGGCGACGAGCGGGAGTCGTCCGGCTCGTCCCCGGTGCCCTGGCCGCCGTCCGCGCGGGACTCGGTGCCGGGGTCCGTGCTGTCCCGGCTTTCCGAGGGCGCGGCCGAGGACGCGCCGCCGCTGTCACCGCCGACGACGGCGTAGGTCACCCCGGCCCCGGCGATCAGCACCGCGGCGACCGAGGCCGCCACGGCCGCGCGCCGCCGGCCGCGCCGGGAGGCCGCGGGGCCGGTCCGTACGGTCTGCCGTCCGGTGTCCGGGCCCGGCTCCGAGCCGGGGCCCGGCACGGGCGCGGGGCCCGGCGCGGGCGCGGAGCCCGGTACGTCGGCGGGCGGCGGTCCGAAGCCACCCTCGGCCTGCACGGGTCCGGCGCCGTGTCCGCCGGCGGGCGGCGTCGGCTGCCCGCCGGCCGCGCCGGGCGGTGTGCCCCCATCCCCCGCGCCGCGGCCCAGCCGCACCGTGTCGGCGGTCGGCGGCGCCGCGCCCTCGGCGGCCGCGGTGAGCAGGGCCGCCGCACGCTCCGCGTCGGCGCGCCGGGCGGGGTCCTTGTCCATCAGCTCGGCCAGCACGGGCCCGAGCGGACCGGCGTTGCGCGGTTCCGGAAGGGGTTCCACAACGATCGCGGTGAGGGTCGACCAGGTAGACGTGCGGCGGAACGGCGACGCCCCTTCCAGCGCGGCGTACAGCGTCGCGCCGAGCGACCAGACGTCCGAGCCGGGGCCCGGCTGCTCGCCCCGTGCGCGTTCGGGCGCCAGGTAGTCCAGGGAGCCGACGAGATCGCCGCTGCCGGTGATCCGGGTGGCGGAACCGTCGCCCGGGTCCTCGACGGCGGCGATGCCGAAGTCGGTGAGGACGACCCGGCCGCCCTGCTCCAGCAGGATGTTGCCGGGCTTGACGTCGCGGTGCAGCACTCCGGCGCGGTGTGCGGCGGCGAGCGCGTCCAGCACCTTGGCCCCGATGTCCGCGACCCGCTGCGGCGGCAGGGTCCCCTGGTCGCGGAGCACGTCGTCGAGCGAGGGGCCGTGCACCAGCTCCATGACGATGACGGGCCGGCCCTCGTGCTCGGCGATGTCGTGCACCGCGATCACGCCGGGGTGGCGCACCCGTGCGGCGGCCCGCGCCTCGCGCTGCATCCGGAGCCGCAGGTCGGCGAGTTCGGAGGGCGCCGCGTCCGAGAAGGCGCGCAGCTCCTTGACCGCGACCTCGCGCCCGAGCACCTCGTCCATGGCGCGGCACACCACGCCCATGCCGCCGCGGCCGAGCTGTTCGAGCACCCGGTAGCGGCCGGCGAGCAGTCTGCCCGCGCCGTGCGCCGAGTGCTCTCCCGGTACATCCACAGGTCCGGTCCCCCCAGTCGTGCGTCCTTCCGGACGACAGCCTAAGGGGTGCCCGCGTGGCGGCCGTGCCGCCCGCGAGGGGCCCCGGGCGGCTACGCGGCGCTGTCCGGGCGCCCCGCGAGACGGTCGAGATCGGCGCGGGTCAGGCCCGTACGGCGAGCGACCTCGTCGCTGTCCAGGGCGCCGCAGTCGAGGCCGCGCAGCAGGTAGCCGCTGAGGGCGCGGGCGGTGGCGGGCTCGTCCATGACATCTCCACCCGCACGGGTGACATACGCCGCGAGCCGTGCCGCCGCGTCGTCGAGGCCCTCGCGGTAGAAGGCGTAGCCGGCGGCGTACCGGGTGGGCAGGTGGCCGGGGTGCATGTCCCAGCCCTGGTAGTAGGCGCGGGCCAGCGAGCGCCGTACGAGCCGGTGGTGCAGCCGCCACGCCTCGTGCACGCGGTCGGCCGCGCCGGCGGGGACGACGTTGGTGGAGCCGTCGGAGAGGCGTACGCCGGTGCCCGCGGCGGCGGCCTGCATCACGGCCTTGGCGTGGTCGGCGGCCGGGTGGTCCATCGCCTGGTGGGCGGCGCTGACGCCGCAGGCGGCGCTGTAGTCGAAGGTGCCGTAGTGCAGGGAGGAGGCGCGGCCGTCGGCGGCGTCGATCATGCGGGCGACGGTGGCCCGGCCGTCGGCGCCGAGGATCGACTGGGTGGTCTCGATCTGGAGCTCGAAGCGGAGCCGCCCGTCCGGCAGTCCGTGCGCCCGCTCGAACTCCGCGCAGAGCCGCACCATCGCGCGTACCTGCTCGGCGTAGCTCACCTTGGGCAGCGTGAGCACCAGCCCGTCGGGGAGGCCGCCCGCCTCCGCCAGCGCGGTCAGGAAGATGTCCAGGGTGCGGATGCCGCGGTCCCGTACGGGCGCCTCCAGGCACTTCATGCGGATGCCCATCCAGGCGGGCACGGGCCCGCGTGCGCCCGGCGCGAGCGCGGCGGACACCAGCCCGGCGGCGCGTACGGCCGCGGAGTCCTCCTCGGCGTCCGGGCGGGGGCCGTAGCCGTCCTCGAAGTCGATGCGGAGGTCCTCGACGGGTTCGCGTACGAGCTTCGCGCGCACCCGCTCGTACACCGGGCCCGCGATGTCGTCCGGCAGCCCGAGGACGGCGGCGAGCGAGGCGGCGTCCGGGGCGTGCTCGTCGAGGAGGGCGAGGGCCTGCTCGCCCCAGTTCCGTACGGTGTCCGCGGTGATCTCGTCGGCCGGCACGTAGACGGTGTGGACGGGCTGGCGGGTGCCGGGGTCGCCGGGGTAGCGGCGGGCCAGGTCGGCGTCGACGTCCGCGAGCGAGGCGGCGACGTCCTCCCGTACGGACGCTGCGAACGTGGTCGGGACGGGCTCGCCGTGCGACATCTGCTGTGCTCCCTCTCCGCGGACGAGAAATCAACAAAACGTTGAACTTCTGCGCGGGACGCTAATCCCGGCCGCCCGCCGCGTCAACAGGGCGCCGTACGCGCGCGAGGCCCCCGCGGGCGCTGCGGGGGCCTCGTGTCCGGACGTTTTCGACCGGGGGACCGGTCAGCCCTTGCGGGTCTTGACCTCCTCGGTCAGCTGCGGCACGACCTGGAAGAGGTCGCCGACGATGCCGTAGTCGACCAGGTCGAAGATCGGGGCCTCGGCGTCCTTGTTGACGGCGACGATGGTCTTCGAGGTCTGCATGCCCGCGCGGTGCTGGATCGCGCCGGAGATGCCGGCGGCGATGTAGAGCTGCGGCGAGACGGACTTGCCGGTCTGGCCGACCTGGTTGGAGTGCGGGTACCAGCCCGCGTCCACGGCGGCGCGGGAGGCGCCGACGGCCGCGCCGAGCGAGTCCGCCAGGGCCTCGATCACGTGGAAGTTCTCGGCGCCGTTCACACCCCGGCCGCCGGAGACCACGATCGCGGCCTCGGTCAGCTCCGGGCGGCCCGTGGACTCGCGCGGGGTGCGCGAGGTGACCTTGGTGCCGGTGGCCTGCTCGCCGAACGAGACGGCCAGCTGCTCGACGGCGCCCGCGGCCGGAGCGGGCTCCGGGGACGCGGAGTTGGGCTTCACGGTGATGACCGGGGTGCCCTTGGTGACGCGGGACTTCGTCGTGTACCCGGCGGCGAACACCGACTGGGTCGCGACCGGGCCCTCGTCGCCTGCCGCCAGGTCGACGGCGTCGGTGATGATGCCGGAGCCGATACGGACCGCCAGCCGGGCCGCGACCTCCTTGCCCTCCGCGGAGGAGGGCACCAGGACGGCGGCGGGCGAGACGGCGTCGTACGCCGCCTGCAGCGCGTCCACCTTGGGCGCGACGAGGTAGTCGGCGAACTCGGCGGCGTCCGCCGCCAGCACCTTCACCGCGCCGTGCTCGCCGAGCACCTTCGCGGCGTCTTCGGCGCCCGGGCCCAGGTGCACGGCGACGGGGTCGCCGAGGCGGCGGGCCAGGGTCAGCAGCTCGAGCGTGGGCTTGCGGACGGCGCCGTCCACGTGGTCGACGTAGACAAGGACTTCAGCCATGGGATGTTCTCCTGCGGAGTGATGCGGGGCGTGAACGGGCGGGCGTGCGGGGCCGTGCGGCCCTACGGCACGCGGGAGGGCGTCAGATGAACTTCTGCTCCGCGAGATACGTGGCGAGCTGCTTGCCGCCCTCGCCCTCGTCCTTGACCACGGTGCCGGCCGTACGGGCGGGGCGCTCGGCGGCGTCGTCGACCGCCGTCCACGCGCCCTCGAGGCCGACGTCGTCGCCGTCGATGTCCAGGTCGTCCAGGTCCAGGGACTCCACCGGCTTCTTCTTCGCCGCCATGATCCCCTTGAACGACGGGTAACGCGCCTCGCCGGACTGGTCGGTCACCGAGACCACGGCCGGCAGCGCGGCCTCCAGCTGCTCGGTCGCGGTGTCGCCGTCCCGGCGCCCGGTCACCTTGCCGCCGTCCACGGACACCTCGGACAGCAGCGTCACCTGCGGCACCGCGAGGCGCTCGGCGAGCATGGCCGGGAGCACGCCCATCGTGCCGTCCGTCGACGCCATGCCGCAGATCACCAGGTCGTACCCGGTCTTCTCGATCGCCTTGGCCAGCACCAGCGAGGTGCCGAGCGCGTCGGTGCCGTGCAGGTCGTCGTCCTCGACGTGCACGGCCTTGTCGGCACCCATCGAAAGCGCCTTGCGCAGCGCGTCGTTGGCGTCCTCGGGGCCGACGGTCAGCACCGTCACCTCCGCGTCGTCCGCCTCGTCCGAGATCTGCAGCGCCTGCTCGACCGCGTATTCGTCGAGCTCGGAGAGCAGCCCGTCCACCGATTCGCGGTCGGTGGTCAGGTCCTCGGCGAACCGCCGGTCGCCGGTGGCGTCGGGCACGTACTTCACACAGACAACGATCCTCAGGCTCACGCCGGCTCTCCTACTGCATCGTCTCTAACGCTTCCCGGCCGGTAAGACCGGTCTTCACACTGCTCGTTCAGCTTATTACTCGTCAGTACACTCGGCAGTCCACCCGAGATGACCTCTGTTATCAAGGCCGTCGAGCTGTGACCTTGCCAACGATACGCGCCGCGCGGCGCGCGCCCGCCGGATGCGAGGAGGATCACGCGCGGGCGCGCCCCGTGCCCACGCGCCCGCACCCCGCCTCCGCCTCCGCCTCCGCGCTCACGCGACCGCGTGCCCCAGTGCCGCGATCACGTCCGCCCGGCGCGGCTGCCCGGCCGCGCGCCGTACGATCCGCCCGTCCGCGTCCAGTACGAGGACGGTCGGGGTCCGCTCGATCCCGAGCCGTCGCACCAGCTCCAGCCGCCCCTCGGCGTCGATCTCGATGTGCTCGACGCCGTCGACCATTCCGCTGACCTCCCGGAGAATGCGCCGGGTGGCGCGGCAGGGCTGGCAGAAGGCGCTGGAGAACTGGACCAGCGTCGCGCGTTCACCCAGCCGTTCGGCGCCGAGCGCGGCGGCCGGCAGTCGTTCGGTCATCCCTCCAGCATGCACGTGACGAGAATCTCCCGGCTCCCCGCGTCCCGTGCTGTGGTTCTTCCCGCGGCTTTCGGGCACGATCTGCGAGGCCCGGAAGTTACGACTCCGTAGGTTCCCCATCCGACCAGTGCCCGCCGGGAGTCCCCGCCCAGCGGCCAGAAGGGTCCCCGCATGGCAGAGCTCGTCTATCCCCCCGTCATCGGCGTCGCCCGCACCTTCTTCAAGGCGCTCGACCTCCGCTTCGACATGCAGGGCACGGAGAACGTGCCCCGCCGCGGCGGCGCCGTGCTGGTCAGCAACCACATCGGCTATCTCGACTTCATCTTCACCGGCCTGGCCGCCCGCCCGGCCAAGCGGCTGGTGCGGTTCATGGCCAAGGAGTCGGTGTTCAAGCACAAGGTGTCGGGCCCGCTGATGCGCGCCATGAAGCACATCCCGGTGGACCGCGCGCAGGGCGAGCACGCGTACCGGCACGCGCTGAAGGCCCTGCGCAACGGCGAGATCATCGGCGTCTTCCCCGAGGCGACGATCTCCCAGTCGTTCACCCTCAAGAACTTCAAGTCGGGCGCCGCGCGGCTGGCACAGGAGGCCGGCGTGCCGCTGCTGCCGATGGCCCTGTGGGGCACGCAGCGGCTGTGGACGAAGGGCCACAAGCGGGACTTCGGCCGCAACCACCTGCCGATCGGCATCCACGTCGGCGAGGCCATGCACCCGGACCCCGGCGAGCTGGCGGTGGGCGTCACCGAGCGGGTGCGCGAGCGGGTGCAGGAGCTGCTGGAGGTCGCACAGCGCGCGTATCCGGCCAGCCCGAAGGGCCCGGAGGACAGCTGGTGGCTGCCGGCGCACCTCGGCGGCACCGCGCCCACCCCGGCGCAGGCGAAGGCGCTCTGAGCGGGGCCTTGTGCACCCGCTCCGAGCGGGCCGTACGCACCGCGCCGGCCCGCGCCCTGACGGCCCGCCGCCCGGCCCCCTGCCCGTCACGCTCTGACGGGCAGCAGGGTGTCCAGGTGCGGCCGGTCCGCCGCGTCGCGGAGGGCGCGCAGCACAGGTCCGGGCGGCGCGGCGTAGAGCGTGGCGTGGTCGTAGTCGCCGACGCGGTGGTCCGGCACGTACGCGAGCTGCTCGCGGTCCAGGCGGAACTGCGCGTCGACGCCGGGCTTGTTGCCGCGCGGGTCCTGCCGCACCCAGCCGTGTCCGGGCAGCCTGACGGCCACGAGGCCGTGGACGACGCCGAGCCTCTGGTAGCAGAGCCCGGCCGGGATGCCCTCGGCCCGCAGCAGCGCGGCCAGTGCGTGCGCCTTGGCGTGGCAGATGCCCGTGCGTTCGCGCAGCACCTCGGAGGCGCGGCAGGTCACGCGCAGGTCGCCGGTGTCGTTGGAGTGCGCGATGGCGTCCCGTACGTACTCGAACGCCGCTCGCGCGTACGCGTACCGGCCCCCGTCCGGGACGGCGGCACGGAGCCCGGCCGCCGTCTCGCGTACGAGCGGATGGTCGTGGTCGATGATGTCGTCCGCGGCGAGATAGGCCGCCTCGTCGGCTGTCTCGGGGGTCAGGCGCATAGCCGGAGCGTACGAGCGCGGCGGACGCCTATCAATGGCTTTACGACTCTTCGCATATTCATGCAGGCGGCGGGCGCCAGGACGCCGGGCCCCGCGGACGACGCCGCGCGGTCAGGGCGTCCTGGCCATCTCCTCCCGCAGAGCGGCCACGAAGCCGTCCACGTCGTCCTCCGTCGTGTCGAACGCGCACATCCAGCGCACGTCCCCGACGGCCTCGTCCCAGAAGTAGAAGCGGTAGCGCTTCTGCAGCCGCTCGCTCACGTCGTGCGGCAGCCGTGCGAAGACGGCGTTGGCCTGTACGGGGTGGAGTATCTCGACGCCGTCGACCGCGCGTACGCCGGCCGCGAGCCGCTGCGCCATGGTGTTCGCGTGCCGCGCGTTGCGCAGCCACAGGTCGCGCGCGAGCAGCGCTTCGAGCTGCACCGATATGAAGCGCATCTTGGAGGCCAGCTGCATCGACAGCTTGCGCAGGTGCGCCATCGCCCGGCCCGCGTCCGGGTTGAGGACGACCACGGCCTCGCCGAACAGCATCCCGTTCTTGGTCCCGCCGAACGACAGGATGTCGACGCCCGCGGCGTGCGTGAACGCGCGCATCGGCACGTCCAGCGCCGCCGCCGCGTTCGCGATGCGGGCGCCGTCGAGATGCACCTTCATGCCCCGCTCGTGGGCGTGCTCGCAGATCGCCCGGATCTCGTCGGGGGTGTAGACGGTGCCCAGTTCGGTGTTCTGGGCGATCGAGACGACCTGCGGCATGGCGCGGTGCTCGTCGTCCCAGCCGTACGCCTCCCGGTCGATCAGGTCGGGCGTGAGCTTGCCGTCCTCGGTGGGCACGGTGAGCAGCTTGAGCCCGCCGACCCGCTCGGGCGCGCCGCACTCGTCGACGTGCACGTGCGCGGTGTCGGCGGTGATGACCGCGCCCCAGCGGTCGGTGAGCGCCTGGAGCGCGACCACGTTGGCACCGGTGCCGTTGAAGACCGGGAAGGTGCGGGCGTACGGGCCGAAGTGGCTCCGCATCACCTGCTGGAGGTGCTCCGTGTACTCGTCACCGCCGTACGCGGTCTGGTGGCCGCCGTTGGCGAGCGCGAGCGCGGCCAGCACCTCGGGGTGCGCGCCGGCGTAGTTGTCGCTGGCGAAGCCGCGCACCCCGGGGTCGTGGCGTCGCTTGGCGTCGGTCTCTACGGCTGGGGTGTGAGCCACAGGCGGTGTCCGTTCACTTCCTCGGTCGGCTTGCTCCACGTCCTGATGATCGCATCGGCCAGGTCCTTGACGTCCGTGAAGCCCGCGAACTTCGCCTGCGGACGCTCGGCCCGCATCTGATCGTTCACCAGCGCCTTGACCACCAGGATCGCCGCGGCCGCGGGCGGAGGGCCGTCGCGGCCCGCCTTGCGGAAGGCGTCGCCCAGGGCCAGCGTCCAGGCTTCGGCGGCGGCCTTGGACGCGGCGTACGCGGCGTTGCCGGCGGTGGGCTTGCTCGCGCCGGCGGCGCTGACCAGCAGGAAGCGGCCGTTGGCGCTGCGGCGCAGGCCGCCCTCGAAGGCGAGCGAGGTGTGCTGCACGGTGCGTACGAGCAGGTCGTGCAGCACGTCCCAGTCGGCGAGGTCGGTCTCCGCGAACGCCGCCGAGCCGCGCCAGCCGCCCACCAGGTGGATCAGCCCGTCGACGCGGCCGAACTCCTTCTCGGTCCGCGCGGCCCACTCCCGGGTCGCGCCCAGGTCGAGCAGGTCGACGGTGTCGCCGATGACGGTCGCGCCGCCGTGCGCGAACCGCGCCGCGTCGACCGCCTCGGCGAGGCGCTCGGCGTCGGCGTCGGCCCCGACGACCGTGGCACCGGCCTCGGCGAGGCGCAGCAGAGCGGCCTGCCCGGCCGGCCCGGCCGCTCCGGCGACGGCGACGACGGAGCCCTCCAGCCTGCCGCCGTTGCCGTCCGTGCCCTGTGTGCTCGTCATGACCGCTGCCTTCCTGTCCCGGGCGGGTTCCGTGCTCTGTCGCCGGCTCTCGCGGCCCGCGCTCACGCGGCCGCGAGGGCGGCGGAGTCCGCCGTGATGCCCTTGGTCGATGTGATCACACCACGCAGCTTCTTCGCGAGTGCCTCATAGAACATGCTGAGCGGAAACTCGTCCGGGAGCACGTCGTCCACGAGCTTGCGCGGCGGCAGGCTCAGATCCAGGGCGTCGGGGCCCTTGGCCCAGGTGGAGCCGGGGTGCGGGGCGAGATAGGCCGAGACGAGGTCGTACGCCTTGAACCAGTGCACGATCTTCGGACGGTCGATGCCCTCGCGGTAGAGGGTCTCGATCTCCTCGCGCAGCCGTACGGTCACCTCGCGGGCGCGCGCCCAGTCGACGGTGAGCTTGTTGTCGGTCCAGCGCAGGGCGTCGTTCTTGTGCAGGTAGGCGAAGAGCAACTGGCCGCCGAGGCCGTCGTAGTTACGGCTGCGGGCACCCGTGACGGGGAACCGGAAGAGGCGGTCGAGCAGCATCGCGTACTGCACGTCGCGGCCCTGCGGCACGCCGTCCGCCTCCAGCTTCACGGCCTCGTGGAACGCCGTCAGGTCGCAGCGCAGCTCCTCGAGCCCGTACATCCAGAACGGCTGGCGCTGCTTGATCATGAACGGGTCGAACGGCAGGTCGCCGTGGCTGTGCGTGCGGTCGTGGACCATGTCCCAGAGCACGAACGCCTCCTGGCACCGCTGCTGGTCGGCGAGCAGGCCGTGCGCGTCCTCGGGGAGTTCGAGGCTGGTGACCCGGCAGGCGGCGTCGACGACGCGGCGGAAGCGGGCGGCCTCGCGGTCGCAGAAGATGCCGCCCCAGGAGAACCGCTCGGGCGCCTCGCGCACCGCGATCGTCTCGGGGAAGAGGACGGCGGAGTTGGTGTCGTAGCCGGAAGTGAAGTCTTCGAAGGTGATGCCGCAGAACATGGGGTTGTCGTAACGGGTGCGCTCCAGCTCGGCGAGCCAGTCCGGCCACACCATGCGCAGCACGACGGCTTCCAGGTTGCGGTCCGGGTTGCCGTTCTGGGTGTACATCGCGAACACCACGAGGTGCTGCAGGCCGTCCGCGCGGTTCCGCGCCGGCTGGAAGGCGAGCAGGGAGTCCAGGAAGTCGGGGACACCGAAGCCGTCGGCGGCCCACCGGCGCAGGTCGCCGATGAGCGCGCGGAGATACGCCTCGTCGTGCGGCAGCAGCGGCGTGAGCTCCTGCACGGCGGTCACCACGCGCTCCAGGTGCGCCTCGACGGTGGCGCGCGAGGGCGCGTCCTCGGCGTCGAAGTCGATGGAGCCGTCCTTGGACTGCGCCGGGCGTATCGCCTCCACCGCGTCCTTGAGCACCGGCCAGGCGGGGTGGTCCACCACCCGCTCCGTGGCCGCGGCAGCACTGTCCGCACCAACTGGCGAAAGAATTTCCGTCATGACCACGCCTCCACGGGAGAAACTCGCGTACAAGCACGGTAACGGGAAAAGTATCTGGTGCAAAGTGGAGCCCAGGAAATCCTGCTGTTCACCGGCCCTTCCGCCGGACGTTCTCCTCCCGGTCCACCCCGGCACCCCGGGCCGCTAGGCTGACCGGCCGTACGCGCCGTACGCCGGGACCCCCGGTGCGTGCGCCACTCGAGCCACCGGACGAAAGCGAGAGCGCGCCGTGCCACTGCTCACCGTCGGACACCGCGGGCTGATGGGCGTGGAGCCCGAGAACACCCTGCGCTCCTTCGTACGGGCCGACCGCGAGGGCCTCGACGTCATCGAGCTGGACCTGCACCTCAGCAAGGACGGCGCGCTGGTGGTGATGCACGACGCGGACGTGGCCCGCACGACGGACGGCACCGGCCCCATCGGCGACTTCACCCTCGCCGAACTGCGCGAGCTGGACGCCGGCGAGGGCGAGCGGATCCCCGTCTTCGAGGAGGTCATACGGGCCGTACGGGCGCCGGTCCAGGCCGAGATCAAGGACCGGGCGGCGGCCCGCGTGCTGGCCGCCGCGATCACCGAGCTCGGCCTGCACGACCGGGTCACCGTGATCTCGTTCCACGACGACGCGCTGCGCGAGATCCGCGAGCAGCTGCCCGACATGCCCGTCGTGCTGGTCGCCGGGCGCAGCTCGCCGACCGCGCCCGAGCGGGCGCGCGAACTGGGCGCGGGCATGGTCTCGCTGGAGCTGCGCTGGCTCGACGCGGACACGGTGGAGCGCTGCCACGCGCACGGCATCAAGGTCATCAGCTGGACCGTGAACACCGATGAGGATCTGGCACGCGTCCGCGAGCTGGGCCTCGACGGTGTGGTCACGGACCGCCCGGAGATTTTCCGGGCCGTCAGCCGAGCTGCTTGACCAGCAGCTCGAAGGCGAGGTCGGGGCGCTGCGGCAGACCGAACCGCTCGTCGCCGTACGGGAAGGGGATCAGCTCGCCCGTACGGACATAGCCCCGCCGCTCGTACCAGGCGATCAGGTCCGCGCGCTGGGTGATGACCGTCATGTGCATCGCGGTGGCGCCCCAGTCGGCGACGGCGGTGCGCTCCGCCTCGGCGAGTATCGCCTTGCCCAGCCCGGCGCCCTGCTGCGCGGGGCTCACGGCGAACATCCCGAAGTACGCGTGCCCGTCCCGCTTCTCGAGCTGGCAGCAGGCGACCAGCTCGCCGGCCTTGTGCACCGCGAGCAGGATGCTGTCCGGGTTGCCGATCACCGCGGCGACCCCCTCTGGGTCCGTGCGCTGGCCCTCCAGCAGGTCCGCCTCGGTGGTCCAGCCCGTACGGCTGGCGTCGCCGCGGTACGCCGACTCGATGAGCGCCACGAGCGCGGGAACGTCGTCCTCGGCCGCGGCGCGGAAGGTCAGCCCCGCGTCGTTCTGTCTGGTGTCCGTGACGTGGTCGTGCTGCGTGGCGTCCATGACGTCGGATCCTAAATCAGGGGTACGACAGGCCCGCCCCCGCGGGCACCCGTCGGCCCGGGGGCGCTGTCGTAGGGTGCCGCGCATGGTGCACGTACTGAGCAGCAGGGTGCTGCTGCGGCCGACCGATCCGGAGCGCTCGCGGGCCTTCTACGGGGAGGCGCTGGGGCTGGCCGTCTGCCGCGAGTTCGGGACCGGGCCGGAGCGCGGCACCGTGTACTTCCTGGGCGGCGGCCACCTCGAGGTCGCGGGGCGCGCGGAGCAGCCGCCCGCGCCGGGGCTGATGCTGTGGCTCCAGGTCGCGGACGCGGAGGCGGCGCACGAGGAGCTGGCGGAGCGAGGGGTCGAAGTGCTGCGGCCGCCGGTGCGCGAGCCCTGGGGACTGGTCGAGATGTGGATCCGCGATCCGGACGGCGTGCGGATCTGCGTCGTCGAGGTGCCGCCGGACCACCCCATGCGGTCACGCCCCGGCATCTGACCCCCGCCGCCGACCCGGCGCACGGCCCGTACGCGGCCCTCCGGGCATGGCTCCGCCGCGCCCCTTCCTGCTCCGGTGCGCTCCCTTGTACGGGCCGCCGCCGGGCAGCCTCCCCGGGACCGACCGGGAAGGAACGCGATGCACGGGCCTGCCGTGGTGAGCTGGCTGCTGGTGGCGGTGTGCGGCACGACGGGCGCGTACTGCCTGACACGGATACGCAGCGGATCGCCTGCACGACGGCGTACCTCCGGGCTCGAGGCGGCGATGGGGCTCGGCATGGCCGCGATGGCGCTGCCCGCCGGCGTGGCCGCCGTCCCGCCGCTCGCGCTCACCGCGCTGTTCGGCGCGGTGACCGTGTGGGCGCTGTGCGGCCTGCGCACCGCAGGCGCGCACTGCCTCCACCACGCGCTGGAGGCGGCCGCGATGGTCTACATGGCGCTGGTCATGGAGACCGCCGCAGGCGGCGGTCTCCATGACGGGCACTCGGCGGCGCCCGGCGGCCTACCGGCGCTGACGGGGGTGCTCCTCGCGTACTTCGCGGTGTACGCGCTGCGCACCGGCACGCGGGTGATCCCGGCCGCAGTGGCGGGCGCGCCCGTGCCGCCCGCCGGGCGGGGCCCGGAGCCCGGCCGGCCGCCGGGGCTGGCGGACGCGTGCGGGCTGGCGCTGGCGCTCGGCAGCTTCGCGATGCTGCTCACGCTGTGACGGCGGGCGGGGTACGGCGTACGGCGCAGGGCATGCGGCGTGAGGGATGCGTCACTTCGGCGCAGGGGGGCGTACCGCGGTGTAGTCGGCGGAACATACTCTGTTGCCCATGATGGTCCCGCTCGCGCTGCTGGTCCTCGGCGCCCTCGCCGCCTCCCTCGCACCGCGCGTGCTGACCCGTTCCTCCTGGCCGGACCGCGAGCCCGTGCTCGCGCTGTGGGTGTGGCAGTGCGTCGTGGCGGCCGTCCTCATGTGCTGCGTCCTGGCCATGGCGCTCTCCGCGGCCGCCGCGTGGCAGGCCGTACGGGGCCACGTGTTCGCCCCCGCGCCGAGCGGCGTGGTGGAGGCGTACCGGCTGGGCGCGTACGAGACATGGGCCGCGCCGCTTGCCGTACTCCTCGCCTGCGGCGGCGCCTGGACGGGCGCCATGCTGCTGCGGGAGATCCGCGACGCGCGGCTGCGCCGCCGCCACCGGCGCGCGGAGCTGCGTGCGCGCGCCCCGCGGCTGCCCGGCGAGGAGTCCGCGGAGGGCGACCGGCTCGTGGTGCTGGAGGGCGAACGCCCCGACGCCTGGTGGCTGCCCGGCGCCGCACCGCAGCTGGTCATCACGACGGCCGCGCTGCGGCGGCTGCGCGGACACCAGCTCGACGCGGTGCTGGAGCACGAGCAGGGCCACGCGCGCGCCCGGCACGACTGGCTGCTGCACTGCGCCGACGCGCTGGCCACCGGGTTCCGGCGGGTGCCGGTCTTCGGCGCGTTCCGCGACCAGGTGCACCGGCTCGTCGAACTCGCCGCGGACGACGTCGCCTCGCGCCGCTACGGCCGGATGACCATCGCCCTCGCGCTCGTCGAACTCAACGAGGACCGCGGCGTGTTCGGTCCCTGCGGCACCCCGCGCGCCCTCGTACCGCAGCGCGTGCAGCGACTGCTGGCCCCCGCACCCCGGCTGCCGGTGGGGCGCCGGCTGCGCACCGGCGCGGTCGCGTCGCTGGTGCCGGTGGTGCCGCTGCTGGTGGCGTTCGTGCCGGGACTGTCCGCCCTGCGATAGCGCGCGCCCCCGCCCGTACGTGAGGATCGGTCCATGCCCGATCCCGCACACTCCCCGCGCCCGCGCGGCCCGTACGCGTGGGCGCTTGCGCTCAGCGCGTCCGCGGCGCTCCTCATCGCCCTCGTGGCCGCCGGCTGGCAGCCGCTGCTGGACCTGGACGGGCGCGTCGCCCGCGGCCTGCACAGATCGGCGCTGACGCACCCGGGGTGGACGCACACGGCGCGGATCTTCACGGACTGGGTGTGGGACACGTGGACGATGCGGGCGCTGACGGCGGCCGCCGTCCTGTGGCTGTGGTCCCGTACCGAACGGGCGCTGGCGGCGCAGGTCGCGGTCGCGGCGCTACTCGGGGCGCTGGCGCAGCAGCTGTTCAAGGCCGTGCTGGGACGTGAACGGCCGGAGTGGGAGCGGCCCGTGGACTCCGCCGACTACGCCGCCATGCCGTCCGGGCACGCCATGACCGCGGCGCTGACCTGCGGGCTGCTGTTGTGGGCGGCGCGGCGGCTGCACGCGCCGGGCCCGCTGTGGTGGTCCGCGGCGGCGGTGGCCGGAGTCTCGGTGGCGGGCGTGTCGTTCACCCGGATCTACCTGGGCGTTCACTGGCTCACGGACGTGGTCGTCGGGTGCCTGCTGGGCTTCGCCGTCACGGCGTGCGCCGCCGCGGCCGACGCTTGGCAGCGGGAGCGCCGGTTGGAGAGGATCCCCATATGACGATCAAGGGTGTGCTCTTCGATTTCTCCGGCACGCTGCTGCGCGTCGAGCCGGTGTCGAACTGGCTGCACGCGGTGCTGGAGCAGGCGGAAGTCCCGCTGCCGGACGACGAGTTCGCGCGCTGCGCGCGGCTGCTGGAGGAGGCGGGCGCGCTGCCCGGCGGCCCGTCGCCGCTGGCGCTGCCGCCCGGCCTGGAGGCGGTGTGGCACGAGCGCGACCGCACCCCGGAGCTGCACCGCGCCGCGTACACGGCGGTGGCGCGTACGGTGCCGCTGCCCCGCGAGGAGCTGTACGACGCGCTGTACGACCGGCACATGACGCCGGAGGCGTGGCAGCCGTACGCCGACACCCGGAGCGTGCTCGGCGAGCTGCGGGAGCGGGGCATACCCGTGGCGGTGGTGAGCAACATCGGCTGGGACCTGCGGCCGGTGTTCCGGGCGCACGGGCTGGACCCGTTCGTGCGGGAGTACGTGCTGTCCTTCGAGCACGGTGTGCAGAAGCCGGAGCCGAAGCTGTTCCGCACCGCCTGCGAGGCCCTCGGACTCGCGCCCGAGGACGTGCTGATGGTCGGGGACGACCGGAGGGCGGACGGGGGCGCGGCGGAGATCGGCTGCGCCGTGCACTTCGTGGACCACCTGCCGGTGGAGCGGCGCCCCCGCGGGCTTGCACCGCTGCTCGGCCGGATCGGGTGACGATGTCCGGGCCGCGCGTCCGGCACCGCGGGCGTCTCCCCAGGTGAGATGCCGATATCGGGGCGATCCCCCGCGTCGCCCCGATATCGGCTGCTTGCCGGATGCCCGCCCCTCGGCAGGGCGGCACCCGAAGACCCGGCGAGTATATTGGCCCGTAGCCAGTCAACGCAGGAGTTACAGGATGTCCCCTCGGAGCGCATCGGTCAATGAAGAGTTGCGCCGACGCTCACGCGAGCGTCTGCTGCAGGCGACCGTCGATCTTGTCGGGACCCGCGGGTACGAGGCGACGACCCTCGGCGACATCGCGGACCACGCGGGCTCCGCACGCGGGCTGATCTCGTACTACTTCCCCGGCAAGCGCCATCTCTTCCAGTCCGCCGTACACCGGCTGATGCATCTGACGCTGACCGAGGCGCTGGACCGGCACCCGCTGCCCGAGGGCCCGGACGCGGGCCGCGAGGCCCTCGCCCGCGCGATCGACGCCATCCTCGGGCTGGCCCGCGACCGCCCCGTCCTGATGCGCGCGCACATGGCCGGGATCCTGCAGAACGAGGGCTTCGTCCAGTGCGACGAGCAGCAGCAGCTGGCCGCGGTGCTGCACCGCACCGTCTCGCTGTACGGCTCCCCCGACCCGGACACCGACTATCCGCTGCTCCGCGCGCTGCTGATGGGCGCCGTGGTGGCGGTCCTGCTGCCAGGCGCGCCGATGCCCATAGCGCGGCTGCGCGCGGAGCTGTTCGGCCGCTACGGCCTGGACTGGGAGCTGGGCGTGCCGCCCGAGGTCGAGCGGCCGAGGCTGGCGGCGGCGGAACGCAAGACCCCGTCGCAGTTCCCGGCACAGCGGTAGCGCACGGCGTACGGGGGTGCGCGGGGCGCACGGCGCTCGGCGCTCGGTGGCGCCCTCGGCCAAGACGGCCGGACGGCGTACTCCCGCCGACGGCCCTCGCGGTGCGATCCTGGTGACCCCGGCGGGAAGGACCCTGCGGTGTCGGATCTGCTGCGCGTTGCGGTCATCGGCTCGGGGCCCAGCGGTGTGTACGCCGCGCAGGGCCTCGCGCCTCGGGAGAACGACGGTCCACGGACGGCGGTCGACGTGCTCGACCGGCTGCCGGCCCCGTACGGTCTGGTGCGCTACGGCGTGGCGCCCGACCACGAGAAGATCAAGTCCCTGCAGAACAACCTGCGTTCCGTACTGGAGCAGCCGGGCGTGCGGTTCCTGGGCAACGTCGAGGTGGGCGGCGAGCGCCTCCGCCCCGCCGACCTGCTGCGCATGTACCACGCGGTGGTGTACTGCGTGGGCGCCGCCACCGACCGCCACCTGGGCATCCCCGGCGAGGACCTGCGCGGCAGCCACTCGGCGACGGACTTCGTGTCCTGGTACAGCGCCCACCCGGACGCCGCCCGCGGCTTCGCGCTGGACGCACGCTCGGCCGTGGTCATCGGCGTGGGGAACGTCGCGGTGGACGTGGCGCGCATCCTGGCCCGCGGCGCGGACGAACTGCGGCACACGGACGTGCCCGACGCCGCCCTCGGCGACATGGCGGCCAGCACCGTGCGGCACATCTCGATGGTGGGCAGGCGCGGCCCCGGGCAGGCCAAGTTCACCACCAAGGAGCTGCGCGAACTGGGCACGCTGCCCAGCGCGGACGCGCTCGTACGGGAGGAGGAGCTGGCGCTCGACCCCACGTACGCGGACCCGTCCGTGCTGCCGGCGGTCGGCCGCCGCAACGTGGGCGTGCTGCGCGACTGGGCGGCGCGTACGGAGCGCGAACACCCGCGCGCCGTCGAACTGCGCTTCTTCCTGCGCCCGGTGGAGCTGCTCGACGACGGCACCGGCGCGGTGCGCGCGGTGCGCTTCGAGCGGACCGCGCCGGACGGCACGGGCGGCGTGACGGGCACCGGCCGCCACGAGGAGATCGAGGCGCAGCTGGTGCTCCGCTCGGTGGGCTACCGCGGAGTGCCGCTTCCCGGGCTGCCGTTCGACGACGCGACGTGCACCGTGCCGCACGAGGCGGGGCGGGTGCTGCGGGATGGCGCGGTCTCGCCCGGCGAGTACGTGGCGGGCTGGATCAAGCGCGGCCCGACGGGCGTGATCGGCACCAACCGCCCCTGCGCCAAGGAGACGGTGGCCTCGCTGACCGCGGACGCGCCGGAGCTGCTGCGCACGGCCGGGCCGCGGGACCGCGACCCGCTGGACGCGCTGCGGGACGCCGGGTGCAAGCCCGTCGAGTGGCCGGGCTGGCTGGCGATCGAGGCCGCGGAGGAGGAGCTGGGGCAGACGCTGGACCGGTCCCGGGTGAAGATCGCGGACTGGAAGGGGCTGCTGGCGGCGGCGCAGGGCGGGGACTGAACGGGCGTTCATCCCTCCGGGTGATGTCTGCCCTGCCGCGCGTCGGCGGTGAGGACGCAGCCGAGGAGGCCCGGGAAGAGCGCCTCGAGGTCGTCCTCGCGCAGGGAGTTCATCTTCGCCGTGCCGTGGTACGTCTGCCGGATCACGCCGCTCTCGCGGAGCACCCGGAAGTGGTACGTGGTGGTGGACTTGCTGACCGGGAGCTCGAAGAACGAGCAGGCCAGCTCGTCCGGCCGGGCGGCCAGCTCCCGCACGACCTGGAGGCGCACCGGGTCGGCGAGCGCGTGCAGCACCCCCTCGAGGCGGATCTCCAGGCGCGTGGGGTGCGGGAGTCGGCGCGCCTCCGCCTTCGGCTCTGACATCTGCTGCGTCGACATCTGCTGCGTCTTCGGGGGATTCGAGGGATTCGGGGTCACGGGATTCATTGTACGAGAACTCTCGTAGTTTGACATCCCACGTACTACGATGCCTATCGTACTTGTGGCCGCCCGCCCGGACCCCGGGTCGGGACGCCCCGTGCCGGTCCGACACCCGGGCCGGCGCGGCCCGTGCCGGGACCCCAGAGCCGAGATCAGGAGAGAACCCGCCGTGAGCGCACTGTTCGAGCCGTACACCCTCCGGTCGCTGACCATTCCGAACCGCATCTGGATGTCGCCGATGTGCCAGTACTCGGCGGCGGTCAGCGGACCGGACACGGGCGCCGTCACCGACTGGCACTTCGCCCACTACGCGGCACGCGCCACCGGCGGCACGGGCCTTGTCATGGTCGAGGCCACCGCCGTCAGCCCCGAGGGCCGCATCAGCCCCGCCGACCTGGGCATCTGGAACGGCACGCAGGCCACCGCGCTGCGGCGGGTCACGGATTTCGTCAAGGAGCAGGGAGCGGTTCCGGGCATCCAGCTCGCCCACGCCGGACGCAAGGCGTCGACCGACCTCCCCTGGCGGGGCGGTGCGCCTCTGGGCGCCGACGCGGACGGCTGGCGACCGTACGGGCCGAGCCCGCTGCCGTTCGCCGAAGGCCATCCGGTGCCGGACGAGCTGACGCAAGATCAGATACGGGAGGTCGCCGGGCAGTTCGCGGACGCGGCACGCAGGGCGCTGGACGCGGGCTTCCAGGTGGCGGAGATCCACGGTGCGCACGGCTATCTGATCGGCGAGTTCCTGTCGCCGCACAGCAACCACCGCGACGACGCCTACGGCGGCTCGTTCGAGAACCGCACGCGCTTCGCCCTCGAGGTGGTGGACGCCGTGCGCGAGGTGTGGCCGGCGGAGCTGCCGCTGTTCTTCCGCATATCGGCCACGGACTGGCTGGACGACGACGCGGGCTGGACGGTGTCGGACACGGTGCGCTTCGCGACGGAGCTGCGCGCGCACGGCGTTGACCTGCTGGACGTCTCCAGCGGCGGCAACGCCTCGGGCGTACGCATCCCGGCGGGCCCCGGATACCAGGTGCCGTTCGCGGCCCGGGTGCGGGCGGAGACGGAGCTGCCCGTCGCCGCCGTCGGCATGATCACCGAGACGGGGCAGGCGGAGAAGATCCTCGCCAACGGCGAGGCGGACGCGGTGCTGCTGGGCCGCGCGCTGCTGCGCGATCCGCACTGGGCGCACCGCGCGGCGCGGGAGCTCGGCCGCGAGCCCGCCGTGCCGCCGCAGTACGCACGCGGCGCCTGACCTGCCGGACTCCCCGCACACGCGCCGCTGAGCTGCGGGGACGCCCTCCGGGGGCCGGTTGTCAGTCCTGAGGTGCAGACTGCTCAGTACCTCAGACACCGACGTCCCGGAGGGGTGTTCCAGCATGGCGGATGTACTGCTCGCGGTAGGCACACGGAAGGGCCTGTTCCTGGCCCGCAGACCCGAGGGCGAGCGCGGCGCCCCTGGCTGGGAGTTCGACGGACCGCACTTCAACGCACAGGCCGTCTACTCCATCGGCATCGACACCCGCCCTGCCTCCGGGCCCCGACTGCTGGTCGGCGGCGACAGCGCGCACTGGGGCCCCTCGGTGTTCCACTCCGACGATCTCGGCGCGACCTGGGTCGAGCCGGAGCGGCCGGCCGTGAAGTTCCCGCAGGACACCGAGACCTCGCTGGAACGGGTCTGGCAGCTGCAGCCCGCCGGGCCCACCGCGCCCGGTGTGGTCTACGCGGGCACCGAGCCCGCCGCTCTCTTCCGCTCCACGGACGGCGGCGCGAGCTTCGACTTCGTCCGCTCGCTGTGGGACCACCCGACCCGTGAGACGTGGATGCCCGGCGGCGGCGGACTGGGCCTGCACACGGTGCTGGTCGACCCGCGGGACCCCGACGCGGTGACGATCGCCGTCTCCGCCGGCGGCGCGTACCGCACAGGTGACGGCGGCGAGAGCTGGGAGCCGTGCAACCGCGGCGTGCAGGCGACGTTCCTGCCGGAGGCCCAGCGGTTCCCCGAGCACGGCCAGTGCGTGCACAAGATCGCACGGGACGCGGTGGACCCGGACCGGCTCTATCTGCAGAACCACTGGGGTGTCTACCGCAGCGACGACCGCGGCACGAGCTGGACGTCCATTGGCGACAGCCTCCCGTCCGACTTCGGCTTCCCGGTCGCCACCCACCCCCGTCGGGGCGGCGTGGCGTACGTCTTTCCGCTGAACGCCGACGCGGACCGGGTGCCCGCCGAGCGGCGCTGCCGGGTGCACCGGACCGAGGACGGCGGGACGAGCTGGCAGGAGCTGAGCACGGGGCTGCCGGAGTCCGCGCACTACGGACCCGTGCTGCGCGACGCGATGTGCACGGACGACGCCGACCCGGCGGGCATCTACTTCGGGAACCGCAACGGCGAGGTCTTCGCCAGCGCCGACGACGGCGACAGCTGGCAGCAGCTCGCCCGGCACCTGCCGGACGTCCTGTGCGTACGGGCGGCGGTGATCGGCTGACCACGACGCACGCCACCGTCACCCTGCGCCGCTCGTACCGTCGTCGCGGTCGCGTCCCCGTCCCGAACTCCCCTGCGGGGCTGGGCGGTACGGGTACGGGCGGGCGGCCGGAAGTGGACGGAGCGCCCCCGCGGAGCCACTAGAGTGACCGCTCGTGGCTGCACGAGCGTTGAATGAGATCGTTGAACCGGGCTGGGCCAAGGCACTGGAGCCGGTGGCCGAACGAGTCGCCGCGATGGGCGACTTCCTGCGCGCGGAGATCGCCGCCGGGAGAACGTACCTGCCGGCGGGCGCACATGTACTGCGCGCCTTCCAGCAGCCCTTCGACGAGGTCCGGGTCCTCATCGTCGGGCAGGACCCGTATCCGACACCCGGCCACGCGGTGGGGCTGAGCTTCTCGGTGGCTCCCGAGGTCAGCCCGCTGCCCGGCAGCCTGGAGAACATCTTCCGGGAGCTGAACAGCGACCTCGGGCTCCCCCGCCCGTCCAACGGCGACCTCACCCCGTGGACCGAGCAGGGCGTGCTCCTCCTCAACAGGGCGCTGACGACGGCGCCCCGCAAGCCCGCCGCCCACCGCGGCAAGGGCTGGGAGGAGGTCACGGAGCAGGCGATCCGTGCGCTCGTCGCCCGGGGCCGCCCGCTGGTGTCCGTGCTGTGGGGCAGGGATGCCCGCAATCTGCGCCCCCTGCTCGGCGGCCTCCCTGCGGTCGAGTCCTCGCACCCCTCCCCCATGTCGGCCGACCGCGGATTCTTCGGCTCCCGCCCGTTCAGCAGGGTCAACGACCTGCTGGCGCAGCAGGAGGCGGCGCCGGTGGACTGGCGCCTGCCGTGACCGGCGGCTGGGTCCTCGGCGTCGACTCGGGCGGCTCCGGCCTGCGTACGGCGCTGGCACGGGCCGACGCGGCCACACCCCCGGCAGCGGACGCGCCCCGGACGACGGGTGCGCCGCCCGCCGTCGGCCGTACGAGCTCGCCCGAGCCGGTGCGTACCAGCGCCTCCGGGATCGACGCCGGCCATCTGCTGGAGCAGCTGCTGCCCGCCGCCCGCTCGCTGCTCGCCGACGCGGGCGGCGGACACGTCGACGCCGCGTGCGTGGGCGCGGCCGGCATGGCGACACTCGGCGAGGAGCTGCGCGAGAAGCTGCCGTCCGCCCTCGCGGACGCGCTGGGCGTGCGCCGGCTGGCGCTGGCCGCCGACGCCGTGACGGGGTACGCGGGGGCGCTCGGCGAGCGCCCCGGAGCTGTCGTCGCGGCGGGCACCGGAATGATCGTGGTGGGCACGGACCTGCGGTCCTGGCGCCGGGCCGACGGCTGGGGGCATCTGCTCGGCGACTGCGGCGGCGGCGCCTGGATCGGCCGTGCCGGGCTGGAGGCGGCCATGCGGGCGCACGACGGCCGGGAGGGCGGCTCGACGGCGCTGCGGGAGCGGGCGGAGCGGATGTTCGGCCCGCTGACCGGTCTGCCGGGGCAGCTGTATCCGCGTACGGACCGTCCCGCGGTGCTGGCGGCCTTCGCGCCGGAGGTCATCCGGTGTGCGGGCGGGGAATCGGAGGGGAGCCCCGACCCGGTCGCCGCCGGGATCGTCCGCCGGGCCGCCGCCGAGATCGCCATGTGCGCCGCCGCGGCCTGCCCGGCCACGGACTCCGCCCCAGCCCCCGCAGCCCCCGCAGCCCGCCCCGAAGTGGCGCTCACCGGCGGCCTGTTCCGCTCCGGCGCGGTGCTGCTGGAGCCCGTCCGCGAGGAGCTCGCCGTACGGCTGCCGCACGCGCGTGCCGCCGAGACCGCGGGAGATCCACTGGACGGCGCGCTGCTGATCGCATCCCGGCTGAGCACGGACTCCCTGCGGCTCCCGCCGGACCCGTCCCTGCTCACGGTGAGCTGAGCGAACACGCCGGAGAGTGCACAGCGACACGCGGGGCAAAACACACATAACCGGACTGTCCTCCCCCGCCCGAACAGCCACCCCCACCAAGGCATTAACATGCGGCCACATGAGCTCCCCCACTGGGCCGGACAATGGCCTGCCTGTACGAATGCCGCGTCCCCGTCAGTCCGGACGGCACCGCCGGCCCGAGCCTGTCGTGGCGCCGGAGAACGCTCCGGCGCTGGTGCTCGCCGTTCCCGGTGAGCCGTCCACGGCGACGCGGGGCCTGGCCGCCGAGATCGTGAGCATCGCGCGCTCCGAGCTCCCCGGCCTGGACGCCCGGGTGGGCTATGTGGACGGTGGCGGCGAGGAATTCCCCGCTCTGGACAAGGTCCTGTCGGAGGCCGCGGCGGAGCGCAGCGCCGAGGGCGCCACGGAGGAGCCGCCCACGGAGGGCCTCGACGACGCGCCCGCGGCCGTCGTGGTCCCGCTGCTGGCCGGTCCGGACGCCAGTCAGATGCGGCAGATACGGCAGGCGGTGCTCAGCAGCGGCTCCGGTTCGGAGCTGACCGATGTGCTCGGCCCGCACCCGCTGCTCGCGGAGGCGGTGCACGTGAAGCTGTCGGAGGCGGGTCTCGCCCGTGCCGACCGGGCCCGGCTGTTCACCGTCGCGACGGCGGCGGACGGCATCATCCTGGCCACCATCGGCGGCGAGGACGCCGTGCAGGCGGCCGGGATCACGGGGATGCTGCTGGCCGCGCGGCTGGCGGTGCCGGTGCTCGCGGCGGGCCTGGACGACGAGGGCGCTGTGGGGCGCATCGCCACCCAGCTGCGTGAGTCCGGTTCGCAGCAGCTCGCGGTCGCGCCGTGCCTGATCGGGCCCGAGGTCCCGGAGGGTCTGCTGGCGGCGGCGTCCGAGGAGGCGGAGTGCCCGTCGGCGGAGCCGCTGGGCGCGTACCCGTCGCTGGGCAAGCTCGTGGCCTCCGCGTACGCCGCGAAGCTCGGCCTGCCGCAGCAGCCCCAGCAGGGCATGCCCATGCGCTGAGGCGCGCGCCCAGCGCCCAGCGCCCGCGGGCCGTTCAGCCGAAGACGACGCACGAGGCGGCGGGTGCCTCCACCGATCCGCCGCGCCGCGGCATGCCCGTGCGGTCGTCCAGCGTGAACCAGGTGACGTCGCCGGAGCGCTCGTTGGCCGCGTACAGCCACTGCCCGCCGGGGTGCAGTGCCAGCCCGCGCGGCCAGTGCCCGCCGCACGGGACGGTACCCGCCGGTTCCACCGTGCCGCCGTCCCCGCCGAGCGCCAGGACGGCGATGGCGTCCTGGCCGCGTACGGCGGCCCAGGCGAACCGCCCGTCCTGCCGCACCACCAGCTCCGACGGGTAGCTCTCGCCGGTCGCGCCCGCGGGCAGCAGCGGGGTCTCGGCGAGGGGTTCCAGCGTGCCCGTGGTGTCGTCCCAGCGGCACAGCGTGACCGCCGGGTCGAGTTCGCCGGTGACGTACGCGTACGCGCCGCCCGGGTGGAACGCGATCTGGCGCGGCCCACTGCCCGCCCGCAGCCGGACCTCGCCGTGCGGACGCACCTCGTCGCCGCGCTCCACCGAGTCCGGGCCGTCCAGGGCGTAGATCCACACCGAGTCGGTGCCGAGGTCCACCGCGAGCAGCCACCGCCCGGACGGCGCGGCCACCACCGCGTGGGTGTGCGGCCCGCGCTGCCGGTCGGGGTGGGGTCCGCCGCCGTGGTGGGGGTGTACGGAGGGCTGGCCGCCGAGTGTGCCGTCCGCGCGCATTGGGAGCGCGCTGACGCTGCCCGAGGTGTAGTTGGCGGTGAACAGCCGGCCCGCGGCGAGCGTCAGATGCGTCGGCGCGGCGCCGCGTACCGGCACCGGTTCGCCGAGCGGCACGGGCCGGTCCCGGTCGGCCAGGGACAGCGCCGCCGCCGTGCCCTGCTCGGTCTCGCAGACGGCGTAGAGCAGTCCGGGCCGGGCCAGGAGGTACGAGGGGTCGGGCAGCGCCCGGTCCGTGTGGTGCACGGGACGGAGTGCGCCGTCGGTGGTGTCGATCACGGCGGTGGTGATGCCGCGGCCGCCCGAAGAGGTGAACGAGCCGATGTACGCGCGGTCCGCCGGGGCGGGCTCCGTGGACCGGCGGGCCGTGCTGTCGGTGGTCACTGCTGGTGCCCTTCCGCCGGTGACGGTGATCGAAAGTGACCGTAGCAGCCGGTCACGGCGGGCCGCGGGAACCGGCGGGCCCCGCACGGCTGTTGACCGCACGGTTGACCGGGCACTCGGCGGGCGTGCTTCACTTGCCTGATGCTGCCTTGGGACGCGGAGCTCGCCGGCCGGCTCGACCGCCACACCGTCAGTTCGCGGCTCCTGCGGGACAACCCGCTGGGTGATCCGTACGAGCGCCCCCTGTGGGTGTACGTGCCGCCGGGCTACGACGACAGCCCGGACCTCCGCTATCCCTCGGTGTACGTCCTCCAGGGCTACACCGGCCATCTCTCCATGTGGGCGAACCGCCAGCCGTTCCGCCGGCCGTTCGTGGAGACGGCGGACGCCGCGTTCGCCGGGGGCACGCCCGGCTGCGTCGTGGTCTACGTCGACGCGTGGACGGCGTACGGCGGCTCGCAGTTCGTGGACTCGCCGGGCACCGGCAGATACCACTCGTATCTCTGCGAGGAGATCGTGCCCTGGGTCGACGAGCGCTACCGCACGCTCCGCGGCCCGAACTCCCGCGCCGTCTCCGGCAAGTCGTCGGGCGGCTTCGGCGCGATGATCACGCCGATGCTGCGCCCCGACCTGTTCGGCGCGCTCGCCACGCACGCCGGCGACAACCTCTACGAGTTCAGCTACGCGGAGGAGTTCGCGAAGTCGGTCCGCGCCCTGCGCGCGTACGACCACGACATCATGCGCTGGTGGGCGGACTTCCGCTCGCGGACGGCGTTCACCGGGCAGGACGACGGCACGCTCGTGATGATGCTCGGCCTCGCCGCCTGCTATTCGGCGCGCGAGGACGGCACGCCGGAGCTGCCGTTCGACCCGGTGACCGGCGTGCTGCGGCCCGAGCAGTGGCAGCGGTGGCTGGACTGGGACCCGGTGCGGATGGTCGCGCGGTACGCGGACGCCGTACGGTCGCTGCGGGCCGTGTGGATCGACGCGGGCACCCGTGACGAGTGGTATCTCGACGTGGGCGCCGAGGCGTTCCGCGCGGAGATCGCGAAGGCCGGACTGCCGGACGAGCGGGTGTACTTCGAGCTGTTCGACGCGGGCCACGGCGGGATCGACTACCGCTACCCGCTCGCCCTGGACTGGCTCGCCCGGCGACTGGAGCGCTGACCGGCACACCACGGGGCGGGGTCAGCGGAACGCGGCCTCACCCGTCAGTGCCTTGCCGACGACCAGGGTGTGCACCTCGCTGGTGCCCTCGTACGTGAGCACCGACTCCAGATTGTTGGCGTGGCGGAGCACCGGGTACTCGAGGGTGATGCCGTTGGCGCCGAGGATCGTGCGGCACTGCCGCGCGATCTCGATCGCCTCCCGTACGTTGTTCAGCTTGCCCACGCTGACCTGCTCGGGCGTCAGCTCCCCGGCGTCCTTGAGCCGACCCAGGTGCACGGCGAGCAGCATGCCCTTGCCGAGCTCCAGGGCCATGTCGGCGAGCTTCTGCTGGGTCAGCTGGTACGAGGCCAGGGAGCGGGCGAACACGGTGCGGTCGGCGGCGTACGACAGGGCCGTCTCGAGGCAGTCGCGTGCCGCGCCGAGCGCGCCGAAGATGATGCCGAAGCGGGCCTCGGTGAGGCAGCCGAGCGGTCCGGAGAGGCCGCGCACTCCGGGGAGCATCGCGTCGGCGGGCAGCCGTACGTCCTCCAGCACCAGTTCGCTGGTCACGCTGGCGCGCAGGGACAGCTTGCCCTTGATCTCGGGGGTGCCGAAGCCGGGGCTGCCCGCCGGCACGAGGAAGCCGCGTACGCCCTCCTCGGCGCGGGCCCAGACGACGGCGACGTCCGCGACCGAGCCGTTGGTGATCCACATCTTGGTGCCGTTCAGCACCCAGTCGGAGCCGTCGCGGCGGGCGTTGGTGCGCATCGCGGCCGGGTCGGAGCCGGCGTCGGGCTCGGTGAGGCCGAAGCAGCCGATCTTCTCCCCGGCGGCCATGCCGGGCAGCCACTGCTGCTTCTGCTCCTCGGAGCCGTACTTCCAGATCGCGTACATGGCGAGCGAGCCCTGTACGGAGACGAGGCTGCGCAGTCCGGAGTCGACCGCTTCGAGTTCCTGGCAGGCGAGGCCGTACGCGACGGCGTTGGTGCCCGCGCAGCCGTAGCCCTCCAGGTGCATGCCGAGCACGCCGATCTCGCCGAGGCGGCGGGCCAGTTCGCGGGCGGGGATGGCGCCCTCCTCGAACCAGCCGGCGACATGCGGCCGCAGTTCGCGCTCCCCCATGACCCGTACGGTGTCGCGGATCTCGCGCTCCTCGTCGGACAGCAGCCCGTCGATGGCGAGCAGGTCGAAGGGGTGAACGGGCGACGACGTCATTCGGGCCTCCAAGCTGTACGGCGCCGCGGCCCGTGCCGGCCCGGCTGGGGGCACCCTAGCGGCAGATCGGATTTTGGATCCAGTGTGGATTATCCTTTCCCGGGGGCCGGGGAGAATCCGGACTCTCCCGCTGTGGCGCTCGCCACAGAGGAGGATGTACGCGGTCGGCACCGGAGACCGGCCACCGAAACCGGCGGAGAGGCCAGCGGACATGAGCAGCCCGGTGCAGCGGCGGCGCCCGCCGACCGCCCAGCAGTTCGTCCTCGGGGAGCTACGGCGCGCCATCACCAGCGGCGAACTGCGGCCCGGCGAGCCGATCCGGCAGGACGCGCTCGCCGCGGACCTCGACGTGAGCCGGGTGCCGCTGCGCGAGGCGCTGAAGATCCTCGAGGGCGAGGGCCTCGTCGTGCACCGCGCGCACCGCGGGTACTCGGTCACCGAGCTGTCCCTCGCGGACCTGGAGGAGGTCTACCGCATCCGGGAGCTGCTGGAGGCGGAGGCCGTACGGCAGGCCGCCGCGCGGCTCGGGCCCGAGCTGCTCGCACGGCTCGAAGAGGCGCAGCGCGAGGTGGAACGGGCCGGTGCGGCCGGGGACGTGGCGGACATGGCGGCGGCGAACCGGCGGTTCCACTTCGCCCTCGTCGAGGAGTCGCGGATGCCCCGGCTGATCCGGCTGATCGGCACCCTCTGGGACGCCACGGACGCCTACCGCTCGCTGTACTACGCCGAGGAGCCGAACCGCGAGCGCGTCGTACGGGAGCACCACGCGGTCATCGAGGCGCTGCGCGCGGGCGATGCCGAGACGGCCGTGCGGTGGCTCGACGAGCACCGGGCGCACGCGGTGGCCGCGCTCCGGGAGGTCCTGGACACGGAGTGAGCAGCGGCTGACGGGCTGCTGCCGTACGGCAGCGGGAGGCCCGGTGCCGTACGGCGCGCCGCGGCTTGGCAAGCTGGAACCATGAACGACTCTCCTCCCGCCCCGGTGATCTTCGATCTGGACGGCACGCTGGTCGACAGCGAGCCGCACTACTTCGAGGCGGGCCGCCGCGTCCTCGCCGCACACGGCGTACCGGGCTTCACCTGGGAGGAGCACGCGAGCTTCATCGGCATCGGCACGCGGGAGACCGTGACGACGCTCCGCGAGCGGTACGGGATCGGGGCCACGGTGGAGGAGCTGCTGGCGGAGAAGAACGCCGCGTATCTGGAGCTGGCGCGGTCCGCCACCGAGGTGTTCCCGCAGATGCGGAAGCTCGTGGAGCAGCTGCGCGCGGCCGGGCACCCGATGGCGGTCGCCTCGGGGTCCTCGCGTACGGCCATCGACACGGTGCTGGGCGCCACCGACCTCGACCCGCTGCTGACGGTCCGCGTCTCGGCGGAGGAGGTGGAGCGCGGCAAGCCGGCGCCGGACGTGTTCCTGGCGGCGGCCCGGCTGCTGGGCGCCGCCCCGGCGGACTGCGTGGTGCTGGAGGACGCGCCGCCCGGCGCGGAGGCCGCGCGGCGCGCCGGGATGCGGTGCGTCGCGGTGCCGTACGTGCCCGGGTCGGCCGGCGATCCGGCGTTCGCCTCGGCGGGGCTGCTCTTCGCGGGCGGACAGGCGGAGTTCGACGCGCGGCGGGCGTACGGCTGGATCCGTCAGCCCGGCAGTGGCCGGTAGACGGTCAGCGCCTCGTGGCGCTTGTCGAGGAACAGTTCGGCGGGCGCCTCGGCGACCTCGCCGTCGTACGCGAGCAGCGTGCCGGGCGGGATGTCGGTGATCCGCAGCCGCCGCAGCCGCGTCGTACTGTGCACCGGCGAACGGTCCACGACGCTCGTCAGCGCCGCCGTGAACAGCCGCGTACGGGCCCACCGCCCGCCGCGCACCACCCGTACGTCGAGCAGCCCGTCGGCCAGGTCGTGCCTCCGTACGGGCGCCAGGCCGAGGCCGCGGTAGGCGCAGTTGCCCACGAACAGCTGCCACAGCGGGCGCTGCCGTCCGCCCAGTCCGGCCTCCACGGGCCCCGACGTGCGCAGGACGCGCACGGCGGCCACCACACCTGCGGGCCAGGCGCCGATCCTGGGCGCCCAGCGTTCGCGTATGCGCACGAGTTCGGGGTACGAGCCGAGGCTGAAGGTGTTGAGGAAGTACCCGGCCGGCCCGTGGCCGCGGCCGGGTGTGAAGCGGGCGACGTCGACGGCGACGGCATCGCCCGCGGCCACGGCCCGGCAGGCGTCGACGGCGGTCTCGATGCCGAGGTCGTACGCGAAGTGGTTCCGCGTGCCGCCGGGCAGGACCGCGAGCGGCAGCCCGTGCCGTACGGCGATCGCGGCGGCCGTGTTGACGGTCCCGTCGCCGCCGAGCACGCCGAGGGCGCCGCCCAGCGCGGCGGCGCGAGCCGCCGCCTTCTCCAGCGCCTCGTGGAGCGGGGCCGACGCCGGGTCGCAGACGACGATCTCGGCCTCCGGGAGGGCCGCGCGGACGGCCGTCAGGGCAGCGCTCCCGGCAGGGCTGCCACCCGCCTCGACGGGCCCGCCCGCTTCCGCAGCGTCCTCCCCCCTGGCGTCCCGCCCCGTGGGGGCGTGCTCCGGCACGCGCTGCCCGGAGGCCACGTTCGCCACCAGCACCAGCCCCTCGCCCTCACGCAGCGCGGGCGCGTCCGCCAGCGGCCGGGCCGGGGCGGGCAGTTGGGAGCGGGTGGGCGCGATGCCGCGTACGGCGAACGCGGCGCCCACCCCGATCGCCGCACCCGCGAGTACGTCGCCGGGGTAGTGCACGCCCGTGTACACGCGGGAGAACGCCACCGCCGCCGCCACCGGCGCGACCGCCGCGCCCCAGCGCGGCGACTCCAGCGCCACCCCGGTCGCGAACGCCGCCGCCGAGGCCGCGTGCCCGGACGGGAAGGACGTGGTCACCGGCTGCCGGTGCAGGCGGCGTATCACCGGCACGGTGTCCACCAGCGGACGCGCGCGGCGTACCGCCCGCTTGCCGAGGGTGTTCACGGCGCCGGAGGCGACGGCCAGCGATGCGACACCGCGTACGGCGGCCCGCCGCGCCTTCGGCGTGCCGGCGACGGCGATCCCGGCGGCAACGGCGTACCACAGGACGCCGTGGTTCGCGGCCCGGCTCAGACCGGGCAGGACGCGTTCGCCGCCCGGCCAGTGCCGTACGGCCACGCGGTGGAACGTGCCGTGGTCCCAGGCGCCGACGCGGTGCGCGTGCGGGATCCGGCGTACGGCGCCGGGCAGGGTGGCGGCGCGGCGGCGAGCAGGGCTGGCCGGTGTGCTCATCGGTCCTCACTCACTCCCGGCGCGGCCGGGTCTCCGGACTGTGCCGCGTACCCCGCTGCGCGCCCCGCTCACTGCCCCGGGACGGGCGACCTGATCCGCGGCCGGCGCGGACTCCCGCGCCGGCCGCTCAACCGTACGGGAGCATGCCGCGGTCCTGTCCTGCGTGCACATACGAGGGGGGAACGATCAGATGAGTCCAGGGGAAGCAGATCTCGTCAGGCCGCTGCCGGAGCTGCTCCGGGAGCACGCGCGGCACTTCGGCGACGCGGTCGCCTTCGAGGACCGGCGCACCCGGCTGACGTACTGGGAGCTGGAACGGCGGACGGGACGGCTGGCCGGCCGTCTGGCGGAGCTCGCCGGGGGGCGCGGCGAGCGCGTGGCCATCCTGCTCGGCAACCGGGTCGAGGCGGCCGAGAGCCTCCTCGCCGTGGTGCGGGCGAGCGCGGTGGGCGTGCCGCTCGACCCCGGCTGTCCGGACGCCGAGCTGGCCGGGTTCCTCGACGACAGCGGCGCCCGCGTGCTCGTCACCGACCGCGAACGGCTGGCGCGGCTGCGGCCGCTGCTGGCGGGGCGCCCCGGACTGACCGTGGTGGCCGCAGGCGAAGAGGACACCGGGCGCGGCGAAGCCGCCGACGGCTTCCTGGGCTACGAGGAGCTGGCGCGCACCCGTCCGCACTCGCCCGCGCCCGACGATCTCGGGCTCGACGAGGTGGCCTGGCTGCTCTACTCCTCCGGTTCCTCCGGCGCCCCCAAGGGCGTGCTCTCCACGCAGCGCAACCGTCTCGCGCCGGTCGCCGCGGGCTTCGCCGGCGTGCTCGGCCTGTCGCGGCACGACCGCCTGCTGTGGCCGCTGCCCCTGCACCACGCCATGAGCCAGGTGGCCGCCGTGCTCGCGGTGGCCGCGACGGGCGCGAGCGCACGCTTTCTGCCGCGCTTCTCCGTCGCGGACGTGCTCGGCGAACTGCGCCGTACGGACGCGCCGTTCACCCTCGTCGGCGGGGTGCCGACGACGTACGCCGAGCTCCTCGACGCGGTCCGCGCGCAGGAGGGCGGGCGTCTGGGCACGCCCGCGCTGCGTGCCTGTCTCAGCGGGGGCGCGCCGGCGGGCACCGAGTTCCGGCAGGCATTCGAGGAGACCTGCGGTGTCCCGTTCCACGAGCACTACGGCAGCACCGAGGCCGGTCCGGTCACCATGCCAGCGCTTGGCGACGGCACGGCCGCCGGCTCCTGCGGCCCCGTCATCCCGGGCACCCGCGTGCGCGTGGGCGGCGGCAGCGACGGACGGGACGCGGGCGAAGGCGAGTTGTGGGTCAGCGGGCCGGGGGTGATGGCCGGTTACCACCGCAGGCCCGAGGCGACCGCCGAGGTGCTGCGGGACGGCTGGTTCCGCACGGGCGACCTGGCGAGGATCGACGCCTCCGGTGAGCTCGTCATCACCGGCCGGGTCGGTGAACTGATCCTCCGCGGCGGCAAGAACGTCCACCCCGCCGAGGTGGAGGCGGTGCTGCGGGAGCTGCCCGGCGTCGCGGACGCCGCCGTGGCCGGCCGCCCGCACCCCGCGCTCGGCGAGGTGCCGGTCGCCTATCTGGTACCCGAGCCGGCCACGGCACTCGACCGGGGGCGGATCCTCGCGGCGTGCCGTACGCGCCTCTCGGCGTTCAAGGTGCCCGCCGACCTGTACGAGCTGGCGCGCGTCCCGCGTACGGCCTCGGGGAAGGTCCGGCGGCACGCGCTGGAGGACGAGCCCGCCCGGCTGCTGGCGCCGGAGCCCGCGGGCGCCCCGGCGCCGGACGCGCTGGCGCTCGTACGGGCGGAGGCCGCGGCCGTGCTCGGCTGCACGGCCGACGAGGTGGAGCCCGGCACGGCGCTGCGGGACCTGGGCCTGGACTCGATGACGTCGACCGTGCTGCGCGAGCGGCTGTCGGCGGCGACAGGCCTGTCGCTGTCCGCGGCCGTGGTCTTCGACTTCCCGACGGCTGCCGCGCTGGCCGCGCATCTGCGGCAGCGCGGAGTCGCGGCACCGTACGGGTCGGTGCCCGTGCGCGGCGGCGCGGACCGCGACGACGGCGACCCCGTGGTGATCGTGGGGATGGCCTGCCGCTATCCCGGCGGCGTGGATTCCCCCGAGCGGCTGTGGCGGCTGGTGGCGGACGGGGTGGACGCGATCGGTCCGTTCCCGGCCGACCGGGGCTGGGACACGGAAGGGCTGTACGACCCCGATCCGGGGCGGGCCGGCCGTACGTACGTGCTCGAGGGCGGTTTCGTCGCGGGCGCGGACCGGTTCGACGCGGCCTTCTTCGGGATCTCGCCCCGCGAGGCGCTGGCCATGGACCCGCAGCACCGGCTGCTGCTCGAGGTGGCGTGGGAGGCCGTCGAACGCGCCGGCGTGGACCCCCGTACGCTGCGCGGCTCGCCGACCGGTGTGTACGCCGGCGTGATGTACAGCGATTACGCGAACCGGGGCGCCATCCCGGACCACCTCGAGGGGTACGTCGGCACCGGCAACGCGGGCAGCGTCGCCTCCGGCCGTATCGCCTACACCCTGGGCCTGGAGGGGCCGGCGCTCACCGTCGACACGGCGTGCTCGTCGTCCCTGGTGGCCCTGCACCTGGCGGCGCAGGCGCTGCGCAGGGGCGAGTGCACCCACGCGCTGGCCGGCGGGGTCACGGTCATGTCGGGCCCTTCGTCGTTCGTCGAGTTCAGCAGGCAGCGCGCGCTGGCGCCGGACGGGCGCTGCAAGGCGTTCGGCGCGTCCGCCGACGGCACGGGGTGGGCCGAGGGCGCGGGCATGCTCCTGCTGTGCCGCCTGTCGGAGGCGCGCCGCGCCGGGCTCCCGGTGCTGGCCGCGGTGCCGGGCTCCGCCGTGAACCAGGATGGCGCGAGCAACGGGCTGACCGCGCCGCACGGCCCGGCGCAGCGGCGCGTGATCGGGCAGGCCCTGGCAGACGCGGGGCTGGCGCCCGCGGACATCGACGCGGTCGAGGCGCACGGCACGGGGACGCGGCTGGGCGACGTGATCGAGGCGGAGGCGTTCCTCGCGGCGTACGGGCAGGGGGCGCGGGAGCACCCGCTGTGGCTGGGCTCGGTCAAGTCGAACATCGGCCACACGCAGGCCGCCGCCGGGGTGGCCGGCGTCATCAAGACCGTGCAGGCGATGGCGCACGGGACGCTCCCCCGTACGCTGCACGCCGAGGAACCGAACCCCGGCGTCGACTGGTCGTCGGGCACAGTGTCGCTGCTGGACAAGGCGGTGGAGTGGCCCCGTACGGGGCGGCCGCGCCGCGCGGGGGTGTCGTCGTTCGGGATCAGCGGCACGAACGCGCACGTGATCCTCGAGCAGGCACCGGAGGAGGACGCGCCCGCCGGTTCCGACGACGGTCCCGACGACGACGGCGCCGGGCTGCCCGTGCCGTTCCCGGTGTCCGCCCGGAGCGCGCCCGGACTGCGGGCGCAGGCCCGCCGGTTGCACGACCGTGTGGCGGCCGATCCGGACGCACGGCCGGCGGACATCGGATGGTCGCTGGCCACGACCCGTACTGCCTTCGAGCACCGCGCCGTGATCGTGGCCCGCGACCGCCGGGAACTGCTCGGCTCCCTGCGGGCGGTGGCCGAGGGAAGGGAGCGGCCCGAGGTGCGTACGGGCGGGCCCCGGCAGAACGGGCGCCTCGTGCTCCTCTTCGCCGGGGAGAGCGGCCAACGGCCCGGAACGGGCCAGGAGTTGTACGGCCTGCACGCGCAGTACCCCGCCTTCCGCCGGTCGTTCGACGAGACCTGCGCGCTGCTCGACCCGCTGCTGCCGACGCCGTTACGGGAGGTGCTGTCCGCGGCGGGCGACGCGCAGGAGGGTGCGCTCCTGCGGTCGGCGCGGTACGGGCAGCCGGCGCTGTTCGCCCTGGAGACGGCCCTGTTCCGGCTGCTCGAGTCCTGGGGCGTACGCCCCGGCCTGGTGGCGGGCCACTCCGCCGGCGAGGTGGCCGCGGCCCACGCCGCCGGGGTGCTGTCCCTCGCGGACGCCTGCACCCTGGTGGCGGCGCGGGGCCGGCTGGTGGACGAGCTGCCCGCGGACGGCGGCACGGCGGACGTGCAGGACGCCTTCGCGGCGGTCGCGTACGGCCTCGCCTACGCACCTCCGCGACTGCCCCTGGTGTCCGCCCTGTCGGACCGTGCCGCCACCGACGAGGAGCTGTACTCGCCGGACTTCTGGGTGGAGCACGTACGCCGCCCGGTCCGCTTCGCCGGCACGATGGCGTATCTGCGGGAGCGCGGCGCGACGCACTGCGTGGAGGTGGGCCCGGACGCGGTGCTCACGGAGCAGGCGCGTGACCGCCTCGCGTCGCCGCCGCCGGAGTCGGACGCCGCCGAGCCCCTCGTCGTACCGACGCTGCGCGGCGCGTGCCCGGAGCCGGACGCGCTGCTCGACACCGTGGCCGCGCTGCACGCGGGCGGCGTGCCCGTGGACTGGCGGGGCGTGTTCGCGGGGCGCGGGCCGCGGCGTACGGCGCTGCCCACGTACGCGTTCCAGCGCCGCCGCTACTGGCTCGGTCCGGGCACGCCTCCGCCTCCCTCCGGCGACTCCGCTTCCGCGCACCCCTTTCTCCGGTCGGCCACGCCGACGGCGGACGACGACGGCCTCCTGCTGAGCGGGCTGCTGTCGCTGCGCGAGCAGCCGTGGCTGGCAGGCCACGCGGTGGCGGGCGGCGTGCTGCTGCCCGCGACCGCGTTCGTCGACATGGCCCTGCACGCCGGCGGCCTGGCGGGGACGCCCGTACTCGCCGAACTCACCCTGACCGCGCCCCTGCCGCTCGCCGCGGACGGGGCCGTCGACGTACAGCTGAAGGTCGCCGGGGCGGACGGCGACGGGCGGCGGGCCGTAGTCTGCCACGCGCGCCCGCACGGCGCGGCGGGCGGGCGGCCGTGGCGCCTGCACGCCACCGGGACGCTCGCGCCGCCCGCGCCGCCGGGCGAGAAGCGGGCGGCGGACGGGAGTTGGCCTCCCGCGGGCGCCGTGCCGCTGGCCGTGGACGGAGCGGGCGCGCCTCTGGACGGCGCCGGGCTCTACGAGCGGCTGGCCCGCGCCGGGCTGGAGTACGGCCCCGCCTTCCGGGGCCTGCACGCGGTCTGGCGGCTCGGGGACGACCTGTACGCCGAGGTCGCCCTGCCCGAGACCACCGGGCGGGAAGCGCCCGGTTTCGCCCTGCATCCCGCGCTGCTGGACGCCGCGCTGCACACGGTGGCGCTCGCCGGTCTGACGGCGCAGGAGGCGGAGGCGCCGGAGGAGGGCGGCGGCGCGGTGTCGCTGCCGTTCGCCTTCAGCGGCGTACGCCTGCACGCGGCCGGCGCGCGGCGGCTGCGCGTACGGGTGTCCGCGGGCGCGGACGGCCGGGCCGGACTGGAGCTGACCGACCCCGCGGGCGCACCCGTCGCGACGGTCCGCACGCTGGCCCTGCGGCCCTTCCGGGGTGCCGCACCGGAGGCCGGAGTGGCGCGCGGCGACTGCCTGTTCCGTACGGACTGGGTACACCTGCCGGCCCCGTCCGCCTCCGCGCGCGCGGAGGCGGACGAGCGCGCGGAGGTGCCCGAGTGGGGCGTGCTGGGCGGCGCGGGCGTACGGCTGCGGGAGCTGCTGGCTCCGCCCGGTTCCGGCGTCCCGGTGTACGCGGACGTGGCGGCGGCGGGCGCTGACGCGCCGTCCGTCGTGCTCGCCCCCTGCCCGCCCCCGGGAGCTGCCGACGCAGGCGCCGAGGCGGACGCAGCGGCCGAAGCGCACCGTACGGCGGCCTGGGCGCTGGCGCTGGTGCAGGACTGGCTCGCGGAGCCGCGCCTGGCGCGCTCCCGCCTCGCCGTCGTCACCTCCGGCGCCGCCGGCCCGGACTCCGGGGAGACGGACATCGGTTCGGTGCCGGTGTGGGGGCTGGTCCGCTCGGCCCTGCGGGAGAACCCGGGCCGCTTCACGCTCGTCGACACGGACGGCCACGAGGACTCCGTACGCGCGCTGCCCGCGCTCCTGGCGGGCGCTCCGGAGGCGGAGACGGCCGTGCGCCGGGGCGAGGCGTACGTGCCGCGGCTGGTCCCCGCGTCCGGAGCACGCTCCGGCGGAGGCTCCCGCGGGATGGCTCCCGAGGGTACCGTCCTGGTCACCGGGGGAACCGGCTCGCTGGGCATGCTGATCGCCCGGCACCTCGTCACCGCATACGGCGTCCGCCACCTGCTGCTCGCGGGGCGGCGCGGCTCGGCGGCGCCCGGCGTCGCCGAACTGTGCGAGGAGCTGGCCGAGTCGGGGGCGCGGGTGACCGTCGAGGCGTGCGACATCGCCGACCGTACGGCGCTCGCCGCCCTGCTCGACGGGATTCCGGCGGCGCATCCGCTGACGGGTGTGGTGCACAGCGCGGGCGTACTGGACGACGGGATCGTCCCGGAGCTCACCCCCGTACGCCTCGACCGCGTGCTGCGGCCCAAGGCGGACGCCGCCCTCGCCCTGCACGAGCTGACCAAGGGCCGCGACCTGGCGATGTTCGCGCTGTTCTCCTCGGTGGCCGGCACGTTCGGCTCGGCCGGGCAGGCCAACTACGCGGCGGCGAACTGCGTTCTGGACGCCCTGGCGCGCCACCGCAGGCAGCACGGCCTGGCCGGTACGTCGGTCGTCTGGGGTCCGTGGCGGCAGAGCGGCGGCATGACGGAACATCTGAAGGGCACGGATGTGCGGCGGATGACGCGTTCCGGGTTCGAGCCGCTCGGCACGGACGAGGGCCTCGCGCTGTTCGACGCCGCCGTCGGAAGCGACGACGCGGTCCTGGTGGCGGCTCGGCTCGGCGCCGCGGCCGGGCAGGGCGCGGCCGCCCCGTACGACGGGCGGTCCCGCGCACCGGAGCGGGCGCCCGTCGCGGAGGCCGGCGGCCGGGGCGCGCTGAGCGGGCGGCTGGCCGCCGCGCCTCCCGGCGAGCACGGTGCTCTGCTCCTCGCGGAGGTGCGGACGGTGGCGGCCGAGGTGCTCGGGCATCCCGAGGGCGAGTCCGCGATCGGCGCGGACGACGTCCTGGCGGACCTGGGCATGGACTCGCTGGCCGCCGTCGAACTGCGCAACGGCCTTGAGACGGCGACGGATCTGCCGCTGCCCTCCACGCTGGTGTTCGACTTCCCCACCCCTCGCGCGGTGGCCGCCCACCTGGCGGAGCGGTACGCGCACGAGCCGGCCCCGGAGGCAGCGCCTGCCCAATCCGGCGCGGCGGAGGAACAGGGCGCCCCGGACTCGCTCTCCGCCCTCTTCCGTACGGCCTGCGCGCAGGGGAAGACGTGGGACGGGATGGCGCTGCTCACCGTCGCGTCCCGCTTCCGTACGGTGTTCGATCTCGACGAGGCTCCCGGTGCGGCGCCCGAGGCCGTGACGCTCGCGTCGGGCGGCGCGGGCCACCGGCTGATCTGCTTCCCGGCGCTCAGCGCGCTCTCGGGCCCGCAGGAGTACACGCGCCTCGCCCACGGCCTGCGGGGCTTGCGGCCGGTCTCGGCGCTGCGGCATCCCGGATTCCGCCGCGGGGAGGCGCTGCCGGCCACCCTCGGCGCGTTCGTCTCGGCTCAGGCCGCGGCCGTCCGTACGGGTGCGGGCGGCGAGCCGTTCGTCCTGCTGGGGCGTTCGGCGGGCGGCTGGGCGGCGCAGGCCGTGGCCGAACGGCTGGCAGCGGAGGGCTCCCCGCCGGCCGCCGTCGTACTCGTGGACACCTACCCCGGCGAGAGCGGCGGCACCGAGGAGACGCTTTCCCCGATGACGGCGGACATGCTGCACAGGGCGGCGGAGTCCGAGCCCGCCGAACCGGACCGGCTCACCGCCATGGCCGGGTACTTCGGCCTGTTCGCCGGCTGGGAGCCCGTACGGGCGGCGGCCCCCACCCTCGTCGTACGGGCCCGCGACCCGCTGCCCGGCGCCGATCCCGCACCGGCGTGGGACCTGCCGCACACAGAAGTCACCGTGCCGGGCGACCACTTCACCGTGCTGGAGACCCACTCCCGCACGACAGCGCTCGCCGTCCAGGACTGGCTGACCGCCCTGCCCTGACGACACCCCCACGGCGCTACGGACGTGCGGGACCGGGGCGCCCGGCAGGGCGGCTACCCGAGGAAGCTCAGCCGCACCTGCCGGTGCGGGTTGTCCCGGTTGGTGTCGACGAGGCAGACGGACTGCCAGGTGCCCAGCTCCAGCCGCCCGTTCAGCACCGGCAGGGTGGCGTGCGGGGGTACGAGCGCGGGGAGCACGTGGTCGCGGCCGTGGCCGTGGCTGCCGTGCCGGTGCCGCCAGCGGTCGTCGGCGGGCAGCAGGTCGCGGAGGGCGGCGAGCAGGTCGTCGTCGCTGCCGGCGCCGGTCTCCAGGACGGCCACGCCGGCGGTGGCGTGCGGCACGAACACGTTGAGCAGCCCGTCGCGCCCGGCTGCGACCCGTTCGAGGAACGCGGCGCAGTCCCGGGTCAGGTCGGCGACGGTCTCGTCCGTGCCGGTGGTGAGGTCGAGGACGTGGGTCCGAAGTGCGTCGGTCATGGTTCCATCCTGCCGTGCCGTACGGGCGCGCGACCGGCGGCCGGTGACGGCACCGCCCACGCCGTCCGCGCCGCCGGGAAGCTCCGGGCCGCTCCGGTGGTTGGCAGAGGCATGAACGAGGGAGTGCGCACGACGGAGGCAGTGGTCATCGGCGCCGGGCAGGCGGGCCTGTCCAGCGCCTACCATCTGCGCCGCAACGGTCTCGAGCCCGGCCGCGACTTCGTGGTCCTGGACCACTCGCCGCGGCCGGGCGGCGCGTGGCAGTTCCGGTGGCCGTCGCTGACGTACGGCAAGGTGCACGGGATGCACGCGCTGCCCGGCATGGAGCTGACCGGCGCCGACCCCGGCCGGCCGTCCGCCGAGGTGATCGGTGAGTACTTCGCCGCGTACGAGAGCGCCTTCGGGCTCCGCGTACAGCGCCCGGTCGACGTGACCGCCGTACGCGACGCCCCGGAGGACGGTCCGGGGCGGCTGCGCGTCGAGACGCGTTCCGGCGCCTGGTCGGCGCGCGCCGTGATCAGTGCGACGGGCACCTGGGACCGCCCGTTCTGGCCGCGCGTCCCGGGGCAGGAGACGTTCCTCGGGCGGCAGCTGCACACCGCGCAGTACCCCGGGCCCGGCTCGGACGTGTTCGCCGGGCGGCGGGTGGTCGTGGTGGGCGGCGGTACGTCGGCCGTGCAGCACCTGCTGGAGATCGGCGGGGTGGCGGCGGCCACGACGTGGGTGACGCGGCGGCCGCCGGTGTTCCGCGAGGGGCCGTTCGGCGAGTACGAGGGCCGGGCCGCCGTCGCCATGGTCGAGGAGCGGGTACGGGACGGGCTGCCGCCGCGCAGCGTCGTGTCCGTGACGGGCCTGCCGCTGACCGAGGCAGTGCGCGAGGGCCGCGCCAGCGGGCTGCTGGAGCGGCTGCCGATGTTCGACCGCGTCACACCCGAGGGCGTCGTCTGGGCGGACGGCCGTACCGCAGGAGCCGACACCATCCTGTGGGCCACCGGCTTCCGGCCCGTCATCGCGCACCTCGTACCGCTGCGGCTGCGCGAACCGGGCGGCGGCGTCCGGCTGGACGGCACCCGCGCGGTCCGCGACCCCCGGGTCCACCTGGTCGGGTACGGGCCGTCGGCGAGCACCATCGGCGCCAACCGTGCGGGCCGGTCGGCGGCCCGGGAGGTCCGGCGGCTGCTGGACGGGGAGGCCGCCGGGGACGGGGCGCCCGTACGGGAGCTGACGGCGGCGGCGTAACGCCCGGACCCTCCCGGCACCACCCGGCGCCACCCGGCCGCCATTGCTCTACACCTTTGTTGTCGCGTGTGGCCCCTTGTCGCTGCTGGGAGCGGGTGGATAGCTTCCCGGCATGCCTACCCGCCGCTCGCTCCTCACCGGTGGCACCGCCGCCGCCCTGACCGCTCCCCTGCTCACGTCCGGCCAGGCGCACGCCGCCTCCCCGGACGCCGCGCAGCAGGCCCGTACGCACGGGGTGACGCCGGGCGCCGACCTGGCGGCGGCCCGCGGCTGGTCGATGCTGCGCGGCCGCAAGATCGGCGTGATCAGCAACCCGACCGGCGTGCTGCGGGACACCAGCCACATCGTCGACTCGATGGCGGCCCGCGACGAGCTCGACGTCGTCGGCGTGTTCGGGCCGGAGCACGGCTTCCGGGGCAGCGCGCAGGCCGGCGAGTCGGAGCCGGAGTTCGAGGACCCGCGTACGGGTCTGACGGTGTACGACGCGTACGGCGCGGACGCCGCGAAGATGCAGGCGCTGTTCACGAAGGCGGGCGCGGACACCATCGTCTTCGACATCCAGGACGTCGGCGTCCGCTTCTACACGTACATCTGGACGATGTACAACGCGATGGTCGCGGCCCGCGCGATCGGCGCCCGGTTCGTCGTGCTCGACCGGCCCAACCCGGTCGGCCGCCGCGCGGACGGCCCGATGATGACGGACGGCTTCACCTCGGGGGTGGGCCTGAAGCCGATCATCCAGCAGCACGGGATGACCGTCGGCGAGCTGGCCCGCTACTTCAACGGCGAGCTGCTGCCCGACGAGGGCGACGGCGGCCGCGTGGAGCTGGAGGTCATCGAGCTGAGCGGCTGGCGGCCGTCCCACGTCGGCGCCGTGGAGGGGCTGCCGTGGGTGCCGCCGTCGCCGAACATGCCGACGCCGGACACCGCCGTCGTCTACCCGGGCACCGGGTACTTCGAGGGCACGAACCTCTCCGAGGGCCGCGGCACGACCCGCCCCTTCGAGCTCGTCGGGGCGCCGTACCTCGACTACCACCTGAGCGACCGGCTCAACGCCCGCCGGCTGCCCGGAGTCCGGTTCCGCGAGGGCTACTTCGTGCCGACGTTCAGCAAGCACGAGGGCGAGACCTGCGCGGGCGTGCAGATCTTCGTGACCGACCCGGGCCGCTACCGCCCGGTGCTGACGGCGGTCGCCATGCTGGTGGAGGCGCGCCGCTACGACGGGTTCGCCTGGCGGGAGGACTCCTGGGACCCCGAGCGCCCGTTCTGGATCGACAAGCTCTCCGGCTCGCAGCGGCTGCGCAAGATGGTCGACGCGGGCGACGAGCCTGACGCCATCGCGGACGCGTGGGCGGGCGAGGTACGGGACTTCGAGCGGAAGCGGCGCCGCCATCTGCTCTACGGCTGAGTGAGTATCCGTACTCATGACCGCGCGCCGGGGCCCCGCCACGATGGGCGCATGACGACACAGATTCAGCGGCCGACGACGGCGGCGTTCTACGCCCAGGCCGCGATCGCTTTCGGTGTGTCCCTCCTCGCGGTGGCCGTCGGCGTGGTGTATCTCCCGGTGGGGCCGTGGGAGCGGGCTTTCCTCGCGCTCGGCGTGCTGTTCCTGGTCAGCTCCTCGTTCACGCTCGCCAAGTGCGTACGGGACCGGCAGGAGGTGCAGGAGCTCACGCACCGGGTGGACCAGGCGCGGGTGGACAAGCTCCTCACGGAGCACGATCCGCTGGAGCTGAAGAAGTAGCCGGAAACCGGTGGCCGTCGGGAGGCGGGCGCGGTCAGAGCACGGCGGCGAAGGCGTCGTGCCCGGCCTGGTCGAAGACCACGAAGCGCACCTCGTCGAACTGTCCGGGTGCCGCGTCCACCGCCTCCCGTACGGTGCTCACCGCGATCCGCGCGCCGTCCTCGAGCGGCCAGCCGTAGACGCCGGTGGAGATCGCGGGGAAGGCGACCGTACGCGCGTCCAGCTCGGCCGCGACCCGCAGCGACTCGTCGTAGCAGGAGGCGAGCAGGGCGGAGCGGTCCTCGCCCTCGGCCCACACGGGGCCCACCGTGTGGATCACGAAGCGGGCGGGCAGCCGGCCCGCCGCGGTGGCCACGGCGTGGCCGGTGGGCAGGCCGCCGCCGTAGCGTCCGGCGCGCAGCCGGCGGCACTCGGCGAGGATGTCGGGGCCGCCCCTGCGGTGGATCGCGCCGTCGACACCGCCGCCGCCCAGCAGCGACGAGTTGGCGGCGTTCACCACCGCGTCCACGTCCTGTTCGGTGATGTCACCGTGTACGAGGGTGAGGTCCGTCATGGGGCCCATCGTGCCACGGCGCATACTGGGCTTCAGGCCAGCGCGGCAGGCGACGGCCAGCGTGTACGGCGGTGCTCCCGCACACCGTACGAGCACGTGCCGCACGCATGCGCGACCGCCGTACGCGCGGCAGCGGCCGCACCCGAGGAGGGCCCATGTCCCGCGAACGCATCGCCCGGATGATCGAGTGGCAGGCGGCGTCCTGCGCCGAGCTGGGCTCGCCGCTGTACGCGACGCTGCTGCCGTGCGTCGCGGACGACGTGCGGGCGGGCGGCGTGTGCGCGGAGGCGCTCGCGGAGTACGAAGACGCGCCGGGCCCGGACGCGATCGCGCTGCGCCTCCTCGGCGGCGTCCACGCGCTGGTCCTCACCGGGCGGGCACCGGAGCTGGCGGAGCACTACGCGGAGGCGGCGGCCGGTGCGCTCGGGCAGCACCGTACGGATGCGCTCTGGGCGGCGTTCCGCGACACCGTCGGCGGGTCCCCGGACTGGATCCGCGACTGGATGACCCGGCCGCCGCAGACGAACGAGGCGGGGCGCGCGAACGTGCTGCTGCCCGGCGCGCTGTACGCCCTCTCCCGGCTCGCTCCGGCGTCCCGGCCCGCGCCGCGCGTGCGGCTGTTCGAGCTGGGCGCCAGCGCGGGGCTCAACCTCCGCGCGGACCGGTTCCGTTACGCGGCGCCGGGCTTCGCCTGGGGCCCGGAGGACTCCCCCGTACGCCTCGACGAGGGCGCGTGGCGCGGTCCCGTACCCGCGTGGCTCACGGACGCGGCCACCCACCACCCGGAGCTGACGGTCACCGAACGCGCCGGCTGCGACCTCTCCCCCGTAGACCCCCTGTCGGCGGACGGCGCCCTGGCGCTGCGCGCGTACGTGTGGCCCGACCAGGCCGCGCGGGCCGCCCGGCTGGAGGGCGCGATACGGCTCGCCGCCAAGGTCCCGGCACGCGTCGAACGCGCCGGCGTCGCCGAGTTCCTCGCCGGCGTCGCACCGGAGCCGGGCACCGTCACCGTCGTGTGGCACTCGATCATGCGGCAGTACGTGCCGAAGGAGGAGTGGGCGCGTGCCGCCGCCGAACTCGACCGGCTCGCACGGGCGAGCGGCCCGGACGCGGGATTCGCGTACGTCACGTTCGAACCGGAGCGCGTGGGCAACGAGGGCGACGACCGGCCGTGCAGGCTCTCCGTACGGACCGGCACCGGCCCGGCACGGCTGCTCGCGGGGGCAGTCCCGCACGGGATGCCTGCGTACGGGCTGGACTGACTCGCGGTCCCGGCGAACTGCCGCATGACATGGGCTTCGCCGTCCTCTGCGGCGTGGACAAGATCCGCACCGTTCACCATCGGGACAACACGGCGGCGCGCCGCGCCGGTGCGGGGCGCGGATACGTCAACGCCGCCCGCGGAGGCCGTCGCGCAGTAGGCTCCGCACATGCCCGCACGCTTCAAGGGACTGGCCCTGGACGCCATCGATCATCAGGCGCTCGCCGACTGGTGGTGCGCCGCACTCGGCTATCTGCGCCGTGAGCCGCCCGCGGGACAGGGCGAACGGCCGCCGGAGTGGCCCGTGCCGATCTACGATCCGACCGGGCACGGCCCGCTCATCTGGATCAACCCGGTACGGGAGCCGAAGACGACCAAGAACCGCATGCACCTCGACGTGTACGGCTACAGCGCCGAACTCCTCGAGCTGGGCGCCACGATGGTGCGGCGGCACGCGGCACGTATCGAGTGGGACGTGCTCGCCGACCCGGAGGGCAACGAGTTCTGCGTCTTCCCTCCGCCGCCACCGCCGCTGCCGTCGGCCCGCTGAGCCGGACCGTCCGCGAGCACCGTACGGGTGCCGATCGAGGACCGTACGGACGCCGAGCGAGGACCGTACGAGCGCGCCGTACGAGCACCGTACGGACGCCAATCGCGCACCGTACGGCGGCTGACTGTACGCGGGAGCCGCCTACGTCTGCGACACGGCGCTGTGTGCGTCCCGGCGGACGAGGGCGGCGTAACGGCCGTCCAGCGCGAGGAGTTCGCCGTGGGTGCCGCGCTCCACGATGCGGCCGCCGTCGAGGACGACGATCTGGTCCGCGTCCCGCACGGTGGACAGGCGGTGCGCGATGGTCAGCGTGGTGCGGTCTGCTGCGAGCGCGTCGATCGCGTCCTGCACGGCCCGTTCGGTACGGGTGTCGAGCGCGCTGGTCGCCTCGTCCAGGATGAGCACGGGCGGGTCGCGGAGGATCGTACGGGCGAGGGCGAGGCGCTGCTTCTCGCCGCCGGAGAAGCGGTAGCCGCGCTCGCCGACGAGGGTGTCGTAGCCGTCCGGGAGACCGGCTATGTGGTCGTGGATCTGGGCGGCCCGCGCGGCGGCGCGCAGTTCGCCGTCGGTGGCGTCGGGCTTCGCGAAGCGGAGGTTGTCGGCGACGGAGGCGTGGAAGAGGTACGTCTCCTGGGAGACCACTCCGACGGCGCGTGACAGCGACTCGAAGGCGAGGTCGCGTACGTCGGTCCCGTCGAGGGTCACGCGCCCGCCGGTGACGTCGTACAGCCGGGGCACCAGATAGCTGAGCGTGCTCTTGCCGGAGCCGGTCGGCCCGACCACGGCGAGGCTGCTGCCGGCGGGCACGGTCAGGTCGATGCGGTCCAGGGTCGGCGCGGCCACGTCGGGGTCGTAGGCGAACGTGACGTCCTCGAACCGTACTTCGCCGCGCGCCCTGGCCATCCGTACGGGACGCTCCGGCTCGGTGATGTCCGAACGCAGGTCGAGGTACTCGAAGATGCGCTGGAACAGCGCCAGCGACGCCTGCATGTCGACGCCTGTCGACAGCAACGAGACCGCAGGGCGCAGCAGCCCCTGCTGCAGCGTGACGAACGCGACCAGGGTGCCGATGGAGAAGACGGGGCCGCCGAACTGCAGCAGCACACCCGCGGACCAGTAGAGCAGCGCGGGCACCGCCGCCATCACCATGCCGATGGTGGCCATCCGCCAGCGCCCGGCCATGCTGGACCGTACCTCCAGGTCCACGAGGCGCTCCGACTCGTCGGCGAAGTCGCGGGTGAGGGAGTCGGCGCGGCCCATGGTGCGGCCGAGCAGGATGCCGCTGACCGAGAGCGACTCCATGACGAGCGCGGACATGGCCGCCATCTGCTTCTGCCGCTGCGTGGTGATCTTCTTGCGCTCGCGGCCGACCCGCCGGCTGATCCAGACGAAGCAGGGCAGCAGCGTCAGCGACACGAGGGTCAGCCGCCAGTCCAGCGCCAGCATGGCGGCGATGGTCGCGATGACGCTGGTGAGGTTGGAGACCAGGGACGTGGCGGTGGAGGTGACGGTGGCCTGCATGCCGCCGATGTCGTTGGCGATACGGGACTGCACCTCGCCGGTGCGGGTGCGGGTGAAGAACGCCAGCGGCATGCGCTGCAGTTGGGCGTACACGTCGGTGCGCAGGTCGTGCATGACGCGCTGCCCGACGGTGGTGCTGATGAACGTCTGGAGGACGCTGAACACGCTGGTGACGACGGCGGTGAGGATCATGCCGAGCGCGAGCAGCGAGAGCAGCCCGGTGCGCTGCTGCGGGATCGCGACGTCGAGGATCTCGCGGAGCAGGAACGGCGAGGCGACCGAGACCAGCGAGGACGCGCAGACGAGCAGGCCGACGAGGGCGAGACGGGCCCGGTAGGGGCGGAACAGCCGCAGGATGCGGCCGATACGGGCGGGCTGCTCCGGAGGGCCGGGGGCGTCCGGGTCCTTGGGGAACGGTGCCGGGGTCCAGTCGGGACTGTCGCTGCGCAACGGGCTCCTCGGGTAGGGGCGGCGGCCTGCGGCCTGGGCACAACCTGCGGGCCAGGGGCACGGTCTGCGGGCCGGGCACGGGCCGCGGGGCCGCGAACGCGAGCATAGTTCATTGTTACCTAAGCTCATAGTGACTTACGTCCTGCTACGCTACGGCCCATGCCCCCGCACCCGAACCCGCGCCCGCCTGCCCCGTCGCCCGCGCCGGCGCGCGCCTCCGCGCCGCGCGCCGAGGAGCCGGCCGGCGGCGAGAGCGCCGGGGATCTCGCCGACCAGTTGCTGTGGCTGACCCGCCGGCTGCACCACGCGCACAAGCGGAACCTGGCCCCGGTGGGCATCACGCCCGCGCAGTCGCGGCTGCTGCGCACGGTGGCACGGAGCGACGGGCCGCCCCGTATGGCCGACGTCGCCGAGCGGCTGGGCGTCGTACCGCGGGCCGTCACGACCCTCGTGGACGCATTGGAGGAGCGGCGCCTGGTGCGCCGCGTCCCCGACCCCGCGTCGCGCCGGGTGGTGCGGCTGGAGGTGACGGAGGAGGGGACGGCGGTGCTCAAGGAGCTGCGCAGCGCGCGCCGTTCGGCGGCGGAGGCGATCCTCGCGCCGCTCTCGCAGGAGCAGCGGACGGAGCTGAGCGGGCTGCTGGCCCTGCTCGGCGCGGAGCGCGGCCAGCGCTGAGGGCGGCCGACGCCGGCGCGACCGACGCTCAGGGCGGCACAAGCGGAAGCCCCGGCCCGCCACCCGGCAGTGCCGGGCGGAGGGCCGGAGCCCGCCTGTCACGCGCGGCGTGCCCGCCGCCGCCGTTACTCCTTCGCGTCCGCGTGCAGCGCGAGCGCGCCCTTGGCCGGCACCGTGGCCTCGACCTTGCCGTCGTCGCCGACCGTCACCGTGTTGCCCGCGCAGTCGCCGGGCGCGGCCTTGGCGACGTTGCAGTACGTGCCGCCGGGCAGCGAGGTGGTGAAGGCCTGCTGGAGGTCGCCGTCGCCCGCGTTGAGGGCGACGAAGCCGCGGTCGCCGCGGCTGAACGCGAGGGCGCTGCCCTCCGCCCACCAGTCGGTGAGTTCAGCGTCACCTACGGCGTTCCGGAATCCGACCATGCCGGTGATCTCGGGACGGGCGTGCATGTTGGTCCAGCCGTCGCCGCCGCTGGGCGGGCCCGCGTCCTTGTCCGACCACTCGTAGCCGGAGAAGACGTTGGGCGAGCCGTACGGGTGCGCGAGCATGAACGCGTTGGCGAGTGTGTGGAGTTCGCCGTCCTTGTACGTGAGCGTCGAACCGTTCCGCTCGGTGTCCCAGTTGTCCACGAACGTACGGGCCTTGCCGCTCTCCAGCTTGCCGTCCGCGATGTTCTGGAGGCCCGCGAGGTCGCCGCCCTGGAACGCGCTCTTGAGGTGGCTGCCGTAGCGGAACTCGTCGACGTCGCCGAGCCCGGTGTACTCCTCCGGCGTGACCGGCTCACCGCCGCCGTAGATGACCTCGGAGACCCAGAAGCCGGGGTCGGCCATCTTGCCCTTGATGGCCTCCATGTCGGCGGCGGACATGTGCTTGGCGGCGTCGATCCGGAATCCGTCGACGCCCATCTCGCGCAGGCTGTCGAGGTACGCGGCGATCTTCGTCTGCACGGCGTCGCTGCCGGTGTCGAGGTCGGCCAGGCCGACGAGTTCGCAGTTCTGCACCTCCTCGCGGTTGGTGTAGTCGGCGATGTCCTCGCGGCAGCCGTGGAAGTCGCCGTCCTGGTAGAGACCGGGGTAGTCGTACTTCGTGTACTGGGTGCCGCCGGTGCCGGTGCCCGAGCCCGCCGACATGTGGTTGACGACCGCGTCGGCGATCACCTTCACGCCGGCCTCGTGGCACGCGCTGACCATGCTCTTGAACGCCTCGGCGTCGCCGAGCCGGCCGGCGATCTTGTAGCTGACCGGCTGGTACGAGGTCCACCACTGGTCGCCCTCGATGTGCTCGGTGGCGGGCGAGACCTCGACGTAGCCGTAGCCCGCGGGGCCGAGCGAGTCGGTGCACGCCTTGCCCACCGTGGCGAACGGCGTCTCGAAGAGGGTGGCGGTGACGGTCTTCTCGCCCGGCGGCGTGGCCTGGGACTGCCACGGGGCGGCGGCGTACAGGCCGCCGGTGGCCAGCACTCCGGCCATCACTCCACCGAACAGACGTTTTCTCATCCTGCGGCTCCTTCGACGTGGGGGCACGGGGGTGCCTCCGAAGGCAGCCACGCGCCAGGCCACCGTGGGGGTATGCGGGGAGCCTGCCTTCGCGCCGTGAGCACGTCAAGATGCTGCGCAAGGTTTTCCATTCACTTGCTGCAAAGTTTTACGGGTGGACCAGCGCCTCGTTCACGGCCGCCAGGCCGCGTCACGCAGCAGGCGGAGGCCGTTGAGTCCGACGACGACGGTGGAGCCCTCGTGCCCCGCGACACCGAGCGGGAGCGGCAGATGACCCAGGAGGTCCCAGGCGACCAGCACGGTGATGAACGCGCCCGCGATGACCAGGTTCTGCACCACCAGCCGCCGCGCCCTGCGGGACAGACGGACGACGGCCGGGAGGGCGGCGAGTTCGTCGCGGACCACGACGGCGTCAGCAGTCTCCAGCGTGAGGTCGGAGCCGGCCCGGCCCATCGCCACGCCGGAGTCGGCGGCGGCCAGCGCGGGCGCGTCGTTGACGCCGTCCCCCACAGCGAGCACCGTACGGCCCGCGTCCTGCCACTCCCTGACCGCCGCCACCTTGTCCTGCGGCAGCAGCCCGGCCCGTACGTCGGTGATGCCCACCTCGGCGGCCAGCCGGCCGGCGGCACGTGCGTTGTCGCCCGTGAGCAACACGGGTGAGCGGCCGGTGAGTTCGGCCAGCGCCGCGACGGCCGCGGCGGCACCGGGCCGCAGCCGGTCGGACACGCCGAGCACGCCGACGGGCGCGCCGTCGCGCAGGACGGCCACGGCGGTACGGCCGGCGTCCTCCAACTCCCGTACGGCATCCCGTACACCGCCATCCGCGAGCGCGCCTCCGGGCGCGAGCAGCCGGGCCGGGGAGCCGACCCGGACGGTGTGCCCGGCGACGGTGGCCGAGACGCCGAGGCCGGGTGCGGAGGTGAAGCCGGCCGCGTCGGCGAGGGTGAGGCGGCGGGCGCGGGCCGCGTCGACCACCGCGCGCGCGAGGGGGTGTTCGCTGGGGTGCTCGGCGGCGGCGGCCAGTGCCAGCAGCGCGTCCTCGTCCAGCCCGTGGCCGGGCAGCGGGCGTACGTCGGTGACGTACGGGGCGCCCTCGGTCAGCGTGCCGGTCTTGTCCAGGGCGACGGCGTCGACACGGCCGAGGCGCTCCATCACGACGGCGGACTTGGCGAGGACGCCGTGCCGGCCGGCGTTCGCGATGGCCGACAGCAGCGGCGGCATCGTCGCCAGCACGACCGCGCAGGGCGAGGCCACGATCATGAAGGTCATCGCGCGCAGCAGCGCGGACCTCGGCTCGTCCCCGAAGGCGAGGGGGACCAGGAAGACCGCGAGGGTCGCGACGACCATGCCCAGCGAGTACCGCTGCTCGATCTTCTCGATGAACAGCTGCGTGGGCGCCTTCGTACGGGACGCCTCCTCGACCATCCGTACGATGCGGGCGATCACGGAGTCGCCCGGGTCGCGGCCGACCCGCACCCGGAGGGCGCCGGTGCCGTTGACCGTACCGGCGAACACCTCGTCCCCCGGCGCCTTGGCCGCGGGCAGCGGCTCGCCGGTGATGGTCGCCTGGTCGACCTCGCTCTCCCCGGCCAGGACCCGGCCGTCCGCGCCGATCCGCTCCCCGGGACGCACCAGGATCGTGTCGCCGGCGGCCAACTCCTCCGCGGCGACGGCCTCTTCGCCGCCGTCCGGGAGCAGCCGGGTGGCGGTCGCGGGGGCCAGGTCGAGCAGACCGCGCACGGAGTCGGCCGTACGGGCGGTGGCGACGGCCTCGAGCGCGCCGGAGGTGGCGAAGATGACGATGAGCAGGGCCCCGTCGAGGAACTGCCCGATGCCGGCGGCTCCGAGGGCGGCGGCCACCATCAGCAGGTCCACGTCCAGCGTCTTGTACCTGAGGGCCTTGAGGCCCTCCCGGCCGGGCTCCCAGCCGCCGGTGGCGTACGTCGCGGCGTACAGCGGCCCCCAGGTCCACGCGGGGGCGCCGAGCAGGTCGAGCGGGAAGGCGGCAAGGAACAGCACCAGCGCGGCCAGCGCCCAGCGGGCCTCGGGCAGCGCCAGGACGCGCGTACGGCGCGGCGCCGCCGCGGGGCGCGGGTCCGGCGCGACGGGCGCAGGCCGCTGGTCCAGGACTGAAGGCATGACGGAATGACCCTCCGCGGAAGGGGAACGGGCAGGACCCCACCGTACAGGAATATCTGAACAGGCCTTCATTTGTGGTCGGTATGATGGCCCCATGGGTCACGGAGTCGACACCGCCAGCAGCGTCACCACCCGCGAGCGCCTGGACGCCGTCGGCACCGCCGACGTCGCCGCCACCCTCCAGGCGCTCGCCACGCCCTCACGGCTGCGTATCCTCGCCCGCCTCCAGGAGGGCCCGTGCGCCGTGGGTGATCTCGCGACGGCCGTCGAGATGGAGGCCTCCGCCTGCTCCCACCAGCTACGGCTGCTGCGGAACCTCGGGCTCGTCACCGGCGAACGGCGGGGCCGCTCCATCGTCTACGCGCTCTACGACAACCACGTCGCGGAACTCCTCGACCAGGCCCTCTACCACGTCGAGCACTTGCGGATCGGCGTACGCGACGCGCCCGCCGCGCGCCGCGCGGCGACCACCGCCGAGTGACACGCGGCGGCCGGTACGGTCGGTGCGCCCTGGCGCGGGTGACACCGTCGAGTGAACCTTGAGCCCTCTCCGGAGCACTTTCCGGGCTCCAACGAGCCCGTTCGCGCGCTCACTTCGCCAGCGTCGCCCTGTCCCCCATCACCACGACCGGGTGCTGCGCCGGGTCGAGCGTGCGCAGCAGGTGCTCCATGCCGGACTTGGACAGGCTGACGCAGCCGGACGTACCGCTTCCGTGGTCCATGTGCAGCCAGATGCTGCCGCCCTTCGACTGGCCCTGGGGCCGCGTCGGGTCGAGCGGCGTCGTGCCCTTGACCCGGTTGTAGTCGATGGCGATGACCCGGTCGAAGTCGTGCCGGGTCGACTTGGGCCAGTACGTGGGCGGGGTGAAGGCCGAGGTGTGCGTGTACGGCAGCTTCGCGCCCGGGTCGGGCAGCACGCCGCCCGCGTCGGACAGCGTGAAGACGCCGACGGGGCTGCGCTTGTCTCCCTCGCGGTGCTGCGGCGTCCAGCCCTTCCTGCCGTTGTGCGCGGGCCAGCGCTGGTCACGCGACCAGCGTCCGTCCTCCTTGGAGTAGAGCTCGACGGTGGCGTCGGCGGAGTCCTTGCCCTTCCCGTACACCGCGACGACCTGCCGCGACGCGTCCGGGATCTTCGACTGCAGCCGGTCGCCGACGCCCGGGATACGGGTCGGATCGGCGGCCTTCCGGGACTCCTTCCCGGACGGCGCGGCCTTCGCTGCGGCCTTCGAACCCCCGCCGCCATCGCCCCCGCAGCCGGCCAGCAGCGCGGCCACCGCCACCGCTGTCGCCGCCAGTGCCGCCGTCGTCCTGCCACGCGCCCGCCCCGCACCGCTTGTCTCCATGCTCTTCATCGTCGCACTCCCCGCGGCGGAACGGCGGCCGGACGAAAACTGGTTGATATCCGGCCCTTCGGCTCGACAAGCTTGCTCCTCCCCCTCCCGCCGATACGCACTGGGACGTCATGCTGATCCGCGACCTTCCGTATGCCGACCCCGGTGTCCCCGATGTCCGCTCCGGCCGCCACTTCCTGCTCTGGCTCGGCCGCCGCCAGCTGCGCGGCCAGGCGAAGTCACTGGCCTGGGGCACGCTGCACATGGCCTCCGTCGCGAGCATCCCGATCGCCGTGGGGCTGGCCGTACAGGCCGTGGTGGACCGCTCCGGAGGAGGGCTCGCGCTCGCCGGCGCGCTGCTCGCGCTGCTCGGCCTCGGTGCGACCGTCGGCGACACCATGCTGCACCGCACGGCCGTCACCAACTGGATCACCGCGGCCGCGCGCGTCCAGCAGCTGCTGGCACGCCGTACGGCCGAGCTGGGCGCGACGCTGACCCAGCGGGTCGCCGCGGGCGAGGTGGTGGCGGTGTCCACGGGCGACATCGAGAAGATCGGCTGGTGCGTCGAGTCGGTGTCGCGGTTCAGCGCGGCACTGGTGGTCGCGCTCTCCGTCTGCGTGGGCCTCGTCGTGTACGAGCCCGAGCTCGGCCTGCTGGTCGCCGCCGGGCTGCTGCTCCTGATCGCGGTGGTGCTGCCGCTGCTGCCGCGCGCCACCCGGCGCGCGGACCTGCAACGGGAGAAGGCCGGCCGGGCCACCGAACTGGCCGCGGACACCGTGGCCGGCCTGCGCGTGCTGCGCGGCATCGGCGGCGAGGAGCTGTTCCTGCGCCGGTACCGGAGCGCGTCCCAGGAGGTGCGGCAGGCGGCGGTGCGTACGGCCAGGATGTGGGCGCTGATCGAGGCCGTACAGGTGGCGCTGCCCGGTCTGCTGCTGATCGCCGTCGTGTGGCACGGCACGGGGCTGGCGATGGACGGCCGCATCACGGTCGGTGAACTCACCACGGTGTACGGCGCGGTGACCTTCCTGCTGTTCCCGCTGCGGCTGGTGCAGGAGTTCGCGATGGCGTACTCGTTCTCCCGGCCGTCGGCCGCCCGCGCGGCCCGGGTGCTGGGGCTGCGCCGCTCGGGCGACGGCGCGGGCGTGGGCGACGGCGCGGGCGGCGGCGAGGCCCGCTCGCTGGAGAATCCGGCCGAGGGTGACCTGCACGACCCGGCCGGTGGGCTGCTGGCGCCCGCCGGGCGGCTGACGGCGGTGGTGTGCGGCGACCCGGACGAGGCGGGGCGGCTCGCGGCCCGGCTGGGCGGGCACGACCCGTCGGCCGAGGAGGACCCGGCCGAAGAGGAGGGGGAACGGCCCGACGCGCGGGAACGCGCCCTGCCCTCCGTGCTGCTGGGCGGCGTCCCCCTGGACGCGGTGCCGCTGGAGAAGGCGCGCGCCGCCGTACTCGTCCAGGACAAGGACCCGGTGCTCCTCTCCGGCACCCTCCGGGAGCTGCTCGACGTGCCCGGCTCCGGCCGCGTCTCGGCGAACGAGGCGCTGGCGGCGGCGCAGTGCGCCGACGTCCTGGACGCGCTGGCGCAGGGCACCCCCGGGCTGAACGGCGACCCGCTCGAGGCCCGGATCACCGAACGCGGCAGGTCGCTGTCGGGCGGGCAGCGGCAACGGCTCGCGCTGGCCCGCTCCCTCGTCACGGACCCGCCTGTGCTGGTGCTGGACGAGCCGACGAGCGCGGTCGATTCGCACACCGAGGCACGCATCGCGGGCGCCCTGCGCCGCGTACGCGCCGGGCGCACGACGGTCGTCCTGGCCTCCAGCCCACTGCTGCTGGACTGCGCGGACCAGGTCGTCCTCCTCCAGGACGGCAGGGTCACGGCCGCCGGCACGCACCGCGGACTGCTCCGCGACGACCCGCACTACCGCGCGGTCGTCACCCGTGAGACCGACGACGAACTCGCTGAAGGGACCACCCACGCATGATCGGCGTCGCTCCTCCCGACTACGACCCGGCCGCCCCGGAGTCCGCCACCACGCTGCCGGTCGGCTCGCCCGTGACGGTGCGGGCGTATGTGCGCGAGCTGATACGCCGCCACCGGCGGGCCTTCGGCGTGCTGATGGCGGTCAACGCGGTCGCGGTGACCGCCTCGATGGTCGGCCCGTATCTGCTGGGCACCGTCATCCAGGACCTCGCCGTGGGCGCGGACGACATTCCGCTGGGGCGCACCGTCGCGGTGTTCGCCGTCGCGCTTGCCGTGCAGACGTTCTTCGTGCGGCTGGTGCGGCTGCGGGGGGCGATGCTCGGCGAGCAGATGCTGGCGGACCTGCGCGAGGACTTCCTCGTACGGTCCGTGGGGCTGCCGCCGGGCGTACTGGAGCGCGCGGGCACCGGCGACCTGCTGTCCCGGATCACCACGGACATCGACCGGCTGGCGAACGCGATGCGGGAAGCCGTGCCGCAGCTGTCGATCGGCGTGGTGTGGGCGGCGCTGCTGCTCGGCGCGCTGGGGGTCACGGCGCCGCCGCTGGCGCTGGCGGTGCTGGTGGCGCTGCCTGTGCTGCTCATCGGCTGCCGCTGGTACTACCGGCGGGCCCCGAGCGCCTACCGCTCCGAGGCCGCGGGGTACGCCGCCGTCGCCGCCGCGCTCGCCGAGACCGTGGACGCGGGCCGGACGGTGGAGGCGCACGGGCTGGGCGCACGCCGTATCGCGCTCTCCGAGCAGCGCGTCCGCGAGTGGACGGCGTGGGAACGCTACACACTCTGGCTGCGCACCATCCTGTTCCCGACGGTCAACGTCAGCAACGTGCTGGTCCTCGGGTCCGTGCTGATCCTCGGCGGCGTGTTCGTGCTCCAGGACTGGATCACCGTCGGACAGCTGACCACGGGGGCGCTGCTGGCCCAGATGCTGTTCGAGCCGGTGGGGATGATCCTGCGCTGGTACGACGAGCTCCAGGTGGCGCAGGTCTCGCTGGCCCGGCTGGTGGGCGTGCGCGAGATAGAGCCGGACGCCGGGGAGCAGGCTCTGACGCCCGACGGCCGCGACGTACGCGCCGACCGGGTCCGCTTCGGCTACCACGAGGGCGCCGACGTGCTGCACCAGGTGTCGCTGGACGTGGCGCCCGGCACCCGGCTCGCCCTGGTCGGCCCCTCCGGCGCGGGCAAGTCGACGCTGGGACGGCTGCTGGCCGGGGTCTACGGGCCGCGCACGGGCGAAGTCACCCTCGGCGGCGCGGAGTTGTCCCGGATGCCCGCCGAACGGGTCCGTTCCCATGTGGCGCTGGTCAACCAGGAGCACCACGTCTTCGTCGGCTCGCTCCGCGACAACCTGCTGCTGGCGCGGACGAACGCGGACGACGGCGAACTGTGGGGCGCGCTCCGCGCGGTCGGCGCCGACAACTGGGCGGCGTCGCTGAGCGAGGGGCTGGACAGCGAGGTGGGGTCCGGCGGGCAGCAGGTCACCCCGGCGCAGGCACAGCAGATCGCGCTGGCCCGGCTGGTGCTGGCGGACCCCCACACGCTGGTCCTCGACGAGGCCACGTCGCTGCTGGACCCGCGCGCGGCACGGCACTTGGAACGCTCGCTTGCACAGGTGCTGGAGGGGCGCACGGTGGTCGCGATCGCCCACCGGCTGCACACGGCGCACGACGCGGACGTGATCGCGGTGGTCGAGGAGGGCCGGATCACCGAACTCGGCAGCCACGACGCGCTGGTGGGGAGCGATGGCGCGTACGCCGCGCTCTGGCGGTCCTGGCACAGCTGAACCGCGCCGGGTCAGATGACGTTGAGGGCGCTCAGCCCGCCCGCGCCGCCAAGCAGCATGAACAGCGGCATCAGGACCTTCACCTCGACCCAGGCGCCGGCCCGGAACCGCATGAACCGCGGCGTGCCCAGCGGATACCAGCGCTTCCCGGCTATCCGGATCGGCCACAGGATCGGGCAGCCGGATATCGTGAGCGCGTCCCCGATGCTGTGCACCAGCGCGCCCAGCACGATGGGCAGGCCGAGCCACAGGTACTCCTGGCCGTCCGCGTGGAACAGCCAGTCCGAACCGTTGCCCGGCTGGTCCAGCACGCCGGCCAGGATCCAGGCCGAGGCGGCACCGAGCAGCCAGACCAGCACATCGCTGGAAACCCGGGCCATCCGCCACAGAAGCCCTTCGACGGCCAGCACCACGTGGATGAACAGGATCGTGAGCACCGCCCAGCGGCCGCCCGCCACCGCGGCGGCCGAGAATCCGGCGCCGATCAGCACCGCCCAGACCCAGGTGTGGGTGAGGGTCCGGTGTCCGCCGGAGCGGCGGCGTTCGCCACTGGCGCGGGTGGCGTTGAACACGGTCTCGGAGAGCTTGTCGATCACTCCGCACAGCGCGCGGGACAGCGGCCCGAAGGCCCGGGATATCGTCGCCGACTTCTGGTCGAGGTCCGGCGCCAGGGCAGCGCCCGCGCAGATCAGCGCGCCGACGACGAGCACCGGCCAAGGCATGGGGTGGTCCAGCGCGTTGGCCGCCGCACCCGCCCCGAGCCAGGCTGCCGCCCCCGACAGCGAGTGTGCCGGTCCCATCATGTTCGATCCCCACCCCTGTGCCGTACGGCTCCTGCCGCAGGGCTGCGTCGTGTGCGTGCGCCGGCGTCCGGGCAGGCATGCACACTGCCGACCGGCCGGCGACACAGCGTAGCGTCCGGTGATCACCAACGTCCCACCGGTTCCCGGATTCGGACCGGGGAAGGGCAAGATGGGGTGTGTGACTGCCACCCTTATCGATCAGATGCCGCCCGAAGCCGACCCGGATGCCCTCTTCGAGACCTTCTCGAGCTGGGCGGAAGAGCGGGGCATCGCGCTGTATCCCGCTCAGGAGGAAGCGCTGATCGAGGTGGTCTCCGGGGCGAACGTCATCCTGTCCACCCCGACCGGTTCCGGTAAGAGTCTCGTCGCGGCGGGCGCGCACTTCGCGGCGCTCGCCCGGGACCAGGTCACCTTCTACACCGCACCGATCAAGGCGCTCGTCTCGGAGAAGTTCTTCGACCTGTGCAAGCTTTTCGGCACCGAGAACGTCGGCATGCTGACCGGCGACGCCTCGGTCAACGCCGACGCCCCCGTCATCTGCTGCACCGCCGAGGTGCTGGCGTCGATCGCGCTGCGGGACGGCGAGAACGCCGACATCGGCCAGGTCGTGATGGACGAGTTCCACTTCTACGCCGAGCCGGACCGCGGCTGGGCCTGGCAGATTCCGCTGCTGGAGCTGCCGCACGCCCAGTTCATCCTGATGTCGGCGACGCTGGGCGACGTCAGCAGGTTCGAGGCGGACCTGACCCGCCGGACGGGCCGGGACACCGCGGTCGTACGGTCGGCGAGCCGGCCGGTGCCCCTGTCCTACGAGTACCGCACGACCGGCCTCACCGAGACGCTGACCGAGCTGCTGGAGACGCACCAGTCGCCCGTCTACATCGTCCACTTCACGCAGGCACAGGCCGTGGAGCGGGCGCAGGCGCTGATGAGCATCAACATGTGCACGCGCGCCGAGAAGGACGAGATCGCGCAGCTGATCGGCAACTTCCGGTTCACCACCGGCTTCGGCCGCAACCTGTCGCGCTATGTGCGGCACGGCATCGGGGTGCACCACGCCGGGATGCTCCCGAAGTACCGGCGGCTCGTCGAACGGCTGGCGCAAGCCGGACTGCTGAAGGTCATCTGCGGCACCGACACGCTCGGCGTCGGCGTCAACGTGCCGATCCGCACCGTGCTGTTCACCGCCCTCACCAAATACGACGGCAACCGGGTGCGCACGCTGCGCGCCCGCGAGTTCCATCAGATCGCCGGGCGCGCGGGCCGGGCCGGCTACGACACGTCCGGCTTCGTCGTGGCCCAGGCGCCCGAGCACGTCGTGGAGAACGAGAAGGCGCTCGCGAAGGCCGGCGACGATCCCAAGAAGCGCCGCAAGGTCGTCCGCAAGAAGGCGCCGGAGGGCTTCGTCAACTGGGGCGAGCAGACCTTCGAGAAACTGATCGCGTCCGAACCCGAGCCGCTGAACTCCCGCTTCCGCGTCACCCACGCCATGCTGCTGGCCGTCATCGCCCGCCCCGGCGACCCGTTCCAGGCGATGCGGAAGCTGCTCGAGGACAACCACGAGGACAGGCGCTCCCAGCTCAGGCACATCCGGCGCGCCATCGCCATCTACCGCTCGCTGCTGGACGGCGGCGTCGTGGAACAGCTGGACGCCGACGACCCCGCCGCCGAGGGCGGCAAGCGCCGCATCCGGCTCACCGTCGACCTGCAGCAGGACTTCGCGCTCAACCAGCCGCTCTCCACCTTCGCGCTCGCCGCTTTCGAACTGCTGGATCCCGAATCGCCGTCCTACGCACTCGACATGGTCTCCGTCGTCGAGTCCACGCTGGACGATCCGCGCCAGATCCTCGCCGCCCAGATGAACAAGGCCAAGGGCGAGGCGGTCGCCGAGATGAAGGCGGACGGGATCGAGTACGAGGACCGGATGGAACGGCTGATGGACATCAGCTATCCGCAGCCGCTGGAGGAACTCCTCTTCCACGCATACGGCCTCTACCGCAAGTCCCACCCCTGGGTGGGCGACCACCCGCTCTCCCCCAAGTCCGTGATCCGCGACATGTACGAACGCGCCATGACCTTCGGCGAGTTCGTCTCCTTCTACGAGCTCGCCCGCACCGAGGGCATCGTGCTGCGCTACCTGGCCAGCGCGTACAAGGCGCTGCAGCACACCGTCCCGGACGACCTGAAGTCCGAGGACTTCCAGGACATCATCGAGTGGCTGGGCGAGATGGTCCGGCAGGTCGACTCGAGCCTGCTGGACGAGTGGGAGCAGCTGGCCAACCCGGCGGACGAGACGGCCGAGGAGGCCCAGGAGCGCGCCGACCAGGTGAAGCCGGTCACCTCCAACGCGCGGGCCTTCCGCGTACTGGTGCGGAACGCTATGTTCCGCCGGGTGGAACTGGCGGCGCTGGACAAGGTGGGCGAACTCGGCGAGCTGGACGGCGAGTCCGGCTGGGACGCGGACGCCTGGGGCGACGCCATGGACGCGTACTGGGACGAGTACGACGACCTGGGCACCGGCCCCGACGCGCGCGGCCCCCGGCTGCTGCAGATCGAGGAGGTCCCGGAGGACCGGCTGTGGCGGGTCCGCCAGACCTTCGCCGACCCCAACGGGGACCACGACTGGGGCATCTCCGCCGAGGTCGACCTCACGGCCTCCGACGAGGAGGCCCGCGCGGTCGTCAAGGTCACGGGAGTCGGCCAGCTGTGAGCACCGCCCGCACTCCCACCGGCGGCGCCCGCGGCTCCACGGTCCCCGGCATCCCCACCACCGGCGCCGTACAGGAACGGCTCCCCACGACCGCGAACCCCCATCCGGGGCCCGAGACAGAGAGGGTCCACCAGTGACCGCGCCCAGTCCCGCAGAACGGCTCGTCGATCTCCTCGGGCTGGAGCGGATCGACCACAACATCTTCCGCGGCCAGAGCCCGGACGAGTCCCTCCAGCGGGTCTTCGGCGGGCAGGTCGCCGGGCAGGCGCTGATCGCCGCCGGCCGCACCACGGACGGGGAGCGTCCGGTGCACTCCCTGCACGCGTACTTCCTGCGTCCGGGCAGGCCGGGCGTGCCCATCGTGTACCAGGTCGAACGGGTGCGGGACGGCCGTTCGTTCACCACGCGCCGGGTGGTCGCCGTCCAGCAGGGCCGCACGATCTTCAACCTCACCGCCTCCTTCCATCAGCCTGAGTCGGGCATCGAGCACCAGGTGCCGATGCCGCGGGTGCCGGATCCCGAGAGCCTGCCGAAGCTGGCCGACGAGATCCGCGAACATCTGGGGGCCCTGCCGGAGCGGCTCGAGCGCATGGCCCGCCGGCAGGCGTTCGACATCCGCTATGTGGAGCGGCTGCGCTGGGACGCCCGGGAGCTGACCGACGCGGAGCCGCGCAGCGGCGTCTGGATGCGGGCGATCGGCTCGCTCGGCGACGACCCGCTCGTCCACACCTGCGCCCTGACCTACGCCAGCGACATGACGCTGCTGGACGCCGTGCGCATCCCGGTCGAGCCGCTGTGGGGACGCCGAGGCTTCGACATGGCCTCGCTCGACCACGCCATGTGGTTCCACCGGCAGTTCCGCGCGGACGAGTGGTTCCTCTACCAGCAGGAGTCCCCCATCGCGACGGGCGCGCGCGGGCTGGCCCGCGGCCAGATCTACGACCGCGAGGGCAACCTGATCGTCTCCGTGATGCAGGAGGGCCTGTTCAGGAAACTGGACGGCTGACGGGACCGCGCCGCCCCGTGCCGGACGCGCGCGCCAGCAGCCGCCGCAGTCTCGTCGGCCGCCTGCCGGCGTCCACCGGCCCGACGACGGACCCCGGCTCGGGATGGCTCTCCGCGGAGCCGCCCGCCGGCGCGTCCGCACGGCCGCCGGCGCCGCTCTCTGCCACCGGCCGCGGACGCGCCTCCCCCGCCTCGTCCTGCCTCCGGGCCTCCTCGAGATCCGCGGCGAGCAGCAGCCGGTGCCGCAGCACCTCGTCGTCGTCGAACGCCGTGCTGAGCTCCTTCACCGCCTCGCACATCGCCGCCGACTCCGAGCGCACCGAGACGAGCTCCGGCCGCAGCGCGGCGAGCCGCGCGCGCTCCACCGGATCCGGCACGGCCTCCGCCAGGACGTCCTCGTCCAGCACCGCGGCGCGTGCCGCCGCGCGCTCCCACGGACTCGTGGCCTGGCCCGCCAGCTGCGTGACCCGCCGGGCGCGCCAGTCCCGCGGCCGGCGGTCGGCGCCGCCGTCCACCGCGGTCCGCAGCGCCGGCGGCAGCTGCCCGGTGAGCAGCTCCGGCCGGCGCTCGCCGAACCGGCGCAGCTCGCTCGCGAGATAGAGCCAGACCACCGCGCGATACCTGTTCATGTGGAAGCGCACCGGGGTGAAGCACCCGGCCCGTGCGAGCCGCCCGAAGCGGCCGGTGGTGATCTCCAGCAGCGCCGCGCCTTCCACCGTGGTCACCACCCGCAGCCGCTCGCGCAGGCCGCCCGGAAAGTCCTCGGCCTTCTTCAGCGCGTCGAGCGCCGCACGCGGCACCCGGCGTCCCCAGCCCTCCGGCCCGGGGACCGTGGGCACCTCCCCGAGCTGCATGCCCAGCTCGAACTCCCGGGGCCGCAGCCCCAGCTCCCTCGCCGCCCGGCCCGGCACAACGGTCTCGGACATGTCGATCATCTCCCCCGCCACTAGTCGTCACTCTCTGTAACGACCATAGCGCGTGCCGGAGAATCCCGCCGAGCCTGTGGATAACTCCACTCAGCCGCTGGTCAGAGCCGTCAAGGAAGGTTCCGTGTGCCCACCCCGAGATGTTCGCCGACCCGGTTGACCAGCAGCGTCATCTCGTACGCAATCTGGCCGATGTCGGCGTCCCCGCCCGCGAGCACGCACAGACAGCTGCCGTCCCCGGCAGCTGTCACGAACAGCACGCCCTCGTCGAACTCGATCATCGTCTGCCGTACCCGACCCGACGCGAAGTGCTCACCCGAGCCCTTCGCCAGGCTGTGCAGCCCGGAGGCGACCGCGGCCAGATGCTCCGCATCCGACCGGTCGAGCTCCTGGTTCTTCGCCGTCACCAGCCCGTCGTTGGAGAGCACCAAGGCATGCCGAATGAACGATATGCGCTGCGTGAGATCGTCCAGCAACCAGTCGAGACCCGTATTGAGTGCCATTCCCCGCTCCCCCTTCACCGTGGCAGCCGCCGTGCCACCCTTACCCACGACGGCACCGCGGGCAACCTCCAGCGCGCACACCCTCGTTCACCGGTTCTCCGCGCCGGCCGCACAGGCGGTGCTCTGTCGCGGCGCGGGATCCGGAGTTAAAGTGCCCCGACACTTGACCGAGAGGGGGCTGCGTGGCCGCCGACGAGGACGATGCGCTCTATGTGCTGACGGCCGTCCTGCTGACGCCCGCCCAGTTTCCCAGCGTGCTCGGGGACGACTACCCCGAGGCGTGCGAAGTGCTCGGCCTGGAACCGTACGCGGAAGGCTACGGGCTGGTGTTCGGACAGGACGGCGACGGTGCCCGCTGGACCGTGGCCACCGACGACGTGACGCTGGTGGCCTGCGCCATCGCCGCGTGGGACTGCGGCATGGAGTACGACCTCTCGCCGGACGACCGTACGGTGGCGGCGGCGCTGCCCGGATGGCCGCTGGCCCTGGCGGTGGCCGCTCCCGACGTGCCCCCGCCGCACGATCCGGAACCCGATGCGGAAGCCGGGGACGAGTGGATCGTCCTCACCCCGCCGGCCACCGAGGTGTGGGGGGCGGCACAGCGCCGGATGGGCGCGGACGAGATCGCCGCCCAGTGGTCCGCGTGGCGTGCCCAGGTCGACGGCGACGGTGTGACCTTCGCCGAGCCGGGCGGCGGGCAGGACGGCGAGCAGCCGGAAAGCCCCGTGCAGCGGGTGCTGCGGGAGGTGGCCGGGTATCTGGACGATCCGCCCCCACCCGGCCGGATCCGTTCGTCGTTCGCCGCGGGCGACGCGCGCATCCTGCGCGCCGACGGTCCGGGCTGGAGCATGGTGGCCCGCACGGACGACATCGCGTTCCTGCTGCTGGACGAAGAGCCGGGCGAGGTGACACCCGTCGGCCGCGGCCCCGAACTGCCGGGGCTGCTGCGGGCGCTCGACGGCATGGCGGCCCGGCCCGCCAGCTGAGCGCTGCCGCTCCCCGGCCGCCCGCCGTGTACCTCGGCCGCCGTCTGCCTCGGCCGCGGGCCCGTGCTAGCGGCCCAGCTCCTTCCGGCTCACCCGGCGCAGCCTCGCGCGCTGAGAGGGGTCGAGCGTCAGATAGGCGACCGCGGGAACGCCGACGATCACCAGGATCGCGATCCAGAACGACGTCAGCCACCACAGGAGCAGGCCCACGGCCACGCCCCCCACAGCGACCTTTCCTCTGTTGGTCATCTCCATGCCTCCTCCGCGGCGACGGCTGCCACCGCTCTCTCCATTGAACGCCTTTCGTGCGGAACGCGTTCCTTACGGGCATCGCGGGATTGTTTCGGCCTGCGCCCGCGGGTGAGGTACCCTCGGCCGCTCCGTTCACTAGTCAAATTTGAGGAACGATTCAGCGACGTGGTCCCGTTTCCTTCACCGCCTGCCCAGATCGCCGAGCTCTCAGACTGTGCCGCCGTATTCCTTCCCGCCGATCCGCCACGGCTCGGGCGGGTCGCTTTCTGGCGTCCGGACGGCACCCCGCCCGTGTCACCCGTGTCCGGTGAGACTTCCGAAGAGCTGACCGTGGCCCTCCCCGACGGCGCCGGTGAAATCCGCGTCCGTACGGTGCCCGCGTACGTGCTGCCCGTACGGGACGCGCTGCCCGTCCTCACGCGCGCACGCGCCGCCGGAGCGCGCGGCGGCGCGTGCCCGGACGGTACGCAGGGCCCGCACGGGGCCACCGCCTTCTGGGGCGCCGCCGCGCTCCTGTCGCTCCAACTCGCCGCACGCGGGCGGCTGCTGCCCGGCCTCAGCAGCGGCGCGAACGACGCCTGGCGGCTCGGGCCGCTCGGCCCCGACGACGTGGCGCGGCTGCGCGACCTCGCCGCCGCGATGCCGCCATACGCGCACGCCGTGCCCCTGCCGGACACCTCCCCGCCGCGGCTGCCGGACCCGGAGCGGCTCGTACGGGCGTTCCTGGACGCCGTCGCCGACGGCCTCCCGCGCAGTCCCGCCGCGCAACTGGCCGCGGGTGCGCCCGCGTTCGCGGCCGAGCCCGCACAGCACCTGCCGGAGCTGCGGAGCTGGGCGGACGATGTCGCCGCCGGGCACGACGCGGGCGTACGGCTGTCCCTGCGGGTCGAGGTCAACGGGCTGGACGACGCCGGTACGGCCGCGGCGCAGGCAGGCGGCTCCGCCGGCGCCCGTTTCCGCGCCGTGCTCCAGCTGCACAGCGTGACCGACCCGGCGCTGGTCGCCGACGCCGCGGAGGTGTGGTCCGGGGGTTCGCCCGTCGCGGCGGGTTTCGGCCCGCGTGCCCGTACGGACGCGCTGCTGACGCTGCGCCGGGCGGCCTCCGCCTGGGAGCCGCTGCGGCCGCTGCTGTCCGCGGCCGTACCGGACTCCGTCGAGCTGGCGGACGAGGAGATCACCGAACTGCTGGGCGCGGCGGTCAACCAGGCCTTGGACGCCGCCGGCATCCAGGTCCACTGGCCGAAGGAGCTGGCGCGGAAGCTCACCGCGCGCGCGGTGGTCGGCCCCGGCGCGCAGGGAGCCGATTCCGGGCCGCGGGGTGCGAACGACAGGGGGCAGCACACGGGACAGCACGCGCAGGGGGCCGCTCCGGGCAGTGCTGCCTCTGGCGCGCCCTCGTCGCTCTCCGCCGCCGCGCTGCTCGGCTTCAGCTGGCGCTTCGCCATCGGCGACCAGCAGCTCACCCGGGAGGAGCTGGACCGGCTGGCCGAGGCGGGCCGCCCGCTCGTACGGCTCCGCGACCAGTGGGTGCTCGTCGATCCGGAAGCCGTACGCCGCGCGCGCGAGCGCCGGGACCGGCAGGTCGGCACGGTCGAAGCGATCGGTTCGGTGCTCGCCGGCAGTACGGAGGACGACGGCGACCGGCTCGAGGTGACGGCGACCGGCTGGCTGGAGACGCTGCGCGAGCGCCTGGCCGACCCGGAGCGCACGGACCGCGATCCGGCGCCCGTGCCGCAGCCTCCGGCGCTGACCGCGACCCTGCGCGACTACCAGCTGCGCGGGCTCAACTGGCTGCACCGCATGACCTCCCTCGGCCTCGGCGGCTGCCTGGCCGACGACATGGGCCTGGGCAAGACCATCACTCTCATCGCACTCCATCTGCACCGGCAGCAGGACCCGGAGACGGCGGGTCCGACGCTCGTCGTCTGCCCGGCCTCCCTGATGGGCAACTGGCAGCGGGAGATCGAGAAGTTCGCGCCGGGCACGCCCGTACGCCGCTTCCACGGCTCCGGGCGCAGCCTGGAAGGGCTCGCCGACGGGGAGTTCGTGCTCACCACCTACGGGACGATGCGGCTGGACGCGGAGCGGCTCGCACAACTCTCCGGCCCGCCGGGCGGATCGGAGACCCCCGACGATGACGGCGCACCAGGCCGGTCCGAGTCCCCCGCCGTCTGGGGTCTGCTCGTCGCCGACGAGGCTCAGCACGTCAAGAACCCGTTCTCCACCACCGCCCGGCAGCTGCGTACGATCTCCGCCCGCGCGCGCGTCGCGCTCACCGGCACTCCGGTGGAGAACAACCTGTCCGAGCTGTGGGCGATTCTCGACTGGACCACCCCCGGACTGCTGGGCAGGCTCGGCGCGTTCCGCCGGGACCACGCCGCCGCGGTCGAGGGCGGCGGCGACCCGGCCGCGACCGAGCGGCTGACGCGGCTGGTGCGCCCGTTCCTGCTGCGCCGCCGCAAGTCCGATCCGGGCATCGCGCCGGAGCTGCCGGCGAAGACCGAGACGGACCGTGCCGTGGCGCTCACCAAGGAGCAGGCCGGGCTGTACGAGGCGGTGGTGCGCGAGTCGCTCGCGGACATCGCCGGCACCGACGGCTTCGCCCGGCGCGGTCTGGTGGTCAAGCTGTTCACGGCGCTGAAGCAGATCTGCAACCACCCCGCGCAGTACCTCAAGGAGACGGACGCGGCGCTGCAGGGCCGTTCCGGGAAGCTGGAGCTGCTGGACGAACTCCTGGACACGCTCCTCGCCGAGGACTCCAGCGTGCTGGTCTTCACGCAGTACGTGCAGCTGGCGCGGCTGCTGGAACGGCACCTCGCCGACCGCGGCGTGGCCACACAGTGCCTGCACGGAGGTACGCCCGTCGCACGCCGGGAGGAGATGGTGCGGCGGTTCCAGGACGGCGAGGTGCCGGTGTTCCTGCTGTCGCTGAAGGCCGCGGGCACCGGCCTCAATCTCACCCGCGCCGAGCACGTGGTGCACTTCGACCGCTGGTGGAATCCGGCGGTCGAGGCGCAGGCCACCGACCGCGCGTACCGCATCGGGCAGACGCGTGCCGTACAGGTGCACCGGCTGATCACGGAGGGGACGATCGAGGACCGGATCGCCGAGATGCTGGCACGCAAACAGGCGCTGGCCGACGCCGTGCTGGGCACGGGCGAGGCGGCGTTCACGGAGCTGTCCGACACCGAGCTGGCCGAGCTCGTCGAGCTGAGGGGGACCGACAGGTGAGCACCACCCCGTCGAACGACGAAGAGCGCGTCTTCGACGCCCTTCCGCCCGCGCAGGGTCGCGGTTTCGCGAGCACCTGGTGGGGCCAGACGTGGCTGAAGGCGCTGGAGGACACGGCGCTCGACGCCGAACAGCTCCGCAAGGGCCGCCGGTACGCGCGGCAGGGTGCGGTCGGTGCCGTGTCCGTACGTCCCGGCCGCATCACCGCCGTCGTACGGGACCGGGACGGCAGTCCGCACCGCGCGGACGTGCTGCTGCAGCAGCTCGGCGAGGACGACTGGGACCGGCTGCTGGACGTCGTCGCCGGCGAGGCGGGGCACCTGGCGGCACTGCTGGACCGGGACATGCCGCCCCGGCTGGTCGAGGACGCGGCGGACGCGGGCGTCGAACTCCTCCCGCGCATCGGCGACCTGGAACCCGAGTGCAGCTGCGACGCCTGGGACCACTGCCTGCACACCGCCGCCCTCTGCTATCAGCTGGCCAGGCTGCTGGACCAGGACCCGTTCGTCCTGCTGCTGATGCGCGGCCGGAGCGAACGGGCCTTGCTGGACGAGCTGCAGCTGCGCAGCGCGGCGCGCGCCGCGCAGGAGTCCGCCGCGGCCGGCGGGTCGGAGGGGGCGGCTCCGGCGGAGGCGCGGGACGAGGGTGTCGCGGCGGACGAGGCGTTCGCGCTGGGCGCCGTCCTGCCGCCGCTGCCGCCCCCTCCGCCGCCGGTCGCCGCGCCGGGCGGCCCGCCGGCGCTGGACGGCGGCACGGCTCCGCCCGCGGCGGCCGGACTGGACGTGGCGGCGCTGGAGTTCCTCGCCGCGGCGGCGGCCGTACGGGCGCACCGCGCGCTGGCCGACGCGCTCGGGCCCGGGCACGCCGGGAGCATGCCGGCGGCGCCGCTCGGCGCGGCACAGGACGTTGTACGGCTGGCCGCCGCCCGGCCCGCGCCGCGGATCGCCGCGCGGCTGGCGGCGGGCGGCGGGCGTACGGCGGTGGAGCTGGAAGCGGCCGTACGCGCCTGGGAGTTCGGCGGCGCGCCGGCGCTCGCCGTCCTGGAGGAGGCGTGGACGCCCGAACGCGACGCCCTGGCGCGCGTCCGGGGACAGCTCGCCGCGGTCTGGCCGGACGAGGAGTCCCGGCCGCCGCTGCGCGCCGAGCGGAACCGGTGGACCCTCGTGGACTCCGCCGCCCAGCTGCGGTACGCGCGGGACGGCCGCTGGTGGCCGTACCGCAAGGAGCGCGGCAGGTGGTGGCCCGCGGGCCCTGCGGAGCCGGACCCCGCGGCGGCGCTCGCCGCGCTGCTCACCGGCGGCTGACGCGACGGGGCGCCGTACTGGCGGGTTCCGCTGCCGCGAACCGCCCGTACGGCGCCCTGTGTCAGCGCAGCACCGTGAGCAGCGCCGCCTCCGCCGTGTCCGGGTCGGGGTGTGCGCGCAGGGCGTCCAACTGGCCGTGCCACCACGCCTGGTGCGGGCTGCGGACGGCGACGCTCCGCACCAGCGCGAGCGCGGTCAGCCCGGCGGCGGGGGCGGCGCTGGCCCGGAGGGCGGCGACGACCTGCCGTGCGGCGCTCTCCACGTCCGGATCGCCGCCGTCGAGGGTGAACGTCCGGGCGTCGGACAGCCGTTCCACGCGGCCGGCGGCGAGTTCCATGGCACGCTGCCAGCCGCCGGTGTCGGCGACGCCGTTCCGGAGTGTGCGGTACGCGCTGCCGAGGGCGGTCTCGGCGGCGCGGCCGCGCAGTCCCGCGGCGAGCAGCGCCTCGACCACGGCGGCGCGGTCCGCGGCCTGTTGGGCCGGTGAGCCGCGGCCGTTGTGGACGATCTCGGCTGCGAGGTCAGCGAGCCGCCGTACGGCGTCCGCGTCCCGTTCCGTACGGGCGCCCGCCGCCGTGTCGGCGGCACCGTACGGGCAGGCGCGTTCGCGCAGCCGCCGGAGTGTGTCCCGCAGCGTCTCCCGGCCGGCGTCGCCGGCCAGGACGCCGAACTGCCGTACCGCCGCCCGCCACACCGTCAGCGGCCGCTCCGTCCCGGACATCACCTCCGTGACCGCGTCCAGGGCGTCGGACGCGCCGGGCGGCACCCATCCCGGCAGCGCCGTACAGGCGGCTTCCGCCGACGCGTCGTCTGCCGTACGGATCAGCCCGGTCAGGAAGTCCCCGTAGGCCGCGCGGGCCTCGAACGGCACCGTCAGGGCGGCACGCGGAACGACCGCCGTACGGATCGCCGGTTCGGCGATGCCCGCGGTGAGCCGTTCCGCCACTCCGGGGCGGGCGATACGGGACACCAGCTGCCGCGCGAGCGCCGCCCGTACGTCCCCGTGCTGGCCGGGCGCGTCCCAGGCGGCGCAGAGTTCGCGCAGTGCGGCCTCTCCGGTCAGTTCGCCGAGCGCGCGGGCGGCCTCCTTCCGGCTGCCGACGGACGCGTTCGTGTCCCGCGCGGCGGCCCCGAGGACCGCGAGCGCCGTGCTGTCCGGCAGCCGTGCGGCGACGCTCCGGACGGCGGCCAGGGCCGCGCGTCCGCGCGCTCCGCCGCTCCCCGTGTGCCCGAGAAGCTCCCGCAGCCGCGCCTCGGCGCCACCGTCGCCCGCGAGGGCTCCCTCGCCCGTCTCGCCCAGTGCGGTGAGTGCGGCGGTCGCCACCGGCAGCGGCGCCTCACGTGCGAGGCGCACCAGCGCGTCCGGCGTGCGCAGCCGCAGGGCCGCGTCCGCACGGGTCCGCAGCTCGGTGTCCTCGTCCGCGGCGGTGCGCGCCAGCCACCGCTGCCAACGGTCCCGCTGGTCGGGCCGCCATCTGCCGGTGACGGACGGCGGCAGCCGCAGGAGCCCGCGCGACGCGTCCGAGAGGGGCGCACCTTCCACTCCCCCGCCGCGTACGGAAGTCGGTACGGCGTCCTCGGAGGCGTCCAGGACCGCGTCGAGGACGGTGTCCAGCAGGTCCGTGCGCCGGGTGGCCACCGTACGCAGCGCGACGCCGTCGCCCAACGCCAGCCCCGTGGCGAGCAGTTCGGCGCACCGCGCCTCCCGGTGTGCTGCCGGGCGCAGCCAGGACGGTACGGCGCGTGCCGCCCACTCCGGCCCGTGCGCGCCCCGTACGGCGCCGCCCAGCAGGGTGTCCAGCGCGGGCAGTGCGTCCAGCCGCCGGGCCAGCAGGCCGGCGAGCGGCACGAACACCCGGGGCCGTACGGCCTGTTCGCCGGGCACCGCCGCCCACAGCCCGGCGGCGGCCGACGGGGTGAGCCGCAGCGGGTGCACGGGGCCGCGCCAGCGCGGGTCGTCCACCACCCGGCAGAGCAGCAGGGCGGTGCGGGCGGCCCGTTCGAACGCGCCGCCCTCCGCGGCGTGTTCGGCCGTACGGCGCAGCCACAGGGCGGCGGCGCCCAAGGTGCCGCCGCGGGAGTCGCCGTACTGGACGGTGGCGGCGACGGCCTCCCGCAGCACCTGTTCGGGCACCGCGCCGAGGAGGGCGGGCCGCGCCGCGGCGGCTTGGCGCAACGTTGCGGCGCGCACCTCGTCCCGGTCGTGCCAGGCGCGTTCGCAGGAGCCGAGCACGCGGGCGTACTCCTCCGGCACGGCGTTCAACTGGGCGCAGGCGAGCAGGGCCTGCCAGGAGCACGCGCGTTCGTGCGTACGGTGGCTGCCGGTACCCGTCCGCAGCAGCTCCTCCGCGTCCGCGAGGGGAGCGGTCGCGGCCTGGCCCAGCCGTACAGGCGATGCGTAGGGGCGGTCCCGCAGGTACGGCCGTACCAACTCGCCGCGGTCCGCAGCCGACAGAGCCGCGAACGCCCGCAGGCTGCCGCGTGCGGGCCCGCGCCGCGCCAGGTGCGGCTCGACCAGGCGGCGCCGTTCGGCGGGCGGCAGGAGGGCGAGCAGCGGGTGCGGCCGGTTGTCGAGCCGGCCGTCCGCCGCGAACGGGCGGTAGGGCACTCGGCACCGGCCCGCCAGCTCCGCCAGCTCGTCGGGTGGCAGTGCGCGCAGGGCGCGCAGCACCGCGCGGGGCAGCCGTTCGGTGGTGATGTTCAGGGTTCCGCCGCCGGCCGTACCGGCGCCGGCGAGGGCGCGGGCACCGCCCCGGCCGGCGGGACCCTGCCGCCGGAGCACGGCGAGCACCGCGCCGGGCCGGCGCAGCAGCGCCGTGCCGCCGCGTCCGTCGAGCAGCGCGGGGGCGCGGTCCAGCAGCAACAGCCCCGCGTCGGTGTCGCGTTCGGCGATCACGGCTGCCAGCAGGCGGTGGCGGCGGGTGAAGCGGTACGGGGCCGCCGCCGCGGCCGTGTACTCCGCCGCGAGCCGCTCCGCGACCGCCGCGGGCGCCGTACGCGCCAGGCTGCGCAGCACTCCGTCCGGCGCGCCCGTGCGGGGCAGCCAGGCGGCGGCGACGGCGGGAGTGCAGGCGGGCAGCAGCCGGGACGCCTCGGCGGGTCCGTGCCGCGCGTGGACGCGGGGCAGCAGCCGGGCGGCGAGGCAGGTGCGGCGGCTGAGCCGCAGCACCCGGAAGGTCTCGTGCCGCACCTCCCGTGTCCCGCCCGACGCGAGCCGGGACAGGGCCGTTTCGGACACCGGCAGCCGGATGGCGGCGGCGAGGGCTCGGCGGCGCAGCAGGGGGTCGTCGAGGGCGGCGTGCACCGCGTCGAGGTCGCGGCGGGCGACGGCGAGGAGGAGACCCGTACGGCGGTCGTCGGGGTCACCGGCGTCGAGGGCGGTGCGCAGCGCGGCGTACGCGTCGGGGCCGAGGGAGCGGGCGTGGCGGGCGAGGGCGCGCGTGCGGTCCGGGAAGGGCAGCGGGCCGAAGCGGGCACAGAGCTGATCCGGGGTCAGCGGGCCTGCGGGGCCGGGCGGCGGTGCTGTGAGCGGCCGCCGTCCGGAAGGCTGCGGCTCGGGCTGAGGCGCCTGCGGGTGTTCGTTGTGGGCCATCGGCGATCACCGGGAGATCGCGAGGCCGTCCTTTCCACGTGTCATGCGCCAAGGATGGGCGATGCCGTCCGTGCACGCCAGCAGTTTTCCCGCTGGCGTGCACGGACGCCGGGTCAGTGCCTACGGGTCCCCCGAGGGCTCCCGACAGGCCCGGACTCCGGGACCGTCAGGCCACGTCTTCCATGGCCGGGTAGTAGCCACCCGACTGGCCCGCGGCGGTGGGGTGGTACGAGTCACCGATGGGGAAGGTGACGCTGTGCAGCCACTCGTCGGAGGAGCAGATCTCGTGGCCGGTGAAGTTGCCACGCACGTCGGCGAAGTCGAAGCCGTGGTCAGCGGCGCGCTTCGCGGTGACGTCGTTCAGGGTGCCCGCCACCTCGTTGATGGCGGCGCGGGACTTCTCGCTGAGGCCGACCGAGCACTCGCCCTCGAGCTTGTACAGGTTCGGGTAGCCGAGGACGACGACCTGCGCCGACGGCGACTTCCCGGAAATGGCGTCGTACACGGCGTCGAGCTTGCCGGGCAGGGTGCCATTGATGTACGAGGTGGCCTCCTCCATGCGCGTCAGGCAGGCACTTTCGCCCTGCAGCACGCACGTGGTCATCGCGTCGGCGAATCCGGCGTCGTTCCCCCCGACGCTGATGCTGACGAGACCGGTCGACTCGGTGAGCGGGCCGAGCTGGTTGTTGATGACGTCGTCCGTCACGGCGCCGGAGCAGGCCGTGAAGTCGAACGAGGCAGGGGAGTTGGCGTTCGCCCAGAGATGCGGGTAGGCGTTCGCGCTCCGCTTGCAGTTGTCGTCTTCGTAGTCGCCGGCACCGACGCCCGAGGAGTAGGAGTCGCCGAGTGCCACGTACGCGGGAGCCGCTTCAGCCGAGTCGGCGGAAGCAACACCGCTTGTCAGGGTGGTCAGTCCGAGGAAGACGGACACGGCGGTTGCCGTGGCCGCCCATCTGTGCAGCTTCAATGGAGCCTCTCATGGGTGACATGGAGAACTGCTGGTCGTACTGAGTAGTAGCAGCGCTGAGAGGTCCAGAGGAAGTGGGCCGCTGACTATTTCACTCAAGGCCACCTGGATGAACGGACATATGTGCGGACCTTTGTGACGTCAGTTCAGGAGATCGATTTGTAAAGCTTCTTGCCTTCGCCTGCCGTCAGGCTGCACGTGACGGTCCGCATGCCGAGGCTCACACCGGTCGACTTCGGGTACTGCACGAGCGTTCCCCCGACCGACGACTCGCCCTCGGCCGCATCTTTCATCGGGATCTTGCAGACAGCGTCCGCCTTCTTCCGCACTTCGGCGTCGGTGTCGTATTCGCCTGCCAGCTTCTCCTGGTGGACGACTTCGGCGTCGTGCGCGGCGGAGCACTCGACGGGGTCACCCTGGCCCTGCTTGCCCTCCGGGAGGTCGAAGCAGTCGCCGACCTCCATCTGGTACGCGGGCCGCGGGCCGTCCGAGGGCGTCGGCATGATGTCCTCGAAGTCGCGGGGGCTCTCCTCGTCCGTCGGGTAGTCGTCCGTCGGAAGACCGTCCGTAAGGTCGTCGTCCGGGAACTCCTCCGTGGCGGAGTCGCTCGGTGCCGGTTCGCGGCCCTCGGCGGTGCCCGAGTCGGTCGGTGTCGCCGTGCCTGCGGCCGTCGGCTCCTTGTCGTCGTCGCCGCCGCGGAAGACCGCCACGGCGCCGGCTGTCAGCGCCACGGCGACGACGGCGGCCACCACGATGGCGACGACCGTTCGGCGGCTGTCGCGGGGCGGCGGCGGGGGCGGAGGGGGCCAACCGCCGGGCGCGGGCGGCCCGAAGCCGCCTCCGCCGGGCGGCCCGAAGCCACCGGATCCGCCCCCCGGAGAGCCGCTGCCGCCCTGTGGCGGGTAGTTGTGGAACGGTGGCTGGCCAGGCGGCTGGGACGGCGGCGGAGGCGGAGGCGTCGACATGGACTCACTCTGTCATGCCACGCTCACCCAGAGCGACCGGAGATCCGTCACACGGGCCGGCCGATTGACGCGAGGAGAGCGATGAGCAACCCCGTTTACTACGAAGACGTTTCACCCGGACACGGCACCCTCCCGGCGCGGGCCTGGACCGCCGGGTCGGACGCGCGCCGGCTGGACCTGAGCGGCGACTGGTCCTTCCGCCTGTCGCCGACCGCCGAGGGCGGCGACGAGGCGTTCACCAAGGACGGGTACGACCCCTCGGGTGCGCCCGGCTGGCACACGCTGACGGTGCCGGGCCACTGGGTGCTCCAGGGGCACGGCGCGCCCGCGTACACCAACACCCGCTACCCCTTCCCCGTCGATCCGCCGCGCGTGCCGAACGAGAACCCGACCGGCGACCACCGGCACGAGTTCGACCTGCCCGGCGACTGGCCGGAGGGCGGTGAGGCGCTGCTCCGCTTCGAGGGTGTCGAGTCCTGTGCGCGGGTCTGGCTGAACGGCCGGGAGCTGGGCGACTTCCAGGGCAGCAGGCTGCCGCACGAGTTCGCGGTCGGCGAGCTGCTGCGGCCGCGCGGGAACGTGCTCGTCGTACGGGTGCACCAGTGGTCGGCGGGCAGCTACCTCGAGGACCAGGACATGTGGTGGCTGCCCGGCATCTTCCGCGAAGTGACCCTGCTGCACCGCCCGGAAGGCGCGGTCGCCGACTTCTGGGTGCACGCAGGCTACGACCACACGGACGGCAGCGGCCTGCTCCGCGCGGAGTGCGGGCAGCAGGCGCGGCTGTCGGTGCCGGAGCTCGGCGTGGACATCGTTGCCGGTGAAGAGGTGCGCCTGCCGGTGGAGCCGTGGACGGCGGAGACGCCGCGGCTGTACGACGCCGTGCTGAGCACCGCGGGCGAGTCCGTACGGATGCGGATCGGCTTCCGTACGGTGGTCATCGAGGACGGTGTGCTCAAGGCGAACGGCAAGCGCATCCTGTTCCGCGGCGTCAACCGGCACGAGTTCCACCCGGAGACCGGGCGGACCGTGGATGAGGAGACGATGCGCCGCGACCTGGTGCTGATGAAACAGCACAACATCAACGCCGTACGCACCAGCCACTACCCGCCGCACCCCGCGTTCCTCGACCTGTGCGACGAGCTGGGCCTGTGGGTCATCGACGAGTGCGACCTGGAGACGCACGGCTTCACACACCTGGACTGGCGCAACAACCCCGTCGACGACGACCGTTGGACGCCCGCCCTGCTGGACCGCGCGCGCCGGATGGTGGAGCGGGACAAGAACCACCCCTCCGTCATCATTTGGTCGCTCGGCAACGAGTGCGGCAGCGGCGCCGGGCTCGGCGAGATGGCCCGGTGGATCCGCGAACGCGACCCGTCGCGGCCGCTGCACTACGAGAACGACCACGACTTCCCGGACTCCGACCTGCACAGCCGGATGTACCCGCGGCAGTCGGAGGTCGAGGAGATCGGCCGGCGCGAGGGCGCGGAGAAGCCGTTCGTCCTGTGCGAGTACGCACACGCGATGGGCAATGGACCGGGCGGACTGAGCGAGTACCAGCGGCTGTTCGAGAAGTACGAGCGCTGCCAGGGCGGCTTCGTCTGGGAGTGGACGGACCACGGCCTGCCGCAGCGTACGGAGGACGGCCGCGAGTTCTTCGCGTACGGCGGCGACTTCGGCGAGGAGGTGCACGACGGCAACTTCGTCTGCGACGGCCTGGTCTTCCCGGACCGGACCCCCTCCCCCGGGCTGACCGAGTACAAGAAGGTGATCGAGCCCGTACGGATCACGGGTGACGGCACCGCCCGTACGCTCCGGGTGAGCAATCTGCACGACTTCGCCGACCTGTCCCATCTCGCCCTGGAGTGGAGCTACGAGGTCGAGGGCGAGGCGCTCGCCGGCGGCCGGCTGCCGCTGCCGGACGTGCCCGCGGGCGAGTCGGCGGACCTGGAGCTGCCGGTGCCGCCGCGGACCGGCCAGTCCGGGGAGGCGCAGTGGACGGTACGGGCGGTGCTCGCGGACGACACCGCCTGGGCGCCGCGCGGCCACTGGGTGGCGTGGGCGCAGCTGCCCGCAGTGCCGCCGGCGCCCGCCGGCGTGCCGTACGCCGGCGCGGAGGTGGCGCCGCGGCGCGACGGGGCATCGCTGGCGCTGGGTCCGGCGCTGTTCGACGCGGCGACCGGCGCGCTGACGCGGCTGGGTGACGTGCCCGTCGAGGGGCTGCGGCTGGACGTGTGGCGGGCCCCGACCGACAACGACGAGGGCGCGCCCTGGAAGCCGGGCTCCGGCCCCGGCCCGGCCTGGCGGCGCCTCGGCCTGGACCGGATGCGGCACCGGGTCGACGCGGTGGAGCCGGACGACACGGGCGTGACGGTGCGCACGCGTGCCGCGCCCGCCGCCACCGACCTGGGCCTGCGGGTGGTGTACCGCTGGACGGCCACGGCCGAACTCCTGCGGCTGGACGTGTCCGTGGACCCGGAGGGCGAGTGGAACTGCCCGCTGCCGCGGCTGGGCGTACGGTTCGGGCTGCCCGCCGCGTACGACCGCGTGCGGTGGTTCGGCGGCGGGCCCGGCGAGGCGTATCCGGACACCCGGGCGGCCTCGCTGGTGGGGCACTGGGAGGAGACCGTGGACGGGCTGCAGACGCCGTACGTGCGTCCGCAGGAGAACGGCGCCCGTGCGGACGTGCGCTGGGCGCGCCTCACCGACGGCTCCGGTGCCGGACTGCGGGTCGCCGCGGGCACGGCGCACTTCTGGCTGACCGCGCGCCGCTGGACGAGCGAGCACCTGGACGCCGCCGCGCACACGACCGACCTGGTGCCGGACGACACTGTGTACGTGAACCTCGACCACGGGCAGCACGGGATCGGTTCGGCGTCCTGCGGACCGGGCGTGCTGCAGCGGCACAAGCTGATGGTCGCCCCGGCCCGCTTCGGCTTCACCTTCGCCGCCTTGACAGGTGACGGCGAAGGCTGATCCGTACGGGCGGTGAACGGCCGCGGAGGTGGCGCGGTTGGCGCGGCGGCACGGGGCCGGCGCGTACAGCAGACCTAGCGCTTGACCGCGACGCCTCCGTAGCCGACGTACTGCCGCAGCTCCTCGGGACCGGGAACCGGGCCGTCCGGGCGCCACAACGGCACCTGGACCAGGCCCGGTTCGAGCAGTTCGAAGCCCTCGAAGAAGGGCAGCACCTCGGCGTGCGAGCGGAAGGTGAGGCTGGCGGTCGCCTTGTCGTAGACGCTGCCGGCCTCGCTCAGCCCGCCGTCCTCGCTCCGGAAGTCGTCGGTGACGTGGGAGAGCACCAGGCAGCTGCCCGCCGGGAGGCGTTCGGTGAGCGCCGCGACGATCCCGGCGGGGTCCTCCGCGTCCCGCACGAAGTGCAGGACGGCGAGGAGCATCAGCGCGACCGGCCGCTCGAAGTCGACGAGTTCCCGCATCGTCGGGTGGTCCATGATCGCTTTGGGATCGCGGAGGTCGGCCAGCACGAAGCCGGCGTTGCCGTCGTTGGTCAGCTTGGCGCCGGCGTACGTGGCGACGATCGGGTCGTTGTCCACGTACACGACGCGCACCCGGTCGGACACCTCGGCGGCGACCTCGTGGGTGTTGGGCGAAGTGGGAATGCCCGTGCCGATGTCGATGATCTGGTGGACGCCGCTCTCGACGACGGTCCGCACCGCACGGTGCATGAAGTCGCGGTTGCCGCGGGCGACGACCCGGATCTCGGGGGCGAGTGCGAGGACGCGGTCGGCTGCCTCGCGGTCCACCTCGTAGTTGTCCCGCCCGCCGAGGTAGTAGTCGTACATGCGCGCGGGGTGCGCCTTGGTGGTGTCGATCTGGTCTGGGCTGAATCCTGTGTCGGACACGCCGTTTCTCCGTTCCGTGCTGCCGGTCGTTGACTTCCGGTTTCAAGCGAGCAGGAAGTCGGCCTCGCCGGCTTTCGCGCCCCGTATGAAGTTCTGGATCTCGTCGTGGGGGTAGATGAGCGCCGGGCCGTCGGGGTCCTCGGACTGGCGCAGCGCCACCCGGCCGTCCTGCAGCCGGAGCGCCTCGACGCAGCTTCCCCCGTTCCCGCCGCTCCAGGGCTTGCGCCAGCCCTCGCGGCCCAGCTGCCCGGCGGGCATGCCGTTGTATATCCGATCCATCGTTCAGATCTCCTTGCGCAGAGCACTGAGGAGAGCCTCGGTCCGGTGAACGGGTGCGGCCTGGCTGCACATCCGGTCCAGAGCCTCCAGAAACGCGGACACGTCGTCGCGTTGGTCGAAGTACACGGCACCGACCAGGCTTTCCGAGCAGGCGACGTCGGGGAGCTCGTCGATCGGGAAGCGGAAGAGGTGGAAGGGGCCGTACATGGCCGGGTGGGAACCGGCACTGAACTGCATGATCTGGAGTCTCACGTGCGGCTGCCGTACGGCCTCCAGCAGACGGTCGAGCTGCTCGGCCATCACGTCCGGACTCCCTATGGTCCGGCGCAGCACGGTCTCGTCCAGCACCGCCCACAGCAGCGGCGGCTCGTCGCGGGTGAGGATGGCCTGGCGCTCCATGCGGAGCGCGACCTGCCGCTCGATCTCCTCCTCCGGCGCGTGCGCCATGCCCGCGCGCAGTACGGCGCGGGCGTAGGCGGGTGTCTGGAGGAGTCCGGGCACATAGTGCGGCTCGTATGCACGGATAAGGTGGGATTCGCTCTCGAGGCTGACAAAGGCGCTGAACCACTCGGGCAGTACGTCGCGGTAACGGTGCCACCAGCCGGGCTGGTTCGCTTCCCGGGCGAGGGAGACGAAACCGTCGATTTCCTCCTGTTGCGTCACACCGTATGTACGCAACAGCTTCTCGACATACGGAATACGAAGGCCGACTTCGGCCTTCTCCATCCTGCGGATAGTGGCGTGCGTCACATCGAGGGCCCTGCCTGCCTCTTCGTACGAGAGGCCCGATTTCTCCCTCAATTGCTGCAATCGTTTACCCAGCACCACCCGCAGGACGGTGGGGGCACCGCCACCCGCACGCGAGTCCGCCACTATCGCCCGCCTCCAACTGCCGTCATGAAAACGCAGTTTGACACGAACGCCCCGGGCAACGACAGGCGGTTCGAACGATTCTGTAATTTGCAGCCTGTTCCTTGCCATCCGCCACCGACGGACCCCATAGTGGACCGGTGGCTTCCCCCCATGAGGCACTTCCCCGCGAGTACCGCCCCGGCAGCACCGCCGTGCGGCCACTCAGGGACGCGTTTCACCTCCCGGCGATCGACACCTCCGTCGCGGAGGCCCGGCGCCGTGTGCTGGAGCGGTTGCGCGAATGGGGCGTCACCGAGGACTCGTGCGGGAACGCACAGCTGCTGGTGTCCGAGTTGTTCACAAACGCCGTGCGGCACACGGACAGTGAGAAGGTCAGCTGCGAACTGTGGGTGATCGGCGTACGGCTGCGCCTCGAGGTCACCGACGAGGGCGGCGGACGCCCGCTGAGCCCGTACGCGGTGCCCGGCGTGGACACCGACGGCGAGAGCGGCCGCGGACTGCTCCTGGTGAGCGTCCTGGCCGACGAGTGGGGCATAAGGCCCGACGAGCGCGCCCGCGGGCACGCCGTATGGGCGGAGCTGCCCTGCGACCGTACGGTGCCGTAAGGCGTACGCACCGTCCCCCTGTCCTGACCTGGCGGCCGCGTGAGGCGTTACCCGCTCGCAACATGACAGGGCAGCGACAAGGTACGGCGGCAGTGGCAGGATGCGGCGAAGCTTGCCGATCTTGTCGGAAACTCCTTGGTCCTGCCGGGCAGTCAGCCGAGGCACCCACCCTCTGGAGGCACTGTGTCAGCCCATCGGACGTCACGTCGGTCCCTCCCCGCCCTAGCCGCAGCGTCAGCAGTGCTGCTGACCGCCACCGCCTGTACCAGTACGGAGAACAACGGCGGTGACGGCTCCGAGATCTCGCTGGTCAAGTCCGGCAAACTCACCACCTGTACGCACCTCCCGTACGAGCCGTTCCAGGTCAAGAAGGGCGGCAAGATCGTCGGCTTCGACGTCGACATCGTCGATCTCGTCGCCAAGGACCTCGACGCCGAGCAGGAGATCGTGGACACGCCCTTCGAGGGCATCCAGACCGGCGAGGACCTCAACGCCAACAAGTGCGACGTGGCGGCCGCCGGGATGACGATCACCGACGTGCGGGACGAGAACCTCGACTTCAGCAAGCCCTACTTCGAGGCCACCCAGGCCCTGATCACGAAGAAGGGCAAGGGCTACAAGACGCTCGCCGACCTCAAGGGCAAGAAGCTCGGCGTGCAGCAGTCCACCACCGGCGCGGAGTACGCCAAGGAGAAGGGCAAGGGCGTCGAGCGGGTCCAGTTCGAGGACCTCGCGCTGCTGCTGACGGCCGTCAAGACCGGCCAGGTGGACGCGGGCATCAACGACAACGGCGTGCTCTACGACTACGTCAAGGGCAACCCGGACACCGAGGTCACGGCCGAGTTCGACACCGGCGAGCAGTACGGCCTCGGCGTACGGACCGGCAACGACGCGCTGCGCAAGAAGATCAACTCGGTGCTGGCCAAGGCCAAGTCGGACGGCCGCTACGACAAGATCTACAAGAAGTGGTTCGGCAAGGCGCCCGAGGGACAGGACAAGTGACGCGGCGGCTGACGCGCCGCCAGCGCGCGCGGCTGATCCGCGCCGTCCAGTACGGGGTGCTGGTCCTCGGCCTGCTCGCGCTCGTACTGGCCGCGGACTGGGGCGAGATCCGGCGCGCGTTCTTCGACGTCGAGGTGGCGAAGGCGCAGTTCCCGGAGATCGTCAAGACGGCACTGGTCAACACCGTCGTCTACACGGTGCTCGGTTTCGCGTTCGGGCTCACGCTGGGCCTGGTCCTGGCGCTGATGCGGCTGTCGCAGGTGCCGCCGTACCGCTGGCTGGCCATCGGCTACATCGAGTTCTTCCGCGGCGTTCCCGCGCTGCTGGTCTTCATCGCGCTGGGCTTCGGCGTGCCGCTGGCGTTCCAGGTGGCGATCAACCAGTACGTGACGGTGATGCTGGCACTGGGCCTCGTCGGCGCCGCGTACATGGCGGAGACGATACGGGCGGGCATCCAGGCGGTGCCCAAGGGGCAGCTGGAGGCGGCGCGTTCGCTGGGGATGTCGCAGCAGCGGGCGATGGTCTCGATCGTCATCCCGCAGGCGTTCCGCATCGTGCTCCCGCCGCTGACCAACGAACTGATCCTGCTGACCAAGGACTCGTCCCTGGTCTATCTGCTCGGCCTGTCTCTCGGCCAGTACGAGCTGGCCAAGTTCGGCAGGGACGCGCTGAACGAGCACCGCAGCCTGACGCCGATCCTGATCGCGGGGCTGCTGTATCTGGTCATCACCCTCCCGCTGGGCCATCTGGTCCGCCGGCTGGAGGCCCGTACGGCGAAGGCCAGGTGAGAGCGGGCATGTCCGAGAAACGTTCCGACGAACCCGTGGCGGACGAACCCGTCCTGCTGGGCAAGGAGTCCGCGGCGCCGGCCGGCACCCGTACAGACGCGGACGCGGGCGAGGCGATCAGGATCGAAGGGCTGCACAAGTCCTTCGGCGAGCTGGAAGTGCTCAAGGGCATCGACCTGAACGTGCGGCGCGGCGAGGTCGTGTGCGTCATCGGCCCGTCCGGGTCCGGCAAGTCGACGCTCCTGCGCTGCGTGAACCTGCTGGAGGAGCCGACCTCCGGGAAGGTCACGGTCGCCGGGACCGAGGTGACGGACCCGGACGTGGACATCGACCGGGTGCGGCGCCGCATCGGCATGGTGTTCCAGGCGTTCAACCTGTTCCCGCACCTGACCGCACTGGAGAACCTCACGATCGCCCAACGGCGGGTGCTCGGCCGCGACCGGGAGAGCGCCGAGCGGACCGCCCGGCACAACCTCGAACGGGTCGGTCTGACCGACAAGGAGACGGCGTACCCGGCGAAGCTCTCCGGCGGCCAGCAGCAGCGCGTGGCGATCGCGCGTGCGCTGTCCATGGAGCCGGAGCTGATGCTCTTCGACGAGCCGACCTCGGCGCTCGACCCGGAGCTGGTGGGCGACGTGCTCGCGGTCATGCGCAGGCTCGCGAAGGAGGGCATGACGATGCTCGTCGTCACGCACGAGATGAGCTTCGCCCGTGAGGTCGCCGACCGGGTGGTGTTCATGGACGACGGGGCGATCGTGGAGGAGGGCACCCCGGCGCGCGTCGTCGGCGACCCGCAGCACGCGCGTACGCGGGAGTTCCTGGCCCGGGTGCTCGACCCGGCGGCGGCACCGCTCTCGGAGTAGCGCCGCGGGGTGCCGGGCTCGCCTCCGGCAGGAGCGGGAGGCGAGCCGAGCAGCGAACTGTCAGCCTCGGGCGGCCAGCAGGTGGTCCATCGCCAGCTGGTCGAGGCGTTCGAAGGCCATGCCCCGGCGGGCCGCCACGTCCGGGTCGAAGTCCTCGTACGCGCTCCGGTCCGCGAGCAGCGCCGCGGGCGTCTCGCCCGCTTCGAGGGTCGGCCGCGCCAGTTCGTCGAGCCGCGAGGAACGCAGCGCCTCCTGGACCTCCGGGTCGGCGCGGAAAGCCGCCGCCCGCTCCTTGAGGATCAGGTAGTTGCGCATGCATCCGGCGGCGGAGGCCCAGACGCCTTCGGCGTCCTCGGTGCGCGGCGGCTTGAAGTCGAAGTGGCGGGGGCCCTCGTAGCCCGCGGTCTCCAGCAGGTCGACGAGCCAGAACGCCTGCCGCAGGTCGCCGGCGCCGAAGCGGAGATCCTGGTCGTACTTGATGCCGTTCTGGCCGTTCAGGTCGATGTGGAACAGCTTGCCCGCCCACAGGGCCTGGGCGATGCCGTGCTGCACGCTGAGCCCGGCCATCTGCTCGTGGCCGACCTCGGGGTTCACGCCGTACAGCTCGGGGCGCTCCAGCCGTTCGATGAAGGCCAGGGCGTGGCCGACGGTGGGCAGGAGGATGTCGCCGCGCGGCTCGTTCGGCTTGGGCTCGACGGCGAAGCGGAGGTCGTAGCCCTGCTCGGTGACGTACGCGCCGAGCAGGTCGAACGCTTCCTTCATCCGGTCGAGGGCGGCGCGTACGTCCTTCGCCGCGCCGGACTCGGAGCCTTCGCGGCCGCCCCAGCAGACGTACGTACGGGCGCCGAGCTCGGCGGCCAGGTCGATGTTGCGGAGGGTCTTGCGGAGGGCGAAGCGGCGCACGTCGCGGTCGTTCGAGGTGAAGGCGCCGTCCTTGAACACGGGGTGCGCGAAGAGGTTCGTGGTGACCATCGGCACGGCCATGCCGGCGCCGTCGAGGGCCTGCCGGAAGCGCTTGACGTGCCGCTCGCGGTCCGTGTCGGAGGCGCCGAACGGGATCAGGTCGTCGTCGTGGAACGTCACTCCGTACGCGCCCAGCTCACCGAGCCGCCGTACGGACTCGACCGGGTCGAGCACGTCCCGGGTGGCGTCCCCGAAGGGGTCGCGCCCCTGCCAGCCCACCGTCCACAGGCCGAAGCTGAACTTGTCCTCGGGCACCGGTCGGTAACTCATTCGCCGTCCTCCATTCGTCATGGCACTTAACAAACTAGTATGCGGGCAACATCCACGAGAGGGAAGAGGGGCGTGAGGGCTGTGGCCGCACCCGAGGGACCGTTCGTCGTAGGTGTGGACAGCTCCACACAGTCCACCAAGGCCCTGGTCGTCGACGCCGCCACCGGGCAGGTCGTGGCACAGGGGCAGGCCCCGCACCGGGTGACGCCCGGCCCGGGGCACGAGTCCGACCCGGAGCAGTGGTGGGAAGCGCTGGGCGCCGCCCTCGCGCAGTGCGGCGGCGCGGCCCACCAGGCCTCCGCCGTCTCGGTCGGCGGCCAGCAGCACGGCCTCGTCACGCTGGACGCGGACGGGCGCCCCGTACGGCCGGCGCTGCTGTGGAACGACGTGCGCTCCGCACCGCAGAGGGACCGGCTGGTCGAGGAGCTGGGCGGGCCCGGCGAGTGGGCGGAGCGAATCGGCAGCGTGCCGCCGCCCGCGTTCACCGTCACGAAGTGGGCGTGGCTGCGCGAGCACGAGCCGGAGGCCGCCGCCGCGACCGCCGCCGTACGGCTGCCGCACGACTACCTCACCCAGCGGCTCACCGGCGAGGGCACCACCGACCGCGGCGACGCGTCGGGCACCGGATGGTGGTCGTCCCGTACGGAGTCGTACGACGAGGGCGTCCTGGAGCACGTCGGCCTCTCCCCCGCGCTGCTCCCCCGGGTGCTCGGGCACGGGGAGGCCGCGGGCACAGTACGGCCCGGCCTGCCGCTGCCCGCGGGCGCGCTCGTGGCGACCGGCACCGGCGACAACATGGCGGCGGCGCTGGGCCTCGGGCTGCGCCCCGGGCAGCCGGTGCTCAGCCTGGGCACGTCCGGCACGGTGTACGCCGTGTCGCCGCACCGCCCGGCGGACCCGAGCGGCACGGTGTCGGGATTCGCCGACGCGCGCACCGACTGGCTGCCGCTGGCCTGCACGCTCAACTGCACGCTGGCCGTCGACCGGATCGCCACCCTGCTGGGCCTGCACCGCGAGGCGGTCGATCCGGGCGGGACGGTGACGATGCTGCCGTTCCTGGACGGCGAACGCACGCCCCAACTGCCGTACGCCTCAGGGCTGCTGCACGGGCTGCGGCACGACAGCACGGGCGGGCAGGTGCTGCAGGCGGCGTACGACGGTGCGGTGTTCGCGCTGCTGCAGGCGCTGGACAAGGTGCTCGACGACGGACCGGGGGGCGGTTCCGGTGCCGGTTCCGGCGACCGTACGGACGCGGGCGGCGCCGGGGAACAGCCGCTGCTGCTGATCGGCGGCGGCGCGAAGGGCGCCGCGTGGCGGGACACGGTGCTGCGGCTGTCCGGCCGCCCCGTACGGGTGCCGCGCGCGCAGGAGCTGGTCGCGCTGGGCGCGGCGGCGCAGGCGGCGGCGCTGCTGCTGGGCGAGGACGCGGCGGCCGTCGCCAGGCGCTGGAACACGACGGAGGGGACGGCGTACGAGGCGGTGCCGCGCGACGACGCCGCCCTGGGCCGGCTGGAGGCCACCCTGACCGGTGCGGATACGCTCTTGCGCCGCCCCTAGAGTTCACAGCCCGACCACCGTCTGTTGACCGATTGACCACCGGCCCCACGGAGAGCCCACATGGCAGCCCCCGTCCCCAACTCGCAGCAGGAGATGCGGCGGCGCAACCTTGCGCGCGTCCTGCACGCCGTATCGGAGGGCGGACCCGCCTCGCGCGCCGCCGTCGCCGCCCGCATCGGACTGACGCGGGCGGCGGTCTCCACGCTCGTGGACGAACTGCTGCGCGCGGAACTGCTGGTGGAGCTGGGCCCGGGACGGCCCGGCGGCGTGGGCCGCCCGGGCAGCGCGCTGGCGCTCACGGACCGGGGGCCGTGCGGCGTCGGCGCGGAGATCGGCGTGGACCGGCTGGCGGTGTGCGCCGTGGACCTGCGCGGCGAGGTACGGGCCCGGGCGTCCGCGCCGTTCGGGAACCGCGGCGGCGACCCGGCCGCCGCCGCGGCGCGGCTCGGCGAACTGGTGGAGCGGGTGACCGCCGAAGTGGCCCCCGAAGGGCTGCGCCCCGCCGGGCTGGCGGTCGCCGTACCGGGCCTCATCGCGCGCGGCACGGCCACCGTCGTGCGCGCGCCCAACCTCGGCTGGCGCGGCGTCGACCTCGTGCCGCTGCTGCCCGCCGGGCTGCCGCTGACCGTCGACAACGAGGCCAACTTCGGCGCCTTGGCGGAGCTCTGGCTCGGCACGGCCGACGCGCCGCGCGACTTCATCCACGTCTCCGCCGAGATCGGCATCGGCGGCGCCGTCGTCCTCGACGGCGAACTGCTGCGCGGCGCGCGGGGCTTCGCGGGCGAGCTGGGCCACGTGCCGGTGCGTCCCGAGGGGCCCCGGTGCGCCTGCGGCGGACGGGGCTGCCTGGAGCAGTACGCGGGCGAGGAGGCCGTGCTGCGCGCGGCGGGCCTCCCGTACGGGGACGACACCGGCGCCCATGTCGCCCTGCTCGCCGACCGCGCCGCCGCAGGCGACACCGCCACCCGCCGCGCGCTGCGCGACGCGGGCACGGCGCTCGGCATCGCGCTGGCCGGCGCGGTGAACCTGCTCGACCCGCGCGCGGTGGTGCTGGGTGGCGCGCTGGCGCGTCTCGGCCCGTGGCTGCTGCCGTCGCTGGAACGGGAGCTGGCGGACCGTACGGCGGCACCGGACGCGATCCCGGAGCTGATCGTCTCGGCGGCGGGCGACAAGGGACCGCTGCTGGGCGCGGCGCACTCGGTGGTGCGCGCCGTACTGGACGATCCGCTGGCGTACGGGCCCGGCCAGGGCCCGGCCGGGCTCCGGTCCGCGGCCGCGCCGGTGTGACCCGTACGGTGCCGCCCGGGGCCCGTACGGGTGCGTGCGCGGACGCCTCTGTACGGGCTGCGTGCGGCTTCGACCGCGGCCGTGCCAGGGGCAGTTGACGGGCCGTCTTGGCAGCACAGGCCGTCTTGGCAGCGCACGGGGGCGCGTTCATCATCGAAGGGACGCGTCCGCGCGCTCCGCGGCGAGAGACGCCGAGCTCCCGGAGGGGCGTGCCCGTGCAGCGTCCCTCCGGGCCACCGGGACACCGGCCCGCGCGGTCAGCGCGGACCGGTGCCTCCGGACGGAGCGTCAGCCGCGGATGCGGTCGCGGATCCAGCTGCCGGCTTCCTTGAGGTTGCCGTCGTTGCCGAAGTCGCCGGACTCGCAGGTGCCCTGCGTGAAGACGGCGCCGGAGCGCTCGTCGTCCGAGTAGTTCCAGTTGGTCCAGGAGATGCCCTTCTCGGCCATCAGGTCGAGGTAGCGCTGCGACATCCCGAAGTCGTTCGCGCCCTCGCCGGCGGAGTTCTGCGTGCCGAACTCGGTGACGAACACGGGCAGGCTGTCGGCCGCGCGCGACAGGGTGTCCAGGTACTCGTCGTCGTGCGAGGCGGCGTAGAAGTGGAAGGTGTACATGATGTTCTCGGCGTCCACCGGGTTGTCCACGATCTCCTTCTCGTCGGCGCCGTCCGACACGCCGAGCGAGGACCAGGCGCGGGTGCCGACGAGCGCGACGCCGTCCGGGTCGCGCTCCCGGATCACCGGAATGACCTCCTCGGCATAGGACTTGATGTCCGCCCAGCTGACGCCGTTGGGCTCGTTGGCGATCTCGTAGAACACGTTCGGCTGGTCCGCGTAGCGGGACGCCATGTCGGTGAAGAACCGCTTGGCGAGGTCCGTGTTGGCGTTCGGGTCGCCCGGGGTCAGCTGGTGCCAGTCGATGACGGCGTACATGCCGCGCTCGACCGCCTTGTCGACGATCTCCTGGGCGAGCTTGGTGAAGCCCTCGGGGTCCGACTCGTAGCCGCCCTCCTGGACGTACGTGGAGACGCGCAGGACGTCCGCGCTCCAGTCGTCGGCGAGGACGTCGAGCGAGCCGTCGGTGACGCAGTTCGCGTACCACTGCGTGCCGTGCGTGCTCATGCCCCTGAGCTGTACGGCCTTGCCGTCCTCGTTGCACAGCCGCTCGCCGCAGACCTCGAGCCGGCCGTTCTCGGCCACGGCCGATCCGGCCGGTGCCGCGGCACGCGCGCCCGCTCCGTCCGTACCGCCCGTGCCGCCCGGCTCCGGGCCGGCGCTGGCCTGGAACCGGCCCTGCAGGGTGAGGATGAGCGCGAGCGTGAGGGCTGCCGCGAGGGCCAGCCACGGCAGTCTCCGTCGGTGGAGTACGCGGTGCTGCATCGGTGGTGCCTCCTTTGTGGGGGAATCCGTGGGGGGAAGGGGAGCTCGAAGTGGAGGGACACGAGGGCCCGTTGGTGCGGTGGGGGTGGCGTGAAAGCTAGGGAGGTTTCACCGCCCCGTCAAGAGTGATAGGAAAGTTTCCTTACTTTCCTTGCCGAGGCACCTGCGCCCGTCCCGGCCAGCCCGCCCGTGACCGGCGCGCGCCACTCCCCCGCCGCCGCCCCGCAACCGGCGCGCAAGCCCCGGGTGAGATGCTGGCCCCGACATGGGCAGCCGCCCGGCCGCCCGAACTCCCGAGAGCGAAGGAGCACGGGTGACCCCGCTCTTCCCCGCCGTCCGCGAGGCCGCGCCACACACGGCTCTCCGCTTCGGCGAGCGCACGCTGACGTACGCCGGACTGGCCGGTGCGGCGGCCCCGTTGGCGGCGCGCATCCGTACGGCGGGCCGCGTCGCCGTCTGGGCGACGCCCAGCCTGGAGACCGCCGTCGGGGTCGTCGCGGCGCTGCTGGCGGGCGTGCCCGCCGTCCCCGTCAACCCCCGTACGGGCGGCCGGGAACTCGCGCACATCGTGGCCGACAGCGCACCGGCCACCGTTCTCGCCGCTCCCGGCGCGGAGCTGCCCGCCGAGCTGGCGGAGGTGCCCCGTACGGACGTCGACGTGACGCCGGACGCCGCCCCGGACGCACCCGGAACCGGGCCGCACAGCGTGGAACTGCCGCCCGAGCCGGGCGAGGAGACCACCGCACTGATCATCTACACCTCCGGTACCACGGGCCCGCCCAAGGGCGTCGTCCTCCCGCGCCGCGCGCTCGCGCACACGCTGGACGGCCTCGCCGACGCCTGGCAGTGGACGGACCGCGACGTCCTCGTGCACGCGCTGCCGCTGTTCCACGTACACGGGCTCGTGCTCGGCGTGCTGGGCCCGCTGCGCCGAGGCGGCTCCGTACGGCACCTCGGCCGGTTCGGCACGGAGGCCGTCGCGGCCGAACTGGCCGACGGCGGCACGATGTTCTTCGGAGTGCCGACGATGTACCACCGCATGGCGGAGGCCGTCGGCGACGACCCCGCCCTCGGCTCCGCCCTCTCCGGCGCCCGGCTGCTCGTGTCGGGTTCGGCGGCGCTGCCGGTGAGCGACCACCAGCGGCTCACGAAGGCCACCGGACAGCGCGTCATCGAGCGCTACGGCATGACCGAGACGCTGATGAACACCAGCGTGCGCGTGGACGGCGACAGCGCCACCGGCAGCGTCGGCGTACCGCTGCCCGGCGTCGGGCTCCGGCTGGTCGACGAGTCCGGCGAACCGGCCGTTCCGGCAGACGGCGAGAGCGTGGGCGAGATCCAGGTGCGCGGCGCGAACCTGTTCACCGAGTACCTCAACCGGCCGGACGCGACACAGGAGGCGTTCGCGGACGGCGGCTGGTTCCGTACGGGCGACATGGCGGCCCGGGACCCGGACGGCTCCGTGCGCATCGTCGGACGCAAGGCCACCGACCTCATCAAGAGCGGTGGTTACAAGATCGGCGCCGGTGAGATCGAGAACGTCCTGCTGGAGCACCCGCAGGTGGCCGAGGTGGCGGTCACCGGCGAGCCCGACCCTGACCTCGGCGAACGCGTCGTCGCCTGGATCGTGCCCGCCGACGCCCTGAGCCCGCCCGACGCGCAGGCGCTGGCCGACCACGTGGCGACCCAGCTCGCGCCGCACAAGCGGCCGCGGGCGGTACGGTTCCGCGACGGGCTGCCGCGCAACGACATGGGCAAGGTGCTGAAGCGGGCCCTGCATGCCTGAGCGCGCGCCGGCCCGTACGGTGCTCGCCGCGCTCACCGACGACTTCACGGAGCTGCCGGACCCCGCGGCGGGCGGGTCCGGGGCGGAAGGGCCCGCGCAGGGCGGCGCACCGGACGCCGGTGACGGGCCCCTGGGCTGGGAGGGCTACGGCGCCGCGCGTGCCCGCGCGTCCGCGCGTACCGGCGAGTCCGAGTCGGTGGTGTGCGGCACGGCGCGGGTCGGCGGCACCGAAGCGGTACTGCTGGCCTTCGAGTTCGGCTTCCTCGGCGGCTCGCTCGGCGAACGCACCGGCGACCGCGTCGAGGCCGCGCATACGGTCGCCCGCGCGCGCCGGCTGCCCGTGGTCTCCCTGATCGCGACCGGCGGCAGCCGCATGCAGGAGGGCATGCGGGCGCTCACCCAACTCCAGCGGGTGGCCCGCCAGTCCGCGCTGACGCGTGCCGCGGGGAAGCCGCAGACGGCGGTGCTGCGCGACCCGGCGACCGGCGGGGGCTGGGCCACGCTCGGCGCGGGCGCCGACGTCGTACTGGCGCTGCCGGAGGCCCAGGTGGGCTTCGCGGGCTCCCGGGTCCGGCCGCCCGGCGCCGACCCGTACGCGTACACCGCGGAGAGCCAGCTGGCGACCGGCCACATCGACCGAATCGTGCCGTACGGGCAGCTGCGCGGCGCGCTCGGGCGCTGGCTCGCGCTGCTCACCGGCGGCACAGCCGGGGCGGGTACAGGCGGCGGCACGGGCACAGGCGGCACGAACACCGGCGCAGGCGCCGTTCCCGCCGCCGAGCCGCCGCGCGCGCTGGGCGACGCGGGCCTGCCCGCGTCGGGCTGGGACGCCGTGACGCGGGCCCGGGCGCCGCACCGGCCGCGCGCCGACGCGTACCTCGACGCGCACTGCGTGCTCCGCGAGGAGCTCAGCGGTGACCGCTGCGGCGGCACGGACGACGGCATGCGGTGCGGTTTCGGACAGCTTCCGGACGGCACGTCCGTCGCGTACGCCGCCCAATGCGGCACGCCCACCCGGCCGGCCGGGTTCCGTACGGCCGCGCGCCTGATCCGGCTCGCCGGGCGGCTGGGCATCCCGGTGCTCACCCTCGTCGACACACCGGGCGCCGCGAACGGCGCGGAGGCCGAACGGGCGGGCGCCGGGGCCGCCATCGCGGAGTGCTTCGACGCGGTGGCGACCGCGTCCGTGCCGGTCACCACGCTCGTCATCGGCGAGGGCGGCTCCGGGGGCGCGCTGGCGCTGGCCGCGCCGGGCAACACCTGGGTCACGCCGGACAGTTACTTCTCGGTGATCGCGCCCGAGCTCGCCGCCGCCATCCTCAAGCGCGGCCCGGAGGACGCCCGTACGACGGCCGGCCAGCTCCGGCTGCGCCCGCAGGACCTGGTGGAACTCGGGGTGGCGCGCGGGATCATGCCGCGCTGACGCGTACGCCCCCGGTGCGGGCGCCCTCGCCCGGGCCCGTGAGGGCGAGTTGGGCGGCGAGCCGCCGGTAGGAGTCGAGGCGGTCCGCCGGGTCGTGGGTGTTCAGGGTCAGCAGGACCTCGTCCGCGCCCGTTTCCCGTACGAAACGGGCGAGCTCCCCGGCCACCTCGCCGGCGGTGCCGTACACCTGCGAGGCACGGGCCTCGTCGTAGTACGTGCGCTCCCGTCCGGTCATCTCCCGTGCGAGCACGTCGGCGGCGGGTGCCAGCGGCGTGAAGACGCCGCGGGTGCGGGACACGGCCGTCGACCACGCCTCGGGGATCTGGAGCAGTTCCGCGCGGGCGCGGGTCGCGGCGGCCGCGGCGCTGACGGAGACGATGACGTACGGGCGGCGCCCGGCGTCGTACGCCGCGGGCCCTTCCGGGGCGCGGAACGCGGCGCGGTAGCGGTCGATCGCCGCGCGCAGCCGCCCGGTGTCCCGTCCGGGCCCGCCGATCACCAGTGGCAGTCCGTGCGCGGCGGCGATGTCCGCGCCGGCGCCGGTGGCCAGCACGAAGGCGGGCACCCGCAGGCCGTCGGCGGGGAGCGCGGTCACCCGGCCGCCGCCCTCGAAGTACCCGAGCAGCTCGGTGAGTTGCCCGCTGAAGCCGTCGGCCGCGTCCTTGCCGGCGCCCAGCGCGCGGCGTACGCCGCCGGTGAAGCCGACGGAGCGGCCCAGGCCCATGTCGACGCGCCCGGGGAACAGCGACTCCAGCACGCCGAACTGCTCGGCGACGACCAGCGGCGGGTGGTTGGGCAGCATCACGCCGCCCGTGCCGACCCTGATCCGCGAGGTGGCGGAGGCCACCGCGGCGGCGAGCACGGTGGGCGCGGATCCGGCGACGCCGGGCACGCCGTGGTGCTCGGAGACCCAGAACCGGTGGTAGCCCAGCTCCTCCGCCTGCTGCGCGAACCGTACGGTCTCGCGCAGCACCGTGTCCGGCCGGTCGCCCTCGCGGACGAGGGAGCGGTCCAGGATGGAGTAGCGGGTCGGCTGCGGGTGCTGGGCCTGGTCGTTCATGTCTCCTTCAACACGCCCGCGCGCACAGGATTCCCGTACGCCCCCCGCGGGCCCCGTACGCCCTAGGGGCCGGTCTCCAGCAGGCCCGCGTCGTGGGCCAGCAGCGCGATCTGGACCCGGTTGTTCAGGCCGAGCTTGGCGAGGATGCGGGACACGTGCGTCTTGACCGTCGGCACGCTCATGTGCAGCGCGCCCGCGATCTCCGCGTTCGACTCTCCGCGCCCCACCCCGAGCGCAACTTCGCGCTCCCGCTCCCCGAGCGAGCCGAGCACGGCGGCGGCACGGGCGCGCCGGGCGTCCAGGTCCGACCCGGCGACGTGCCGGATGAGCTGCCGGGTGACGGTCGGCGACAGCGCCGGATCGCCCGCCGCCACCTTCCGTACGGCGGCCACGATTTCGGCGGGCGGCGTGTCTTTCAGCAGGAAGCCCGCCGCTCCGGCGCGGAGTGCGCGCAGCACGTGCTCGTCCGCGTCGAAGGTGGTGAGGACGATGATCTCCGGCGAGCCGGACCGCGCGCGCAGCGTCTCGGTGGCGGTGAGCCCGTCCACCGTCGGCATGCGGATGTCCATCAGCACCACGTCCGGTGCGAGCTCGTCCACGAGGGGCAGCACCTCGGAGCCGTCGGCGGCCTCCCCCGCGGTCTCGATGTCGGGAAGGCCGCCGAGCATGAGCTTCAGCCCGGCGCGTACGAGGGGGTCGTCGTCGACGAGGAGGACGCGGATGGTCATGCCCGCCACGGTAGCCAGGCCCGGAGCCTGAAGTCAGCGCCGGTACGGCCGTGTTCCAGCTCGCCGCCGACCAGCCGGGTCCGTTCGGCCAGGCCGATGAGCCCCTGCCCGCCGCCCGGGACGGCGGCGCCGTCGTCCGGGACGGCGGGCGGCGCGGACGCCGCAACGTTGCGCACCTCAACGGTGAGGCCGTCATCGGGGGCGCCGCTCACCGTCAGGGTCACCTCGGCGTCCGGTGCGTGCTTGCGCGCGTTCGTCAGCCCTTCCTGCGCGATGCGGTACGCCGTACGGCCGGTGAGCGCCGGGGCGTCCTCCGGGCGCGCGACGCGCTGGTGCAGCGTGACGCGGGCGCCCGCCGCACGGGACTCGTCCGCGAGGCGTTCCAGGTCGGCGAGCACCGGCTGGGGCCGGCCGCCGTCGCTGTCGCCGCGGAGCACGCCGATGATCTCCCGCATGTCCTCCAGCGCCTGGTGCGCGCTGTCGCGGATCACCCCGGCGGCGCGGCGCACCTCCGCCTCGGGGGCGCCCGGGTTGAACTCCAGCGCCCCCGCGTGCACGCTCAGCAGCGACAGCCGGTGGGCGAGCACGTCGTGCATCTCGCGTGCGATGTCCTCCCGCGCCTGCCGCCGCGCCTCCTCCCCGGCGCGTTCGGCGCGCTCGCGGAGCGACCGCACGAGCTCGCGGCGGGAGCGCACGTACAGGCCCCAGCCGATGGTCGCGGCCACCAGCGCGAAGTAGGTGATGGCGGAGGCGGTCGCGGGCCGGTCCAGCTCGGGGCCCTGCGCGAGGAACACCGGGAACGGGGCGAACGCGAGCACGGCGACCCATGCCGTCGTACGCGGCGGGCGGCACGTGGCCACGGTGAACAGCGCGACCAGGACCGCCCCGGTCACGAAGTGCGACATCGTCCCCGCCACCAGCAGCACGACGGTGAGCTGCACGGGCCACCGCCGCCGCAGGAACAGCGCGGCGCACGCCAGCGCGCCCGTCAGCTGGTCGACGAACAGCACGGCGGGCGACAGGCCCTCCGGGACCACCGAGTCGAACGTGAGGACGGAGAAGCCCGCCGCGCACAGGAACAGGCTGATGTCGGCGAGCCAGTCGCGGGGTGTACGGCGCACACCGACGAATCTACGTTCCGCCGGGAGCGCTCCGGGACCGCCGCGGGGCGCGGAGCGCAGGCTTGTACTTCGGAACGACAGAGCGGGGCGCTCTCCGCGACTTTGGTCGCACCGTACGGTGCCGTCGGCCGATACCGGCCCCGCCCGGCGGCTTCTAGCCTCGCGGCATGAAGAGTCTCCTCGGCGCCCTCTGCTTCGTCCTGGTCAGCCAGGGCGTCGGCGGCCTGCTGCACACGTTCACCGACGGCTCGTTCGACCTGTGGGCGCTGACCCACCGGATCGGCTTTCTGGACGGCTACGAGGTCTACGCGAGCACCGTGCTGCTCGTCCTCGGGGTGGCGGTGGGCGCCGCCGCCGAGAAGCTCCCCAAGGACGCGTGACAGGTCCGGTCCGGCGCCGGCGCGACGGCCGGACGGACGGTGCGGGACACCCGTACGGCGCCCCGTACGGCACCCCGCACAGCGCCCCGCACGGCGGTCCAACTGCGGGCGGACAGGCGGTTTCCCGCAGGTAACCCCTTGACCGGGGGATTGGTCTATGCCAACTCTGTTCTCCCACACCCCCCACGCATGGACGTTCTCAAAGGTCTCTTGGTCAGACCTCTCGAAGGGGTGCCCGCATGCTCACTCGGACCAGTCCGCGGCTCTACGCGCGAAGCGCCGCGTCCGCCCGGCGCGCTCTCGCGTTCGCCATGGCGGCTGTGCTGCTCGTCGGGGGGTGCGGAGCGCTGTCCGACTCGGGCGGTGACGGGACGACGACCGTCGACGTGTGGCTGATGAAGGGCAGTCTCACCGACGAGTTCACGAAGGACTTCGTGAACGATTACGAGTCCCGCAACCCCGGCGTGGAGGCGAGCGTCACCGTGCACGAGTGGCCGGGGATCAACAAGAAGGTGCACAAGGCGCTCCGGTCCGGCGACGGCCCGGACGTCATCGAGGTGGGCAACACGCAGGTCGCCGAGTACGTGGAGGCGGGCGGCGTACGGAACTTCACCACCGAGGTGGTCGACCTCGGCGGCGACGACTGGATCGACGGGCTCGCCGCGTCCGGCCAGGTCGACGGCTACCAGTTCGGCGTGCCCTTCTACGCCGCCAACCGCGTCGTGATCTACCGCAAGGACCTCTTCAGGCAGGCCGGGATCGAGTCGCCGCCCAGGACCCGCGAGCAGTGGCTGTCCGCCACCGAACTCCTCGACGGGCCGCCGGGTCAGCAGGGCATCTATCTGCCCGGCCAGAACTGGTACGTGCTCGCCGGCTTCATCTGGGACGAGGGCGGCGACCTCGCCGTCGAACGCAGCGGCCGCTGGGCCGGCGAGGTGGACTCGCCGGAGGCGCTGCGCGGCATGGACTTCTACTCCCGCCTCCAGTCGTACGGCGAGGCCCGCCCCGACGCCGACGAGGCCGATCCGGACGAGCTGCAGGTCTTTGCGAAGGGCGAGATCGCACAGCTGATCGCCGTGCCCGGCTCGGCGAAGCTGATCACCGACACCAACCCCGAACTCGCGGGCAAGCTCGGTTTCTTCCCGGTCCCCGGCAAGAAGGCCGGCACGCCGGGCGCCGTCTTCACCGGCGGCTCCGTGCTGATCATGCCGGAGAAGAGCGACGCGCAGGAGGAGGGCTACGAGTTCATCAAGCAGCTCGCCTCGGACGACTGGCAGCAGCGCATGGCGAGGACGATGAGCTTCGTGCCCAACAAGTCCACGCTGACCGGCGCGCTCGAGAGCGAGCCAGGTGCCGCCGCGATGGCGAAGGCCGCGGAGAACGGCCGCGCGACCCCGGCGTCACCGCACTGGGGCGACCTGGAGGCGCGGAACCCGCTGAAGGAGTACCAGACGGCCGTCCTGCGCGGCGCGGACGCGCGCAAGGCCGCCCGTACGGCCTCGGAGAAGATCACGCGGCTGCTCAGCGGCGGCCCGTAGGCCCCGGCCCGGCTGAGGCGGGTCCCGGCACCGGCTGGGCCTCGCTCAGCCGGCCGCGGCGTCCCCCGCGCCCAGCCCCGCGCCGTCGAGCCAGCGCAGCTGCTCCTCCGGCTGCGAGCCGCGGCCGCCGCCGTGGTCGCCGAACTCCCATACGGTGATGTCCTTCCGCTCCGCCGCGTAGCGGTTGTACGCGGCGAACACCGTGGAGGGCGGGCAGCTGGGGTCCATCAGGCCGACGCTGAACAGCGCGGGCGCCGCCGCCCGCGGTGCGAAGTGGACGCCGTCGAAGTAGCCGAGGGTGCGGAACACCTGCTCCGGGTCGGTCCGGTGGTGCACGCCCAGATAGTGCACGATCTCCGGGTACGGCCCCCTGGTGGCCATCTCCGCACCGCGCCGCATGTGGCTCAGGAACGGCACGTCCACCAGCGCCGCCGCCACCGCGTCCCCGGCGAGCCCGGCCACCGCGAGGGCCAGTCCGCCGCCCTGGCTGGCGCCCTGCACGACGATCCGCTCCGGGTCGACGGCCGGGTGCGCGCGGAGCGCGTCCAGCGCGCGTACGCAGTCCGCCATCAGCCGCCGGTAGTAGTGGTGCCGCGGGTCGCCGATGCCCCGGGTCATGAACCCGCCGACGTACTGCGGGCTGGGCACGGGGTCGGGGTCGGGCGTGTCGTGGCCCTGGCCGCGGCTGTCGACGATCAGGTGGGCGTAACCGGCCGCGCTCCACAGCAGGTTCTCCGTGTGCAGTCCGCGTCCGCCGCTGTAGCCGATGTACGTGATGACCGCGGGCAGCGGCTCCGTCGCCCTGCGCGGCAGCAGCAGCCACGCCGCCACCGGCTGGCCGCCCCAGCCCGGGAAGCGCACGTCGTACGCGTCCACCGTGCGCAGCGGCGAACCGGCCACCGTACGGTACTCGGCGGGCGCGGCGGACTCCCCCGCCGTACGGGCCTCGGCGAGCGTCTTCGCCCAGAAGTCGTCGAAGTCCTCCGGTGCGGCCAGGTCCGGGCGGTAGGTGCGCAGTTCTTCGAGCGGCAGGTCGAGGAGCGGCATGTGTTCCCTTTCGGTCCGGGCTCACGGTGGTACCCATGTCCCTCATGGAGTGGTTCGCTGCACCCGAGCAATGGCTGAGCCGTTTGATCATGCAACGTGCCCTGGCGGGTGTCTATGTCGTCGCGTTCGTCTCGGCAGCACTCCAGTTCCGGGCTCTGCTGGGCTCGCGGGGCATCACTCCGGTGCCGGCCTTCGTACGCCTGGTGCCGTTCCGGGCCGCGCCGAGCCTCTTCCACTGGCGCTACTCCGACCGTCTGTTCGCCGCCGTCGCCTGGTCGGGCGCGGCGCTCGCCGCCGCCGTCGCCGCGGGGGCGGCGGACGCGGTGCCGCTGTGGGCGTCCATGCTGATGTGGGCGGTGCTGTGGCTGCTGTACCTGTCGATCGTGAACGTCGGGCAGGTCTGGTACGGCTACGGCTGGGAGTCGCTGCTGCTGGAGGCGGGCTTCCTGGCCGTCTTCCTCGGGAACGCGGAGACGGCGCCGCCGGTGCTCGTGCTGGTGCTGCTGCGCTGGCTGCTCTTCCGGGTGGAGTTCGGCGCGGGACTGATCAAGTGGCGCGGCGACCGCTGCTGGCGCGAACTGACCTGCCTGTACTACCACCACGAGACGCAGCCGATGCCGGGCCCGTTCAGCCGGCACTTCCACCGGCTGCCCGCGCGCCTGCACCGCGCCGAGGTGGCGGCCAACCACGTCACCCAGCTGCTCGTGCCGTTCGCGCTGTTCCTTCCGCAGCCCGTCGCGGGCACCGCGGCGGCGTTGATGGTGGTCACGCAGCTGTGGCTCGTCGCATCCGGCAACTTTGCATGGCTCAACTGGCTGACGATCGTTCTCGCGCTCTCCGCCCTGGACACCACACCCGTCACCGCCCCGCGTACGTACGGCGGCACCCCCGTCTGGTACGCCGTGCTGGTGTGCGCCGTCACCGCCCTGGTGGCCGTGCTGAGTTACCGCCCTGTGCGCAACCTCCTCAGCCGCAGGCAGCAGATGAACCGCTCCTTCGACAGCCTCCACCTCGTCAACACCTACGGCGCCTTCGGCAGCGTCACGCGCGTCCGGCACGAGATCGTCATCGAGGGCACCGACGACACGGAGCCGCCCGGCCCGGAGACCGTCTGGCGGGAGTACGAGTTCAAGGGCAAGCCCGGCGACGTACGGCGCCGCCCGCCCCAGTTCGCGCCCTACCACCTGCGGCTGGACTGGCAGATGTGGTTCGCCGCGCTGTCCCCCGCGAGCGCGCGCGGCTGGCTCGGCCTGTTCCTCCTGCGGCTGCTGCGCAACGACGCGCCCACGCTGCGCCTGCTGCGCGGCAACCCCTTCCCGGACGAGCCGCCCGCGTACGTGCGGGCGCTGCTGTACCGCTACCGCTTCACCACCCGGGAGGAGCGCCGCGAGACCGGCGCCTGGTGGCACCGCACGCTGGTCCGCGAACTGATCCCGCCCTTCGGCGCTAGCGCTTCGGAAGGGCCGGTGCGGCCGTGAGCGCGTCCGGGTCGTGGAACGTGAACTCGGCGGCGGAGGTGCGGTACAGCTCCGCGTACCGGTCCACCTTGTCCGGGTCCAGTCCGACGCCGAGCCCGGGGCCGTCCGGGACGTCCAGGCAGCCGTCCCGGTAGTTCTCCAGCGGGCCGCCGAACGCGCCGCGCACGATGTCGTCGGTGAGCAGCGCGCCGTAACCCTGGTTGGGCAGCAGGAAGTTGGGCGTGGCGGCGACGACGTGGACGGCGGCGGCCAGGGCGACGCCGAGCTCGCCGAGGCTGTGCTTCACCACCGGCAGGCCGGCGGCGGCGCAGATGCCCGCGGAGCGCTTCAGGTTGAGCAGTCCGCCGTCCATCTGCTGATCCACGGAGACCGCGTCGGCGGCGCCGTGCCGGATGACCGCGAGCTGGTCGGAACGGGTCCAGGACGACTCGTTGGCGAGCAGCGGCGTGCCGATACGGCCGCGCAGGTACGCCATCTCGGGCAGGTTGCGGCCGGACACGGGCTGCTCCACCAGCTCGAGGCCGTACTCCTCGAGGGCGCGTACGGCGCGCAGCGCAGCCCCCGGCGACCACGCCTCGTTGGCGTCCACGCGGATGCCCATGGCGGGCCCGGCGCCGTCCCGCAGGGCGGCCACGCGCGCGACGTCGGCGGCGAGTTCGCCGGCGCCGACCTTGAGGTAGCAGACCCGGGCGCCGGCCTCGGCGGCACGGCGGCCCTCGGCCCGTACGGCGTCCGCGCCGGCGGCCGCGACGTAGTGGAAGAACTCCACCCTGTCCCGGAAGCGGCCGCCGAAGAGGTTGACGAGCGGCTGCCCGCAGGTCTTGCCGAGCAGGTCCCAGCAGGCGGTCTCCACGGCGGCGATCGCCGGGCTGCTGGAGCCGGTGTGGTGCCACGTGCCGACCACGTCGACGCGCTGGATGAGCTGCTCGATGCGGAGCGGGTCGGCGCCGACCACGAGGGGCTCCAGGGAGCGCAGCACGCTGAGCACGATGTCGGCGGACGGATAGGCGGCGGCCTCGCCGAGCCCGGTCAGTCCTTCGTCGGTCTCGACCTCGACGAGGACGGAGACCAGTCCGGCGCGGCGCCCGAACGCCCACACCTCGTCGGTGCGGTACGGGACGGCCACGGGGGTGGCGCGGAGTGCGGTGATGCGCATGGGCGGGGTCCTCCGGACGGTGAACGGGCGGATGGCTGCGGGCGGTTGGCAGCGGGCGAATTGGCAGCGGGCGGTTGGCAGCGGGCGAATGACCGTGTGCTGATGACCGTGTGCGGTCGGCGACAGGCAGCGCCGTACGGGCCGTGCGTGGGCGCGCGGTGCGGTCAGCCGGTGACGATCAGCTCGCGGGGCGCCTCCGTGAGCAGTTCGCAGCCGTCGGCGGTGACGAGCGCCGTGTCGGAGACGACGTGCCCGGCGGGCCGCTCCACCCAGGACATGAGGTGGAAGACCATGCCCGCGCGCACCTTCGTACGGCCGCCCGCGCGGATGCCGGGCACCCTGCCGCCGCCGACCCAACTGGGCGGGAAGCCGATGCCGGTCAGATAACCGCAGTGGTGGCGCCGCGGCCGGTACCCGGTGGCCGCCGCCACAGCGCCCGCCCACGCCGCGTACACCTCGCCGGTGCGCGCGCCCGGGACAAGCGCTCCGGCCGCCGCCCGCAGCCCGGCGAGCGCCGCCGCGGCCGACTCGGCGACGCCGGGCGGCAGCGGGCCGCAGCGCAGCGTGCGGCTCATCGGCGCGTGGTAGCGGTGCACGCAGCCGGACAGCTCCACGAACAGGCCCTCGCCCGCCTCCAGCCGGTGCTCCCGCCACGTGACGTGCTCCTGCGCGAGCCGCGCCGTGGAACGGATCAGCGGCGCGAACCCCGGTTCCCGGCCGCCCGCTTCGGTCATCGCGGCGTGGACGCGGGCGGCGACCGTACGCTCGCTGACACCCGTACGGGCCGCGCCCAGTGCGGCGTGCATCGCCGTACCGGACACGTGCGCCGCTCTCCGTACGAGGGCGGATTCGGCCGGCGACTTCACCGTACGGAGCCGGGCCGGGAGCGCAGAGGCGTCGGCCCAGCGCAGCGCGGGCAGCGCGGCGCGCACCCGGGCCAGTACGGCGGGCGGCAGCCACATCGACTGCTCCTCGACGCCCACCACCCCGCCGGGCGGGGTGACTTCGGCGAGCACACGCGCGACCGTACGCGCCGGGTCGCGGCCCTCGCCGTACAGCGCGTGCCGTGCGCCGGGCACCTGCGCGGCCAGGGTGTGCCGTTCCATACGGCGCGCGACGAGGACGGGCGGGCCGTCGCGGGGCAGCACCACCATCGTGAACGCGAAGTGCCCCAGGTGGTCGAGGCCGAGGAGGTAGTGGACGTTCTCCGGGCTGGCGAGGGCGAGCGCGGCGAGCCCGCGGCGGCGCATCGCGGCGCGCAGGGCGGCGGTGCGGGCGCGGTACTCGTCCGGGAGGAACGCGGGGCCGTGTGCGGCACCGTCGGAGAGGCCCCGCACGCCACCGTACGGAGGCGCCGCGAGCAGCGGATCGGCTGTCATGCGGTCAGTGTGTGGCTGCTGTCCGCGGCACGACCAGCGACGATTTCCGATGGTGGCCGTTAGCGTGGCTACATGTTCTACGAGGTGCGGCGGCTGCGGCTGCTGCGGGAGCTGGCCGCGCACGGCACCATCGCGGCCACCGCCGAGGCCTGCCACCTCACCCCGTCCGCGGTCTCCCAGCAGCTGTCGCTGCTGGAGCGCGAGGCGGGTACCCCGCTGTTCGTACGCGACGGGCGGCGGCTGGTCCTCACGGAGGCCGCGCGGGTGCTCGTGGCGCACACCGAACGTGTCCTGGCCGAGCTGGAACGGGCCCGCGCCGAGGTGGCCGCGCTGCGGACCGGCGTACGCGGCACCGTGCGGCTCAGCGGCTTCCCGAGCGCCGCCGTGGCGCTGGCCGCGCCCGCGATCGCCGCCTGCCGGGCCGCCCATCCGGAACTGCGCGTGCTGCTCGGCGAGTCCGAGCCGGCGGAGTCCGTCGCCGCGCTGCGCGCGCAGACGTGCGACGTGGCGCTCGTCTACGAGTACGACCTGCTCCCGCGGATCAGCGACTCCGGCGTGGAGCTGCGGGAGCTGCTGCGCGAACCGCTGCTGGCGGCGCTGCCGCCGAACGCGGAGGCGCCTCCCGACGGTGGCGCCGTGGCCCTGGCCGGGCTGGCGGAGCAGCCGTGGATCGCGCCGCGGAGCGACACCGCGCTCCGTACGGTCATCGAACGGGCCTGCCAGAGCGCCGGGTTCGAGCCGCGCCTTGACTACACCAGCGACGACTACACCGTGATCATGTCGCTGGTGCAGGCGGGCCTCGGCGTCTCCGTACTGCCGCGGCTGGTGGCGGAGCCGCTCGCCTCGGACGTACGGCTGCGCGAGGTCGCCGGCCTGCGCCCGACGCGCACCGTCTCGGCGGCCGTACGCGCGGGCAGCGCCGCCGAGCCGCGCATCGCCGCGCTGACGGACGCGCTGACGGCGGCGGCCGAACGGTGGCGTGCGGAGCAGTCGCTCTGAACGGCGCCACAGGACGGCACCCGCCGCGGACGGCACCTGCCGCGGAAGGCACCGCAAGATCTGACGGCTCGGTGACGTCCTCCGGCGGAAGCCCCTGACGCGCTGGTCCGCGGCCTACGGTGACCCGGTGAGAACGACCCGCAGGGACCTCTGTGCCGCCCTCGCCGCCGTCCTGCTCTTCACCGCCGCGCTGCTCGTCGGGCGCCACCTGGAGAGCACCGACGGCTCACTGCACTTGCGCTGGCCGCCGCTGTACGCGTACTGGCTGCCCCACGTCGGCCCCGGTACGCCCGCGGCGCTCACCGTCGCCGTGCTCACGGTGGCGTACGGGCCGCCGCTCGCGCGCCGGCTGCGCTGGCGCGGCCTGCTGCTGGCGGGCTGGGCCGGTTCGACGGCGTGGCTGTGGTCGCTGGCGCTGATCGACGGCTGGCACCGGGGTGTGGCGGAGCGGCTGACGACGAAGTACGAGTACCTCCAGTCGGTCGGTGACGTGCACGATGTCGGCGCCACCCTGCGGACGTTCACCGACCACATCCCGTACGGCCCGGACCACTGGCCGGCCCATGTCGCGGGCCATCCGCCGGGCGCGCTGCTGACGTTCGTGGGCCTCGACCGGATCGGGCTGGACGGCGGCGCGTGGGCCGCCGTCTGGTGCCTCACGATCGCCTCGACCGCGGCCGTGGCGGTGCTGGTGACCGTACGGGCGCTGTGCGGAGAGGAGACGGCGCGGCGTGCGGCGCCGTTCCTTGTGCTCGCGCCGGCGGCCGTGTGGCAGGGCGTCTCCGCCGACGGCTACTTCACCGGCGTCACCGCGTGGGCGGTGGCGCTGCTCGCGCTGGCGGCGACGCGGCGGGTGCGCTTCCCCAGGGTGGCGGCGCTGGGCTCCGGGCTGCTGCTGGGACTGGCCTGCTATCTGTCGTACGGGCTGCTGCTGATGGCACCGGTGTGCCTCGGCGTGCTGGCCGCCGCCCGTACGGTGCGCCCGGTGCCGTACGTGCTGCTGGGCATCGTGCCGTGGGTGGTGGCGTTCACGGCGGCCGGATTCTGGTGGTACGACGGCTACTCCACGCTCGTCGGGCGCTACTACGACGGCGCGGCCGGCGTCCGCCCGTACGGCTACTTCCTGTGGGCCAATCCGGCCGCCAACGTCGCCGTCGTCGGCGTCGCCACGGTGGCGGCGCTGCGGCACGCGGGAGTGGCGCTGCCCGGCGCCGTGCGCGGGCTGCGGCGCGCCCCGGCGCACGGGGCCGGGGCGCTGGCCCTGCTGGTGGCGGGGGCGGCGTGCGCCGTGCTGGCCGCGGACCTGTCCGGGATGAGCAAGGCGGAGACGGAACGGATCTGGCTGCCGTTCACGCTGTGGCTGCTGCCGGCGGCGGCGCTACTGCCGGAACGGAGCTGGCGGTACTGGCTGTCGGCGCAGGCCGTCGTCGCGCTGACGGTCAACCACCTGGTCGTCACGGGCTGGTGAGCGCGCCGGCCCGTTCGGGAATGGGACCGGAATGGGACCGGAATGCTCTCTGCCATTTCATCCGCGGGCACTGACCCCTTCCCATGGCTGGAAATTCCCCAGGAATTCCGGAGTCCGCTCTCGTGCCGCTCTCCGCGTCGGCCGGATTGCTAGACTCGCGAACGTCAGAAGCGCGGCTGTCGACTCGGTCCGGCCGCGCTTACGGGGGACGTGCACTGAGGGGGTATTCCCATGACCGTTCGTCACGAGTGACGGCGCGACCGGCCGTCTGACGGCACCGCATCCGCGTTCCACCGGGACGCGCCTCCGCCCGCCGCCGGAACCGGGACCTCCCCTGCCCGGCCCGGGCAACGGCGGGCTTCCGCGCGCTCCCCCGCTTCCGCATGCCTTCTTTTTCCGGCGAGCGGGGCTGAGCGGCGCCCTTTTCTTTTTCCATGATTCGTCAGGAGGGCGATCATGACTTCCCTGCACGGCTCCTCGTCCCGCGCGCTCCACTCCGCGGCGGGAAACACCGTCAGCGGCAGCTTCGGCCGGATGTTCCCGAATCTGCCCGCACGCCGCCCCACCGGCCTCGAGACGGCGAAAGAATTCGGCCTTCCCGGCGGGACAATGGACGGCGGCGCCACCACTCCGGAACAGGAGAATCCGAAACTCGCCGCAGGCTTCACCTATTTCGGCCAGTTCATCGACCACGATCTGACGCTCGACGTCATGTCGCAGCTCGGCCGCACCGACGAGCCGTCCGAGCTCACCGACTTCCGTACGCCGCGCCTGGACATGGACACCGTCTACGGCTCCGGGCCGACGGTCAGCCCGCACCTGTACGCGCCGGACTCGCACGAGACGAAGCTGACCCTGTCCCGCGACGGCGTCGACCTCGGCCGTACGTCGCAGCAGGTCGCGCTGATCGGCGATCCGCGCAACGACGAGAACATGCTGCTGGCGCAGCTCCACCTCGCGATGATCAAGTTCCACAACGAGGTCGTCGACGCGCTGCGCTCCGGGCGGATCACCGACGTGTACGGGCAGCACCTGCCGCCGAAGCCGCCGGACGAGCCGCCCACCAGCCAGCCGGGCGTGCCCCTCGACCAGCTGCTGGACGTGGAGAACTACTACAACACCGTGTTCTCCAGCGCCCAGCGGCTCGTCCGCTGGCACTACCAGTGGCTGGTGGTGCACGACTTCCTGATGCGGGTCGCCGACCCGGAGGTGGTGCGGGACGTGGAGAAGAACGGCCCGCAGTTCTTCGTGCCGGGCGACTCCCCGTTCATCCCGGTGGAGTTCGCGGCGGCGGCGTTCCGCTTCGGCCACCCGACGGTCCGTTCCGACTACCGCGTCAACGACACGTTCGTCGGGAAGATCTTCCCGGACGACCCGGAGGCGCCCGCCATGCCGCGTACGGACCTGCGCGGCGGGCCCGTCCTGCCGGAGCACGCCGTCGACTGGGCGCGCTTCTTCCCGGTCGGCGCGGGCACGGAGCCGCAGTGCGCGCGGCGGATCATCGCGAGCCTCAACACCCAGCTCCTCGACCTGCCGGTGAGCGCCGTCCCCGGGTCGAAGGAGGGCGCGCTCGCGCGGCCGGTGGCCTCACTGGTCGTGCGCAACCTGCTGCGCAGCGAGACCCTCGGGCTGCCGTCCGGCCAGGACGTCGCGCGCAAGACCGGGGAGGCGGTGCTGAGCGACCGGGAACTCGGCACCACGGGCCCCGTCTACCTCTGGTACTACGTGCTGAAGGAGGCCGAGGTCCGCTCCGGCGGTCTGCACCTCGGGCCGGTCGGCAGCCGCATGGTGGCGGAGGTGCTCATCGGGCTCCTGGACGCCGACCCGTCCTCGTACCGGTACGCGTTCCCGCAGTGGAAGCCGACGCTGTCGGACGCGTACGGCCAGTTCACCATCGGTGACCTGCTGCGCTTCGCGGGCGCCGTACGGTCCTGACAGCTGCCTCGCAAGGGCCGACGTCCGCGATTCGTAAGCACGTGAACCCTCGGATCCGGGGCCGGCGCGCGGTGGGATGGAGGCATGAAACGCCTCTCACCGCCCCGGCTCCCCGAGGTGCCGCCCCGGCTCCGCGGGGTGCTGCCGCCCCGGTTCCGCGGACGGCTGCACGACCCCCGTACGGCCACGGCCGTCGGCCGCTGGCTGGGCGCCGCGGTGCTCGTGTGCTTCGTCACCGGGGTGGTCAGCCACGTCCTGCAGGAGCCGCCGGGCGTCCTCGCGGACCGGCTGCCGACCCGGCCGGTGTGGGGCTACCGGTTCAGCCAGGGGCTGCACGTGGCCAGCGGCATCGCGGCGGTGCCGCTGCTGCTGGCCAAGCTCTGGACGGTGTATCCGCGGCTGTTCGTGACGCCGCCGGTGCGCGGGGTACGGCACGCACTGGAGCGGCTGTCGGTGGCGCTGCTGGTGTCCTCCGGACTGCTGCAGCTGTTCCTGGGGCTGCTGAACACCGCGCAGTGGTATCCGTGGCCGTTCTCCTTCCGGCAGGTGCACTGGGCGCTGGCCTGGGTGCTGATGGGTGCGCTGCTGCTGCATCTGGCGGTCAAGGCGCCGCTGATCGCCGCGCACTGGCGGGAACGCCCGCCGGACATGCGGAAGGACGGGGCGAACACGAAGGACGCGACGAACACGAAGGACGCGACGGACCCGACGGACCCGAGGGACGAGTCCGACGCGCGGGACCGGCGGTCGCTGCTCCTCGGGGTCGGCGCCGCAGTCGGCGCGGTGACGGTGGTCACCGCCGGACAGACCTTCACGCCCCTGCGCCCCCTGGACCTGCTCGCGCCGCGCCACCCGGACCACGGCACACAGGGCCTGCCGGTCAACCGCACCGCCGCGCAGGCCCGCGTCTCCGCCACTGCCGTACGCGACTGGCGGCTCGACGTGACCGGGCCGCGCCCGTACGCGCTGGCGCTTCCCGAGCTGGCCCGACTGCCGCAGCACACGGAGGAGTTGCCGATCGCGTGCGTCGAGGGGTGGAGCGCGTCGGCGCGCTGGGAAGGCGTCCGCGTACGGGACCTCCTGGACCGCGCGGGCGCGGCCCGGTCACGTCGAGCCGCCAGTCGCGTACGGCAGTGGCGGAGACGCGGGCCTGCGCGGCGGTGCGGTTGACCGGCAGGCCCTGTGTGCCGTGGTCCGGGTGGCGCGGCGCGCGCAGGTCCAGGGGGCGCAGGGGCGTGACGGTATGTCCGGCGGGGGCCACCGTCACCGAGCTGAGCGCGGCGCCGTCCGCGCAGCGCAGCCACCGCCGGTCCCGCTCCAACGGCGCCTCTCGGGCCCGGTGGCACCACCCCCCAGGTCATCGGTTCGACAGGGGGGAACAGCCATGCCAGGCCCGGAGGCCAGCGGCCCTCTTGCAGGACCGCAGAAAACATAACGGGGGGGGTCGGGCGCCGGGGTGAAGCGGCCACCCCGGCCCCGCTCACATCAGGCCGGCACCACGTGGAAGAAGTGGGTCGGAAGGTGGACCGCGACCGACTCGTGGACCGTCGCGGAGACCGCCGTGCCCGGGGTGTCGAACGTGCCCGGCGGGGGCTCGGCGACGCGGATGACCGAGTGCGCGCCGTCCAGCAGGCGGGCCGCCATCGCGAAGTCGCCGACCAGCGCGCAGCCGGGTGCCACCTGGCGGTGGCGGCAGATCATCACCTGCTCGCGGGCGAGGTCGCCCAGCAGGCTGCCCGCGCCGACCAGTTCGCGGTAGTAGTCGCGGGGGTTGACCATCATCGCGTGGCCCGTGCCGCCGGACTGCTCGATCTCGTCGAACGCGGCCAGCACCCCCTCGACGTACGAGCCGCCGGTGTACGGGAGCCGCGCCACGTCCGGGTGGCCGGTCACGTCGTGGGTCAGGGCGCGGTTCTCGGCGGTGCCGAGGCGGACCATCAGGCGGTGGTCGATGAAGGCGGCCAGGGCGTCCTCGTGGCCGGCGAGTTCAGCGGGTATCTGCACCCAGGCGGTGATGGGCCGTACGTGGTGGGCGGCCGTGCCGAAGCGGTACGCGTCCTCGCGCAGGCCGGAGGCGGGGAGGCCGGAGGAGCCGGGCGGACGGGTCTCCGACCAGCCGTGCACGGTGTCGCCCTCGGCGAGCCGCTTCTTGAACAGGTTGCGTGCGGTCAGCCGCGGCCGGTCCTTGCCCGCCTGGAAGGCGTCGGTGAGCGTGAAGTCGAAGTGCACCTCGGCCTTCTCCGGGTCCTCCCGGAAGGCCGCGGCGAAGCGTTCGCCCTGGGTGGGAACGGTTCCGGTGCCGGTTGTGGTGCCGGTTCCAGCGGCGGTGCCGGTGGCGGTGGCGGTCATGGGCGGGCTCCCCTGTCTGGCCTGACGGACCTGTCGGACGTGTCAGATGGCGTGCTCCACCAGCCGCTCGTAGTACGGCAGGTGGTGCTCGTAGATGCGGCGCAGCCGCTCGTCGTTGTGGACGGTCACCTCGTACTCGCGCTCCGGCGCGTGGAACGCCGAGCTGGCGCTGGCGTCCAGGTGCCAGGGCCGGTTCGTGCGCCACTCGGGCCGCTCCCCCGGCTGCCAGCTGAGGGCGTCCGGGAGGTACGGGAGGCCGACCCGCGCGCAGTACGTCCCGACCTGGCCGGCGGGGTCGGCGAGCAGCCGTTCCGCGGCGAGGACGAGGGGGCGTACGCCCGTGGCGCGCCAGGCGAGTTCGTACAGCGCCCACTGGTGCTCGTAGCCCGCCTCGCGGCACTCCATCCCGGGCTTCACCGCGTGGTGGGAGGCGATGGCGCGGGCGGGGTCGCGGACGATGAAGGTGTGCGTGAAGCCCGCGATCTGCTCCGGGTGCTCGAAGAGGTGCGTGTAGTGGTACTCGAGGGTGTCCTTGAAGAACACCGGCCCGGCGGTGCCGAGTTCGGCGAGGTGGGCGAGGAGCGCGCCGGGGGTGCGGACGGTGGCGGTGCCTCCGTCCGCACCCGGCACGGTGACCTCGCCGTGGTCGGTGAGCAGCACCAGCGGCTCGTGGACGACCGTGATGTCCCCGCGCTCGATCATCATCCGCAGGAAGGCGGTCGAGACCGAGCGCGGGTGCGCCCACATGGCGATGACGGTCACTGCGGCCCCGTCACATCGACCAGGCCGTGGGCCGGCGGTCCCAGCGGTGTACGCGCAGCTCGCGGAGCAGGTCCGGGTCGAGCGGCCGCCCGTCGGACACGGCGAGGTTGGCGCGTACGTGCTCGGGCCTGCGCATGCCGGGGATCACGGTGGACACGGCGGGGTGGTGGAGGATGAACCGCAGCGACGCCTCGGGCAGGGACAGCTCCTCGGGGAGCGCCTTCCGCAGGGCCTCGGCGCGGTCGACGGTGGGGCCGAGGTTCTCGGGGCCGAAGTAGACGGCGCGCCAGTCGTCTTCGGGGAAGACGGTGTCGCGGGTGAGCTTGCCGGTGAGGCCGCCCTCGTCGAAGGGGACGCGGGCGATGATGGCGATGTCGTCCTGCCGGGCCCGTTCGAACAGCTCGTCCTCGGGGGCCTGGTCGAAGATGTTGTAGATGACCTGGACGACGTCGACGAGGCCGGTGTCGAGGGCGCGCAGGCAGTTGGCGGGCTCCCAGCGGTTGACGCTGATGCCGAAGCCGTCGATGATCCCGTCGGATTTGAGGTCCTCGACGGCGCGCTGCCAGCGCGGGTCGTCGGCCCAGCGGTCCTCCCACACATGGAACTGGAGCAGGTCCATCCGTTCCACTCCGAGGTTCTCCAGGCTGCGCTGGACGTACTCCCGTATGTGGCCGGGCGGGTAGACGTCGTCGAGGGTGTCGTTCGGGCCGGGGGGCCACTCGCGGTTCAGCGGCGGCACCTTGGTGGCGACGCGGAGCCGCTTGCCGGGGTGGCGCCGGAGGAGGTCGCCGAGCATGCGTTCGCTGACGCCGCGGCCGTAGACCCAGGCGGTGTCGAAGAACGTGCAGCCCTCCTCGACGGCAAGGTCCAGGCATTCGGGGGCGGTGCCGTAGTCCCAGCCGGTGAAGCCGCCGGGTCCGCCGCCGATGCCCCACATGCCGTAGCCGATCTCGCTGACCTGCCAGCCGAGCCGGCCCATCGTTCGGTAGTGCACGTCGTCTTCCTCGTCTTTCCGGTGTCAGTTGCGGTGTGCGGGGTCGCGGGGTGGTGTGCGGGTGGTGCGCTCCGTACGGGCGGCACGGGCCGTACGGGATGTGCTGCCGGTGAGTGTCCCCCGGTACGCGGCCAGGGCCGCCGCCAGGGGTCTCTCGCGTACGCCGTGCCGCGTGTCGAGCGCCGCGCAGCAACGGCGCGTGAACAGCGCCGGATTGTCGGCCAGCAGCCGCCGCAGGTCGGGGGTGCCGCCGGGCCCGGTGGCGGGCAGCGCGGCCAGCAGGGCCTGCAGTACGGCGGCCGAGGGGTCGGTGTCGCTGTCGGCGCCGTGCCGGAGCGCGGCCAGGAAGTCGTCGCTGGGCACGCGGCGAGGGCCGCCGCCCAGGTCGACGTCCGCGAAGTCGACGCTGCCGGGCCGGAAGACGTGGTAGACGGCGCCGGTCGGCGGCTCTCCGAGCCCGGCGACGAGGCGTGCCGCCGTCTCGTCCACCGGCGTCCAGTCCGAGTGCATGGGCACGTCGGGGCGTACGCCGAGCCGTACGAACGAGGACAGCAGCAGGTGCGTCAGCGCCTTCGGGTTGGGCAGGCCGTTGTCGGCGGCGGGCATCATCTCGCCGAGACGGTAGACGGTGACGGGTGCGCCGAGCTGCCGGGCGGCGGTGAGGAGCCGTTCCGCGGCCCACTTGGAGCGGCTGTAGCCGCTGGCCGGGAGGGTCGCCGCGGCCAGGTCGGCGTCCTCGCCGAGCCGCTGCCCGGAGTGCTCCGCGTGCCGGTCGAGGACGCCGAGGGTCGAGACGTGGTGCAGGTGCTTGGGCCGTACGGACAGCGCGAAGCGCAGCACCTCGGCGGTGCCCAGGACGTTGGCGCGGCGGTGTGCGGCGTAGCCGAGGAGGAAGTTGACGAGGGCGCCGATGTGCAGGACGGCGTCGCAGGACTTGGCGTACGCCTCCCAGACGGGCCGCCGCCAGCCGAAGTCCCGTTCGCCGACGTCGCCGCTGACGGCCTCCAGGCGCTCGGCCCAGTCCTCGTGCCACAGGCCCTGCTCGCGGAGGGTCCGCAGGAGACGGTGCCGGGCGTGGGCGTCGTCGCGGGCGCGGACGAGGCAGACGACGCGCGTGGCGGTGGCGGACAGCAGACGGTGCACGGTGCGGGCGCCGACGAAGCCGGTGGCGCCGGTGACGAGCACGGTGCGGGGCATGCCGTACGCCGGAGCGCCGTGCGGGCCGTACGGCTGTGTGCCGTACGACTGGGTGCCGTACGGCGGCGGGCCGTCGTCCGCCGTACGGGCCGCCGCCGCGAGCGCCGCCAGGTCCGCGGGCAGCACCGCGTCCCGTTCCAGCAGGGCGAGCTGGTCCTCCGCGGCCGGCGCGCCGCCCCGCTCCTGCCCGGCGGCGGGCCGGTCGCGGAGCGCGGCGGCGAGCGCCTCGGGCGTACGGTGCCGGTACAGGTCGGACATGCCGACGCTGACGCCAGTGGCCCTGCCGATCCGTATGGCCGCGGCGACGGCGGCCAGCGAGTCGCCGCCGCCGGCCAGGAAGTCGTCGCCGGTGCCGAAGCCGGGCACGTCGAGGACGGCGCCCATGGCGTGGGCGATGCGTTCGGCGGGTGAGCCGTCCGCCGGAGGCCCGGTCGGTGGTCTGGCCGCGTCCGACTCCAGCTTCTCCTCGACGATGCGGTGGAGTTCGCGCAGGTCGACCTTGCCGTTGTCGGACAGCGGCAGCGTCTCGAACACGAAGCACAGCCACGGCACCTGGATGCGCGGCAGCACGGACGCCAGATGGGCGCGGAGCGCGGCGGGCGTCAGGCCGTGTTCCGCGGCTTCGGCCGCGGCGGCGAGGACGAGCCGTGTACGCCCGCCGCGCCGCAGCGTCATCGCCTTGGCCTGCATCACGCCCGCGCAGCTCTCGGCGGTGGTCTCGATCTCGGCGAGCTCTATCCGTACGCCGTCCACCTTCGCCTGCCGGTCGCGGCGGCCGGAGAAGCGGAGCAGCCCGTCCGCGTCGTACCAGCCGAGATCGCCGGTGCGGTACAACCGTTCGCCGGGGACCCCGGGCACGGGGTTGGGCACGAAGACCTCGGCGGTGCGCTCCGGGTCGCCGAGGTAGCCGGCGCCGACGCAGGCGCCGCCGACGAGGATCTCGCCGACCGAGCCCGCGGGGAGCGGGCGGAGGCCGTCGTCGGCGATGACGGCGTAGCAGTTGTCGATCGGGCGCCCCAGCGGGATGTGGTCGCCCTCGGCGCCGGTGATGCGGTGGAAGACCATGCCGATGGCGGTCTCGGAGGGGCCGTAGCCGTTGGTGATCTCCAGCCCCGGCAGCATCGCGCGGAGCCGGTGCACGGCGTGCGGGATGATCTCCTCGCCGCCGACGACGAGGTGCCGCAGCGAACGCACCTTGTCCACGGCCGAGGGCTCGGCCTCGAGCAGCGCGACGAGCATGCCGAGGATGGCGGGCACGAAGTCGGTGACAGTGACCTGATGGCGGTCGATGGCCGCCACCGTGCGTTCCAGGTCCAGGAACTCGCCCTGTTCGGGGACGATCGTGCGGCCGCCGGTGGTGAGCGGCCAGAGCAGCTGCCAGATCGCGGAGTCGAAGGTGTGCCGGCTGTTCTGCAGGACGACCTCGTCGCCGGTGGCGCCGAAGTAGCGCGACATGAACCGGAACCGGTTGGTCAGCCCACCGTGCACGTTGACCGCGCACTTGGGCGCGCCGGTGCTGCCGGAGGTGAACACGCCGTACACCGGGTCGTACGGGCCCGGGTGCAGGCCGGGCCGTACGGTGCTCGGCCCGACCGCGGCCGCCGACACGACCAGCGCCGGGCGGTCCGTGCACAGCAGCGGGTGTGTGGTGAGGACGAGCGGCGCGGCGGCCAGCACGGAGCGCAGCCGCTCCTCGGGCCAGGCCGGGTCGCAGAGGGTGAAGACCGCGCCGGCCTTCATCAGCGCGACCATGCACAGCGGGAGTTCGACGCTGTTGCCGGCCACGATGGGCACGACGGCGCCGGGTCCGACGCCGGCGGCCGTCAGCTCGGCGGCCAGCCCGTTGGCGAGGGCGTCGAACTCGGCGTACGTCAGGGTCGTCCCGGCTTCGCCGCGCTCGCCCCGGTAGGTCAGGGCGGGCCGGTCCGGGGTCAGGTCCGTCTGCTCCTCGATGAGGGCGGCCACCGGCCGGTACGGGCCGTGGTCGACTCGGCTGCCGGCGAACTGCCAGGTCGCTTCCGACATATCTCCGAACTCTCCACTGGTGTCTGGGTGGGGCAGTGAGGCGGGAGTTCCGCGGCGCCGGGCAGGGGTGTGCGCGGTGCCAACGCGGTCAGTGCGGGGGGCGGTTCGCCCCCGGTGACGAGGACGGCGAGGAGTGCGCCGGCCGCCGGTGCGGTCTGGATGCCGTAGCCGCCGAGCCCGGCGAGCCAGCTGAAGCCGGGCACGCCGGGGTCGGGGCCGATGACGGGTGTGTCGTCGGGAGGCGACGTGCGCAGCCCGGCCCAGCGGGCGCGGAGCCCGTGGAACTTCAGGGTGGTGACGGCCTCGAAGCGCTCGACGGCGAGGGCCACGTCGAGGTCGTCGGGGCGTACGTCGCCGGGCGGCACCGGGGTGGCGTCCGCCGGGGAGAGCAGCAGCGCGCCGGACTCGGGCTTGGCGTAGAAGGTGTCGGCGACATCGGTGACCATGGGCCAGCGCGCCACGTCGGCGGCGGCGTAGCCGGGCCGGTGGCCGGTGCCGGGCCCGTGCGCCTGCCCGTTCCCCGGCGGGGGTACGGCGGCGAGCACGGCCGTACGGCGGCGTGGCACCAGCCCGGCGGGGCGGGCGCCGGCGAGCCCGGCGACCTGGTCGGCCCAGGCACCGGCGGCGTTCACGACGGCCTCGGCGGTGAACTCACGGGCGGCCTCCGGCCCTTCACGGCGGGCGGGACCGGGCCCCGCCGTCGTCGCGTGCCAGCGGCCGCCGCGCCGTGCCAGCGCGACGACGCGGGCGCCGGTGACGACCGTGCCGCCGGCGGCGCGCAGGCCGCGCAGGAAGCCCTGGTGCGCGGCGTCTACGTCGATGTCGCGGGCGCCCGGTTTGTACAGCGCGCGGCGGAACGCGTCCGGGCGCAGCGCGGGGCACAGCTCCAGCGCCCGTACGGCGTCCACCTCGACGGCGGGCTCCGGCGCGTCCGCGCCGGACTCCCTTGCCTCCTCGAACCCGGCCTCGGTGCCGGGGGTTTCGAGCGCCAGCACGCCGCGCGGGGCGAGCAGCGCGACGTCGGTGAAGCCGGGGGGCGGTGCGGCGTAGAAGTCGCGGGAGGCGCGGGTGAGGGCGCGTACGGCGGTGTTGCCGAAGTACTCGCTGAACAGCGCGGACGAACGCCCGGTGGAGTGGACGCCCGGGGTCCGCTCGGCCTCCAGCAGGGTCACCCGGTGTCCGGCGCGCGCGAGGTGCCAGCCCGCCGACGCGCCGGCGATGCCGCCGCCGACGATCAGGAACTCCCCCGTTTCCCCCGTCCGGTTCATGCGCTCACCGTTTCCCGGCGGTCGGCGCGGCGACTGCCGCGGACGCCGCCGCGGCCCGTCTTCCGGGCATGGTGGCGGCCGCGATGAGCAGCGCGAGGAGCGTGACCGCGGCGGCGGCGACCAGGCCGCGCCCGATGCCGTCGGCCAGGGCGGTCTCCGCGCCGCCGGTGTGGTCCGCCGAGTGCACGGAGGACCAGACGACGGTGCCGAGGACGGCGAGCCCGGTGGCGCCGCCGATCTGGCGGGCCATGCTGAACAGGCCGGAGGCGGCGCCGGAGTCCTCGTCACGTACGTCGGCCAGCGCGGCCAGTGTCAACGGCACGCCGGTGACGCCGAGTCCGGTGTAGATCAGGACGCTCGGCACGAGCATGCCGGTGGCCCAGCCGTCCGCGTCGCCGATGCCGGCGAGCCACAGCATCCCGGCGGCGGCGACCAGCAGTCCGGCGCAGACGAGCCGCCGGGCGCCGACGGCGGCGGCGAGCGGCGCGGCGACCTTGGCGCCGACGACGAGCAGGCAGGTCAGCGGGATGTACACGAGCGCGGTGTCCAGGGCGCTGTACTCCCAGACGCGCTGCAGGAACAGCGTAAGGAAGAAGAAGATGCCGAACATGGCGGTGCTGATCAGCGCCAGCACCGCGTACGTGCCGAAGCGCGCCCGGTGGGCGAACAGCCGCAGCGGGACCAGCGGCTGGGCGCTGCGCCGTTCGACGACGACGAACGCGGGCACCAGCACCGCCGCGCCGCCGAGGCTGCCGAGGACGGTGGGCGAGGTCCAGCTGCCGTCCTCGCCGGAGCCGTTGATGAGCCCGTAGACGAGCAGCAGCGCGGCCAGGGTGCCGGTGAGGGCGCCGGCGGTGTCGAACGCGCCGCGCTTGCGCGGGGTTTCGGGCAGCACGCGGGGCGTGGCGGCGAGCAGCAGGGCGCCGAGCGGCACGTTGACGAACATCACCCAGCGCCAGGACACGTACGCCGTGATGAGCCCGCCCGCGAGCAGCCCGACGCCGCCGCCCGCGGTGGCGACCGCCGTGTACCAGCCGACGGCCCTCTCGCGCTGCGGCCCCTCCGGGAAGGTGACGGTGATCAGGGACAGCGCCGCCGGTGACGCCGCCGCGGCGCCCACGCCCTGGGCCGTACGGCAGACGACGAGCAGCCAGGACTCCTGCGCGAAGCCGCCGAGCAGCGACGCGACGGTGAACAGCAGCAGCCCGCCGAGGAATACGCGGCGCCGGCCGAGGAGGTCGCCGAGCCGGCCGCCGAGCATCAGCAGCCCGCCGAACGCGATCGAGTACGACGCGACGACCCACTCCAGGTCCGAGCCGGACAGCTCAAGGGAGCGCTGGATGCTGGGCAGCGCCACGTTCACGATGGTCGCGTCCAGCAGGAACATCAGCTGGGCTGCGGAGAGCACGGCGAGCGCCACGGAGCGCCGCCGTCTCCCGTCCCCCTGCTCCGCGGCGCCCACCGCGGGCTGCGAAGCTGTCATGTGTGCGGCGCGCCCTCGGCGTACTCGGTCTCGAGACGCTCGCGCAGCGGCTGCCGCAGCACCTTGCCCAGCGAGTTCTTGGGCAACTGCCACATGAACTGCAGCCGGTCCGGCCAGAGGACCTCCGCCATCTTCTCCTCCGCGAGGTGCCGGCGCAGCTCCTCCAGGGTGGGCGGTTCGCCCTCGGCGACGACGACGGCGCAGACGAGCTCGGCGCTGGGGACGCGCGGGTCCGGGTAGCCGACGAGGGCGACCTCCCGTACGCCGGGGTGGCGGGTCAGCACGGACTCGACGTACAGCGTGGACACCTTCATGCCGCTGGCGCGGGTGATCTGGTCGGCCGTGCGCCCGGTGATACGGATGCCGCCGCGGCCGTCGTCGCGCGCCAGGTCGCTGGTGTCGAACCAGCCGTCCTCGTCCAGGCACGCCTCGTACACGTCGCGCTGGCCGAGGTAGCCGAGGCACTGCGACGCGCCGCGCACCAGCAGGCGGCCCTCCTCGGCGCCCGGTTCGCGGTCGATGCGGATCTCCATGGACGGCTCGGCCCGGCCGTCGCTCTGCCCGGCCCAGCCCTCCGGGTCGTCGGCGCGGGTGACGGTGACGGCGCCGTTCTCGGTCATGCCCCACAGGGCGCGCACGGGGAGGTCGAAGACCTCGCGCATCTCGGTGATGAGCCGCGGCTGGATCGGCGCGGAGCCGGACACGATCTGGCCCACGCTGGAGGTGTCGCGCGGCTCCTTGCGCTGCACCTCCAGCATGTCCACGAGGTAGGCGGGCGAGGCGTACGCCCAGGTGACGCGGTGGGTGGCGATGATGTCGAGCAGCAGCTCCATGTCCTGGTTGGCGTCCTGCACGACGTCGGTGGCGTGCAGCAGCAGCGGCATGTAGCAGGCGTACGCCAGACCGGCCATGTGGGTGTGGAAGTTGGGGATGGAGATGACGTCCTCGGCGGTGAGCCGGTGCGGCTCGCTGACCGCCAGCACAGAGGCGTACAGCGTGTTCTGGCTGTGCACCACGCCCTTCATGCGGCCGGTGGTGCCGGAGGTGTAGAGCAGCAGCGCCGGGTCGTCGGGGCCGAGCGCGGCCTCCGGGTCGACGGTGTGCCGCTCCTCCCAGGGCGTGTCGACGAAGAACTCGTCGAAGTCGATCGCGCCGCTCGCGGCGGCGTCCCCGATGACCAGCCGGTGGGCGAGCGTGTCGGGGGCGGCCTCGGCGAGCCGGGCGCCGTAGTCGGTGTCGCCGATCCGGTCGACGGTCACGCAGACCTTGGCGCCGGCGGTGCGCAGCACGTACCCGAGCTCGCGCACGTCCAGTATCGGTATCACCGGGGTGACGACGGCGCCGACGCGGTGGCAGGCGAGATAGAGCGGGGTGAGCTGCCAGCGGTTGGGCAGGTAGGCGGCGACGTCGTCGCCGGGGCCGACGCCGAGCTCGACGAGGGCGGCGGCGAAACGCGTGACGAGGCGGTCCAGTTCGGCGTACGTGAGGGTCCGTACGCACTCCCGCCCCTCGTACGCGATAACCGCCGGATGGTCGCCGCGTTCCCGTACGGCGTCGGCCAGGTCGTCAAGGAATGTTGAATTCCGCCACCAGCCTCCGGCGCGGAACTCGGCGGCCCGGTCGGGCTCCGGCCTCACCAGCGTCTCCCACATACGCACTGCAGCCTCTCGTACTTGAGCACGAATCCGGGCGGCTGAGCCTAGAGGACGACGGAGGGTCGCGGTAGTGGCCGTAAATGAATTCGGGCGGCTGCGCCCGGAATCACCGAGATGGCGCGCGGAACGCCGCAGGACAGCGCGGTGATAGCGAAGTTGGCAGCTTAATGACAGCTCAACTGATAGCGCTGTCATACCCCTTGACATCCGGAGGTCCGCAGAGCCAGGCTGCGCCTCGCGTCCGGTTCGCGCCCGGCGTGCGAGAACGTCTCTGGAGGCGCCTTGAAGATCGGTCTGCTCGGGTGGGACTACTCCGGGATCGACCCGGACGGATTCAGTCTGGTGGAACACGGCCGGGAGCGCGGCCACGAAATGTCTTTCGCCACGCTCGACGAAGTCGAGTACCAGCCGGGCCCGGACGGCCCCGAGGTTCTGTTGAAAGGCGAACGGGCCGCGTCTTTCGACGCGTTCATCAACCGCTCCCGCGTCTTCGGGCCGGACGGGCAGGAACGCATGGAGCGCATGCGGATGCTCAGCGGCATCCCCGGCGTCCAGGTCTTCTCGCCCGCCGACGCCTGGCAGACGGCGAGCAGCAAGTTCCTCACGGCGCAGCGGCTGAGCCAGGCCGGGCTGCCCACTCCCCCGGTCCGCTCCGTCTCCTCGCTGCCCGAGGTGGAGGCGGCGTGCGCCGAGTGGGGCACGGTGATCATCAAGCCGTCGCACGGCTTCGGCGGCGCCGACGTGGAGCGCATCGCGGACTTCGCGGCGGAGAAGGCCGTCGCCGAGGACCTGCTGAGCCGCACCCCGCGGCTGCTGTGCCAGCCGTACTACCCGACGTCGGGCGGCGAGTACCGCATCACCGTCGCGGGCGACGCCACCCCGATCAACATCCTCAAGCTGCCCCGGCCGGGCGCCTGGCGCTGCAAGACGCTGGAGGGCGCCACGTTCGAGTGGCTCGACGCGCCCGCCGAGCTGGTGGACCTGGCCGTACGCGCCACCCGCGCCATCGGCCTGACCCTGGCGGGCCTGGACATCCTGCCGCACGCGGGCGGCTATCTGATCCTCGAGGTCAACGAGGTGCCCGGGTTCCTCAGCATCCTCGGCCGCGACCAGCACCGGCAGGTGCTGGACGGCGTGTTCGACTGGGTGGAGGAGAAGACGGAGGCCGCGCGGGCGGGCTGAGCGCGGCGGCCCCACGGCAGACCGGCACCTCGGGACGTACGGAACAGGCAGCGGGGAGAACCATGCGGTACACGGCCTTCGGTCGGCGCACCGGACTGCGCGTGTCCGAGTTCGCGCTCGGCACCTCCAACTTCGGTACGGGCACCGGCTCCAGCCCTGACGCGGCGCGGCTGCTGTGGGGCAGGCGCGGCGACGGCGCCGCGCGCGCCGAGGCCCGCAAGGTCTTCGACCGGTTCGCGGAGGCCGGCGGGAACTTCGTGGACACCGCCGACAGCGCCCAGTTCGGCGAGGCGGAACGGCTGGTGGGCGAGTTCGTCGCGGCCGACCGGGACCACTTCGTGCTGTCCACGAAGTACACGAACAGCGCCTCCACGCGGCCCGGCGTCTCCGACACCGGAAACAGCCGGAAGAACATGATCCGGTCCGTCGAGGACAGCCTGCGGCGTCTCGGCACGGACTACATCGACCTGTACTGGGCGCACTTCCCCGACGAGCTCACCCCCACCGAGGAGATCCTCACCGGCCTCGACCACCTGGTGCGCAGCGGCAAGATCCTGCACGCGGGCCTGTCCAACTTCCCCGCCTGGCGCGTCTCCCGCGCCGTCACCATGGCCGAACTGCGCGGCTGGGCACCGCTGATCGGCGTCCAAACCGAGCACAACCTCGTCAACCGCACCGCCGAACGCGAGCTGCTGCCCATGGCCGACGCCCTCGGCCTCGGTGCCGCCCTCTGGTCACCGCTCGGCGGCGGCCTGCTGACCGGCAAGTACCGCCGTACGGAGGCGGGCTGGGTGAGCGACGAGAACCGGCGGCACCCGCGGAACGACACCGACCGCATCGCCGGCATCGTGACCGCCGTCCTCGCCGTCGCCGAGGAGTACGGCGTGCCGCCCACCCGTATCGCCCTCGCCTGGCTGCGCGCCCGCGCGGCCCGCGCCTGCACCGCGTACGTGCCGATCATCGGGCCGCGCAGCGAGGCGCAGCTGGCGGACTGCCTGGCCGCGCTGGACGTGACGCTGACCGGTGAGCAGCTGGCGCGGCTGGACGCGGCGAGCGCCGTGGAGGCGGGCAGCCCGCACGAGATCACCGCACTCGTACGGGAGTCGCTGCTGGGCGGCGACGCGGACCGGGTGGTGCTGCCGGTCACGCCGGTGTCGTGAGCACGCCGCCTTCCGCGGGCCCGCCGCCGCCCGTGCCGGTGAGCGCGGGCGCCTGGACGGTGACCGACTCCAGGAACGGCGCCGCGTACGGGGCGGGGTCGACGGCCGTACGGGAGATCAGCCGGCCCGCGAGCCGTCCGGGCGCGGCGGGGTCGCCCCCGGCGTAGCCGAGGATCAGCGCCGGGTCGCTGAGCGCGTCGAGGCGCAGCACGAGGTCCGCCTCGTCACCGGGGTGCGGATCGCCGAACTCGTGCGAGGGCACGGCGCGGAAGCCCAGTCCGGCCTTGAAGCGGAGCAGTCCGGGCCGGGTGAGATGGCCCAGCAGGTTGGGCTCGTTGCCGAGCGTCGCCCGCTCGTACCCGCGCTCGCGGCCCTCCCGCATGGCGGCGAGGTAGAGCGAGCGGGCGAGGCTCGATGTGCGCCACCGCTCGCTGACCGCGGAGAAGCGGAGGACCAGCGCACCCGCCGCTGGGCACTCCAGCACGAGGGTGCCGCCGACGAGTTCGCCGTCCGGACCGCCGTTCCCGGCCCCGTGCTCGTAGGCGAAGACGCCGAAGAACTTACGCGGCCCGTGCAGCACCGCGTCCCGGTAGTCCAGCGCGAACGGCACGCCGTAGCGCATCTCCGCCACCCGCTCCTTGTAGAGCGCCAGGAAGCGGTCGAGGGCCGCGGGTGTGACCGGGTCCTCGACCACCTCGCGCAGGCCCGCCTCCGCCGCGTGGCGGCGGGCGCGCCGCACGCTCTTGCGCGCCGTGCGGTCCAGATCCGCGAGGTACGTGTCCTCGTCCGGGCCGAGTTCGGCCACCCAGGTCAGCAGCGCGGGCTTGCGTACGAAGCCGCGCGCGGCCAGTTCGTCCCAGAGCGCCGCGGGCGGGTCCGGCAGCCGTACGACGTCCACGTGCCGGTCCGTACGGAGCCACGGCTCGTCGCCGAGCTCCGCCGGACCGATGTGCGCGACGGCGAGGCCGTACCGGTCCTCGATCTCCAAAGCCCGGCCGCCGTCAGGAGGCGGCGGGAGCGGCGGCGACCGTCTCGCCGGAGGAAGCGCCCCCGGTGCGGCCGGTGCCGGTGCCGGTGCCGGTGAGGCAGTCGGCGAAGCACTCCAGCGCGGCGGACCAGTGCCGCGCGTACTCCTCGACGAGGCGTACGAACTCCGCCGCCTGCGCCTCGTCCGTGACCAGGCCCGTCATGCCGGTCTCGTCGTCGCTGACCTGCGCGGCGTGCACCGTCTCGGCCTTGATGTGCGCGTCGATCCAGGCGAATTGGTCGTTGCTGCCGAAGACCCGCTCGCCGTCCACGAGCACCTTGCCGTACATGCGGCGGAAGCCGACGGCGATGTCGAGCGCGATGGTCTCCACGACCCGCAGCTGCACGGCGGCGCCCAGCGGGTCGGCGGCCAGCCGGTCCATGTTGGCGAGGAGCGCGCGGATGGGCTCGGGCACGGCCGCTGCGGCGTCGCGGTCGGGCTCGGGCACGTGCGCGGCGAGCGGCGCGACGATGGTGTCGTCCCACCAGACGTAATGGATGCCGGCCGGTCCCGTGGGTGCGACGGCGGAGAACTCGGGGGCGGCGTTGTCGAGGTCGTCGCCGATGACCTGGTAAACGGTCTGGAAGGCGCCCAGCAGTTCGCGGTCGGCGTCGCGGGAGGCGTAGTCGCGGGCGAGGGTGCCGAGCCCGGCGAGGGTCGTGAACATGAACGACTTCGTCATCTGCCGCCACCACACGGCGACGGTGTAGCCGGCCGCGGCGGAGACCGTCTCCGCGTTCCGGGCGGCACCGAAGAATCCGTTGTCGGCGCGGCGCAGCCGTGCCCTGTCTATCTCCCGGTCGGTCCGCTCGTCCAGTTCTCTGCGGGCGGCGGCGGAGAGGGGGGTCACTGCAGTCACGGGCATTCACTCCAGAGACTAGACGCCCAGTTTCTTCTTGACGTCGGCGAAGAAGGGGAGGTACCGGTAGTCGCGGGCCACCGGGTCGAAGTCGGTGTAGGTGTTGGTGAATTCGAGGAGCCGTTTGCGTACGGCCTCGACCGGCTCCTCGTGGATACGGCGCTCGATGCGCTGGATCTCGTCCAGGAACGCGGCGAGTACAGCGGGGATTTCCGGGGTGAGTTCGATGGTTTCGCCGCGGAGCCGTATTCCCTCGTGCCGCTCCAGATATCCGAAGAGCAGCTGCGAGGCGACGGCGTCGTAATTGGGCCGGGGAATGCCCTCCACGGCGTACCGCAGGAGGCGTTCGGCGAGCACGTACTCGTAGGCCGTACGGGCCTCCTCGCGCGGCAGCCGTTCGTCGTGCAGGAGGGCGAGCATCGCAGAGACGTCGACGCGCAGTTCCTCGAGCCCGGCGAGCGGCTTGTACTTCTTCGCCGGGAGGAACTCCGGTATGGGCATGTCGCCCTGCCGGTGGTGGTATTCGTGCAGCCGCACCCACCAGGACGACGCCTGCCGGACGCGCTCGTCGGAGGCGCCTTCGATGAGCGGGAAGCTGCCCTCCGCCATGACGGCGCCGATCATCCGGCGGGTGATGCGGTTGTGGCGCTCCACGAACTTGTCGATGAAGTAGAAGATGAGGTCGTCGGGCCGCTGGATGCCGTCGATGTGGTTCTCGGGGAAGAGCGCCACGACGACGCGGGAGCCGAAGCCCGCGGAATGGCCGGTGAGGGTGACGGGCATGGTGGGGCTGGCGTAGCGCTCCACGAGGTGGGCGTCGGCGGGCAGTTCCTCGTAGGCCAGGTAGTCCAGCGAGAGCTTCGGGAAGTAGCTCGCGTCGAAGAGGGAGAAGATGTGGCCGTCGCGGCGGCCGTTGATGTGCGCCTTCACGGCGTCGAGCCGCTTGCCCGGCTCGTACGAGCGGATGTCCTCCAGGAACGTTTCGGCGATGGGCTGCCGGCGCAGCGCGGTGGTGCCCTCGATCTGCCGCGCCAGCTCCCGCAGGGTCTCGGGGTCGCGGAACGAGGAGCGGTCGCCCAGTGTCTGCCGTACCGCGTCGACCTCGGCGAACACCGATCTCATGTCGTCCATGCAGGATGCCTCCGGTCGGGTTCGAGCTGACCGGTACAGGAGCCTAAACCCGGGTCGCACGGGTGAACAGAGGCCGGAAGCGACTATCCGTGAATATGCCACCGATATGCGAACGCCCCGCGGGGCGCGGCCCGTTCGGCCGCGGTGTCCGCGCGCCGGGCAGGCGCGGAAGGCTCAGTCCCCGGCGGAGCCCGCCAGTTCGGCCAGCAGCGCCAGCGCCTCCGCCGCCGCCGTCACGCTGTGGCGGCCCAGCCCGCACGCGGTGGCCACCGCCTCGGCCTGCCGTCCGGTGTACCGCTCCACCAGCTCCAGGGCCGTACGCGACGCCTCCGGGGCGTTCTCGTCCGCCACGCCCGCGATCAGCCGCCAGCCGGAGTCGAGCCGGGCCAGCGGCGCGTAGTGGCGCTCCTCCCCCGGCGGCGGCTGCGCCCCGTACGCGAAGGGGATGTGCACCGGCGGCAGCGCCCCGCCCTGCCGCCGCAGGCGTCCGGCGAGGGCGTTGAGGAACAGCACGGCGGGCCGGGTGCTGCTCGGCGCGATGAGTTCGGTGCGGCCCAGGCCGCCATAGCAGAGGTGGAGTACGGCGGCACCGGGCGGGATCATCGCGAGCGCGCCGGCGACCTGCCGGGCGAGCGCACGCGCGGTGGCCGGGCGCAAGGCGCGCGGCACGAGGTTCAGCGCGTACAGCACGGCGGGGGTCTCGAGCTGCCAGACGACTGGCACGTCGAGTTCCGCGGCGAGCCGCGCCGCGTCCGAGATCTCGCTCTGGGCCGTGCGGTTCAGGGTGTCCAGCTGGGTGGCCAGCAGTACGGTGCCGCGCGCCGTGCGCAGCGCGTGCCGCCACGAAGGCAGTCCCACCAGGCTCAGCAGGCCGACGTCCAGCGGGCTGGGCCGGGAGAGCTGTACGGGCAGGCCGCCCGCGTCCGTGTCCCGGTGACCCGCGATGAGTTCGCGGGCCCGCCGGACGCGGTCGGCGTCGCGCAGCGCGTCGGTGCCGGGCGGTTCGCCGCCGGTCGGCCGGTAGATGGGGACGGCGTCGTAGCCGGAGAAGTCACCGCCGCGTATGGCGCGTACGGCGCCGGTGGCGCCGAGGCCGCGCAGATAGCCGACGAGCCAGTCGGGGTCGCCGTCGAACGGCCGGGCCGTCAGCTCCGTGCCGGCGCCCACCTGCTGCCGTACCCAGTCCCAGGCCGCCTGCGGCTCCTGCCGTGTGATCTCCGGAGGGAAGCTCCCCACGAGGTGGACCTTGCGTCCCATTCCCTGCTCTCCTCCATTCGGCACGTGCGGCATCCGGCACACGCGGCATCCGGCACACGCGGTCGCGCGGCCATGCGGTACGGCTTTTCTCGTCAGCGGCGCAGCAGCCGCCGCTTCGCGGCGGGCCAGAGACCGGTGACGGCGGGCTCCGGGGCGGCGGCGGGTTCGCCGTCCGCCGGGCGTTCCGGCGTACGGGCCTGCCTCGCGGCCCCGCCTGACGCCTCCGCGCGCGGCACCGCGCCCGTGTCCGGGCCCGTACGCGTACGAGCCGCCCGTACGGGCGTGAACTCCACGGGCAGCGCCGCGAGATGGCGCGTCACCCACGCCTTGTTCCAGTGCAGCTCGTCCTCGGCCACGGACATCCGCAGGTCCGGCAGGCGCGTCAGCAGGGTGTCGATGCCGGTGTCGGCGATGGCGCGGCTGATGTCCTGGCCGGGGCACTCGTGGGCGCCGCCGCCGAACGCGAGGTGGGAGCGGTTGCCCAGCATCGGCGCGGAGCGGTCGGGCCGGATCGCCGGGTCCGCGTTTCCCGCCGCGAGCCCCAGCAGCAGCAGGTCCCCCGCCTTGATCCGCCGGCCGCCCACCTCGGTGTCGCCGGTGGCCCAGCGGCCGGGCAGGGTCAGGAACGGCGGTTCGTCCCACAGGACCTGTTCCACCGCGTCGAGCAGCGTCATGTGGCCGCCCGCGAGCGTCGCGCGGAACCTCGGGTCGGTGAGCACCATCCGCAGCACGCTCGCGATCAGGCTGGTCGTCGTCTCGTTGGTGATGACGAGGATGACCCGCAGGTGCTGCACCACTTCGAGGTTGCTGAGGCCCTCGGGGTGGCCGATGAGCCAGGACGCCAGGTCGTGGCCGGGCGCGGCGCGTTTGCGCGCGACGAGCGACTGGAGCGTCTCCACGATGTACGCGTTGCTCGCGACGGCGGTCGCCGCGCCGTTCATCACCTCGCGTGACGCGTCGACGAGGCGCGGGCCGTCCTCGTCGGGCAGGCCGATCAGCTGCGTCATCACGAGCATCGGCAGATGCTCGACGAACTCCCCCACGAGATCCGCCTCGCCCGTACCGGAGAAGCCGTCGATGAGCCGGCCGGCGTAGCGGTTGACGTGGCGGCGGATGCCGCGGCGGTTCAAGCGGGCGATGCTGTCGTTGATCGCCGAACGCACCCGGCGGTGCTCCTCGCCGTCAAAGAAGCGGCACACCGGCTTCCACTCGGTCAGCGGCAGCAGCGGCGACGTCGGCGGGACCCGGTCCTCCTTGAAGAGGGTCCAGACGCGGGAGTCGCGGGTGAACCGGGCGGGCGTACGGGCCACTTCGAGGTTCTCGCGGTAGCCGAGCACGAGCCAGGCCGGCAGGTCGTCGGCCAGCAGTACGGGCGCCACGGGGCCGTGCGCTTCCCGCAGCTTCTCGTACGTGGCCATGGGGTCGGCGACGGAGCCGGGCGCGAACAGGTTCACGAGGCGGTCGGGCGCGGCGTCCTCGCCGGTCGCGCCGTCAGGGTCGTGGGCGGGGCAGCCCGGCGGCGGGGCGGCTGCCCCGCGTACGGGATCCGGTACGGGATCGCGTACGGCGTCGGGTGCGGGTTCCGGTCCGGGTACGGCGGGAGGGGTGTCGGTCACGGTCGCTCCGTGGCGGGCGCGGTGGTCAGGGAGTGGAGGTAGCGCATCAGCGTCAGGAGGGTGTCGCGGCCGGAGGCGCGTTCGCGGGCGTCGCACGTCACCATCGGCACGTACGCGGGCAGGTCCAGCGCCGCCCGTATGTCGTCCATGGGGTGCACGGGGGCGTCGGGGAAGGCGTTGACGGCGACGACGAACGGGACGCCCCGCTCCTCGAGCCGGTTGATCACGCTGAAGCTGACCTCCAGGCGCCGCGTGTCGATCAGCACCACCGCGCCGAGCGCGCCCTCGAACAGGCCCTTCCACAGGAACCAGAAGCGCTCCTGGCCGGGCGTGCCGAAGAGGTAGAGCACCAGCCGCTCGTCGATGCTGATCCGCCCGAAGTCCATCGCCACGGTGGTCTCGGTCTTGCGTTCCGCCCCCACCAGGCTGTCCACGCCGGCCCCGGCCTGGGTCATGGTCTCCTCGGTGGTCAGCGGACGGATCTCGCTCACCGAGCCGACCAGGGTCGTCTTGCCGACCCCGAAGCCTCCGACGACGACTACCTTGACGGCGGCTCCGGCCGAGGCGGGCAGGGCGTCCTCGTCCTGAGGGCCCGCGGGCGCCTCAGAGTCTGCGAAGTCCATTCATCACCGCTTCCAGAAGTTTCGCGTCGGGTAGCTGAGCCGCCGGTACGGGCGCCCGCGTCTCCACGTGTCCCCCGTTCACCAGGTCGGTGAGGAGCACGGTGACGGTGCTGGCGGGCAGCCCCATGTACGCCGAGATCTCCGCCACGGACAGCGGGCGGGCGCACATCCGGAGGATGGCGGTGTGCTCCGGCTGCGTTGCCCGTTCGGGCCGGCCGCGCGCGACGATCAGCGTGACCAGGTCCAGCGGCACCGGGTCGGCGGATCTGCTGCGGCCCGCGGTGACCACGTACAGCCGCTCGGGGCCGCCCTCCCCGCCTTCCGCCGGCCGGCCCGGGTAACGCGTGTCGTCGCGTCCGCTCACGTGTCCTGCTCGTCGGAACGCGGTGGGGTGCTGAGGTGTTCACCGATGCGCGCCACCAGGTCCCGCATGCACTGCCCCATCAGCCCGGCGTCCACGCCGCTGTCGGCGAGGACCGCGAGGTAGGCGCCGGAGCCCGCGGCCATCAGGTAGAAGAAGCCGCCCGTGACCTCGATGACGACCAGCCGCATCTGCCCGTCGCCGTCCGGGAATTCGGTGGCGATGGCCGCCGACAGGCTCTGCAGCCCGGCACAGGCCGCCGCGAGCCGGTCGGTGGCGCCGTCGTCGCTGCCATCCGGGCTGAACTGCGCCATGCAGAGGCCGTCCGCGGACAGCACCACCACGTGCCGCGTCTGGGGGACGCTGGCCGCCAGGTCCTTGAGAAGCCAGTCCATGTTGAGTCGCTGCTGGGTCACGTCCCTACTCACCTTCACTCGACGGCTCGTCATCGCTGTGACGACTGGGATCGGCGGCAGCGGGCTCGCCCGAGACACCGCTCTGGAAGGCGGCCAGCCAGATCCCCGGCTCCGCCCGTGACTCGGAGGACGCCCCGGAGGCCCCTGAGGCCCCGGAGGCCCCGGAACCGGGAGCCCCGGCGGACGGCGCGGGCGCGGCGGGCCGCCTGGCCTGCGGCGGCACGGCGCTGGTGTGGCGGCGGCGCTGCGGGAGCCCGTTCGCGGCGCGCGGCAGGGCGCCGCCGGGCGGCTCGTCGGCGGGTGACGCGCTGGGGCCGGTGGCGGGCTTGTCCGCGCCGGGCCCCGTACGCGCGCCCGGCTCCGTAGGCGCGCCCGTGCCCGTACGCGCGCCCGCGTCCGTACGCGCGTCCGTGCCGGCCGGGCGGGGCCGCTGCCGGATCGGCGGCAGCGTGGCGGCCTTGGCGATCTGCCCGCCGGGCGTGGACGTGAGGGTGACGAGCCGCTGCGGGACGGTCAGCACGGCCCGTACGCCGCCGTACGCGGACGGACGCAGCGAGACGGTGAAGCCGTTCGCCTGGGCCAGCCGCCCGACCACGGCCAGGCCGAGCCGCGGGGTCTCGCCCAGGTCGTCGAGGTCCAGCCCGGCGGAGGCGTGGGCGAGGGCCCGTTCGGCGCGGCCGCGCGCCTCGTCGGTCAGGCCGATCCCGGCGTCCTCGACCTCGACGGCGACGCCCGACTGCGTCTCGATCGCGGTGAGATGGACGCGGGTCCGTGGCGGCGAGTAGCGGGTGGCGTTGTCGAGCAGCTCGGCCACGGCGTGGATCAGCGGCTCCACGGCGGGGCCGACGACGGCGAAGTCCGCGACCGAGTGCAGGTCGACCCGCCGGTAGTCGAGGATGCGCGACATGGCGCCGCGCAGCACGTTGAACAGCGGCACGTCCTGCTGCCACTGGCGCCCCGGACGTGCGCTGCCGAGGACGGCGATGCTGTCCGCGAGCCGCCCGATCAGCGCGGTGCCGTGGTCGAGGTGCAGCAAGTCGCCGAAGACGTCCGGGTTCTCGCCGTGCTTGTCCTCCATCTCCCGCAGGTCCTGGGACTGCTGGTGGACGATCGCCTGCACGCGGCGGGCGATGTTCACGAACGCACGCTGCGCGGAGTCCCGCAGTCCCTCCTCGGCCTCCACCGCCTCGAGCACCGAGCGCAGCACGACCTGGTGTGCCTCCTCGAGTTCGGGCGTGAGCCCGGAGCCCGTCGCGAGGCCCGACAGCGCCTCCTCGGCCGTCGCGCCCTCCTGAAGCCGCGCGACGGCGACGGGCAGCTCCGCGGCCAGCCGTACGGTCTCCGTCTCGTGGACGCGCAGGCGGCGCCGCAGTTCCGCCTCGTCCTCGGCGTGCCGGTGCCGCAGTACGTGGATCTCGCGGCCCCGGCCCACCGCCAGCCGCGCGAGCAGCGCCACGACCAGGACGGCGGCGCCCGCGCCGCCCCACGCGACGGCTTCCCGCGCGCCGCCGGGCACGAGCAGCAGGGCCGCCGCGAGGGCGCCGCCCAGCAGCACCGGAGGGACGAGCCAGGCGGGGGCGGAGGAGGAAGCCCGGAGTTCGGGTGACGTACCGGTACCGGCGGGGGCCATCGGCGTTCCTCAAATGACTGTGGGGTGAGGGCGGGTGCGGGCACGGTGCGACCGACCGCACACGGGTCACGCGCGCGCGGCGGTGCCGCGACGCGCGTCCGGCACGCATGCGGAGAGGAGTCGCCTGCAATCTCCGACGGACGACGCGTCCCCGTGCCGGGGCATGGGGGACCGCATCGCGGCCGGCAGCACCCACCAGTCGATCACTGCCTGCATGGTTTCACACAACTCCCCCTGTCCACAGGGCCGTTGCAGACCCTTCGCCAATCACTCCCCGGCCGCCGGAGCAACGCCCGACGGCGCCCCCGGACGTACGGCGGCGGGCGCGGCCGGCGGGCGGCGGTGTCGGTGATTCGACCGACACCACCCGTCGCGGATGCGCTCTAGCGTGATCGCCACCCGACACGGAGGTGCGGAATGGGTGGAGACCCCCTTGACCACGGGCGCCGGCGTACGGACTCCCTCGCGGCCCGAAACGCCCCCGGCGACGACAGCGCCTATCAGGACCTGTTCGCGCGGCTCCGCGACGAGTTGGTCCCGGCGGAAGGCTGGCGGACCGACATCCGGGACATGTGGTGCGTCGTGACTCCGCCGGGCACCGGCCTGCGCCCGCAGGGGTGGAAGATCCACCTGTCGGCGACCCCTCGCTCCGCGGAACGGGCACTGGCCGCCGCCTCCCGCGTGCTGCTGCGGGAACGCACGGCCTTCAAGTTCGCCAAAGACCCGGGCCGCCTGCGGCAACTGCTCTCCGCACGCGTGGATCGTGGCACCGGCGGCAAGTTCCTCACCGTCTATCCCGGTGACGACGCCCAGTTCGTACGGCTGCTCGACGCCCTGCACGAGGCGACATACGGCTTGGAGGGGCCGGCCGTCCTCTCCGACCGCCGGCACCGCCCGCACAGCCTCGTGCACTACCGCTACGGCGGCTTCGGCGGCCTGCCGAGCAGGCTGGACGACGAGGGCTTCTACACGCCCGTCCTCGTGGCCCCGGACGGCAGTTGGGCCCCGGACGAGCGCAACGCCTGGTTCTCGCCCCCGCCGTGGGCCGCGCTTCCCCACTTGCCCGGCGAGGCGCCGGCCGCACCGGACACGGCCCGAGCGTCCGCTGACAGTCGCGCCCCCTCCTCCGTCCTGCTGAACGGGCGCTTTCTCGTACGCGAGGCCATCCGGCAGACCAACAAGGGCGGTGTGTACCGCGCGCTGGACCGCCACGAAGGCGACCGCAGGGTGGTGGTGAAGGAGGCACGCCCGCACATCGAGGCGCAGCCTGACGGCACGGACGTGCGCGACTACCTCCGCAACGAACACCGCACACTGACCCTGCTCGAGCCGCTGGGCATCGCGGTCCGGGCGGTCGACCTCTTCGAGTACCAGGGGCATGTGTTCCTGGCCGAAGAGGAGGTGCCCGGCATGACCCTTTCCGCCTGGGCGCGGGAACAGGTTCAGGAGGAACCCCGGCGGTCGCTGACCCCCTGCCGGGTACTGCCGACAGCCCGGCGACTGGTGGAACTGGTCGCCGCCGTGCACGACAAGGGCCTGATCATCCGGGACTTCGCCCCCGGCAACGTGATGGTGACCCCGCAGGAGACACCGCTGCTCATCGACACCGAGTTCGTGGCGGCGGCCGACGAGCAGGTGATTCCCGTGGGCACGCCCGGTTTCAGGGCTCCGGAGGTGCGCGCCGAACCGGGCCGGGTCCCCTCGCCCAGTGCGGCCCTCGACCTCTACGGGCTCGGCGCGACGCTCTTCTACCTCTGCACCGGCAGCACTCCTCATCTGCCCGACGACCAGCCCGGCACCGACCGGGCCGTGCCACCGGACACGCACGACACCCGTATCCGGAATCTGGTGCGGGCCGTCTCCGCCGACAGTCCGGCGCTCGCCGCTCTCGCCCCGGTCATCACCGGGCTCATGCGCGAACAGCCGGAGCGACGAACCCCGCTGACCGAAGTGGCGGAGCGGTTGGAGGCGCTGTCCGCGGAGCCGCCGGCCGCGGAGGCACAGGCGGCGGAGGCACAGGCGGCGGAGACGCGGATCGCAGAGGCGTCGGAACCTGCACCGGCTGAAGCCGAACGGCTGCTCACTGACGGCTGGAAAGAGCTCGCCGCCGCGCTCACCCCCGACTCCGGGCACGCCCCCTGGCCCTGCCCTCCGGTCAGTGAGCAGCGCCTCGATCCCTTCGCCGTACAAGCCGGTGTCGGCGGGACGCTGGAGGTCGTCCGCCGCGGGGCGCTGACCGGGCAGGAGGGCGCACAGACACTGCTGGACACCCTGCGCGCCGCGCTGGGCTGGCTGGACAGGCGGGCCGACCGGGAGCCGCGACAGCTCCCGGGCCTGTACTTCGGCCGTGCGGGCACGTACTGGGCGATGTACGAGGCCGCCGACACCCTCGGCGAGGAAGACATCCGGCAGCGGAGTGTCGAACGCGCCAAGCGGCTGCCCGTGCTGTGGCACGAGGCCGACATCACCCACGGACTCGCGGGGAACGGGCTCGCCCTACTGCACCTGTGGCGCCGTACGGAAGACGAGGAGTTCCGGGAACGGGCGGAACGGTGTGTCACCTCCGTGCTCAACGCCCCTACGGGGCAGGGCAGTAGGTGGGTGGAGCCGGAGAAGGTGCTCGCGACCACCAACCCGAGTAACACGGGTTTCGCGCACGGGCTCGCCGGAATCGCCACCTTTCTGCTGTCCGCCGCAAGGGACTTGGGCCGCGAGGACCTCCTCGACGCGGCGGTACGGATCGGCACATCGCTGCTCGCGTCGGCCGAGGACGACGGCGAGGGCATCTACTGGCCGGTGGCGGACCCGGACGGGGACGCGGCCACGCGAGCCCGCATCTCCACCTGGTGGTGCAACGGCGCTCCGGGAATCGGCACCTTCCTGATCCGGCTGTGGCGGGCCACCGGGGACGACCGGCTGCGGGCAGCAGCGCACCGGGCCGCCGTCAGCACTCGTCGTCAGAAATGGCTGCTGGGCCACTCGCACTGCCACGGGCTGGCCGGAAACGGGGAATTCCTGCTCGACATGGCGGCCCTGACCGGAGAAGACCGTTACCGGGACTGGGCCGCGGAACACGTTACGGCGCTCCGTCGGTTCTGTGCGCTGCGTGAGGACCGGCTGATCGTCGTGACGGAATCCGACGCCGACCTGAACTACAGCTACAACCTGGGGATGGCCGGACCAATCGGATTCCTGCACCGCTTCCGCCACGGTGGAGAGCGGTGGTGGATGACGGACGACTTCTCGCTGCCGGCACCGGGCCGCGCACGTGACGTCCGTACGACGCGAGAACCGACAACAGAGAGGTGACCACCTTGTCGAACGACATCAGTGATCTGCAACTGCTCCAGCCCACCGAGCTGATGGATGCGGACCGTCTGCACAACTTGGGATGCTGCTGCGGCGGCACCACCAACATCGGCACGGAGTGGTGCTGGACCACCCGCTACTGACAACGACCGGTCCCGCCCCGCTGAATTCAGTTCAGCGGGGCGGGCCCCACAGGAGGAGAGTTGGGACGCATCGCCGTCGAGCCGATCCACACCGACCGGCTCGTGCTCTCGCCGCTGCGGACGGAGCACGCGCACGAGATGTCCGGTGTGCTGGCGGACCCGGGCCTCTACGCGTTCTGGCCCGGCGAGCCGCCCACGCCGGAATTCCTGTTGCCACGCTACGAGTTGCTGGTCGCCGGCCCTTCTGATCCCGCGGTCTCATGGTGCAACTGGGTCATCCGGCTGCGTGCGGCCGAACGCCTCACGGGCTTCGTGCAGGCGGTCGTCGAACCCTCCGACGACGGCCTGACCGCCCGTCTCGCCTACGTGGTGGGAGCGCCCTGGCAGGGTCAGGGCATCGCCACGGAGACGGTCCGGGGACTCGTCGACTGGCTACGGGGCCGGTCCGTCGACACCGTGATCGCCGACATACATTCGGGCAACCGCGCCAGTTCGGCCCTTGCCCGCAGCACCGGGTTCACGGCCACGGGCCGGCGGCACGGCGACGAGCTCCGGTGGCGGCTGCGGCCGGCGCGACAGGCGCCGTGAGAGGGCCAGAGACCGACGGGTCGTAGTGCGAGCCCCGGCGCGGTCAGTCCGACCGGCCGTGCGGGCGGGCGGGTTCCGAGGGTGACCGCGGGGGTGTGGCGCCCGCGGCGCGCAGCCGCTCGAGCACCGTCTCCAGTTCCGTGTGGAACGCCTCCAGGCGCGGGCCCGGTATGTCGCCGAACAGGGCGACGGCCAGCTCGTCCCGCCCGCCGCGCAGCGCCGTCGTGAGCGCGCGGCCCCGCTCGGTGAGGGAGACCAGGAGCGCGCGCCGGTCGGTCGGATGCGGACCGCGTACGACCAACTCGTCGGCCTCCAGGGCGTCCAGCAGCCCCGTCACGTTGCGCGGTGTGACCCGCAGTCGCGTGGCGAGGGCGCGCTGGGTCATCGGGCCCCCGTGGAACAGCACCCACAGCAGTCCGGCGCGGGCCGTGGTGAGGCCGCGTTCCGCGACGCCGCGCCGCATCATCGCGCCGAGCACCTCGGTGAGTTCGAAGAGCCGGTCCAGCGAGGTGCTGGCGGGCGGGACGGATTCCGGACTATTGTGAAGTGACTTCACTGTGCAGCACCTCCACGATCAGCGTACCGCCCCGCGGCCGCAGAGGAAGCCGAGGCCCGTCATGGCTCCGCCGACCGTCCGCCATCCCGTCTTCGCCCGCTTCTACTCCAAGGTCGCGGGCCCCGCCCTGAACAAGGCGGGCATCGCCGAGCACCGCAAGCGCCTGCTGGAGGGCCTGCACGGGCAGGTCATCGAGGTCGGCGCGGGCAACGGCCTGAACTTCCCGCACTATCCGCCGGGGGTGGCGCGGGTCGTGGCCGTCGAGCCGGAGCCGCGGCTGCGGGCGCTCGCCGCGGAGGCGGCCCGTACCGCCGGCGTGGCGGCAGAGGTGGAGGTCGTGGACGGGCGCGCCGAACAACTGCCGGCCGCCGACGCCTCGTTCGACGCCGCCGTCGCGTGTCTGACCCTGTGCTCGGTGGCCGACCAGGCCGCGGCGCTCGCCGAGCTGCACCGCGTTCTGCGGCCCGGCGGCCGGCTGCGCTTCTTCGAGCACGTACGGGCCGACTCGCCCGGCATGCGCCGCGTGCAGCGCGCCCTGGACGCCACGGTCTGGCCGCTGCTGTGCGGCGGCTGCCACACGGGACGCGACACGCAGTCGGCGATCAGCGCGGCCGGGTTCACCGTGACGCGGGTGGAGAAGTTCGCCTTCCCCGAGACGCGCTTCCCCGCGCCGGCCGCCACCCACATCCTCGGCACGGCCGAACGGGCCGCCGCGGACCCGCCGTTGCCCGCCCCCGCTGAATAAAAGCCAGGTGGAGATTGTCGTCCACTAACCTTATCCGGCTGTTCCCAGCCGACCGACCGGAGAAAAGAAGTCAAGTTGCGGACGGGTGCCCGCCCGCACCGTAATCCGGTGGTGGGAGACAGAGCGGGCCGCCTAGTATCGCCGCCGCAGGCGAGTCGTGCCGCGGCGGGACGCCGCGCTGACACGCCGGAGACATTCCGGAGGGGGAAATGTCGGTGGAACTGGCACACGAACTGGCACGCAAGGAAATCTCCACGGTCGGCACAATCCGCAGTCTGCACACACTGGGGCCGACCGGAACCAATCTCGAGTCGGCGGCCCATATGTGGCTGGACCGCCAAGGGCTGACCGGGGACGGGGCGGTGACGCTGCACCCGTCGCTGGAATCCGCGCTGGAGACCGTTCCCCGTACGGGTGAACACGCCCTGGTCGCCTGCGCCGTCTATCCGTTTCTGCACACGCTCGTCTTCGAGAATCTCCTCGTCTGCCGGATGGTCGACAGCTTTCTGGCGCCCACCCACGACATGGTGCTGGCCGCCGGACCGCACGCGCCGGACAAGCCCCGCACGGTCGCCACACATCCGGCGCCGGCCAGCCTCGTGCCGCCGGACAGCGAGCGGCACGTGGTGAACAGCAACGCGCAGGCGGCGATCGACTGCGCCGCCGGGAAGACCGAGGGCTGCATCACCACCCTCGTCGCGGCACGGGCCCACGGGCTGCGCGTCGTCCGCAGCTTCGGCCGCGTGCCGATGGTGTACACCGTCCATCAGGTGACGGAGCCCGCCCGGTGAGCGGCGCCCCGGAGACGGCGGCCCGCGGCGCCTCGGCCCCGCTCGCGGACGGCATGCTGCCGACGGCGCGGCATCTCGGCCGTACGCTCGTTCCGCTGGTCGACGCGTTCCGCTTCCGCCAGGAGAACGACGGGACCGTCGGACGGCCGACGGACGAGGACGTACGGCTGCTGCGTGCCGTACGAGACGAGGGCGCGCGCTGGTTCACCGCGTACGGCCGGACCGCGCAGGCCGGCGCCCTCACCGCCGACATCGACGGCTGGCTGGCCGAAGGGCTGGACACGGCGCCGCACTTCGCGCGCTCCCGTGACGCGCTGAGGGCGCCCGCGGACGGCGCGTGGGCGGCGTTCCTCGCGCCCGTGCTGACCACGAACAGCACGCCGCCGGTCGGAAAACGGCTGGAATTCTATCTCGTCCGCAGGAAAGAGCCCGCCGAACTGGCCGCGCTGGCCGACCGTTATCCGCATCCCAAAAACAACTGCCAGGCCACGGTGCTGCTCGCGGGCAGCGCCGGAATCGCGCGCGGCAACAGCATCGTCTTCTTCCCGGAGAATGTCGCGGCGCACGACAAGGTGACGGAACAGCCCTACGCCGTCTTCTTCTTCAGCAAGTTCCGCAGGATTCACGAGACTTTCGCGGTGCCGGCCGCACGGGCCGTTCTCACGGAGGACTCCGTTCCGCGCGCGTCCACCGGAATGGACCCGGAGCGCTGCTATCAGGCCCGCTCCGTGTGGGGTTATCTGCACGACTACTTCCACCACCAGGGCCGGTGGCCGCTCGACCGACACATCAAGCTCAAGATGAACTGGTTCGTCGGCCTGCTGGAGGAGCTGAAGGTCGACGCCCAGACAGCGCTCGCCTGCCATGACGACGCCGTCGCCTACGCCGAGGAGCAGATCGACATGATCCTGCTGGAGCGGATGTTCCGCTATCCGCTCGACGCACACGCCGTCCGCAACTTCGACGCCGGCACCGGGGTCTTCCTGTTCTCCTGGCTGCGCGGGCTGGGCGCCCTCACCGGCGAGAACGGCCGGTTCCGGCTGCACCGCGACCGGGTGCTCGCGGGGCTGCGGGAGCTGGTCGCGGCCGTCGAGGCCATGGAGGCCCAGGTCGCCACGCCCGCGGAGTACCGGGCGGCGGCGAAGGCCTTCGTACGGGAGTACCTTCCCGAAGGCGAGGAGGGCGACCGCTACGCGTTCACCGGCGAGCAGCGCGCCCTCCTGCGGGCGCGGGAGAGCCTCGACGCGGTTCCCCCGCTCGTCTTCGCCCCGGCGGAGCTGTGAACGCCGGGCACCCACACACCACCGACCCCGAGGGGACACGCGTGAAGCCCATGGACCGGGACGCGCTGGAGGCGGCCGTACGGCTGTACTTCGAGGCGTGCAACAAAGTCGACGCCGAGCTGTTCGCCCGGTGCCTCTCCGAACGCGTCGTGCACTACCTCGCGAAGGGCATGTCCGGGCCGATCCACGGCATCCCGCCGGTGGTGGAGCGCTGGGGCGCCGACGTGCGCGCCAACTCCTCGTACTGGGTGGTCGACGCCGTCTACGCCGACGAGGCCACCCGCACGGCCGTCTGCGAGTGGACGGGGGTCAAGCCGGGCCTGGGCCGGGTGCTGCGCGGCGCGGAGGTCTACCGCTTCGACGACGACGGCCTCATCGACGAGATCCGCATCTACTACGCGTCCCGGCGCGACGACGGCTTCGACGCCAACGAGCTGGAGGGCTTCCCGTACGGCGAGCGGGGGTTCGCGCAGTGACGGGCGCCGTCCGCGTGCCGGGCGGGCCCGTATGACCGCTGCCGAGTCCGGCGGCGTGCCGTACGGCTGGCCGCCACCGGGGCGGCGTACGGCGTGGACCGCGGGGGCGAGGGCGGCCGTTCCGTTCACGGTGGCGATCTTCGCCTTCGGCATCTCCTTCGGGGTGCTGGCGCAGGGCGCGGGCTTCTCCGCGCTCGCGGCGGCGTCCATGTCGGGGCTGGTGTTCGTGGGCTCGTCGCAGTTCGCCGCGGTCTCCGTGCTCGTCAACGGCGGCGGCTGGGCCGCGGCGGCCGTCGCCGGGACCCTCCTGAACCTGCGCTACCTGGTGATGGGCTTCGCCATCCTGCCCGCGCTGCGCGGCGGCAGGGCCCGCCGCGCCGTCGAGTCCCAGCTGGTCATCGAGGAGTCCTGGGCGATCGCGAGCGACGCGGACGGGCGCTTCGACCGCGTACGGCTGCTGTCGTCCGGGGTGGTGCTGTGGCTCGGCTGGGTGGCGGGCACGCTGCTGGGCGCGCTCGGGCCGTTCACGGCGGTGGACGTCCTCAACTACGGCCTGGACGCGGTCTCCCCGGTGCTGTTCTTCCTGCTGCTCGCGCCGCATCTGGGCACCGTGCGCAAGCGGTCGGCGGCGGCCGCGGCGGGTCTCGGCGCCGTCGTCCTCACCGCCGTCGCGGTGCCGGACACCGCCATCGCCGCGGCCTGCGTGCTCGCGGCCGTGTGGACCTGGAGGGCACGGTGAGCGCGGCGTGGATCGTCGTCGGCGCCCTGGTGGTGAGCACGTTCCTGATCAAGGGCGCCGGCTCGCTGGTCATGGGGGACCGCGAACTGCCGCCGTGGTTCCCGCGCTTCGTGGAGTATCTGACGCCCGCGCTGCTGGCGGTGCTCGTGGTCACCCAGCTGCTGGGCTCGGCGGGCTCGCGCGGCATGGTCTTCGACGCCCGGCTCGCGGGCTTCGCCGCGGCGCTGGTGGCGTGGCGGCTGAAGGCGCCCGTGCCGGTGGTGGTGCTGGTGGCGGCGGCGGTCACCGCGGGCGTACGCGCGCTGGGTTGAGCGCCCGTACGCTCGTCCCGCCGAAGCCGCTACGGCCGTTCCGCCTCCGCCGGGAAGCGCGCGCCCGGCTGCCGCGGCACGCCCATCCGCGCGCACAGCTCGGCGCTCTCGCTCGCGTGCCGCTCCGCCGCCTCCGCGTCCCCGCGAGCGCCGTGCACCTCCGCGGCGGTCTCGAGCGCGCGCGTCAGACCAGGCCGGTAGCCGGAGTCCCGGTGCAGCCGCAGGGCCCGTTCGACGGTCTCCGCGGCCTTGTGGTGCTGGCCGAGCGCCAGGTGTACGGCGGCGAGTTCGGCCAGCGCCTCGCCCTCCGCCAGCCCCAGCCCCGTCTGCCGCGCGCGGGACAGCGCCAGCCGGCCGTGCGAGAGGGCCTCGCGGTGCTCGCCGAGGCTGCGGTGTACGGCCGCCAGCCCCAGCCCGGCCGCGGCCTCCGCGCGGCGGCAGCCCGCCGTACGGGCCAGCTCGCGTGCGCGGTGGTGGTGGTCCAGCGCCCCGGGCAGGTCGTCGAGGCGCAGCAGGACGGTGCCGATGGTGTTGAGCGCCTCGGCCTCGACGAGGCGGCGGTGCGTGCGGTGGGTGGTGCTGAGCACGTCGAGCCCGTGCTTGAGCGCCAGCCGCGGGTCGCCGCTGTCGCGGTACACCAGTGCCAGCGAGTTGAGGGCGCCCTCGGCGGCGTACGTGGTCAGCAGCCGGTCGTCCGCGGCCAGCACCTCGGTGAGGCAGCGCAGGGCCTCGCCGAACTCGCCGAGCGCGTGGTGCGTGGCGCCGAGCCCCCACAGCGCGAGCAGCGCGGAGTGCTCGTCCTGGGAGCGCCGCCCGGCCTCCCCCGCCCGGCGGAACTCCTCGCGCGCGGCGGTCAGCCGGCCCTGGTCGAACAGGACCGAGCCGAGGAAGAACAGCGCCCACGCCGAACCGGCCGGCTGCGCCCCTTCCTCGTAGAGCCGCAGCGAACGGCGGGCGTGCCGGGCCGCCGCGTCGAGGTCGCCCTGCTCCCGGTGGGAGGCGGCGAGGCCGAGCAGCGCGCCGGCCCGCTCCACGCCGAGGTCCAGCCGCTCGTAGAGGGAGTCGGCGCGGTTGCTGTGCCTCAACGCCTCGTCGTGGCGGCCGAGTTCCCACAGGACGTAGCCGAGGCTCCAGCACATCACCGCCTGCCCGTAGTCGTCCTCGTCCGCCTCGGCGGCGCGCAGCCCGGCGTGTGCGGCGCGCAGCCAGTCGGCGCGCTGGCCGTGCGCCATCAGATGGCCGTGCAGCGTCAGCGCGATCTGCCACGCGAAGGGGTACGGGCCGTGCTCGGCGGCGTGCCCGACGCAGGCCAGCAGCACGGGCCGTTCGGCGTCCAGCCAGGCCAGCGCGGCGGCGGCGCTGTCGAAGGCGAGCGGGGCGGTGGGGGACGCTCCGGGCTCGGGGGGCTTCTCGGCGTACCAGTAGTAGAAGGTGCCGTAGAGGGCCGCGGCGGCGCTCTCGGTGGTCGCGGAGTACCACGTGAACAGGCGCCGTACGGCCTCCTCCCGCGCCTCCGCGGCGTCCTCCTCCCCGGCCCGTTCGCGCGCGAACAGCCGTACGAGCTCGTGCAGATGGAAACGTTCGGTCCGGTGCATCTCCAGCAGGCTGCGGGACACCAGCCGGTCCAGCAGCCGTACGGTGTCGGCCTCCGGCAGCTCGGCCAGCGCGGCGGCGGCCCGTGCCGGCACGTCGGGTCCGGGGGTGAGGCTCAGCAGCCGCAGCAGGCGCCGTTCGTCCTCGGGCAGCGTCTGGTACGAGAGGTCGAGGACTGTGCGTACGGCCGTCCGCGGCTCCGCTTCCAGGGCCAGTTCGCCGAGCCGGTCGCCCTCGCGCAGGTCCCGTACGACCTCGGCGAGCGGCCGGCGGCGGTCGCCCATGAGGTGGGCGGCGATGATCCGTACGGCCAGCGGCAGGCAGCCGCACAGCCGTACCACCTCGGACGCGGCGTCGGCCTCCTCTCGTACGCGGTCGGTGCCGATGACGCGGGACAGCAGCGCCAGCGCCTCCTCCTCGCTGAACAGGGCCAGGCTGACGCGGCGCGCGTCGTGGAACGCGGTCAGGCCGCGCAGGTCGTTCCGGCTGGTGACGACGACGAAGCAGGTCGGGGAGCCGGGCAGCAGCGGGCGTACGTGTTCCAGCCCGGCGGCGTCGTCCAGCAGCACCAGCACGCGCTTGTCGGCGAGCAGGGAGCGGTAGAGGGCGGCCTTCTCGTCGGTGCTCTCCGGCAGATGCTCCGCCGCCACGCCGAGGGCCCGCAGCAGCTGGCCCAGGGCCTCGTCGGCCTGCATCGGGGGCTCGGGCGCGTGGCCGCGCAGGTTCACGTGCAGCTGGCCGTCGGGGAACCTGTCGGCCACCCGGTGCGCCCAGTGCACGGCGAGGGTGGTCTTGCCGACGCCGGCCATGCCGGAGAGCGAGGAGATGACGAGCGTCTGCCCGGCTCCGGGCGCGGACCCGGGCCCCGGGCCGTCCGCGTGCGCGTCGCGAGGCAGCAGGGCGTCCATCTCCCGCAGATACGCGCCGCGCCCGGTGAAGCTGGCGACGTCGGGCGGCAGCTGCCGCGGCACCGGCCGGTGCACGGCCCCGGCCCCCGCGCCGGACGGGGCCGTGCGCGGCTGCTCGGGGTCGAGCACGGGATCGGCGTTCAGCACCTGCTGGTGCAGCCGCTGGAGCGGGCGGCCGGGCTCGAGCCCCAGGTTGTCGCGCAGGTGCTGGTGGATGTCGCGGTACTCCGCGAGGGCGTCCGCCTGCCGGCCCGAGCGGTACAGCGCCAGGATGAGCTGGGAGCGCAGCCGCTCGCGCAGCGGGAAGTCCCGTACGAGCGTGGAGAGTTCGGCGACGACCTCCTCGTAGCGGCCCAGTCCGATCAGCGCGTCGACCCGGTCCTCCCGGGTCACCAGCCGCAGCTCCTCCAGGCGGCTGGCCTCGGCGAGGGCGAAGCTCCGCCCGCTGACCCCCTCCAGGGCGGGCCCGGCCCACAGCCCGAGCGCCTCGTCCAGCAGGGCGAGGGCGGCGGCCGGGTCGGCGTCGGCGGTGGCCCGGCGCGCCTCCTCGGTGAGCCGGACGAAGCGGAGGGCGTCGACCTGTTCGTCGGCGACGCGCAGCGTGTAGCTGGTGTTGGACCGGCCGCCGGAGCTGACCAGCACCTTGAAACCGGACCTGGCCCGCCGTCCGGGCTCCAGGACGCGGCGCAGGTGCAGGACGTGGGTGCGCAGCGTGGTGATGACGCCGTCCGGGGTGGCGCCCTCCCACATCAGGTCGGCCAGCCGCGAGGTGCTGACCGGCCGGCCCCGGGCGAGCGCCAGCGCCGCCAGCAGCGCCTGCTGCTGCGGGCCCAGGCTGACGCGGCGGCCCTCTATGCGCACGCCCACGGGGCCGAGCAGCCGGATCGTCGGCAACGGCTCCTGGTCCGCGCCGTACTCCCCCGCCCCCGCCCCCGCGTGCTGCCGCGGAATCTCCCGCGGGCGGGCCGCGTCTCCCGGTCCGGCCGCCTCACCGGATCGGTCCCTCACCACTGCCAGGCCCCGTCAGCAGGAGTCATCTCGACCTCAGCATACGGACTCGCCGGCCGCCGGCCCGCTCGTCCGCACCGCCGCACCCCCTCAACCGGGCCCGGTCTCGAAGCGGCGGATCTTCCCGTCGGTGACCGTGAAGGTCCACGCGGTGTCGATGTCGCCCCAGTTGTCGTTGTGGTAGCGGGCGGTCACGGACAGGCCGTCGGGTGACTGGGAATCGACCTCCATACGGGCGTGGGAGGAGAAGATCTCCAGCTCCACCCAGTCCCGGAGGACCCGTTCGGTCCCGACGTCCGTCATGGTGGCGTCCTCGGCCAGGACGTCCCAGAGTGCCTTGCGGTCCCCCGCGTTGACCGCCTCGACAAAGGCGCGTACCGCCGGATGGGACGGCGTCACGGTCATCTCTCCCGCCTTCCTCCGCTGAAGCCCGGTCGTCTGCTGAAGCGCTCGCCCGATGGAGCCCGTCCGCCCGGCTCCTGTCCGGTTCGGGTCAGGCACCGGCCACGGCCCGGTCCAGGGCGTAGGTGTCCTCGAAGAGGTGGTAGCGCGTGAACTGCCCGTCCTCGACGGTGACATGGGCGGCGAACGGCGTGACCAGCGTCCCGCCGGTGGCCTTCACGGTGTCCCGCAGACGTCCGATGATCACGGCCTGTTCGCCGTCCACGACCATGTGGGTGACGGTGAACTCCTCCGGCTGCAGGTGCTCGTGGAGCGTGGTGAAGAAGTCCCTGACCCCTTCACGCGAGGACCTGCGGCCCGACCACGGCACGTCCGGCGATCCCGGGGCGTCCCAGTCCACGGTGTCGGAGAACAGGTCGACGGCGCCGTTCAGGTCCCGTTCGGCGAGCCTGGCCAGATAGGCGTCGCACACTTCCCGGGTCGTCTTGGGCTCTGCGGGCATTCCCACTCCTCGTCCGTCGCGGAGACTGAGTATCGGGCCGACTCTCCCTACCAAGCCGGTCGTACCACATCCCACCGGTGACGCGAGGTTCTGCACCTCCCGTTTCCGGCCTTTCTGCGGCGGGCAGTTGAGGCCTCACTCAATCTGCTGAATCCGACGGACGGGTGGACCGCGGCTGACGCCCGCGCGCCTCTACGCGTCCACGTCCACGTCCACGTCGTCCCCCGTCACCCTCCCCGTCCGGGGTCCAGTCCAGCAGGCGCACCTTCGCCACCGTGTGTACGTGCCTGCGCATCGCCGCGGCCGCCGCCTTGGGGCGGCCGGCCTCGATCGCGTCCAGGATCGCGCGGTGCTGGGCCAGCGAGCGGGCCGGGCGGCCCGGCTGGCGCAGCGACTCGTGGCGGCTCTCCGCGATCTGCTCGGCGATGGAGCGCATGAACTCCGCGAGCAGCGCGCTGTGCGCGGCCGCGGTCACCGCGGCGTGGAACCGGCGGTCGCCCTCCGGGCCGTGGCCGCCGTCCGCGATCTCCCGCTCCATGTGGGCGAGGGCCGCGCGGAGGGCGGCGAGATCGTCGTCCGTGCGCCGCGCGGCGGCGAGTTCGGCGAGCTTCGTCTCCAGGGCCTCACGGGCATCGAGGACGTCGGGCAGACGACGGCGGCGTTCCGCAAGCTGCTCCACGGGTTCGACGTCGAGGCTGTTCTTGAGGAGATACGTGCCGCCCCCGTGCCGTGCCTCCACCAGCCCCTGCACCTCGAGGACGACGACGGCCTGCTTGACCGAGGCCCTGGACACGCCCAGGCGCTGGGCGAGTTCGCGTTCGGCGGGCAGCCGGTCGCCCGCGTGCAGACCGCCTTCGGCGACGTACGCGCGCAGGCGGTCGATCACCTGCTCGTGCAGTCTCGTACGGCCCATCGGCCGCAGTGCGTCGCTCATCCTCAACCCCCATGGCCTCGTGACCCGGTGTCCCCGCGGCCCCGGCGGGGCCCTCCGGGGTCCGTAGGGTAGCAACCGGATTGGCCGAGTGGCTGAGACAATTTTGTCAGTTCCCTTGACGGCCGGAATCCCACCCCTGAGTCTGTTGGGCGCTGGATCGCATCAGTGGCTGAGCCACTCGGCCACTCAACTCGCCGCCGCTCAGCGCTCAGCCGCCTTCCGCTCGACCGGTCCCAGGGACGGGAGCCCGCCGTGTCCGCAGAACTCATCTCGATCCTCGTGCTCGTGGTGGTCTTCCTGATCGCCACCACGCGCTCCATCAACATGGGAGCCCTGGCCTTCGCCGCCGCCTTCGGCGTCGGCGAACTCGTCGCCGACATGGACGCGGACGGCATCTTCGCCGGCTTCCCCGGCGACCTGTTCGTGGTCCTGGTCGGCGTGACGTACCTGTTCGCCATCGCCCGCGCCAACGGCACCACCGACTGGCTGGTGCACGCGGCGATACGGCTCGTACGTGGCCGGATCGCGCTCATCCCCTGGGTGATGTTCGTGATCACCTGTGCGCTCACGGCCATCGGGGCGGTGAGCCCGGCAGCCGTCGCGATCGTCGCGCCGATCGCGCTGAGCTTCGCGGCACAGCACGGGATCAGCCCGCTGCTCATGGGCGGGATGGTGGTGCACGGCGCGCAGGGCGGCGGGTTCTCACCGATCAGCATCTACGGCTCGATCGTCAACGGCATCGTGGAGCGCGAACAGCTGCCCGGCAACGAGGTGTTCCTCTTCCTCGCCTCCCTCGTCGTCAACCTGGTGATCGCGGGGATCCTCTTCGTGCTGCTCGGCGGGCTGCGGCTGCACGGACAGGACACGGCAGCCACGGAGGAGAGCGGCGACGCGGCACGGCTCACCCCCGCCCGTACGGCCACCCTCGTCGCGCTCGTCGCCCTCGTCGTCGCCGTGCTCGCCTTCGACCTCGACGTCGGCCTGTGCGCGATCACCCTCGCCGTCCTGCTCAGCGCCTGCTGGCCGGAGGACAGCAGGCTGGCGGTCGGCGCCATCGCCTGGCCCACCGTGCTGCTCATCTGCGGTGTGCTGACCTACGTCGGCGTGCTGGAGGAGATGGGCACGATCGCGTGGGCGGGCGAACGGGTCGGGGACATCGGAGTGCCGCTGCTCGCGGCCGTGCTGCTCTGCTACATCGGCGCGCTGATCTCCGCGTTCGCGTCCTCCGTCGGCATCATGGGCGCGCTGATCCCGCTGGCGGTTCCGTTCCTCGCACAGGGCGAGATCGGCGCGGTGGGCATGGTGGCGGCGCTGGCGGTGTCCGCGACGGTCGTCGACGTGAGCCCCTTCTCCACCAACGGCGCGCTCGTCCTCGCGGCGGCCACGGACGTGGACCGGGACCGCTTCTTCCGGCAGTTGATGGTGTACGGCGGGATCGTGGTGGCCGCCGTACCGGCCGCGGTGTGGCTCGTACTGGTGGCACCGGGGTGGGGGTAACGGCCTCGCCAGGCCGTTACCCGGGCCGTCCCCGGGCCGTGGCCCACGACCGGCCCCCGCGGCGCCCGCGTGCGCGCCCTTCCCGCCGTTTCCCCGTCGACCAGGAGTGACGACGCGTGAGTCCGACCACCGCCCCCGCCCTGTTCCCGGCGCTCGCCGCGCGCCCCGGCCGTACGGCCCTGCGCTTCGGGGAGCGCGCCCTGACCTACGGCCGACTCGCCGCCGCCGCGGGCACGTTGGCCGCCCGGCTGCCCGCCGGGCGGCGCGTCGCCTGCTGGGCGACCCCGACGCTGGAGACCGCCGTCGGCGTGGTCGCCGGGCTGCTCGCGGGGGTCCCCGTCGTACCGCTCAACCCGAGGACCGGCGAACGGGAGCTGGCGCACATCCTCGGCGACGCCGCGCCCGCCGCCGTCCTCGCCGCCCCCGGTGAACGGCTGCCGGACGCGCTCGGCGCACTCCCCCGTACGGACGTCGACGTCACGGCCACCGGGCCCGCCCCCGTACCGGCGCCCGAGCCGCCCCCGGAGTCGCCCGCCCTGATCGTCTACACCTCCGGCACCACCGGCCCGCCCAAGGGCGCCGTCCTGCCCCGCCGGGCACTCGCCGCGAACCTCGACGCGCTCCGGGACGCGTGGCAGTGGACCGCCGACGACGTACTCGCCCACGCCCTCCCCCTGTTCCACGTCCACGGCCTGATCCTCGGCGTGCTCGGGCCGCTGCGCCGGGGCGGCGCCGTACGGCACTTGGGCCGGTTCTCCGCCGAAGGCGTCGCGCGGGAACTGTCGTCGGGGGCGACGATGCTGTTCGCGGTGCCGACCATGTACCACCGCCTCGCCGAGGCCGTCGGCACCGACCCCGCGCTCGCCAGGGCGCTGGCGGGCGCGCGGCTGCTGGTGTCCGGCTCGGCCGCGCTGCCCGTCCACGACCACGAGCGCATCCTGGCGGCGACGGGGCGCCGGGTGGTCGAGCGGTACGGCATGACGGAGACGCTGATGAACACCAGCGTGCGCGCGGACGACACCGACACCGGTCCCGGCACGGTGGGTGTGCCGCTCGCGGGCGTCGAACTCCGGCTCGTGGACGAGGAGGAGGCGGAGCTGACCGGCGCCGGGGAGGTCGGCGAGATCCGGGTACGGGGACCGCACCTGTTCAGCGGCTACCTCAACCGGCCCGACGCGACCGCCGCCGCCTTCACCGCCGACGGCTGGTTCCGTACGGGCGACATGGCCGTACGCGCCCCGGGCGGCGCCCTCCGGATCGTGGGACGGCAGGCCACCGACCTCATCAAGAGCGGCGGCTACAAGATCGGCGCCGGCGAGATCGAGAACGTCCTCCTCGAACACCCCGCCGTCGCCGAGGCCGCCGTCACCGGCGAGCCCGACACGGACCTGGGCGAACGCGTCGTCGCCTGGATCGTCCCCGCCGACCCCGGGGAGCCGCCCGCCGCAGGCGAGTTGGCCGGCCACGTGTCCGCTCAGCTGGCCCCTCACAAGCGGCCCCGGACCGTACACCTGCTGGCGGCGCTGCCGCGCAACGACATGGGCAAGGTGATGAAGCGGGCGCTCGCCGCACCGGAGACGGGACGCGATGGCTGAACCGTGGAGCGCGCGGGAGGCCGTACGGCAGGTCGCGGACGAGTGCACCTTCGAGGAACTGCCGTACGGGGCCGTGGCGTACGGAGACCTGCCGTACGAGACCGTGCCGTACGGGGACCCGCCACCGGAGCCCCCTGACAGCGATGGCCCGCTCCCCTGGCCCGGCTACGCCGCCGCCCGTGCGCGCGCCGAACAGCGCACCGGCGAGCGCGAGTCCGTGGTGTGCGGCACCGCTGCCGTCGGTGGCCGCACGGTGGTCGTCGTCTCGTTCGAGTTCGGCTATCTCGGCGGCTCCCTCGGGGCGCGTACGGGCCGCCGGATCGAGGCGGCGCACGCGTACGCACGCGCGCACCGCCTCCCCGTCGTCTCGCTGATCGCCACGGGCGGCAGCCGCATGCAGGAGGGCCTGGTCGCCCTCGGGCAACTCCAGCGTGTGGCCGCCCAGTCGGCGCTCACCCGCGCCGCCGGGCTCGCCCAGCTCGCGGTCCTGCGCGACCCGGCGACCGGCGGCGGCTGGGCCACGCTCGGCGCGGGCGCCGACGTGATCCTCGCCGTCGAGGGCGCGCAGATCGGCTTCGCGGGCTCGCGCGTACGCCCCACGGACGCCGACCCGGCCGCGTACACGGCGGAGGGCCAGCGGGCGGCGGGCGCGGTGGACGCGGTCGTACGCGCGGGCGAGCTGCGGCCCGTACTGCGCCTGTGGGTACGGCTGCTGGCCGGGCCGCCCGCGCCGGCCGCGGTCCCGCCGCCGTACGCGCTGGGCCGGACCGACGCGCCGCCGACCGGGCGGGAGGCCGTACGCCGTGCGCGCTCGCCGCACCGGCCCCGCGCCGCCGCGTACCTGGACGCGCACCTGCGGGAACGCGCCGAGGTAAGCGGCGACCGCGCCGGCGGCACCGACCCGGGCGTGCTGTGCGGCTTCGGCCTGTACGAGGGCCGCACCGTCGCGTACGCGGCCCAGACCGGCACCGCGACCCGGCCCGCCGGCTACCGCACCGCGGCCCGGCTGATCCGCCTCGCCGGGCGGCTCGGCACGCCGGTGCTCACCCTCGTCGACACCCCGGGCGCGGCGAACGACGCGGCGGCCGAACGGGCGGGTGCGGGCGGCGCGATCGCCGAGGTGTTCGCCGCCGTGGCCGAGTCCCCGGTGCCGGTCACGACCCTCGTCATCGGCGAGGGCGGCTCCGGCGGCGCCCTCGCCCTGGCGGCGCCGGGCAACACCTGGGTCACTCCGGACAGCTACTTCTCCGTCATCGCCCCGGAGCTCGCGGTGGCGATCCTGAAGCGCCCGCCCGACGAGGCGGACGCGACGGCGGACGCCCTGCGGCTGCGCCCGCAGGACATGGCGGAACTGGGCCTGGCCCGCGGCCTCGTACGCGCGGGACCGGCCCGTACGGACAGACCGGCCTGAGCGGCCCGTACGGACAGACCGGCCCGAGCGCCGCGTACGGACAGACCGGCCTGAGCGCCGCGTACGGAGAGACCGGCCCGAGCCCGCCTTACCGCCGTTCGCGCGGGCCGACCGCCAGCGGAACGCCCGTACGGCGGGACTGCTCCACCGATGCCGGCGAGTCCTCGCTGCGGGCCGCCTCCTGCGGGATGTCCGGCTCGGCCGGGGTGGTGGGCCGGTCCGGCGGCGGGGTGTAGCCCTCCAGCCGGGCGGTGCCCCACACGTACGGGTCGGCCTGTGCGCTGCCGAACGGCGACCAGGCCAGCCGGGTCTGCCCGGTCTTGTCGTCGGTGTCGGAGTCGTAGACGAGCACGTTGACGGCGAACGCCTCCGGGTCGGCCGCCGCGGGCAGTTCGCCGAGCGGGATCTTCGCCTCGACGACGTAGCCCTCGTACGGCTCGCTGACGGTCGCGGCGACCCGCATGCCGGGCGCGGTGTCCTCCGCCGGGCCCTGCCGGTTGTCGCCGTCGCGCTCCGCCGCGGGGCCGCCGTCGGCCGTGAACGGGAAGATGCCGGTCTTGAACGTGACCGAGGTGTCGTCGGCCGTGCCGCGCGGGTCGAGGGCGATCTCCACGGCGTCCGTACGCCAGTGCCGCTTGAGGTCGTCGCCGCCCAGCGCGCTGCCCTTCCGCTCGTCGACGACCTTGACCAGGACGTACAGGTCGTCGCCGTGCCGCGCCAGCTTCGCCGTGCCCGACACGTCGTCCGCGCCCGCCTCGTCGCCCTCCCAGTGCCGCAGCGGCAGCGCGGGGCCGGGGTACTCGCCGTCGCGCTCCACCCCGTCCAGCACCGGCGCGGTGGCCACTTCGGGGATGGCGGCAGTGGGGCTCGCGGGGTAGTCGGGCTGCGCGTTGTTCGCGAGCCAGGGCAGGCCGGCGCGTTCGGCCCAGTCGCGGAACTCGGCGTACAGCGGCCGCAGTCCGGACTGCGGCCGCACCTCGGCCCGTACGGCGCGCCCGTCCGCGGCCAGCACCGTGAACCAGTCGGAGCCCAGCTCCGCCGGGTCCGTCGGCACCTTCGGCGGCAGCGCGGCGAAGCCCTGGCTGCGGTACAGGCGGGCGGCGTCCCGCTCCACCTGCGCCCAGCTCGTACCGTGCTCCTCGGACTTGGTGCCGGACCAGACGCCGAACACCGGCAGCCCGCTGTCCGGGTCGGTACGGGGCCGCTTCGGCGCGTCCGGGCCGAGCAGGTCGCGGAAGGCGCCGTTCTGGGCGAGCAGCAGCCGTGGGCGCCACGGCCGGTACCCCTCGCGGGTGAGCTGGTCCGGGAACGCGCCGGGGTCGCCCGCCAGGAAGAACGCCTCGATCGCCAGCCGCGCCGACAGCTGGTGGCCGCCGTGCTGGTTGAACGGGCGCGGGTCCATCGTGACCACCGTGTACGGGGTCGTGGCACGGATCAGCCGTACGGTCCGCTCCAGGGTGTCCCGCTCGTCCCAGATGTCCGCGGTGAGGGGCGCGGAGAGCGTGTACCAGAAGTCGGCCTTGTCGAGGTAGAAGACGTGGTCGATGCCGGCGGGTGCGGTCGCCGCCCGCTCCTCGTCCTCCCGGATCAGCCCGAGCTTCGAACCCTCCTCGAGCCCGACCGCGTTCCCGCCGCCCTCGCCGCGGGTCACGGTGAGCACGCCGGTGCTGACCCCGTACCGCTCACGCCACTGCCCGAACGTGGAGAAGTTGCCGTGCTCGTCGTCGGGATGGGCGCCGACGAACAGCACGTCGTTGTGCGCCGGGTCGTTGCGCCCGCGGCCGCCGCGCCGCGGACGCGGGGCGCTCCAGCCGTCGGCCCACGCCGACGGCGTGGACGCGGCCAGCACCGTGCCGACCAGGCCCGACACCAGCGCGGCCGAGACGGCGCGGCGCCGTGGCCCGGCGCCCGCCGGGCCACCGCCCGCGGGCAATCCGCAGCCCGCCGGGCCGCTCCCCGGTTCCCTGCCGCCGTCACCCTGCGTCGAGTCCGCCACCGCGTCCCTCCCCGTAGCCGTGCACCGTTCACTGCATGCGTGGTGAGCCCCGGTTCTTCCGAACGGGGCTCATGGGCAGCCGTTCTACTGCCGCGACGCATGTTCGGCAAGGGGTTTGTCAGGACATCTTGTCCAACACCCCGTCAGCGGGCGGCGATCGCGGCAGTCGCCCCGGCACCGTATGTCCCCGAACGTACCTCTCCGTAACATGGCCGAAACACATCTCCTCGCACCGGCGACGCGGTGTACGGTCGATCGCTCATGACGGAGTGTCACAGGGGGAGCGCGATGGGAAGTGCCGTCCGGTACTGGGCCGAACGGATCGTGCTGATCTTCATGGCCACGGCGGGCATCCTCGTGCTGGTCGTGGACCTCTTCGGATGGCTCGACGAACTCGCCCCGGGCGTCACGCTCCAGAAGATGACGCTGCTCATCCTGAGCACCGTGACCCTCTTCCTCCTGCTCGAGCTCGACCGTCTGCGGATGCTCGACAACGTCGACACCCAGCTGTCCAAGCTCGACATCGACAAGGAGGCGGGCAGGCTCAGGAGGGAGCACTACGCCGGCGTGGTCCGCGTGCACCCGCGCTTTCCCGAGGACGTGTTCACGGAGTTCGTGAGGGACGGCGCCAGCCGCGAGGTGACCGTCCTCCAGACCTGGATCCCCGATCTGCAGCGACTCAGACCCGAGTTGAGGGACGCCATCGCGGACCGGCGTACCGAGGTGCGCATCCTGCTGCTCCACCCGGCCTCACCCGTGGCGCAGCTGCGCGGCGACGCGCTGCGCACCGTACGGGATCCGGCGCAGGACGAGGACGTCAAGGCGAACGTCGAACGGTGCCTGTCCCACCTCGAAGCGCTCTATCACGACATCCCCGTGCACCGGTCGCTGCTCCAGGTGCGGGTGTACAACTCCCTGCCGTCCATCGCCGTGTACAAGGCCGGGGAGCACTATCTGGTCAGTTCGTTCCTGCACGGCCAACTCGCCGTCGACTCCACCCAGATCGAGCTCGACGGCTGCGACAGCGTGATGGGCCGGGAGGTCCAGCAGGAGCTGGACACGCTGTGGATGGTCGGCCGGGACGTGGACCTCAGCGACTGGCGCGCATCGATCAGCACGATCAATCTGTGACGCGGAGAGGCGGCAGCCATGCGGGACCCGGACATGCGGGACGACATGCGGGATCTGGTCATACGGGAGCTGGACGAGAACGAGGACGGGCTGATCGAACGGTTCCGGACGCACCCGGTGCTCGCGGACATCGCGCTGCTCCCGGACGACGACTTCGCCGCGCTGCTGCTGCAGCGGCGCTTCGTGTCGCTCGCGTTCACCCCCTCCTACGACCTGGCGATCGACCTGCTGGGCGACGAGGCGGGGCTGCGGATCGCCCGGATCATCCTGCGCGAGGAGTACCCGGACGGGCAGGGCCGCACCCGCTCGCACCGCGAGGACATGAAGGAGGACCTGCTCCGGCTCGGCGTGCCCCGGCGGACCCTGGTCGCGTCGAGGCCGTCGGAGGCGACGGCGCGGGCCATCCGTGACACGTTCGAGCTGATCGCCGACGCGGGCGGCCACGACGACGCGGACCTGCGCCTGCTGACGATCCTGCGCTTCTGGGGCGAGGTGCTGGTCTCCGTCGAGTACGAGCGGCTGTGGCCGCGGATGGAGCCGCTGCTGACCGAGGACGGGCGGAACCGCTCCCGCTTCTACTACCCGCATCTCGTGCACGACGCGAAGGCACACCCGCTGACCACCGTGTCGCTGCTGTCCGCCACCCACTCCGACCGCCTGGCCACGCGCATCAGCGAGCTCCTCACCCGCGAGGAGTCGGCCGGCCGCTTCCGGGAGACGGAGGAGCGCGCCCTGGACATCAAGACGGGCTTCTACGACCAGTTCCTGCCCGCGCTCGAACGCGCGAGGGCCGGGACCGGGGCCTGAGGCCGACCCGGGGCCGGGACCGGAGCGGGAGCCTGGCCCGGAGCCGGAGGCTGAGCTGAGCCGTCGGCTGCCGGCGCGTCAGGCGTCGCCCATGACGAGGCCCTCGATGGTGTGCTTCTGCACGATGGGCGCGAGTTCGTCCACGACGGGGCAGTGCAGGTGGGCGCGGACGCGTTCCGGCAGGGCGTCCCGGTACGCGCGCGTCACCGCCATGTCGTGGTGCGCGTCGTTGCCCGCGCCGGGGGCGTCGACGCCCAGGACCAGTACGGGCCGGGCGGTCGCCGAGTGGTTGGTGGTGCCGCGATGCAGGGTCAGGGCCGAGCGGGCGGAGATGTCGCCGCGGCACGGGTACTTCCGTACGGCCAGGGACTCGTAGCGGGGGAACTCGCCGCGCGGCGGGAACATCCCGTGCTCGAAGCCGTCGCCGTGCTCCCACTGGGTGCCGGGGGCGATCTCGAACGGCCCCATGTCCTCCTCGGTGTCGACGGCGGTGACGTTGAACGCGAGTGAGGTGAGGCGCCGTTCGGTCCTGGTGAGTTCCGGGCTGGGGAAGTCACGGTGCCAGGGCTGGTTGACGGCCCCGGCGAACGGGATGTCGAAGCCGAGCTCGACGATCGCGTACTCGGGGCCGAGCACGGCCTCGCAGACGCCGCGCACCCAGGGGTGGTCCGCGAGTTCGGCGAAGCCGCGCATCTGCTCGGGGTGTATCTCCACGTAGTAGCGGTGCGGTCCGCGGCCGACGGCGCCGCCGGGGCGCCGCCGCGCCTCGTCGAAGGCGGCCTCGATGTCCTCGCGGAGGCGGTCGGCCCACTCCGCGCCGAAGGCGCCGCGGCAGGCCGTGATCCCGTCGGTGTACAGGTCGTGGCGTGCCGCGGCGACGGCCTCGGGCGTGACGGGAGCGGGCTCCCGTACGGCATCGGGCGCGGCGCTGGGTGCGGCGTCGGGCACGAGGTCGGGTACGGCGTCGGCGTGGGCTCCTGCGGCGCGGGCAGCGGTCATCGGCCCTCTCCTTCCGGTTCGCGGCTACGGTCACTCTGCAACGTTGCATTCCTCGTGGCAAGATGAGTGCGGCAACTTTTCCGCACCACGCCCGCCGAGCGTGCGATGATCCGGGCGCGAGCACCGAGGGAGGGCGAGCGTGGCGGCGAAACTCAAGGACGTGGCGGCACGGGCCGGCGTCTCCGTACGCACCGTGTCCAACGTCGTCAGCAACGCCGCCCCCGTGGCTCCGGCCACCCGCGCACGCGTGCTCAAGGCCGTCGAGGAGCTGCGCTACCGCCCCAACCTCGCCGCCAGGAACCTGCGTCAGGGCCGTACGGGCCTGATCGGCCTCGCCATACCGGAGATCCACTCGCCCTACTTCGGCGAGATCGCCGAACTCCTCATCGACGCCGCCCAGGAGCGCGGCTGGACCGTGCTCATCGACCGTACGGGCGGCCTCGCCGACCGCGAACGGAGCCTGCTCGCCGACGGCCCCGACGCGCACTCCGTGGACGGCATGATCCTCAGCCCGTGGGCGCTGACGGCCGGTGAACTCGGCCGCCACAGCGCCACCACTCCCCTCGTGGTCCTCGGCGAACGCGACCCGCAGGGCACCGCCGACCACGTCGTGGTGGACAACGTGACGGCGGCCCGCGAGGCCACCGCGCACCTCGTCGGGCTGGGCCGCCGGCGTATCGCCGCCATCGGGCTCCAGCCCCATCTGAGCAACGGCACGGCCGAGTTGCGGGCCCAGGGGTACCGCGCCGCGCTCGCCGCCGCCGGGCTCGAACACCCGCCGGAGCTCACCCGTACGGTCTCCACGCTGCACCGCGCGGAGGGCCACCGGGCCATGCGGGAGCTGCTGGCGGCGCCCGCGGCACCGGACGCGGTGTTCTGCTTCAGCGACGAACTCGCCCTGGGCGCGCTGCGCGCCGCCCACGAGCAGGGGCTGGCCGTCCCGGAAGACCTCGCGCTGGTCGGCTTCGACGATATCGAGGACGGCCGGTACGCCACCCCCAGCCTCACCACCATCGCCCCGGACAAGGCGCAGATCGCCGAACGCACCCTGCAGTGCCTGGCCGACCGGATCTACGGGCGCCTCGGCCACCTGCCCGCCCGCCATGTGACGGCCGCGCACCGGCTCGTCGTACGGGAGAGCAGCACGCCGTGACGGCCAACGGGCCCGTCACCCCGGGCCGTTGACGGACTTGGTTGTTGACGGAACGGAGCAGGGGACAGGGCCCGGAGCAGGGCACGGAAGGGGCCCGGCGCTCAGGCGCAGCACCCGCAGGCGTCCGCCTCCCGCACACCGGGAACACCCGCACCCGTCGGCGCCGCGCAGCACCCCTTGCCGCGCCACGCGTCGCGGCCCTCCTTCACCGCGACGGCCGCGATGACGAGGGCGGCACCCGGGTCGGCCCACGACCAGCCGAGGGTGGCGTTGAGGAGCAGGCCCGCCAGCAGTACGCCCGACAGGTAGGTGCACAGCAGCGTCTGCCTGGAGTCCGCGACGGCCGAGGCCGAGCCGAGTGCGCGGCCGGTCCTGCGCTGGGCGGCGGACAGGAACGGCATCACCGCGAGCGACAGGGCGGCGAGCACGATGCCGGTGAGGGAGCGTTCGGCAGCACCGGAGCCGGTCAGGGCGCGCAGCGCGTCGAGGCTCACATAGGCGGCGAGCACGAAGAAGGAGACCGCGATGACGCGCAGCGCGGTCCGCTCCCGCGCCTCGCGCACCGCGTGCTCACGCGCGGAGAACTGCCAGGCGACCGCCGCCGCGGAGGACACCTCGACGACGGAGTCCAGCCCGAAGCCGACGAGCGCGGTGGAGGAGGCGACGGTGCCCGCGGTCAGGGCGACGACCGCCTCGACCACGTTGTACGCGATGGTGGCGGCGACCAGCAGCCGTATCCGGCGGGCCAGCACGTCGCGCCGGTCCGCGCCCGCGGACGGGCGGGCGCCCAGGGGCAGTTGGGCGGCCATCAGCAGCAGCCCTCGGCGTCCGCGTCGGGGCAGTTGCGGTCCGCGTCGACGGCCACCACGGCCGTACGCAGGTCGTCCAGCGCGTGCCCGAGCCGCTCGTCGGCCAGCTCGTAGCGCGTACGGCGGCCGACCGGCACGGCGACCACCAGTCCGCAGTCGCGCAGGCAGGCCAGGTGGTTGGACAGCCGTGTACGGGAGATCCCCAGGGCGTCGGCGAGGTCGGAGGGGTGGGCCGGGGCGTCGCGCAGGGCGAGCAGCAGCCTGCAGCGGATCGGGTCGGCGAGCGCGCGGCCGAACCGCGCCAGCACCTCGATGTCGGGAGCGAGAGTCAGCGCACGTCGGACGATACACGGGATCCTGAATTCAGCAATACGTGGATCACCGGGAGGCGTACGCTCCCCCGGCCCGGCGCATTCCGCACCGAACGGGCACACGGGGCGTACAGCCAGCTGTACCGCGAACCGGCCAGGGTGCGGGATCCCCTCAACGGCCCCCCGTTCCTAGGCTCGTGGGAGCCCATCGGGCCGCCGAGGGGGGATTCGGCCGGTCCTCCGACAGGGAGACATGCCGTGACGACTCCGCACCTCAGCCCGTTCTGGCGCTCGCTGACGGTGGAGCGGCACCCGACGCCGGAGAACGGCAGCGCCGCCGAACACCGGGCGCCGGACGGGTGGTTCGGCATCGTCACGCCCGTGCGGGGTTCGTGCCGGATCGAGGGCCACGACGGCGGCGGCCTGCGCCGTACCACCCTCGTGCCCGGCGAGATATGCCGCCTCGCACCCGGGAACCTCGTACGGCTGAGCCGGAAGCCGCCGCGCCACCAGCCGTTCGCCGTCGCCTCCGTCGGGCTGTCCGCGGCGGTCCTCCGCTACTCGGCCGAGGCGCACCCGGCCACGGCCGGCCGCGACCGCGACCTCGCGTCGCTGCACACCCTGCGCGCCTTCGACCCGCACGTCGCGTCGATGGCGTCCGTACTGCTGCGTGCCCGCGCCGCCGGAGCGGGCGACGACTACGCGGACGGCGCGGCGCGGTACCTGGCCGCGCACCTGCTGCACGCGTACGGGGAGGCCACCCCCTCCGCCCACGGCCTCAACGCGGAGCAACTGCGCGCGGTCACCTCGTACATGCGGGAGAACCTGGCGGCCGACATCACCCTCGACCACCTGGCGAAGCAGGCCCGGATGAGCCGCTACCACTTCATCCGCCGGTTCACCGCCACCACCGGGCAGACGCCCCTGCGGTATCTCACGCAGCGGCGCATCGAAACCGCGCGCCACCTCCTCGTACTGGACGCCGACCCCATCGCCGACATCGCGCGGCGCTGCGGCTACCCGCGCCGGGAGAGCTTCGCGCGGGCGTTCCGTACGCACACCGGCTGTTCGCCGTCCCAGTACCGGAAGCGCGTCGGCCGGGGCTGACACCGCGCACTCCCCCGGCGGACGGCGGGCGGGTAACCTCGGGCAGTCGCCCGGGAGTTGGGCACTTCAGCGGCCCTTGAGGCGCAGCCAAGGGTCTGTTGACGGCGACCGGCCCTACGTTGGGTGCGAACCACCCCCCGGGCCGACGGAGCCCTCCAACTCCCCGGCCATGAAGGAGATCACGGTGCCGACCCCCCACACCCGTGCAGAGAAGCGCCGCCCGCCGAGAGCGGCGGGCGGCGCGCCGCGGCACTCCAGGAAGCGGCGCTCCAGGAGACTGCTGCTCGCCGGCGGCACGCTGGCCGGCTCCGCCGTGCTGGCGTTCGTCCTCCCCACCGCCTGGGCGGATCCGCCCGGCGCGCTGCCGCCCAGCGTCGAGGAGCCGGACGGCAAGTGGCAGCCGTCGTTCGACTACGACAAGGACGGCTGCTACCCCACACCCGCCATCTCCGCCGACGGCACGCTCAACCCCGGCCTGGACCTCGGCGGGGACGTCAACGGCAACTGCCGCGACGCGCACGACCTCGACAACACCAACTCGTACGCGCGCTCCAAGTGCGACAACGGCTGGTGCGCGTACATGTACGCGCTCTACTTCGAGAAGGACCAGGCCGCCCTGGGCCCTGGTTCCGCGGGCCACAAGCACGACCTGGAGCACGTCGTGGTCTGGGTCAACGAGGACCAGGCCAAGTACGTGTCCGTGTCGCAGCACAAGGGCTACGAGAAGAAGGCCGCCGCCGACATCGCCTGGGAGGACAGCCACCCGAAGATCGTCTACCACAAGGACGGCGTCAGCACCCACGCGTTCCGCTTCGCCTCCGCGGACGAGCAGCCGGAGAACCACAAGGGGGCGTGGCAGCGCCCGGCGCTGGTGAGCTGGAACAAGTTCCCCGACGGCATCCGCGACAAGCTGACGGCCGCCGACTTCGGTGCGGCCAAACTGGCGCTCGCGGACGAGCGGTTCGCGGACAACCTCGCCAAGGCCAAGCCCGACGAGGTGCCGTTCGACCCGCACGCCTGAGGGCCGCGGACGGCCCGGTCGCGGCGCTCCGGGCGGAACGGGCGGTGGCGTACCGGCAGTTGGTACGCCACCGCGCCCTCGCCCTGGCCCGGCTCGGCAGGCACGCGGAGGCGGCCGGGCCGCTGGCGGAGCTGGCCGTCGGGCACCCGCGGGACGAGGAGCTGGTGACGGAGCTGCTGCGCTGCGAGGCCGTGACGGTGGGCACGGGAGCGGCGCTGGCGCGGTATGACACGTACCGGCGCGGTCTGCGCGACGGGCTGGGCACCGACCCGGGCGCCGGACTGCGGGCCGTGCACCAGGAGTTGCTCCGCGGTGCGGCCGTACGGGATGAGGTGCCCGTACGGGAGGGGGTGCCGCACGAGCCGAACCCGCTGCTCGGCAGGGACGGCGACGTCGCCGCCGTGGCGGAGCTGCTGCGTACGTCCCGGGTCGCCACCGTCGTCGGACCCGGCGGCCTGGGCAAGACGCGGCTGGCACACGTCGTGGCGCGCGAGGCGGAGCAGCGCGTGGTGCACTTCGTGCCGCTCGCGGGCGTCACCGCGGACGGCGACGTGGCCGGTGAGGTGGCCGGTGAGGTGGCCTGGGCGCTCGGCGCCGGCGAGGGCCGGACCGGCTCGGGCGTCCCCACGGGGCAGGTGGGGCAGGGGGGTTCGGCGGGGCAGCCCGGGCACCGGTCCGGGCCCGCGGACGGCATCGCCGCCGCGCTCGGCTCGGGCCTCGGCGACTGGTCCGACTCCGTCGGCATCCGCTGGGGGCTCGTGCTCGCCGCCCTCCAGCGCGGCGCCGTCGACGAGGCCGACCGGTGGCCCTCGCGCCGGGGCAGGCGGTGCAGGTCCGCCATGAGCCACATGTTCTCCTCGCCGGTGATCAGGTTGTCCACCGCGGAGAACTGCCCGGTGACGCCGATCGCCGCCCGTACGGCGTCGGGTTCCGCGGCCAGGTCGTGGCCGCCGACCCGCAGCTCGCCGCCCTACGCCTTCCGCAGCCCGGTGGCCGCGATCGCGAGCGGCTTTGCTGTCGCTGTCGTCGTATCCATGCCGTGGAGCGTGCGGGCGGCCGGTTTCAGCACGGCTTCAGCCGGTTTCACGGCGGCTTCGGGACACGCCGGCGCACCACATCAGTCGCACAGATGTTCGAACACATGGCATCATCGTGCCATGACGACGACGCACGCCTTCCCCGCCGAACTCGTACAGGCCCAGCGCGACTGGTACACCACCTACCGCCGCCTCGCGGACGCCCACGGCACGCAGACCGCCGTCCTGCGGCGCGAGCTGCTGCGGCTGTCCGTACGGATCACCACGCACCCGTACTGGACGACCCTCCCCGACGCGCCCGCCGCCCGGATGGAGCTGAAGCAGACCGCGTGGAGCGACGCCAGGTGAACGGCGGCTCGCCCGGGCACCGTTCCGGGTGAACTCCGCCCCCGGACGAACTCCGCCCCGTCTCACCTGCGTTGAACAGGGCCGTACCCACGGCCCGGCACGCGGCGGGCACCCCGGCCCCCTGCGTGAGACATGATCCCGGCAAGTATCGTGTCAAGGCCACGACACAGAAGCCATGTTCGGGCGCAGGCGCAGCGTGAGGAGCGCGGAGTGTGGGACGGCACGGGGGTCGACGAGCCCGGACGACTCGTCGCGGGACGGTACCGCCTGCTGCGGCGGATCGGGCGCGGCGGCATGGGCACCGTCTGGCAGGCCGAGGACGAGGTGCTGGGACGCCATGTGGCCGTCAAGAAGTTGCACTTGCCGCCGCATCTGGCGGACGGCGAACGCGCCACCCTCTTCGAACGCACGCGCCGTGAGGCCCGTAGCGCCGCCCGCATCACCCACCCGAACGTCGTGGTGGTGCACGACGTCGTCGACGACATGGTGCACGACACCGCCGTGCCCTGCATCGTCATGGAGCACGTGCCGTCGCGCGCGCTCGACGAAGTCCTGAAGCAGGACGGCCCGGTGGCACCCGGTGAGGCGGCTCGGATCGGCGCCGGCATGATCGCCGCGCTGCGGGCCGCGCACGCCGCCGGCGTGCTGCACCGCGACGTGAAGCCCGGCAATGTGCTGCTGGGCGCCGAAGGGCGCGTCGTGCTCACGGACTTCGGCATCGCCGTCCTCGCCGACGCCTCCACCCTCACACGTACGGGCGAACTCATCGGCTCCATCGACTTCTGCGCCCCGGAGCGCGTCAAGGGCACCACTCCGGGCCCCGCTTCGGACCTGTGGGCACTGGGAGCCACGCTGTACCAGGCCGTGGAGGGACTCCCGCCGTTCCGCCGGAACACGCCACTGGAGACCACGTACGCGATAGCCGTCGACCCGCTCGAACGGCCCGTCTCCGCGGGGGCGTTGACTCCGCTGATCGAGGAGCTGCTGGCCAAGGAGCCGGAGGCACGGCCCTCCGGGGAGGAGGTGGAGCGGCGGCTGCGGGTGGTCGCGGACACCCAGGTCGACGCGCACATGCACACCGTCCGGCCCCCGGAGCGCACGGACCCCGCGCCCGCGCCCGCGGCGCCCGCGACTCCACCGGCCGCCGCAACGCCCGCCGCTCAGGCCTCTCCCGTTGCTCCCGCCGCTCCCGCCGCTCCCGCCGCTCACGCGACCGGCAGCGGGACGACACCCGGCGCACCGCCGCCGCCACCGCCGCCAGGCGGACGTGGCGGGCGCCGTACGGGCGCGTGGGCGGCGGTCGCCGCCGTCGTGGCGGTGCTCGCGCTCAGCGGCGCGTACCTCGGGCTGCGCGACGACGACAAGGGCGGCCAGGCGGTCCCGGGCGAGAAGATCTCCCCGAGCGAGGTCACGACCCAGGAGCCGAGGCCCGCCTCCCCCAAGCCCGTACCCGAGGGCTACCGCCTCGCGCGGGAGGAGGGGTTCGGCGTCTCCTTCCCCGTCCCCGAGGACTGGACCCGCAAGGATCTGGAGGACGAGGCGGAAGGCGTCGCGTACATCGACCCGACCGGCATGGTCAGCCTCCGCGTCGCCGTGCTCGACTTCGCGAGCACGGACCCGCTGCAGCGCTGGAAGAACGACGAGGAGAAGTCCGTCGAGGAGGGGAAGCTGCCCGGCTACCGCCAGGTGCGCATGCAGAGCACGACGTACCGGGGCATGCCGGCCGCGATCTGGGAGTTCACCTGGCAGGGCAGGGCCCGCCAGTTCCACGCCCAGGACCTCGGGTTCGGGGAGCCGGGCGAGAAGGAGTACGCGATCTACCTCTCGGCGCCGAGCACGGACTGGGACCGCCACAAGGTGGTCTTCAACCACGTACGCGAAGGGTTCCGGTTCGACGTCAGGACCGGCTGACCGCCGGTGATCCGGCGGCCCCGCCGGTCCTGTACGGGAGTGGCCCGTACGGGACTGGCCCGTACGAGAGCGGCCACGGGAACGGCCCGTACGGGAGCGGTCAGCGCGCGGGCTGCCGTTCCTCTTCGTCGAGGCGCGCGAGCACCTTGGCGACGACCGCACCCAGCGCGGCCAGTTCGTCCGCGCCCACGGAGTCGAAGATCAGGCTGCGCACACGCCGCGCGTGGGCCGGAGCGGCCCGCTCTATCGCGGTACGGCCCTCGGGCGTGAGGACCACGTAGGCGCCGCGGCCGTCGCCGGGCACGTCCTCGCGCCGCACCAGGCCGCGGCCCTCCATGCGTTTGATGTGGTGCGAGAGCCGGCTGCGTTCCCAGCGCAGGGCGCGCGCGAGGTCCAGCACCCGTACGCGGCCCTCGGGGGTGTCGGTGAGCTGGACGAGGACGTCGTAGTCCGGCAGGGACAGCTCGGAGTCGGCCTGCAGCTGGCGGTGCAGGGCGGCGGGCAGTTCGGTGTTCATGCGCAGCCAGTTGCGCCAGACGCGCTGCTGCTCGGTCAGCCAGGGGGTGTCAGGGTCCACGCGGCCGTTAGGACAGTGCGAGCGACCGCCGCGGCCGCCGACGTGGAGGCCTTCCTGCACTGGACCGAGCACATGGTGCCCCCAGGCATGGAGGGCGAGCTCCTCGACCTCGACGGGCTCATCCGCCAACTGCTGGGCCACGGCCCGGAGGTGTGAACCGAGCCCCGCGCCGGGCGTGACCGCGCGGCGCCGGGCGCGACGGGAACCCCGGCGTCAGGCGGGCGTGACCGCGCGGCGCAGGAAGTCGCGGATCAGCGCGGCGATTTCCGTGCCGTGCGTCTCGAGGGCGAAGTGCCCGGTGTCCAGCAGGTGCAGTTCCGCGTCGGGCAGGTCGCGCAGGAACGCCTCGGCACCGGCCGCCGCGAAGATCTCGTCGTGCCGGCCCCAGGTGAGCAGCGTCGGCGGCCGGTGCTCCCGGAAGTACCGGTGCGCGACCGGGTAGAGGTCGAGGTTGAACTGGTAGTCCCAGAACAGCTGGAGCTGGATCGCGTCGTTGCCCGGCCGGTCGAGGCCCGCCTGGTCGAGCCGCCAGTTCTCCGGTGCGACGCGGTTCAGCCGGTCGGCGGGCACGCCGTGGGTGTACTGCCAGTGCGTGGCCTCGGGCGTGAGGAAGCCGCGTACCTCCTCCTCGTGCGCCGCCCGGTCCTTGGCGTGCGCGAACAGCACGTCCCAGAACGGGGTGAAGCCCTCCTCGTAGGCGTTGCCGTTCTGGCTGATCAGGGCGGTGACGCGGTCCGGGTGGCGGGTCGCGATCCGCAGGCCGACGGGGGCGCCGTAGTCCTGCACGCAGAGGGCGAAGCGGTCCAGCCCGAGCGTGTCCAGCAGGGCGAGGGTGACGGTGGTGAGGTTCTCGAAGCTGTAGTCGAACGCGTCCACCGCGGGCATCGCGGACTGGCCGAAGCCGATGTGGTCGGGAGCGACCAGATGGAACTCGTCGGCGAGCGAGCCGAGCAGCCCGCGGTACATGTGCGAACTGGTCGGGAATCCGTGCAGCAGCACCAGCGTGGGCCGCGCCGGGTCGCCCGCCTCCCGGTAGAAGACGTCGAGGCCGTGGACGGTGGCCGTCCGGTAGCGCACGCCGAAGTCCGTCGCTTCTGTTGTCGTCATGTCGTACTCCCTTGGCTGAGGCTCGTGTTCGTGTGGACCGGACTCCGGTTCACGCCGTGGCGATACGGCGTTCCGCCGGGGTGATGCGCAGGTCGTTGATCGAGGCGTAACGGCGGCTCATCAGGCCGCTGTCGGCGAACTCCCACTGCTCGTTGCCGTACGACCGCCACCACTGGCCGCCGGCGTCGTGCCACTCGTACTCGAAGCGCACCGAGATCCGCGCGCCGGTGTGGGACCACAGTTCCTTGCGCAGCCGGTAGCCGAGCTCGCGGTCCCACTTGGCGCGCAGGAAGGCGATGACCTCGACGCGGCCGTGCAGGAAGACGTCCCGGTTCCGCCACTCGGTGTCCTCGGTGTAGGCGAGCGCGACCCGCTCGGGGTCCCGCGTGTTCCACGCGTCCTCGGCGGCCTGCACCTTCGCCGCGGCGGTTTCGCCGGTGAACGGAGGCACGGGTGGGCGCACGGTCATGACCTGCTCCTTCCTCGCGAGAACGCTCGTTCTCACGCTGGCTCGGGTAGCATACGAAAACGATGGTTCTCACGCAAGCGCGGAGAGGCGGAGGAGAACGTGGCACACCCGTCCCGTACCGGCGCGGACACGGCGGAGGACAGGGCGCGCATCCTGTCGGCGGCACGGACGCTCTTCAACGAGAGGGGCGTTCAGGCGGTGGGCATGGACGCCATCCGGACCGCCTCGGGCGTGCCGCTCAAGCGGCTCTACCGCGCCTTCCCCGCCAAGGACGAGCTGGTCCAGGCCGTGCTGCGGGAAGCGGACCGGACCGTACGGGAGGAGCTCACCGCGTACGTCGACAAGCACGCCGACAGTCCGCGCGACCGCGTCCTCGCGGTCTTCGACTACCTCCACGACTGGTTCGGCCAACCCGGCTTCCGCGGCTGCCTGTTCCTCAACACCGTCGGCGAACTGGGCACCGTCTCACCGCGGGTCACCGACCTCGCCCGCGTGCACAAGCAGGCGTTCCGCGACCACCTCGGCGAACTCGCCGCCGCGGCCGGCCTGCCGCCCGAACGCGCCGACCAGCTCTCCGTGCTGGCCAACGGCGCCATGGCCACCGCCGGGGTGCTCGGCACCCCGGCGCCGGCGCGGCAGGCCCGCGAGATCGCCGCGACCCTCCTCGACGCGTCCTGAATCCGGCAGCAGACGGCGACGTCAGGATTCGGCGCGGTGCAGCCGTGCCGAGAGGTGGTGCTGCAGCGGCTGGCCGACCGCCGCGAGGTCGTGTACGAAGTCAAGCGCGCCGTCACCGGTCAGGGTGTAGCGGCGGCGGGTGGCGTTGACCTCCTTGGCGGTCGGGGCGAGCGCCACCTGGTGGCTGGTGAGTTCGGCCGCGCCCTCGTCCGCCTGGCCGACCAGGATCTCCGCGACGCCGGTCGGCTGGGTGATCAGCGCCTCCACGCGCCCCTCAGGCTGCAGCCGCCACCAGCCGCTCTCCCGTGCCGACGGGCGCAGCGGCGCGCCGTCCGCGTCGAGCAGCCAGGCGCGCGTCTCGTAGTGCAGGAAGGGCCGCCCGTCGTGGCTGAACGTGACCTCCTGCGCGTACGTGAACTCCTCGGCGAGCGTGGGGTATTCGCCCCGGCCCCGCCCGGTCCAGGTGCCCAGGAAGCCGGTCAGCGGCGCGAGCAGCGGGTGCGGGGCGGGCGCCTCGTACGGGCGGAAGGCGTCCGGGTACGGGTGCCTCGTGGCGGTCTGGTGCTGCTGAACGGGGTCGGACATGATGCGCGCTCCTGGGTTCAGGGCCGGTGCCTGGTTCCGATGCCGGTCCCTGGTGCCGGTACCGGTGCGGTGCCGGGTGGCAGCCTAGGGCGTCGGGGGCGGCGGGTCCGGCGCCGCCTGGGGTGCGCCCCCGAGCAGGGGCTGTTCGGCCCAGATGACCTTGCCGCCGGGGGTGTAGCGGGTGCCCCAGCGCTGGGTCGTCTGCGTGACGAGGAAGAGGCCGCGGCCGCCCTCGTCGTCGCTCGCGGCGTGCCGCAGATGGGGCGAGGTGTGCCCGGTGTCGGACACCTCGCAGATGAGGGTGCGGTCGCGGATGAGCCGGAGCTGGATGGGCCCTCCGGCGTACCGGATGGCGTTGGTGACCAGCTCGCTGACGATGAGTTCGGTCGTGAACGCCAGCTCGCCGAGCCCCCACTTGTCGAGCTGGCGGGTGGCGCGGGTGCGGGCGTACGAGACCACCGCGGGGTCGGCGTCCATCTCCCACACCGCGACCTGGCCGGTGCTCAGGGCCCGGGTGCGTACGAGCAGGAGGGCCGCGTCGTCGGTGGCCGCGCCCGACGGGAGCACGGACATGATCCGGTCGCAGAGCGACTCCAGCGGCTGCCGGTGGTGGGCGAGGATGCCGCCGAGGGTGTCGAGGCCGGCGTCGATGTCGAGGTCGCGGGCCTCGACGAGGCCGTCGGTGAACAGCGCGAGCAGGCTGTCCTGCGGCAGTTCGAGCTCGGCGCTCTCGAACGGCAGCCCGCCGGTGCCCAGGGGCGGGCCGGACGGCAGTTCGGGGAAGGTGACCCGGCCGCCGGGTGAGACGACGGCGGGCAGCGGGTGCCCGGCGCGGGCCAGGACGCAGCGCTGGGACACCGGGTCGTAGACGGCGTACAGGCAGGTCACGCCGAGGGTCTCCTCGCCGCCGTCCGCGGGGACCTCGTCGCCGCCGTCGGCCGGGACGCGTTCCTCCTCCGCCTGTGTGACCAGGTCGTCGAGGTGGGCCAGGAGTTCGTCGGGGGTGAGGTCGAGCCGCGCCAGGGCCCGTACGGTCGACCGCAGCCGCCCCATCGTGGCGGCGGCGCGCAGCCCGTGCCCGACGACGTCGCCGATGACGAGGCCGACGCGGGCGCCGGAGAGCGGGATGATGTCGAACCAGTCGCCGCCGACGCCGATCCGGTTGTCCGCCGGGAGGTAGCGGTACGCGGTGTCGACGGCGGTCTGCGGCGGCAGGCGCTGCGGCAGCAGGCTGCGCTGGAGGGTGAGGGCGGCGGTGTGCTCGCTGGTGTAGCGGCGGGCGTTGTCGACGGCGAAGGCGGCGCGGCGGACCAGTTCGTCGGCGAGCGCGAGGTCGTCGCTGCCGAACGGGTCCGGGTTGGTGCTGCGCAGGAACGTGACGACGCCCATGGTGGGCCCGCGGGCCCGCAGCGGCACGACGAGGGTGCGCAGGGTCTGCCGGCCGGGCGCGGGGTGGCCGTCGGTGCCGTTGTCGAGCACCGCGCGGCCCGAGGCGAGGCTGCGGCGCTGCAGCGCGAGCACGATGGAGTCGGGGTGCCCTGCGGTCTCTGCCGTTTCCGCCGCCTCCGCCGCCTCCGCCGTACCGGCCGCGTCGCCCGCGTCGCCCGCGTCGTCCGCCTCCGCCGTGCCTGCCTGCGGGCCGAGCTCCGGTACGGCGACGCCGCCCGGTGCCGTACGGGACTCCACCCGCACCGTCCGCGGCGCCTCGGGGCTCCGTACGGGTGAGGTCGCGGGCTCCTGTCCCTGCAGCACCTCCCGCAGCAGATCGATCACCACGGAGTCCGCCACCTCGGGAATGACGACGTCGGCCAGCTCCCGTGCCGTACGGGTGATGTCCAGCGTGGTGCCGACGTGCTCCCCGGCCCGTACGAGCAGTTGCAGCCGCCGCTGTGCGCGGTAGCGCTCCGTGATGTCGAAGGACTCCTCGCACACGCCCAGCGGCTCCTGACCCGGGCCGAGCAGCCGGTAGTAGGAGTACGACCAGATGCGCTCGTGCGCGGGGTCCTCCTGCGGCAGGCCCCGGTAGTGCAGGTCCACGACGGGGTCGCCGGTTTCGAGCACCTCCTCCACCAGCTCGCGCAGGTCCGACGACTTCTCGCCGGAGAGGATCTCGCCGCCCGGCACGAGCTCGTCCGGGGGCAGCCCGACGTACGCCTCCGGGGGGCCGGCGAGCTCGCGCTTGCAGGTGGCGTTGGCCCACATCACGCGGAGGCTGGTGTCGTAGATCGTCAGCCCGATCGGGGACTGGCTGACCAGCGCGCTGAGCAGGGCCTGGCGGGTCTCCCACCGGCGCAGCTCCGCCGCCTCGGCGGCGAGCAGCACGGTGGCCGGGCCGTGGCCGCCGCCCGCTGCCGCCCCGGGAGGGCCCGCCGCCGTGCCGCCGGGGAGCGGGAAGGCGCGTACGGCGACGCGTACGGCCTGGCCGTTCCGGCGCCGTGCGGTGAGCTCCCCGGTGTGTTCGGCCTCCAGCGTGCCGCCGTGGAGCAGCCGGGCGTCGCCCGCGTCGGCGCCGCGGTCGCCGGGCACCGCCAGCAGCTCGGCCGCGTACTTCCCGACCGCCTCGTGCTGCGGGTGGCCGAAAAGCTCCTCGGCGCGCGGGCTCCAGCCGAGAATCCGCCCACGGGCGTCCAGCACGGCGGTCGCCGCGCGCGTGGGATCGAGGGGGCCGCGGAACTCGACACCCTCCGCCATATCCGGGATAGCCAACGTGCATCGCCCCGCAGGGACCAGGGATATTCCGTACGCAAATGCGTAATGATCCTCCCCCCGTATCTCCGCGGTGCGCAAGGTGAGCGCCGGATGCCCGTGCCGCCCCGGCGCGCCGGGGGGCGCCGGGGCGGCACGGAGTCAGCCGGTCGTGCGCTCCGTCACGTCACAGCCTGCCCACGCCCGCACCCTCGGTGACGAGCGACTTCACGTCGGCCGCTGCGTCCGGCGTGTACGCGTACGGGATCTCCGCCACCTCACCGCCGGTCTCGCCCTCGCCGGAGCCGACCATGTGGTTGTCCTTCGCGGCCAGCGCGCCCGGCTCGGAGGAGCCCTCGCCGAGGTGGAAGGGGTCCTCGACGTTCTCGAAGGAGTTGCCCTCGACGAGCACGCCGGCGTTCGTCGTGGAGGCGACGCCGTACGAACCGATGTCGCTGTAGTAGTTGTTCAGCACGTGCACCGGGTTGCCGAAGCGAACCCGCGGGTGCCGCTGGCCGGTGCCGTCGAACCAGTTGTGGTCGTACGTGACGCGCAGCTTGCCGGTGTCGGCGTCGCCGTTGTCGTCGCTGTGCCCGAGCAGCATCGACTTGTCGTGGTCGTGCAGGTGGTTCCAGGAGACGGTGATCTCGTCGGAGCCGTTCTTGATGTCGACGAGGCCGTCGTACGCGTTGGACAGGTCGTTGTGGTCGATCCACACGTGGGTGGAGCCGTCGACGCTGACGGCGTCGTCGCCCGACCCGCTGAACGTCAGGTTCTGCACGATGACGTTCTCGACGCCGCTGATGTTCAGCCCGCCGCCGGTGATGCCGCCGTCGGTGCCGACGCCCACGACGGTCTTGTCCGCGGCCACGTCCGTCATCCCGTCCAGCTCGACGGCGCCCTCGACCTGGACGGTCAGCGGTCCTTCGCTCTGCACCGCCTCGGTGAACTCCTGCGCGCCGGAGACCGTCACCGTCTCGCCGCCCGCGCCGCCGGTGGTACCGGCGCCGAAGCCGACCGGTTCGGCCGCTGCCGCGGACCCGTCGCCGGCGCCCCGCTCGGACGCGGCGGGGCTGTCGGCCCCGGTGGACTCGGCGGCGTTGCCGCTCCAGGCCAGCCCGCCGATCACCGCGCCGACGGCCACGGCCGCCACGCCGACACGTACGGATCTCGCGCGCGCTCTGTGCCCGCTGCCTGTGCTGTGCATCGAGGGTTCCTCCGTTCGGAAGGGGGCGGGGAGGTCCCGTCCCCTGTGTTGTCGCCACGGAGGGCGCGAAGGTTGCCGCCGCCCGCCTCCTCGTTACCGCCGCGGGCGCGGCGGGTACGCGTACGCGCCGGAGCGCGCGGGCGCCGAGGCGCGCGGTGCGCCCGTACGAGTGCGACTGCCGTACGGGCCGCGGGCCGCGCCGCGCGCCTCGCACCCGGGGCGGTGGCGCCCGCCATCCTGGAGCGGAGGAGGCGTGGATGGAGCTCACACTTGTCCTGCTCATCATCGCGGTGGGCCTGACGTTCGACTTCACCAACGGCTTCCACGACGCGGCCAACGCGATCGCCACCTCGATCTCCACCCGGGCCCTCACCCCGCGCATCGCGCTGGCGCTGGCCGCCGTCATGAACTTCGTCGGCGCGTTCCTCGGCACGGAGGTCGCGGAGACCGTCGGAAGCGGCATCATCGGCGCCCCCACCGGGAACACGGGGCTGCTCCTCGTGCTCGGCGCGCTCATCGGCGCCATCGCGTGGAACCTCCTCACCTGGTGGCTGGGCCTGCCCAGTTCCTCCTCGCACGCGCTGATCGGCGGGCTGATCGGGGCCGCCCTCGCCGCCGCCGGAACCGTGCACTGGCAGGGGGTGCTGGACAAGGTCGTCGTGCCGATGCTGCTGTCGCCGCTGATCGGCGGGCTGCTGGCGTACGGGCTGCACGCCGCGATCCTGTGGGCGTTCCGGCGCGCCAACCCGCACCGGGCCGGCCGGGGGTTCCGTATCGCCCAGAGCGTCTCCGCGGCCGCCATGGGGCTCGGGCACGGGCTCCAGGACGCGCAGAAGACCATGGGCGTGATCGTCCTGGCGATGGTGACCGCGGGCTGGCAGGACTCGTTCCACGTCCCGCTCTGGGTGATCGCCGTGGTGGCGCTGACGATGGCGGCGGGCACGTACAGCGGCGGGCGCCGCATCATCACCACCCTGGGGCGGCGCATCGTGCACCTCGACCCGCCGCGCGGCTTCGCCGCCGAGGTCGTCGCCGCCGGGGTCCTCTACTCCACCGCGTTCCTCTTCAAGGCCCCCATCTCCACCACCCACACCATCACCTCAGCCGTCATGGGCGCGGGCGCCACCCGCCGCCTGTCCGCCGTACGCTGGGGAGTGGCCAGGACCATCGTCACCGCCTGGGTGCTCACCATCCCGGGGGCGGGGCTGACCGCCGCGGCGGCCTACGTGATCCTGCGAGCCCTCCCCGGGGTCTGACCGCCGGAGGCCGCCATGCGCTCCACCCGCCACATCCCTTACGCAGGTTCCACCGCCGCCGACTGCGGCGGCGTGCCGGACGGCCTGCCGGGGCCGCGCCCGTACGCCCACCTCCATCCCGGCGACGGCGCCTGTCTGATGGAGGCCGCCTCGCTGCTGGCGGGCGGGCCCTTCACCGACACGCCACGCGGCACCCACCCCGCGCTCGCGGCCCTGGCCCGCGTCGTCAACGACGCGGTCGACGAGGACACCCGCCGCGCGCTGTGGCCCCTCTCCGCGACGCTGGCGCACGCGTACCCGGCGGACCGCGCCTTCGCACCGGCGCTCGTCGCCGACGCGGTACGGGAGGCCCGCTGCGTACGCCCGTACTCACGCGTGCTGGCCGTGCGCTGGGCGGTGTGCGCGCGGCGGGTGCGGAAGGTGCGTACGGGCGCGGCCCGTACGGACGCGCCCGCGGCGCGGCTCTCGGACACCCTGTGGTGGCGGGGCCCGGGACGGCACCACCTCGAACACGCCGTCCGCGTACTGCTACGGGCCCCCGACGGCACGGAACGCCTCACCGCCCTGCTCCGGCGCGCACTCGCCGCCGCAGGCGGCCCGGCCGCTGCGGCCCCGGAACCGTCGGTGTGCCAGTAGGCCGTGGCCCCACGCACCGCCGCCGGGGCCCAGGACCGTCCTCAAACGCCGGACGGCTGGAAGGTGGCCGATCGGCCAGCCCACTCCAGCCCGTCCGGCGCTTGAGGACAAACCCCCGGCGCCACCGGGGCGCGGTGGGCCGCCCGCCCGGGAAGACGTGGAGGGCGTTCGTCACGGGGCAGGTGGGGCTGCCGCGGGCCGGGGCGGTGCGTCCCTGAGGCGGGCCTACGCCGGGTCCCACAGCCGGGAGCGGTGCAGGGACTGGGCGCAGTGCCGGTAGATCTGCTCGATCTCGACGAGCAGGGCGAGTGCCGGGCGCCTGCCCGCGTCGGCCATCGCGTCGAAGAAGGGGGCGTCGGTGAGGATGCGGGCCCTGCCGTTGATCCGCAGGACGTCGCGGCTGCCGGGAACGAGGTAGAGCAGTCCGGCGTGCGGGTTGTCGAGGATGTTGTGCAGGCTGTCGCCGCGCCGGTTGCCGGGCCGGTCGGGCAGCGCCAGCGTGCCCGCGTCCACGACATGGGTGAAGCCGGGGGCGTCTCCGCGGGGGGAGACGTCGCAGGTGCCGCCCGTGCCGGAGGTGGCGAGGAGGCAGAACGGGGAGCGGGCGAGGATGTCCGTGTCCTCACCGGTGAGGCGGTCGTGCACTTTGTCGATCACGATGGGGTGCGGTTCGCCGAGGAGTTCCCGCAGTTCGGTGCGTGAGCGCAGCTCGCTGAGGCCGCCGGCGGAGGCGGCATCGGAGGCGGACACGGGCTCGGCCCCCGACGCGGAGGCGGACGCGGGCGCGGCCATCAGCCGGCCTCCCGCGCCGCCGGGCCCGCCACCGGGCCCGCCACCGGGCCCGCCGCCGGGCGGCCCGCCGACGCGTCCTGGAGCGGTCTGACGTGGTGGCGGCCGATCGGCAGCATCAGCGGCCGGCCCGACACCGGGTCCTCGATGATGCGGCTGTCGAGACCGAACACCGCGCGCACCGTCTCCTCGGTCAGCACTTCCTCCGGCGAACCGGCCGCGTGCAGCCGGCCGTCCGCGAGCGCGAGGATGTGGTCCGCGTACCGCGCGGCGAGGTTCAGGTCGTGCAGGACCATGACGACGGTGGTGCCGCGAGCCTGGTTCAGGTCGGTCAGGAGGTCGAGTACCTCGACCTGGTGGCTGGCGTCGAGGAAGGTGGTGGGCTCGTCGAGCAGGAGGATGTCCGTGTGCTGGGCGAGCGCCATCGCGATCCACACCCGCTGCCGCTGCCCGCCGGACAGTTCGTCCACGGGGCGGTCGGCGAGCGCGGTGGTGCCCGTCGTGTCGAGGGCCGCCGCCACGGCCGCGTCGTCCTCGGCGCTCCAGCGGGAGAACATCCCCTGGTGCGGGTGGCGGCCCCGCCCTACGAGGTCGCCGACGACGATGCCCTCGGGCGCCACCGGCGACTGCGGCAGCAGGCCGAGCGTGCGCGCCAGTTGTCTGGCGGGCATCCGGTGCACCTCCTTGCCGTCCAGCACGACGCGGCCCGTACGGGGGGCCAGCAGCCGGGACATCGACCGCAGCAGCGTCGACTTGCCGCAGGCGTTGGCGCCGACGATCGCGGTGACGCGGCCGGGCGGGACAGCCAGGTCGAGGGAGTCGATGACGGTCCGGTCGCCGTAGCCGAGGCTGAGCCCCTCGGCGGCCAGAGTGTGATGCGTGGTCACAGGGAGCCTCCCGTCCGGTTGGTGCGGATGATCAGGTAGACGAGGTACGGGGCGCCGAGCACGCCGGTGACGACGCCCACGGGCAGACGGGTGCCGAAGGCGTGCTGGCCGGTGAAGTCGGCGAGGAGGACGAGCAGGGAGCCGACGAGCCCCGCGGGCAGCAGCGGTGAACCGCCGGGCCCGACGAGCCGCGCCGCGATGGGCCCGGACAGGAACGCGACGAACGCGATCGGCCCCGTCGCCGCGGTGGCGACGGCGATCAGCCCGACGGCGGCGACGATGACCGTGATCCGGGTGCGCTCCGTGCGTACGCCGAGCGCGGCCGCGGTGTCGTCGCCGAGCTGCATCGCGGAGAGGCTCCGTCCCCGCCCCAGCAGGACCGGGCCGAGCACGGCCAGTGCGGCGAGTACGGGCAGGGTCTCCTGCCAGGCCGCGCTGTTGAGGCTGCCGGTCAGCCACCGCGTCGCCTCCTGGAGGTCCCACTCGGCGGCCTGCGACAGGACGTACGAGATGACGCTGTCGAGCATCGCGGCGATCCCGATGCCGATCAGGATGAGCCGCGTGCCGGCCACGCCGTCCTTGAACGCGAGGACGTACACGAGCAGGGCCACCGCGAGGGCGGCGGCGACCGCGAGGGCCGACACCCGCGTCTCGTCGAGCGACAGCGTGACGATCGCCAGTACGGCGGCGGCGCTGGCGCCCGAGCTGATGCCGATGACGTCCGGGCTGGCGAGCGGATTCCGCAGCAGGGTCTGGAAGGTGACGCCGGCCAGGCCGAAGCTGAAGCCCGCCGCGACGGCGAGCACCGCCCGCGGCAGCCGCAGCCGCCCGACGGTGAAGGACGCCCCCGGAACGCGCTCGCCGAGCACCACCCGGAACACGTCGTCGAACGGGTAGAAGGTGTCGCCGGCCATCAGGTACACGGTGAACGTGGCGGCCAGGAGGAGGGCCAGCACCGCCGTGACCGTACGCCGCCGCAGCGCGCGCCGTACGCGGCCGCGGGCCACGGCCCGTACGGAAGAGGGCGCCCGTTCAAGGGTGTCGGCTTCAAGGGTGTCGGCGGCGCTCACAGGGCTCGTACTTTCTGCCGGCGGACGATCCAGATGAAGAAGGGGGCGCCGATCAGGGCGGTGATGATGCCCACGTCGATTTCCGCCGGACGTGCCACGACGCGTCCGGTCACGTCGGCCGCGGTGAGCAGCGCCGCGCCCAGCAGCGCGGCGAACGGCAGCAGCCACCGGTGGTCCACGCCGACGAGCAGCCGGCAGGTGTGCGGAACGACGAGGCCGACGAAGCCGATCGGCCCGGCCACCGCCGTCGCCGCCCCGCACAGCACGACCGCGCCGAGCGCGGCCACGGCACGGGCCACGGCGACGCGCTCTCCGATGCCTGCGGCGAGTTCGTCGCCGAGGGCGAGGGAGTTGAGGGAACGGGCCGACAGCAGGCAGATCACGAACCCCGCCCCGAGGAACGGCAGCACCTGTCCGGTGCGTTCGAACGAGGCCCCGCCCACGCCGCCGATCTGCCAGAGCCGGAAGCCGCCGGCGATGTCGTTGCGGGGCAGTACGACGGCGGTGACGAGCGAGGCGAACGCGGCGGAGCTGGCCGCTCCGGCGAGCGCGAGCTTCAGCGGGGTGGCGCCGCCACGGCCGAGGGTGCCGACCGTGTAGACGAACACGGCCGCGAGGGCCGCGCCCGCCATCGCGGTCCAGATGTAGCCGGTGGGCGAGGAGAGCCCGAAGTACGCGACGGCCGTGACGACCGCGAGCGAGGCGCCCATGTTGACGCCGAGGATGCCGGGGTCGGCCAGCGGGTTGCGCGTGACGCCCTGCATGACGGCGCCCGCGAGGCCGAGCGCCGCGCCGATCAGCACCGCGAGCACCGTACGGGGGATGCGTTTGCTCGCCGCCGCCTCTCCCAGGGTGCCGTCGGCGCCGCCGAGCGCGGACCAGACGTCGGACCAGGGGACGTCCCGGGTGCCGAAGGCCAGGGAGGCCAGCATCAGCGCGGCGAGCACCAGGACGGCGGCGAGCAGCCACAGCAGCCGTACCCGCCCCCGTACGCGCGCCGGAGGCCGCCGCGGCACGGCGGCGTCCGGCGCGTGGTGCGGACGCGGACGGGGACGCGGGTGCGGGTGCGGGTACGGCTGCGGGTCCGGGGTGCCCGCGCGGCCGACCGCCGTCACTTGACCTTGTCCGCGGCCTTGGCGAGCGCCGCGGCGTAGTCGTCGAGGACCCACGAGATGGACAGCGGCGTCGGGTTGGCGGCGGTGGCGAGCGGCGAGGAGCTGCCGGGCAGCAGGTAGGCGGAGCCCCGTTCGATGGCGGGCATCTTGGACAGCAGCGGGTCCTCGCGGAGCGTCTCGAGCAGCTTGCCGCTCTCGTCGCCGTATCCGGTGACGATGTCCACGTCGTCGAACGTGTCGATCTTCTCCGCGCTCTGCGACAGCGCGAACTTCTTCGTGCCCTGCGACGCCTTCGCGATGCTGCCCGGGGTCTTCAGGCCGAGGTCGTTGAGAAACTGCACGCGGGTGTCGTGCGCCGTGTAGTAGCCGACCTTGCTCACGTCCCCCGCGTCGACGTGCGTCATGAACATCGCCGACTTCCCCTTCAGCTGCGGGTACTTGGCGACGGTCTTGTCGATGTCGGCGTCCAGGTCGGCGACCAGTTCGTCGCCCTTGGCGGCGAGGCCGAGTGCCTTGCTGTTCATCCGGATGACGTCGCGCCACGGCGTCGACCAGGGCGCGTCCGGATAGGCCACGACGGGGGCTATCTCGCTGAGCGTGTCGTAGTCCTTCTTCGTGAGCCCGGAGTAGGCGGCCAGGATGACGTCGGGCCTGGTGTCGGCGACGGCCTCGAAGTCGATGCCGTCGGTCTCGTCGAACAGGGCCGGGGTCTTCGCGTCCAGTTCGCCGAGCCGCTTCTCGACCCAGGGCAGGACGCCGTCACCGTCGTCGTCGCCGAAGTCGGCGGCGGCCATGCCGACCGGGACCACGCCGAGGGCGAGCGGGACCTCCTGGTTGGCCCAGTTCACCGTGGCGACGCGCGCCGGCTTCTCCTCGACGGTCGTCGTGCCCAGGGCGTGCTTGACGGTGACCGGGAACCCGGTCGCGTCGTTCCCCGGGCCCTTGCCGCCGCCCTTGGCGTCCTCGTCGGAGGAGGATTCGCCGCCGCATGCCGCGAGCGTCAGGAGGGCGGCTGCCGCGGCGGCCAGCCGTAGACGGTGTGAACGCATGACTTCGTAACCCCACTTGTCCGGATGCCGGAGGTGCCGGTTCTCGCACGCCTGGGTCCCGGGAATGCCGCCGTGGAGTGTGCACCGTACTGCGCAAGCACTTAGGTAAGGCTTGCCTTGGCATCTTAAGTACGGAGCGGGGGTGTCGCAATCAGCCCATTGAGACAGCCGATATGGCGATCGGGACACGGAGCCCGGAATACGGTGGCGGGGCGGGACGCGCGAGCGGCCGGAAAGCGAGGGTCAGGACGCCCGGAACGCGCCCGGGGTGAGTCCGGTCGTACGGCGGAAGGCGGCCCCGAAGGCGCTCGCGGACCGGTAGCCGACCTGTTCCGCCACGGACTCCACGTCCCAGCCGTGCGCCAGGAGCGCCACCGCGTGCTGGGCACGTACGGACGCGACCCAGCGCGCGAAGCTGGTGCCGGTCTCCGCGTTGAAGGCCCGCGTGACCGTACGGGTGCTCACTCCCAGCTCCGCCGCCCAGTCGGCGAGCGTGCGCTGGTCACCGGGGTTCTCCCGGAGCGCCTCGGCGACGGGCCGGAGGAACGCCGACGTGGGCGCCTGCACGAGCAGTTCGCGGGGCGACGGTTCGAGCGCGTCGAGGATCATCGCCTCGGTGGTGGCCCGGGAGCCGGCGGACAGCCCCGGTTCACCGAGCCGTTCGAGCAGCAGCCGCAGCAGCGGGGTGATCTCGACGGTCACCGGTACGTCCGAGATGGACGGCGTCGTGTGGAACCCGAAGAAGCCGGCCCGGAACCAGGTCCCGGCCACCGCCGAACCGGAGTGAAGCGTGCCGGCGGGCATCCACAGCCCCAGGGACGGCGTGATCGTCCAGACGCGCGCCCCGACCACAGCCGTGGACGCTCCGCGCTCGTTCCAGAGCAACTCGTGGAAGGCGTGGGAGTGTTCGCCCCAGGTGGTGTCGCACGCGACGACCTCGTCGTACCCGAGGATGCCGGACGGCAGCTCCACCGCGCCCGCGGCGACGACCGGCAGCGTACGGACCTCCCTCATCGCGCCCGCCCTCCGTGCACCCGCGGCCTCCGTGTGACGGGACGATTATGCCCCTCGGCTCCTCCCCCCGCCTCCACCCGGACTGCCCGGCGAGCGAGCCGCAGCGACATCGTGCGGCTCCGCCGCGTGAGCGCGCCGGTGTCGAAAGCGATGAGACCAAGTGAGCGAGGCACGAGCGAGTGCATGGGGCCTCCCCGCCGAAGGCAGGGGAAGTCGAAGAGTGTCGACATGGGGCCTCCCCAGGGCGAAGCCCGAGGGGACGGGTACGCCCGGAGGTGAGCCGAGCATCAATCAGCACGATCGGTCAGGATTCGAGAAGCGCGCGGCCACGGGCGCTTCTAGCGTGAGACCCATGGACATCACCATTCACTACGCATTCCTCCCGCACACGGACGCGGACGCCGCACTCGGCTTCTACCGCGACATCCTCGGCTTCGAGGTACGCAAGGACGTCGGCTACGAGAACATGCGCTGGATCACGGTGGGCCCGGCCAATCAGCCCGGCACCTCCATCGTCCTGCACCCGCCGGCCGTCGACCCCGGCATCACCGACGAAGAGCGGAACACGGTCCTCGAGCTGATCGCCAAGGGTGCCTACGCCGCCGTCACGCTCGCCACCGACGACCTCGACGGACTCTTCGAGCGGCTGGAGGGCGCGGGTGCCGATGTCGTCCAGGAGCCGATCGACCAGGACTACGGAGTGCGCGACTGCGCCTTCCGCGACCCCGCGGGCAATCTGCTCCGCGTCAACCAGTTGTAAGGAGCCGCGGGCACCCCTCCGATGCCGTCGTCGGAGGGGAACCACGCCGCGTGGACCCCGGACGCGACGTGGGACGATGGTGCGCATGGCCCCTGCACGCCCCCAGGCGCACCGGTTGCGCGACCTGACGGTCATGCGCCGCGTCCGCGACCGGATCGACCGGGAGTACGCGAAGCCGCTGGACGTGGAGTCGCTCGCACGGGGCGCGCACATGTCGGCCGGGCATCTGAGCCGGGAGTTCCGGCGGGTCTACGGCGAGTCCCCGTACGCGTATCTGATGACGCGGCGTATCGAGCGCGCGATGACGCTGCTCCGCCGCGGCGACCTGAGCGTCACCGAGGTCTGCTTCGCGGTGGGATGCTCCTCGCTGGGCACTTTCAGCACCCGTTTCACCGAGCTCGTCGGCGTCCCGCCCAGCGTCTACCGCCGGGATCACGGAAACGCGGCGGCGGGCATCCCGCCGTGTCTGGCGAAGCAGGTGACCAGGCCGGTCAGGAACCGGGAAGCGCGCCGCCCCGGGCCGCGTACGCCGTAACCGGCGCGGATACAGCGGGCGTAACGGGCGCGGGACCCGGGGCCACACGGGCCGCCGAGGAATGATTCCTTTTCTTCCGTCGATTTCATGCCGCGGAAATTGCAGTAAACAATCCCTTGCGCCACACCGCCGGCGGTGCTTTCGTAACCCCAGCCGCCAGAATTCCCGGAATTCATCCCATTGTGGGAATGAATTCCTCGGCGCGAGTTTCGGCAGTCCCCCACCGATCCGGAACGAGGAACGCATGAAGTCGAAGAAGAGGCTGACGCTCGGCACCCTCGCCGCCGCCACGCTGCTCGCACCCGCGGTGCTGTACCCGCAGTTCGCGTCCGGCTCGCCCGCGGAGAGCGACCGGGCGGCGGCGTACCGGGAGAACACCTTCGAGCGCCCCGCCGCCGGCAACCCGTACCCGCTCGGCGAGTGGGCCGAGGACGGCTGGACCGCGCCCTGGTCCCTCGGCATGGAGGAGCGGACCCTGGTCGACGGCTCCACGCCGGCGCACAGCGGCGCCAAGTCGCTGCGGGTGCTCTACCCGGAGGGCAGGATCGGCCCCGAGGAGTCCGGTGCGCAGGCGCCCTTCGAGCTGGACAAGGCGCGCGAGTACCACGTCTCCATGTGGATCAGATTCGACGAGAACTTCAGCTGGGGGACCACCCAGTACGCCGGCAAGGTCGGCATCGGGCTCGCGGGCGGCAAGTCGTGCTCCGGCGGGCAGACCTGTGACGGCACCAACGGCTTCAGCTCCCGCTTCATCTGGCGGCGCGCGGGCGGCGAAGCGGCGCTGTACTACTACCACATGGACAAGAAGGACAAGTACGGCGACTACGTCTCGCTCGAGAAGAACGGCTCCGTCATCAACTGGCCCAAGGGCGAGTGGGTCAACGTCGTCCAGCGGGTCAAGGTCAACACCGTCACCGGCGGCCAGGCGAACCGCGACGGCGAGATCGAGGTCTTCTACAACGGCGAGTCCGCCGCCAAGGTGACCGGCCTGCGCTTCGTCACCAACGACGACCAGGTGGACAAGGCCTACTTCGACAGCTTCGCAGGCGGTGCCACCGAGGACTTCGCCCCGGAGCACGACAGCTACATCTGGTACGACGACATCAAGGTCTCCACCGACCCCGCGGACATCTGCGAGCTCGACGGATGCCGAAGCCGTACGCGATGACCGCCCCCGCATACGGCCCCGCGCACGGTCCCGCCGGTGACCGCGCGCACGGCGGGCTGCCGCACTCCCCCGATGTGGACCGGTGGCTGGCCACCCCCGGCACCCAGCCCGCGGCCGAAGGCATCCCCGACCCCCGCGTGCCGGCCCTCCCCGACGCCCGCAGCCGGCTGCGCCTGCTCGCCGTACCGGAGGAAGACCTCGAGGGCGTACTCACGACCCTGCCCGACCCGGCGCGCACCCCCGAGCCGTGGCAGGCGCTGCTGCACTGCCACCGCGCGCTGTTCACCGATGCCCCCGTCGGCTGGCCGGCCGCACCCGGACTGCTGGGCCCGGCCGGCCGCTACTTCTACGTGCACGTCTTCCTGCTGGCGCTGCCGCTCGCCCTGGAGCGGCAGCGCGAGTACGGCATCCCCGCGGACGTGGTCCGGGCGACCTTCGCCGACCTGGGCGCGAAGGTCGCCGCGTACCGGCGGGCGTACGGGACCGGCGGCTTCGACCGCCAGACCTGGATCGTCCGCCACTTCCGCGGCACCCTGCACCGGCTCGGCCGGCTGCAGTTCGAGCGGACCACGCTCGACGCGGCGGCGTGCGGCGGCCCGCGCGGCGACGGCCCGCGGGACGGCGAGCCTGTCCTGAACGTGCACATCCCCGGCGACGGCCCCATGAAGCCGGCCCTGTGCGACGCCTCGTTCGCCGCGGCCCGCGACTTCGCCGCCCGGCACTTCCCCGCCACCCCGTACACGTACGCGACCTGCCACTCCTGGCTCCTCGACGGGCAACTCGCCGCGTCCCTGCCCGCGGACGCGAACATCGTCCGCTTCCAGCGGCGCTTCCGGCTCTTCGGCAGCCGGCCCGTGTGCGACGACGACGTCCTGGAGTTCGTCTTCCACGTGCCGCCCGGCACGGCCGGCCCGGACCTGGACCAGTTGCCGCGGGACACCGCGTTGCAGCGGGCGATCCTCGACCGGCTGCGGTCCGGCGGCCACTGGCGGCTGGGCCACGGCTGGACGCCCCTGCGGGAGGACCCGCGGTAATCCCCCGGCAAGCACGCCGGGCCCGCGGCGGCGGACAGGCGTCCGCCTGGCGAACCGCGAGGGCCGCGGCGTCACTTAGGCTGGGCGGAAACCGCAGCGGGACCAGAGCCCGGGGACCACAGCCGAGGAGCCACGTGCCACGCCAGGGAGCAGGACCGGACTTCATCGAGGCGCTGGCACGGGGCCTGGAGGTCATCGCCGCGTTCCGGCCCGGGCAGCCGCGGATGTCGCTGTCCCAGGTCGCCGGCGCGACCGGGCTGGCCAGGCCGACCGCCCGCCGGATTCTGCTCACGCTGGAGGAGCTGGGCTATGTCCGCTCCGGCGAGGCCGGGTTCGAGCTGACGCCGAGCGTGCTCGAACTCGGCGTCGCGTACGTGCAGTCCATGGGCCTGTGGGACATCGCGCGGCCCCACATGGAACGGCTGGTGGGGCGTACGAACGAGTCGTCGTCCGTCGCCCAGCTCGACGGGTCGGACGTCATCTACGTCGCCCGCGTGGCCGTCCCCAAGCTCGTGACCCTCTCGGTGCGGATCGGCACGCGCTTCCCCGCGTTGCAGACGTCCCTGGGGAAGGTGCTGCTCGCCGGTCTCCCGGAGGACGAGCTGGCGCGGGTGCTCGCCGTGCCGTCGCGTTCGGGTGTGACGCCGCGCTGGCAGCCCGTACGGGAGGAACGGGACGCGGCGCTGCGGGAGGTGCGGGCACGTGGATGGGCGCTGACCGACGAGCAGTTGGCTCCCGGCATCCGGTCGGTCGCTGCGCCGCTGCGTGACGGCTCCGGACGGGTCGTCGCGGCGCTCAACGTCAACTGCCACGCGGCCGAGACGTCCGTAGAGCGGCTGCTCGACGCCCATCTGCCCCTGCTGCTCCAGACCGCGGGTGACATCAGCGCGGACATGGCGCGGGTCGCCGCGGTGCCGTGCCCCACCGTGCCGTGCCCGACGGCACCGGGACCGACGGTGCCGGGGCCGAGCGCCCGCCAGGGCTGAGCCCGGCGTCAACAGGCGGCCTCCGCAGGGGTCTTGATTTACTCCTCAACCATCCGTCAGTGTGACCGCTCTACGGACCCTTGTCCGTAGAGCGGTCGAGTCGGCTCGGATCAAGGAGGATTCATGGCCGTCGTGACGGAGGGCACCATCACCGACCTCGCGGTGCAGCGCTGGTCCACCGCTCACTCGCCCCGGCAGGCCGAGCTGATGACGGCGCTGGTGCGGCACCTCCACGCGTACGCCCGCGAGGTCGGGCTCACCGAGGAGGAGTGGGCGGCGGCCGTCGAATGGCTCACCGCTACCGGCCGCGTCAGCGACGACAAGCGCCAGGAGTTCATCCTGGCCTCCGACGTCCTCGGGCTGAGCATGCTCGTCGTCCAGCTCAACCACCGCTTCGCGGCGGACGCGACACCGGCGACGGTGCTCGGACCGTTCCACATCGACGGCTCCCCCGCGGCGCCGTTCGGCCACGACATGTCCGACGGAGTCGCCGGCACCCCGCTGTTCGTCACCGGCCGCGTGCTGGACCTCGACGGCACGCCGCTCCCCGACGTCGTCCTGGACGTCTGGCAGGCCGACGCCGACGGCACGTACGAGGCGCAGCTCCCGCAGACCGACGAGGCGCGGCTGCGCGCGAAGTACCGGACCAGGGCCGACGGTACGTACTGCGTGCGCACCATCGCGCCGCGCGGCTACGCGATCCCGATGGACGGCCCCGTCGGCGACCTGATCAGGACGACGGACATCAGCTACTACCGGCCCGCGCACATCCACTTCCTGATCGACCACCCCGGCCACGAGAAGCTGATCACCCACCTGTTCCGGCAGGGCTCCGAATTCCTGGACAGCGACGTCGTGTTCGGCACGAAGGGCGAGCTGATCGTGCCCTTCGCCGAGGAACCGGCCGGCGCCTCCCCGGACGGCGGGACGCTCGACGAGCCGTATCTGCACGCCGAGTTCGACTTCGTGCTCCAGCCCGGGGCCGCGGACGGTGAGCGGTCGTGAACCTGGGGCTGCTCCTGCTGCGGCTGCTCCTCGCCGCGCTGCTGTTCGGCCACGGCACCCAGAAGCTGTTCGGCTGGTTCGGCGGCGCCGGGCGCGCCGGGACCGCCGCCGTCTTCGACAAGTGGGGCTTCGTACCCGGCCGCCGGATGGTGCTCGTCGCCGGGTTCGCCGAGCTCGCCGGAGCGGCCTCGGTGGCGGCCGGCCTGCTGACGCCCGGCGGCTGCGCGGTGCTGGTCGGCACCATGGCGGTCGCCGCGGCGGCCACCGCGCCGAACGGCTTCTGGGCGCAGCAGGGTGGCTGCGAAGTCCCCTTCTGGTACGGGGCGGTGGCCGCGGTCCTCGCCTTCACCGGTCCCGGTGCCTGGTCCCTGGACCACGCCGCGGGACTCCGTCGGCTGGACGGCTACGCCTGGGGGTTCGCGGCCCTGGCCGTCGGACTGGCCGCCGCGGCCGTGCCGCTGACCGCCCGTGCCCGGGTGCTGCGCGCCCGGGCCGGGACCTCCTCGACGAGCTGACCGGCCCCGGGCCGGCCAGGCCCGTACAGGCCCGAGCAGGAAGGCAGGACGGCATGACGCCCGAAGAACCACGCCCCGGAGACCTGACCCCCGGCCGCCCGCTTCTCTTCCGCGACGCGACCGTCCTGTCCATGGATCCCGCGATCGGCCTGCTCGACCGTGGCGATGTCCTCGTACGCGGTGAACTGATCGAGCAGGTCGGGCGCGGCCTGCGGGCCCCGGACGACGCGGCGGTGGTGGACTGCGCGGGCGGCCTCCTCATGCCCGGCATGGTCGACACGCACCGGCACATGTGGCAGACGGCGCTGCGCGGCCTCGGCGCGGACTGGACCCTGGCCCAGTACTTCGTCTTCTACTATCTCAACTGGGGCAAGATCTTCCGCCCCGAGGACATCCACGCCGGCAACCTGCTGTCCGGCATCGAAGCGCTCGACGCGGGCGTGACCACCACGGTGGACTGGTCGCACGGCCTGCAGACACCCGAGCACGGCGACGCCGCCGTCGAAGCGCTGCGCGAGGTGCCCGGCCGCTACGTGCTCGCGTACGGCAATCTGCTCGGCGCGCCCTGGGAGTGGGCCGCCTCGGCGGAGTTCCGGTCCTTCGCCGACCGCCACTTCGCCTCCCGCGACGACGACATGCTCGGCCTGCAGCTCGCGTTCGACGTCACCGGCGACGCCGCCTTCCCCGAGAAGGCGGCGTTCGAGGCCGCCCGCGAACTCGGGCTGCCCGTCACCACCCACGCCGGGGTGTGGGGCGCGACCGACGACCGGAGCATCCGGCTGATGTGGGACCACGGGTTCATGACGCCGGACGTCACCTACGTGCACTCGGCGACGCTCAGCGAGGACTCGTACCACCGGATCGCCGCCTCGGGCGGCACGGTCTCGGTGTCGGCGGAGAGCGAGCACAACGCCGGCCAGGGCTACCCGCCCACCTGGCGGCTGCGGCGGCACGGCATCCCCGTTTCGCTGTCGATGGACACCAGCGTGTGGTTCAGCGCCGACCTGTTCTCGGCCATGCGCGCCACGCTGTCGGCCGACCGCACGCGGGAGCACATGGAGGCGCACGCGGCCGGGGAGACGGTCGTGCACCACAGGCTGCGGGCGCGGGACGTCGTGGAGTGGGCCACGATCGGCGGCGCGAGGGTGCTCGGACTCGACGACCGCATCGGCTCGCTGACGCCCGGCAAGAAGGCCGACCTCGTCCTGGTCAAGAACGACCGGGACCCGGCGATGCACCCGGTGCTGCACCCGTACGGGCACGTGGTCTACCAGGCCGGCCGCGCCGACGTGCACACCGTGCTGGTCAACGGGACCGTGGTGAAGTACGCGCACGAGCTGACCGGCACGGCCGCGGGCGGCCTGGAGCGGGCGCGTACCGCCGTCGCCGCGACCGTGGAGTACGCGCGGGCCACGATGGGCGAGGACGCGTGGCGCGAGGCCGTGGAGCCGGAGATCCCGACGGCCGAGCCGCTCCCGAACCCGTACACCTACAGCGAGTACCGCGGCGAGGGCGTCGCCGTGCGGCGCGGGGAGGCGTAGCCCATGAACGCTGGTTCAGCTGCGGTACGGCCCGTGGGCGGCGGTGCGGACGGCTCGCGGGGACCGCTCGGCGGACTGCTGGTGGCGGACTTCTCCCGCGTACTGGCGGGACCGTACGCGACCATGCTGCTGGCCGACCTCGGCGCCGACGTGGTGAAGGTCGAGGGCCCACAGGGCGACGACACGCGCGGCTGGATGCCGCCCGCGCGCGGCGACGTGTCGACCTACTACCTGGGGATCAACCGCGGGAAGCGGTCCATCGCCCTCGACTTCCGCGACGCGGCGGACGCGCGGCTGGCCAGGGAGCTGGCACGGCGCGCGGACGTCGTCATCGAGAACTTCCGGCCGGGCGGCCTGGCCAGATACGGCCTGGACCACCCGACGGTCAGCGCCGGGAACCCCGGTGTGGTGTACGCGTCGATCACCGGTTTCGGGTCCGGGCCCGGCCGGCACGTGCCGGGCTACGACCTGATGGTGCAGGCCGTATCCGGGCTGATGAGCCTGACCGGCGATCCGGAAGGGCCGCCGTACCGAGCGGGCATCTCGGTCTTCGACGTGATGGCGGGCAACCACGCCGCGATCGGCATCCTCGCCGCGCTGCGGCACCGGGACGCCACCGGGCAGGGCCAGTTGGTCGAGGTGAACCTGCTGTCGTCGGCGCTGACCGGGCTGGTGAACCACAGTTCCGGCTACGTCGCGGGCGGCTCCGTGCCGTACCGCATGGGCAACGCGCACCCCAGCGTCTTCCCGTACGAGCCGCTGCCGGCGGCCGACCGGGAGCTGATCGTGACGGCCGCCAACGACGGGCAGTTCCGCAGGCTGTGCGAGGTGCTCGGCATCCCCGGGGTCGCCGACGACACCCGCTTCCGGCACAACTCCGACCGTACGGAGCGCCGCGAGGAGCTGCGGCCGCTGCTGGTGGAGCGGCTGCGGACGAGGACGGCGCTGGAGTGGTTCGACCTGCTCGTGGAGGCGGGTGTGCCCTGCGGGCCTGTCAACACCATCGACGGCGGCTTCGCGCTGGCCGAACGCTTCGGGCTGGACCCGGTGGTGGAGGTCGGCGAGGGTGACCGGGCGGTGCCCACGACGCGGCACCCGATCCGCTTCTCCGAGACCCCCGCCGCGTACCGGCTGCCGCCCCCCGAGCTGGACGAGCACGGAACGGAGCTGCGCGAGTGGCTGGAGGACGGGCCGGACTGCCCTCCGTACGGCACTCCGGAGGACAGCGATGACTGACGGCCGGCCGCCCGCGTACCCGACCGCGCTCGGCGCGTCCTCCCCGGACCGCATCACCCTGCTCGGGGCGGACCTCGCGGCGGACGTGATGGGCGAAGTGGGGTTCGGCGAGCTGGCGTTCTGGCTGGCGGCACAGCGCCGCCCCACCTCCGGCGAGACCCGGGTCTTCGAGGCCGTGCTCGCCGCCCTCGCCGACCACGGCTTCACGCCGACCGCGATCACGACGCGGCTGACGTACCTGTCGGCGCCCGATTCGGTCCAGGGCGCCCTGGCCGCCGGCCTCCTCGGCGGCGGCTCGCGCTTCCTCGGCGTGACGGAGGACTGCGGACGGTTCCTGCACGACGCGCTGCCGCCCCTCGCGGACGGCCGGCCGGCCGACGAGGCGGGCTGGGACGAACTCGCGCTGGCGACCGTACGCGCCGCCCGCGAGGACCGCCGCCTCATCCCCGGCCTCGGGCACCACGTACACAAGGAGGGCGACCCGCGTACGCCGCGGCTGTTCGAACTCGCCGCCGAAGAAGGGGTGTACGGGCCGCACCTGGCACTGTTCGCGGCCATCGGCCGGGTCCACCCGCGGGTGTTGGGCCGGACGCTGCCGCTCAACGGCGCCGGGGTGTGCGGCGCGGCGCTCGCGGACCTCGGACTGCCGCTGGAACTGCTCCGCGCCTTCGCCCTGCTCGCCCGCACGGCAGGCCTCATCGGCCAGCTCGCCGAGGAGATCCGCACCCCGGTCGCCCGCGACATCTTCCTGTCGGTGGACCTCAACAACCGCCCCGTCCCGCCGCGTCCGCACGACGACGGCCCGCACTCCGCGGGGCAGACCTGACCCCGTCCCGGTGACCGGGAACGCGGCATCGTCGTCGCGGAGCCCGTCCCGGCGGGCGTGGATCCGGGCATGGCAGGATCCACGCCATGCCCCTCGACGTTCCCCGCCTCCGGATCGGCTCGACCGAGATCATCGCGCTCGCCGACGGCGAGGGCCCGTTCTTCTCCCCGCGCGCCGAGGCCTTCCCCGGGGCCACGGCCGCCCAGTGGGCCGAGGCCGACCGCTTCGACCCGGGCGCGGTCGACGCCGAGGGCCGCTGGCGGCTGCAGTTTCGCGCGTACGCGATCCGCGGCGACAAGGGGCTCACCGTCGTGGACGCCGGGATCGGTCCGGCGGACAGCCCGGCCGGCTCGTGGGCGCCCGTGCCCGGCGCGCTCCCCGAGTCGCTCGCCGCCGCGGGCATCGACCGGGCCGAGGTCGACACCGTGGTGCTCACGCATCTGCACACCGACCACGTCGGGTGGGCGGTCGTCACCGAGGCCGCCGTCCCGTCAGGGGGCGGCGCGGCGGAAGGCGCCCCGTCGCCCGGCAGCGCGACCGGCGGAACGGCGGGCGGCCGGCGGCCTTATTTCCCCAACGCCGAATACCTCCTCCAGCGGGCCGAGTTCGAGGCCGTCGACGCGCTCAACCCGCAGCTCCGCGAGACCCTCACCGACCCGCTCGCGGCGGCCGGCCGGCTCCGGCTCCTCGACGGAGACACGCGGCTTCGCGCCGGGCGTACGGTCGCCACACCCGGTCACACGCCCGGCCACCAGAGCGTGCTGGTCGCCGACGGGCGCGAGCTGGCGCTCGTCACCGGCGACCTCCTGGTGCACGCGCTCCAGCTGCTCCACCACGAGATCGCCTACGCGCACGAGAACGATCCCGAGGCGGCCCGGCGTTCCAGGGAGCGCATGCTCGGCCGCGACGCCGCCACCACGCTGCACCTGGCGACGCCGCATCTGACGGAGCCGTTCATCCCGGCGTGACCTCGGTCTGGTCCCGGCCTGATCGCGGCCTGGTCCCGGTCTGGTCCCGGCAGGTCAGGCGCCGGGGCGGTATGTGCGTTCGACGTGGCCCTCGAGTTCGTCGGGGTGGAAGTAGACGGCCCGCAGGTCGCCCTTCGCGTAGCGCTCGGCCTGGTCGTCGAAGTGCGGGGAGTCGGGGTCGCCGCTCACCCCGCCCGCCGTGACCGCCCAGGCGCGCAGCCGCGGTCCGAACTCCACGACCGCCACGAAGCTGTTGCCGCTGGTGCCGTAGTAGCGCTTCGTGCCCGGGTATGCCTTGGCGCCGAACGAGGCCAGGGAGCCCCAGCGCGCCGAGGTAAAGGGCACGGGGATGCTCGGCTTGGCGTCGCTGAACTCCTGGACGATCGCGCCGTCGTTGCGCTGGTAACGGTTGATCTCGCCCCACGGCACCCGCCAGCCGCCGAAGTCCCGCCGCAGCCGCCGTACCGCCGTGTCGAGCGCGCCGAGCCGCTGCTCGTCCGTGGCGCGGTCGGCGATGTAGTCCCAGACCGACATCCCGGCCTCCTCCGCAGCCTCGGACGTGAGCGCCCACATGTCCTCGCCCCAGAACACGGCCACCGACGTCGCGGGCGACTCCGCCGACCACCGGTGGTCCCAGCCGCGCAGCAGGCGGACCGGGCCGGCGAGCCGCACCTTCTGCCTGTCGTGGCCCGGCAGCCGGTCCCAGGCGTCGACGAGCCCCGGCAGCAGCCGGGCGAAGGCGGTGAGATACGGGTCGAACGCGGCATCGATCAGCGTCTGCGGCGTGAAGTCGTCGCGCGCGGTCAGCACCCGTATCGCCTGCGGCCCGCGCGGGTTCTCGCCGAAGCGGTCGAAGTAGCGCGGGTAGTCGTCCTGGTCAGGGCTGTCCGGGCCGGCGGCGGTCCAGGGCCAGTTGTTGGTGTTGAACGCCCAGCCGCTCTCCGGGTTCACCGCCCGCGGCATGCTGTCCAGGCTGTGCAGTCCGTGCCAGTCGGTCGCCGGGTCGCTGCCGTCGACGGGCTCGAGGTAGTCGAACCGGTCGTCTCGCTTGGGCATGAACTGCGGCATCAGGAAGGCGATGTCGCCCTTCGAGTCCGCGAAGAGCGTGTTGTTCGAGCTGTTCGCCTTCAGCCCCGCTACCTTCACGTACTGCTTGTAGTCACGCGTAGTCGTACGCAGGAAGCTCTGCTTGAGCGCCTCGACGGGCCTGTTCATCAGCGCGCACGCGATCCACTTGCCGTCCGCCTCGCGTACGACCGGGCCGTGGTGGGTGGCGTACGTGGTGAAGACGCGCTCCTCCTGCCCGCCCTCCGCCGTACGGACGGACAGCGCGACCTTCCTGGCGGTGACGGGGCGCAGCGCGTCGCCGTAGCGGTACGAGCGGGCGCCGCCGGCGCCCGGCACGATCGTCTCGGCGAACTCGTCGATGTTGTCGACGCCGCTCGTCGTGTGCATCCAGCCCGTGTGCGCGTTGAAGCCCTGGTAGATGAAGAACTGCCCCCAGGTGGCGGCGCCGTAGGCGTTGAGCCCCTCGCGGCTCGTCACGTGCTGCTCGGCGCGGAAGAAGAAGCTGGTGTGCGGGTTGATGAGCAGCAGCGCGTGGCCGTCCCGCGTGTGGCTCGGCGCGATGGCGATGCCGTTCGACCCGGTGGGTTCGCGCAGCGTGGACTTGCGCGCCGCCGGGGCGCGCTCCCCGCCGGCCGCGGGCGCGTCCCGCTCGCCGTAGAAGGCCTCGAGCTCGCCGAGCTGCACCGACTCGATGTCGCCGCCGATGCTGCCCTCGGAGAAGCTCAGCGGCATCCACGGCTCGAACCGGTCGAGTACGCGGGGACGCACCTCGGGGTGTGTCGCGAGGTAGTGGTTGAGACCGTCCGCCCAGGCCCGCATCAGCGTACGCAGCCACGCCGGGCACTTCGCGTACTCCCGCTTCAGCTCCTCGTGGTCCAGGAACAGCCGCTGCCGCAGGTCCTGCCAGATCGCGCTCTCGCCCTCCGCCTCGGCGAGACGGCCGAGGGCGATGAGGTAGTTCTGCTCGATCCGGTTGAAGTCGTCCTCGGCCTGGGCGTACATCATCCCGAACACCGCGTCGGCATCGGTCTCGCCCACGATGTGCGGCACGCCCCAGTCGTCCCGCGTGATCGTCACGCGGGCGGCGTGCCGGCTCCGGCGGGCCTCCTCGGCCGCGCTCGGCGCGGTCGCCGCGTACGCGGTGCCGTACGGCAGCCCCGCCGCGGCGACGGCCAGCCCGGCCGCTCCGCCCAGGACATGACGCCGGCTCGGCCGGGAGTTCTGCGCGTCGCTCATGAGCGGCTTCCTTCTTCCTGCGAGCAAGGATCAGGGGACCGTGCGGCACTGCGTGATCTCGGCTGCGAACTCGCGGATGACGCACGCGAGTTCGATGATCACCCACAACGGACAGTCCTACTCAGGAAGCGCCACCGTGACAAGCCCCCGGGCCGGGGCCGCCGCCCGCCGCCGTCAGCCGTCCGCGACGGCCACCGTCTGCGGTGCCAGGAACGCCTCCAGCCCCAGGTGCGAGCCCTCGACGCCGGTCCCGCTGTCCTTCAGGCCCGCGAACGGCACCTGCGGCGTGTTCGGGCTCCCGGTGTTGACACCGACGATCCCGACGTCCAGCGCCCGTGCCACCTCGGCGGCGCGCCGCGGGGCGCCGACCACGTACCCGCCCAGGCCGTACGGGCCGGCCGCCACGGCTTCGAGGACCTCGTCGAGCGCGTCGTACTCGAGCACGGACACGGCGGGCCCGAAGATCTCCTCGCGCACCAGCTCGCTGTCGCGCAACGGCCGTACGCTCACCGCGGGCCTGGTGAAGTTCCCGGCCTCCGGCACCGGGGTGGCGGCGCGCCAGACGTCGCCGCCGGCGGAGTCCACCAGCGATTCGACGCGGGCGGGGTCCGTGGGGAGCGCCAGGGGGCCGAGCGTGGTCGCCTCGTCGGCGGGGTCGCCGAGCACCAGCCGGTCCGAGGCCCGGCTGAACCGGGCGGCGAGCTCGTCGGCCGACCGCCGTGGCGCCCACACCTGGTTCGCGGCGATGCACGACTGCCCGTTGTTGCGGTACTTCGCGACCATCAGCGTCTCCACCGCGAGGTCGAGGTCGGCGTCTTCGAGGACGACGAACGGGGCGTTGCCGCCGAGTTCGAACACCGACCGCGTGAAGCGCGGGGCGACGGCCGCGGCCAGCAGGCGCCCCACACGGGTGGAGCCGGTGAAGGTCAGCCCGCGCACCCTGCGGTCGGCCAGCCACACGTCGGAGATGGCCGCGGGCTCCCCCACCACCGTCGACACCACGCCGCTCGGCACGTGCCGTTCGACGACCTCGGCCAGGCACAGCGCCGAGGCCGGGGCCACCTCGGACGGCTTGAACAGCACGGGGCAGCCCGCCGCCAGGGCGGGCGCGATCTTGCGTGCCGGGATCGACACCGGGAAGTTCCACGGGGTGAGTACGGCGACGACGCCCAGCGCCCGTTCGCCCACCTCGTGCCGGAGCCCGGGTACGTGGCTCCAGGCCCGCTCGGCGCGCCCGCTGACCGCGTCGGCGAACCACTCGAAGAACGCGGCCGACAGGCCGACTTCGGCGCGCGCCTCGGCGATCCGCTTCCCGGTCTCACGGGTGATCAGGCCGGCCAGGCGCGCCGTGAGTCCGTCCTCGCGGAGGTCGGCGGCGATGGCTCGCAGCGCCGCCGCCCGGCGCCCCGCCGGCAGCGCGGCCCAGGCCGGCAGCACGCGGGCGGCGCTGTCCAGGGCGCGGCGCGCCTCCGCTTCGCCGCCGTACACGACGGTCGCCCACGCGGCGCCCGTCGCGGGGTCGACCAGCTCGTGCGGCGCCGGACTCTGGGGCTCCGGCGTCCCGTTGTCGATGCGTACGCCGCTGAGGGTCCGGGTCACGGTCGTCATGAAAGCTCCAAGGTCTCGTCGTGGTCGGTCGCCCGCTCCAGCGCTGCGGCGTCGAACCGGACCCCCAGGCCGGGGAGGTCGGGCAGGTCGAGGCGCCCGCCCTCGGGGGTCGGCGGTGACACCAGGAGCGGATCGCGCAGGGGGTTGTCGCGTATGTCGTACTCGAGGGCGCTCACCATCCGGGAGCCCGCGGCCACCTGGAGCGTCGCCGCGAAGGCCGCGGCCCCGCCGTAGAGGTGGGGCATGACGGCGGTGCCGTGCTTCTCGGCCAGGTCGCACACGGCGAACGCCTCGGTGATCCCGCCGGCCTTGGCGACGTCGGGCTGCAGGATCGCGACGGCCGGCGAGGCGGCGTACGCCTGGAACTTCCCACGGCCGTAGAGGTTCTCGCCGGTGGCGATCACCAGGCCCGTACGGCGGTGCAGTTCCTCCAGGTCGGCCAGCTCGTCTCCGCGGACCGGTTCCTCGATCCAGCCGACGCCGGCGTCGCGGAGGACCGGCGCCATCGCCACGGCCTCGTCGAGGCCCCAGCCCTGGTTCGCGTCGGCGTAGAGGGACACGTCCGCGCCGAGGGCCTCCCGCGCCGCGGCGAGGTTGCGGGTGTCGGTCTCCCGTCCGAAGCCGAGCTTGACCTTCACCGCGGCATGTCCGGCGGCGCGGCAGTCCGCCGCCTGCTCCGCCACGGACTCCGGGCCCAGGCTGCTCGCGTACACCTCGACGCGGTCGCGTACGCGGTCCGCGGCCACGCGCGCGATCGCGGCGCCGGCCCGGCGGGCACGGAGGTCCCACAGCGCCACGTCCACGGCGCTGACCGCCTGCCGGACGGGCCCGAGCGCGCCCCACTGGCGGCCCAACGGGTCGAGCCGGTCGCACAGTTCGGCGTGGACCGCCGGCACGTCGTCCACGCGGCGGCCGGCCAGGAGCGGCAGGACACCCTCCCGCAAGGTGGCCGTGCGCTCCGCGGTGGCCCAGGGCGGGTAGTTGACCCAGCTCTCCCCGTGGCCGGTCCGCCCGTCCTCGTCGGTGAGCGAGACCAGGACCATCGTGCGCTGCCGCAGCGGCGAGAACGACATGGCGATGCCGTCGCGGACCGGCGCGCGCAGCACCCGTACGCGGGCGTGGGCGACGCGCGTCACCGCGGCCCCTCTGCCTGCTCGGCCAGTACGGTCCGCAGCCGGGCGATGTGCGCCCGTGCGGCGTTCTCGGCCGCCGCGGGGTCGCCCGCCTCCATGGCCGTGAGGATCGCGCGGTGGTCGGCCACCGCCAGCTTGGGCCCGCCGGTGACCTGGGTGGTGCGCATCGCCAGCCGCACCTGGGTCTGCACGTCGTCGAGCATGCGGACCACCTCCGCGTTGTCGGCGGCCTCGCGGATCAGCCGGTGGAAGGTCATGTCGGCCTCCGAGGCCGTCGCGAGGTCCACCGCCGACACGGCGTGCTCGTGCTCCCGCAGGACGTCCACGAGGGTACGGATCAGCCGCTGCCCGGCGTTCTCGACCGCGAGCCGGGTGGCGAGGCCCTCCAGGACCTCCCGCACCTCGTAGATGGCGATCAGCGCCTTGTGGCTGACGTCGGCCACCACGGCGCCCCGGCGCGGCTCCTCGCGGGCCAGCCGCTCGTGCACCAGGCGCACGATCGCCTCGCGGACCGGGCTCCGGCTCACGCCGAGCCGTTCGGCCAGGGCCGGAACGCTCAGCCGCGCGCCCGCCGGGAAGTCGCCGGCGATGATCTGCTCGCGCAACTCGTGGTGGACGCGGTCGGCGACGCGGGAGTCGCTCGCGACGGTCATGACTCACCCCTGGGTTCTCATCCGTGGAACAGCCTCCGGCAATCTTACATGCAAGGGCAGGCGAATTACATGCAGATAAGCCTTGCTGCATGGCGATCGATGTTGTTACATGTCAGCGATCGCACAGCGGAGGGAACGAGATGCCTGACGGACACAAGCCCGCTGACGGGCGGCGCAGCGCAGCGTGGTTCGGGCTCGACGGAAAGCTGGGATTCGTCCACCGGTCGAAGCTCTACAACCAGGGCGGGTCCGGCGACATGTTCGACGGGCGCCCCGTCATCGGGATCGCCAACAGCGCGTCGGACCTCGCGCCGTGCAACGCACACCTCGGGCAGGTCGCCGAGGCGGTCAAGCGCGGCGTACTGCGGGCGGGCGGCGTCCCGTTCGCGTTCCCGACGATCTCCCTCGGGGAGACACTGATGCGGCCCTCGGCGATGCTGTTCCGGAACCTCATGGCGATGGACGTCGAGGAGACGCTCCGCGCGAACCCGCTCGACGGCGTCGTCCTGCTCGGCGGCTGCGACAAGACGGTGCCGGCGCAGGTGATGGGCGCCCTGAGCGTCGACCTGCCGACCGTCATGGTCACCGGCGGCCCCGCGCTGAACGGGCGCTTCCGCGGTGAGGCGATCGGCTCGGGCACCCACGTGTGGAAGTTCAGCGAGGAGGTACGGGCGGGGCGGATGACCGCCTGCGAGTTCCGGTCGGCGGAGGCGTGCCTCTCCCGTAGCTCCGGCCACTGCACCACCATGGGCACGGCGTCGACGATGGCGTGCGTCACCGAGGCGCTCGGCCTCTCGCTGCCCGGGAGCGCGGTGGTGCCGGCCGTGGACGCGGGCCGCGCCCGTATCGCCGAGGAGGCGGGGCAGCGCATCGTCGCCATGGTCGACGAAGGGCTGACCCCCTCACGCGTCCTGGACCGGCGGTCGTTCGAGAACGCCGTACGGGTCAACGCCGCGATCGGCGGCTCCACCAACGCCGTTGTCCACCTGCTGGCCATGGCCGGCCGCGCGGAAGTCGGCCTGTCCCTCGACGACTTCGACCGGCTGGCGGCCGCCGTCCCCCTGCTGGTCGACCTCATGCCGTCCGGCCGGTTCCTGATGGAGGAGTTCCACGACGCCGGCGGCCTGCCCGCCGTCATCCGCGAACTCGGCGACCTGCTGGACGGCGAGGCCGCGACCGTCACCGGCAGGACGCTCGGCGAGAACTGCGCGGACGCCCCGAACTGGCGCCCGGACGTCGTCCGCAGCCGCCGGGACCCGGTGGCCGAACCGGGCTCACACACCGCCGTACTGCGCGGGAACCTCGCGCCGGACGGCGCCGTCATCAAGCTCTCCGCCGCCTCCCCCGAGCTCACCCGGCACACCGGGCCGGCGCTCGTCTTCGACACGATCGAGGACTACGACGCGCGGAAGGACTCCCCGGACCTGCCCGTGACCCCCGACACCGTCCTGGTCGTACGCAACGCCGGGCCGGTCGGCTATCCGGGCATGCCGGAGATCGGCAACCTGGCCATTCCGCAGAAGATGCTGGACCAGGGCGTACGGGACATGGTCCGCATCACCGACGGCCGCATGAGCGGCACTTCGTACGGGACGGTCGTCCTGCACGTGGCCCCCGAGGCCGCCGCCGGCGGACCGCTCGCCCTGCTGCGGAGCGGCGACCTCGTCACCCTCGACGTGCCCGCCCGGAGCCTGGAGATGGACGTCTCCGGGGAACGGCTCTCCGCGCGCGCGGCCGAAAGCCCGGCGGCCGGCGACCTCCGGAAGGGCCCCGCTCCGGGGTCGGGCTGGGCGGGGCTCTACCGCAGCCACGTCAACCAGGCCGACACGGGCGCCGATCTGGACTTCCTCACCGGGCGCCGCGGCCACTCCGTACCGCGCCGGCACCTCTGAGCGGACACCGCCGAACCGACACCACCGAACCGACACCACCGAGAAAACGAAAAAAGGGGCCCCATGACCGACCTCCTGAGCGACCTGGAGCGCAGCCGCGTCCTGGCCATCTTCCGCGGCCAGTCCCCGGGCCAGTGCGCGGACCTGGCCGAGGGGCTGTACGAGGCGGGCATCCGCCTGTTCGAGGTCACGCTGAACAGCGCCGACCCGTTCGCGGGCATCGCCGCCCTCCGCGACCGGCTGGGCGCCGACGCGCGCGTCGGCGCCGGCACCGTGCTCACCACCGGGGAGGTGGAGCAGGTCGCGGACGCCGGCGGCCGGTTCGTCGTCTCGCCCGACATCGAGCCGGGCGTCGTCGAGCGGACCAAGGAGCTCGGCATGGGCTCCGTACCGGGTGCCCTCACGCCGACCGAGGTGCTGCGGGCGGTCCGGGCGGGAGCCGACGCCGTCAAGGTCTTCCCCGTCAGCTCGGTCGGCGCCGGCCACATACGGCAGCTCCGCGGCCCGCTGCCCGACGTGCCGTACGTGGCCACCGGAGGTGTCGACGCGGACCTGGCGAGTGCGTGCATCGATGCCGGGTGCGCGGGCGTGGGCGTCGCCGTCCACCTGCTCGGCGACCCCGCCGACCCCGAGTCGGTGGTCCGGGGTGCCAGGCGGCTCACCGCCGCCACCGCGCGGCCGTAACGGCTCCGCGGCTGACCATCAGCGGCCTGTCAGCGGCCGTCAGCGGCCCGTCAAAGGAGACATCGTGAGTGCCACTGAAGTCCTCGCCCCACGTCAGGATCCCTACGAGCTGCGCCCCGAGGACGTACGCACCCCTCCCGAGACCCTCCGGGAACGGCTGCGCTACCTCGGCCCCGGCATCGTGCTCACCGCGTCCGTCGTCGGCTCCGGTGAACTCCTCGTCACCACCTCACTCGGCGCGCAGGCCGGGTTCGCCCTGCTGTGGCTGGTGATCGTCGGCGCCGCGGTCAAGGTCTGGGTCCAGGTGGAACTGGCCCGCTGGACCATCCTCAGCGGCCAGACCGCGCTCGCCGGCTACGGCAAAGTCGGGCCCCGCATCGGCCGCATGGGGTGGATCAACTGGCTCTGGATCGGCCTCGACACCGCGAAGAACTTCCAGCGCGGCGGAGTCATCGGCGGTACGGCCGCGGCCTGTTCCATCGCGTGGCCGATCGCGGGCGGCGAGCTGAGCCGTACGTCGCTGGTCCTGTGGACCGTCGTCATCACGGCCGTGAGCGTGCTGCTGATGAGCAACAGCCGCTACAGCGTGGTCGAACGCGTCACGACGATATCCGTGGCGCTGTTCACCACCAGCACCATCGCGCTCGCGCTCTCGCTGCCCTTCACCCCGTTCGCGTACTCGGCGGCCGACCTCGGCACGGGCCTGAGCTTCTCGATCCCGGCCGGCGCGCTCGGGCTCGCCCTGGCCATGTTCGGCTCCACCGGGGTCGGCGCCGACGACATGACCAACTACACGTACTGGTGCCTGGAAAAGGGCTACGCCCGCTGGACCGGCCCGGACGACGGCACCGAGGAGCGCGCCCTGCGCGCCGAGGGCTGGCTGAAGGTCATGCAGCTCGATGTGCTGGTCTCGTGGGTGATCTGCACGCTGACCACCCTCGCCTTCTACATCGTGGGGGCCTCCGTACTGGAGCCGCAGAAGGCCGTGCCCGAGGGCAACGAGGTCATCACGACGGTGTCGCGCATCTACACCGACACGCTCGGCCCCTGGGCCAAGGTGATCTTCCTGGTCGGCGCCATCGCGGTGCTGTTCTCCACCCACGTGGCCGCGGTGGCGGCGGTGCCGCGGCTGTGGACCAACACGCTCGGGCTGATGGGCGTGATCGACTGGACGAACCTGGCCGTACGCACCCGCTGGCTGCGGATCTTCACCGTGCTGCTGCCCGCCGTCTGGGCCGCCATGTACCTGTACGTCCAGTCCCCGCTGCTCCTGCTGAAGATCGGGGCCATCGGCAACGCGATCTTCCTGCTGGCCGTGCTCATCGCGGTCTGGCACCTGCGCACCACGGAGGTGGACCGCCGTTTCCGCGCCACCCGCGGCATCACGCCCGTACTCGTGGTGAGCACCGCCGCGATCACCGGGCTGGCGGTCTACGCCCTGCTCGAAGTCTTCGGCATCTCCGTGCAGTAGGCGCATATGTCGCTCCTGTACGTGTTCGGCGGCATAACCTCGGTCGGGTCCGTACGAGGCACCCGCAACCCGCCGCCCGCTCGCCGGAGGAGCAGCAGCCATGTCACTCGCCCGCGTCCACAACTTCGCCATCTCCCTTGACGGCTTCGGCACCGGTGAGGGCCAGAGCCGCGACGCTCACTTCGGTCACGCCGGGGACCGGCTCCACCAGTGGATGTTCGCCACCCGCTGGTGGCAGCCCGGCGGCAGTGCCGGTGTCGACGACGCCTTCGTCCAGCAGTTCACGCCGGGGATCGGCGCCGAGATCATGGGCGCCGGGAAGTTCGGCCACCCCGGCTGGCACGAGGACCCGGAGTGGAAGGGCGCGTGGGGTCCCAACCCGCCGTTCCACACGCCGGTCTTCGTCCTCACCCATCACACGCGCCCGTCCATCGAGATGGAGGGCGGCACGACCTTCCACTTCCTCGACGCGCCGCCCGCCGAGGCGCTCGAGACGGCGCGCGAGGCAGCGGGCGGCAAGGACGTACGCATCGGTGGCGGCCCCACCGTGGTCCGCGACTTCCTCGCTGCCGGGCTCATCGACCACATGCACGCCGTGGTGGTGCCGATCCTGCTCGACCGGGGCGTACGGCTCTGGGACGGGCTGGAGGGCCTCGAGAAGGACTACGCGATCGAGACCACGCCCTCGCCCAGCGGCGTCACGCACCTGACGTTCACCCGCGCCGGCGGCTGAACGGCGGCCGGGCCCACCGTCGCGTGCGACGGTGGGCCCGCGTCGCGGGGCTCGCCTCTTGTGTGTCCTCAGCCGCACCCCGTAAATTACCGGCAGGTAATATATTCGGCGGGCTGCGTGGCGCGGCCGCCTCGTGGCCAGCTCGAAGGAGTCACCATGCCCTCGCTCGACCGTCAGGACAACGTCTTCGTCCTCGACCTCGGAGACGGTGAGAACCGCTTCCACCCGGACTGGCTCACCGCCGTCGGCGCCGCGCTCGACGAGGTGGAGAAGGCAGAGGGCCCGCGGGCCCTGGTCACCGCCGCCACCGGCAAGTTCTACTCCAACGGGCTCGACCTGGAGTGGCTCCTCGCCCACTCCGACCAGCACGTGGACTACGCCGTCAGCGTCCACCAGCTGTTCGCGCGGCTGCTGTCGCTGCCGGTCATCACGGTGGCCGCGCTCCAGGGGCACACCTTCGCCGCCGGCGCGATGTTCTCCCTCGCCCACGACTTCCGCGTGATGCGCGCCGACCGCGGCTACTGGTGCCTGCCCGAGGTCGACATCAACATCCCCTTCACCCCGGGCATGTCCGCCCTCATCCAGTCCCGGCTGACCCCGCAGACCGCGCACGAGGCCATGGCCACCGCCCGCCGCTACGGCGGTGCGGACGCCGCGGCCGCGGGCATCGTCGACCAGGCGGTGCCGGAGGACGCCGTACGCTCCGCCGCCGTCGAACTCGCCCAGGCCCAGGCGGGCAAGGCCGGTGACACTCTCGGCACCGTCAAGGCCCGCATGTACGCCCCGGCCCTGGCCACCCTGCGCGACACCACCAACCCGCTCGGCTGACGGGCGCCGCGCCCCGCCCGGGTCGGGCACCCGCGCCCCGGGCGGGCTCTCGCGTACGCGCGGTCAGCCGCGTACGTGCACTGGTACCGGCAGGGCCACGCTCACGAGCAACACCCGGGCCATACTGGGGCGATGGACGATCTCGCGGGCTTCCTGCCGACCCGGCGTTCCCGGGTCGACCCGGCGGCCGTCGGCAGCCCCGCCGAGGACGGGCTGCGTCTGCTCGCCAGCCTCGACGCGGACGGCGGCGGCCCGCAGCCCGCCGCGAGGGCCCGGGTTCGCGAGTGACGCTGCGTTCCGGAACCGACCGGCCCGGACCGGCGCGACTCGCCCGGCTGCACACCTGACGCGCCTGGCGCGAGTACGAACGCCTCGCCGTGGGCAACTTCCGGTCTACCCGCAGTCACTGATTGGAGCCCGAAGTGTCCCTCTACATCTGCTCGCTGATATTCGACGAGGACGACCACGGCCGCCAGGAGATACCCGCGGACGACGCGTACCACGTGGTGCGGTTCCCGTACGGCTCGCGCGAGTCGTACGACGTGCACAACATGCACCCGTACGCGCAGCCGGACGGCGAGAACAGCAGCTTCCCGGACGCCCGTTCCGGGCTGATCTGGCCCGCGGCCGAGGGCTGGGGCGTGCTCGACGCGATGGTGCAGTGGGAGTCCGGCACGTACACCGAGGTGCGGGACCAGTTCGTACGGGACCCGCTCTCGCTGACCGACAACCCCGTGGACACGACCGCCACGGACCACCGTCGGCCGTCCCCGGGGATGCAGTGCCTCACCAAACAGCATTCGATCTTCGTACACCCCGGTGTGCCGCTCGGCCTGCGCGTGGCGCACAACGCCGGGCAGCCGCTCAGAGTGGTGCACGCGCAGTTCAAGCTCGCCATCCACACCGACGTCCACGGGGGTTCGTGACGGCCGGCTGCACCGGGCGGCCCGTGCCGGAATGTATCCGCTTTGTATGCCCGTCTCCTTGAATCGCCGGTCCGCCAGCCAACGGGCCAGCCAGGGGGAAGGAAACCATGAACAAGCGGAAGATCAGGATCTTCGCCGTCGGTGCGGTCGCGGTGGTCGCCGCCACCTCAGCGGTGGCGGTCGGAACCACCTCCGCGGCCACCACGGACGACGACAACCGGGACGCCGTGAGCGCCGCGAGCAGCGAATCCAGATTCAGACTCGCCGACCCTGACACGGTGCCGACGAACAAGAACGACTACATCACGTACGGCACGAGCAGCTCGGGCAAGAAGTGCGGCGGCGGCAGCGGCGGCTTCAAGGTGCCGATGCTGCGCCACGGCTCGGGCGGCGACGTCGGAATCGCCGACTGCGCCATCGGCGACGCGCTGCCGAGGAAGAACATCGGCGCCTGGGCCGACAAGTCGAGCGGCGTGTGGGCACCCGGCGTCGTCAAGCACGGCGGCAAGTACCTGATGTACTACACGATTTCCAAGAAGGGCTCGAAGCAGAAGTGCATCGGCCTGGCGACCGCGAAGGGCGCCAGCGGCCCGTTCAAGGACGGCAGCAAGCACCCGTGGGCCTGCCCGCCGAGCGGCAGATGGGTGATCGACGCCAACCCGTACGTCTCGGGCGGCAAGTTGTACGTCGTCTACCGCGACGACCAGGTCACGCGGGGCATCGAGAGCGGTGTCTCCGTCGTCGGCGCCGGCCGCAACGGCTGGGCGGACAAGGGCTTCTCGTCGCGCCGCACCGTGCTCACGAGCAAGAACATCGCGTGGGACAGCACCAAGAACGCGGGCAACAACCACATCGTCGAGAACCCTTCGATGTTCAAGGTGGGCAAGACCTGGTACCTCGCCTACTCGGCGAACGCGTGGAAGAGCGCGCGCTACGCGACCGGCATCGCCAAGTGCGGCACGAAGCCGATCCCCCAGAAGAGGTGCAGCCCGATCCGGGACGGGGTGAAGCGGCCGTACTTCGGCTTCAAGGGGAAGGCGGGCCTCGGACCGTGGCGCGGCCTGCCCGGCAACCACGCCGGCTCCGGCGGCATGGACGTCTTCCGGGCACACAACGGCGGCCACCGGGCCGTGTACCACTGGTACCAGCGCTCCAGCGGGAAGCGGTTCCCGGTCACCGGCAACTTCGTATGGCAGGACGGCGGATTCGCCGTGAAGTGACGGCTCAGGCCGAGAGGTCCGCGCCGGGCGGTCCCCGGCGTGGGCCTCCGGGCCTCACCGGCCCCTGTCGTGGCTCAGGCCCACACCGCGTAGATCTTGCCGGTGGGGGCGCTGAAGTAGACCGTGCCACCGGCGATCACCGGTCGTTGCCGGGCGAGGGCGTCGAGGGTCGATCTCCACTCCGTCTTGCCGGTGTCGGCGCGCAGCACGTACAGGACGCTGTCCGCCGCGATGTAGACCCTGCCGCCGGCCGTGGCCGGTGGCGAGAGGACGCTGCTGTCGAAGCGCCGCTCCCACTTCACCTTGCCGGTCTCCGTGTCCAGCGCGCGGAGTCCGGCGTCGGGCGCGTTGGGGCCGGTGTACAGCAGGGCGACCCCGCCGGACACGGCCTGCACGCCCTCGATGTCCGAGTCGGTGTCCATGGCTCCGGCGAAGCGGGCCTTCCACAGCTCCTTGCCCGTGTCCGCGGCCAGCGCGTACACGTAGCGGACGTCGGAGACCGTGTCGGAGGCGCAGGCGAACCACCGGCCGCCGGCGACGACGGGCCCGTCCTGGAGGGAGAGGGTGTCACCGGTGTCACGCTGCCACCGGACACGGCCGCTGTCTGCCTGCCATGCCTGCACCACACTGCCGTTGTGGGTGTAGACGGTGTCACCCGCCACGGCCACGGTGGCACCGGACGAGCCGGCGAAGCGCTCCAGGCTCTCCTCGGTCTTCTTCCAGACGATGTCGCCGGTCCTGGCGGACACCTTGTACAGCGAGTGGCTGTGGGCGCGGTAGCCGACGGTGTAGAGAGCGCCGTCCCGGAAGATCGGCTGTCCCACGCCCAGATCGTCGTCGTCTGTGTGCAGGGTCCACAGCCGTTTCCCGGTGGTGGCCCGCACCGCGTGCACGGAGTTGTCCGCACCGACGTAGACCACCTGCCCCTCCACCGTCGGTGCCGTGGTCTCCGCCGCGTCAGTGCCCAGTCCGTAGGTCGACTTCCGGATGCCCCGGTCGGCTGACAGAGCGTAGAGAGCCCCGCTGTCGGCGGCGCATACGAGGCCGCCGGCCGCTGTCAGCGGCGCGCTGCGGTCCTGGCCCAATGCCGATTCGGCGATGAGGCGGCCGGTCTTCCAGCGCAGACTGCCGGACCGCCGGGCCCCTGGGCCCACGGCCCGTGCGCTTCGACAGCCGCGTCCAGCGCCATCCCCGGTACGTACGCGGTCGCCAGCCACGGCGGCTCCCCGTCCGGATCGGCATCGACCACCCCCGCGGTGAAGGCTCCGTTGACCCGCCGGGCGGCGGCCACCTCCCGGGCGAACCGGCGCCGGAATCCGGACTCCTCCGCCAGATCCTGGCGCACCACCTTCACCGCGACGGTCCGGCCGCCCCGCGACTGCCCCAGGTAGACGCTGCCCATCCCGCCCGAGCCCAGCCTGCCCACCAGCCGGTACGGCCCCACCTGGCTCGGATCCGTCGCCCGCAGCGCCGCGAACGCCTCCACTCCGGTTCACCCTCCCCCGTTCACGCCCCCGGCACCGCACACCTGTCCGTACGTCAACCGGCCCGCCATCCTGGCACGTTGCGGCCCGGAGATGGTCGGGATCCCGCCGCGCCTCACCGGGTGTCGTGGGCGGCCGCCGTGGCCGGGCCGTCCGGGGAGCCGGCGGTGTCGTCGTCGATGATCCGGTTGAGCCAGTCGCCCAGCAGTTGGCGTTCGGACGGGCTGAGCGCCGTCAGATCCGCCAGCGCGGCCCTGAGCGCGATGGCGCTCGGTCCGATGTCGGCACGGGTGCGCGGAGCGGGCTCCCCGGCGGTCGCGGCGGTGCCGTCCGGTCCCGTGTGGCTCGGGAGTGCGGAGGGCCGGCCGTCTTCCGCGGCTGCGGGGCTGGTGATCGCGTGGATGACGGCCTCGCGGGTGATGCGGGCGGCGACCATGTCGCGGTCCGCCGGGGGCGTGGCGATCAGCGTCAGCGTGGTGCCGCGGCCGGCCGCGTGGACCACGCGTGCCGCCCGTTCCTCGGGGACGCTCAGCCGGCCGGCGAGTGCGATGCGGTGTACGAGCCCGGCGAGGATCCGTGCCGCCTGCTCGGCTCCCTCGGGTTCGGCGCCCGTACGGGGGTTCCCGTAGACGAGTGCGTACAGGGCGGGTTCGGCGAGGCCGAATCCGATGTGCAGCTCCCAGCCGCGGCGCAGGTCGTCCACGGGGTCGCCGGTGGAAGGCAGGTTCTGCTTTTCGGCGAGGTACGACGCGAGCCCGCGGCTGGCGACGGCTTCCAGCAGGCCCTGCTTGTCCCCGAACAGCCGGTAGAGGGTCGGGGCCTGTACGCCCGCGGCGTTGCACACGGCCCTGGTCGAGACGGCGTCCCGGCCGACCCGCGTCAGCAGCTCCGACGCGGCGTCGAGGATCGCTTCCCTGTTGCTCTCGTTGACCACGCTCCGATGCTAACAGCGAGCCCTGATCAACGCTAACAATGGCGCTAACAACCTCTTGTTAACGCCATTGAGCGCTGTTAACGTCGAATCGTTAGCATTGCTCGAACGAGGGGTCGCCATGAGTACCACCGCACGTATCGCCGTGGTCACCGGAGGTTCGCGAGGGATCGGCCGCGCCGTCGTGTCCCGGCTCGCCGCCGCGGGCCAGGACGTCGCCGTCGTCTACGGCTCCCGGCGGAAGGAGGCGCAAGCAGCCGCCGACGAGGCCGAGGCGGCCGGTGTCCGCGGTATCGCGCTGCAGGCCGACGTGGCCGACGAGGTCTCCGTGGCCGGGGTCTTCGACGAGGTGCAGCGGCGCCTCGGCCCCGTCGACGTCGTGGTCAACGCGGCGGGCGTGATGGCGTTGCGGCCGACCGGCGAACTGGAGATGGCGGAGCTGGACCGGCTCCTGCGCACGAACGTACGGGGCACGTTCGTCGTGGCCCGGGAGGCCGTCCGCCGGATACGCGCCGGGGGCGCCGTCGTGGCCTTCTCCACCACCGTGACCCGCACGCATCTGCCGTCGTACGGCGCGTACGCCGCGAGCAAGGCGGCCGTCGAGGCGCTCGTCCCGATCCTCGCCAAGGAGTTCGCCGGCCGCGACGTCACGGTCAACGCCGTGGCGCCGGGACCGACCGCCACGGAGCTGTTCCGCGAAGGCAAGACGCAGGAGCTCATCGACCGGATCGCCGGCGCCGCTCCGATGAACCGGCTCGGCACCCCGGAGGACATCGCGGAGGCCGTCGCCTTTCTCGCCGGCCCCGGCCGGTGGGTGAACGGCCAGGTGGTGTTCGTCAACGGCGGCATCGCCTAGCGGGACGCCGCTCTCATCCGGACACCGCTCTCATCCGGCGTACGCACCGACCACAGAGGAGGACCTTCCCATGACGTCTCAGGAAACCATCGCCGAACGCCCCGCCCACGAAGGGTTCGTGGCCTTCACCGCCATCGCCGCGGCGGTGGCGGCGGCCGCCGCCTTCGGCAGCGCGGCCCTCGGCCTGCAGCCGTGGGCCATGTTCGCGGGGTGGGTGGCGTGGTTCACGCGGCCCGCCTCCGCCCGGCTCGGCGTCCACGCCGTCGTATGCCTGTGGCTGGGCATGGTGCTCGCCGTCGTCGGTCACCTGATCGTCGAGGCGGCGTCACCCTTCGCGGGCGACCTGGCGCTGCCCCTCGCGGTGGCCGTCCTCGCCACGGTCGCGGTGGGCCTGCGCACCACACCCGTGCTCGACAACATGCTGGCCTGGTTCCTGGGCCTCGTCGCGTTCTTCGCCGCGGAGCCGGAGAACGTACTCACCGGACTGCTCACCCTGTTCGCCGCCACCGGTCTCGGCGCGTGCGCCGGGTTCGCCTGCGGGCGCCTGCAGCACCGGTTCGCCAGCTGACGGCCGGGGTGGGGACCGTACGCCGTCCCCGCCCCGTACCGGCACACCCTGTCCCACCGAAAGGACGGCACAGCCATGGCCATCACCCCGCGGATCCCCACGGGCGGACGCCCCGCGACCGCCGCCGGTGCCGCCGTCAGCGCCGCCCTCTGCGGCGTCCTGCTGCTGGCATCGTGTACGGCGCCGGGAAGCGGTCCGCCGCAGACGTCCGATACGGGCCCGCGCCCGTCCGTACGGCCCGACGGCGCGGACCGGATCACCCGCGGCCTGGTCCCCGGGGAGGTCACCCGGATCGCGAGCGGCCTGGACATGCCCTGGGGCCTGGCCTTCCTCCCGGACGGTTCCGCCCTTGTCTCCGAACGAGCCTCGGGGCGGGTCCTGCGGGTCCGGCAGGGCGAGAAGCCGGCGGTCGTCGGCACGGTGCCCGGTGTCGAGGTGAGCGCCGAAGGCGGCCTCCTCGGGCTGGCGGTCTCACCGTCGTTCCAGGAGGACCGCACCCTCTACGCATCCGTGTCCTCCGCCGCCACGAACCGCATCGTGGCCCTGCGCGTCGCGCGCGACCTGCGCTCACTTCGCCAGGACCGGGTCCTCATCGACGGCATCGACACCGCCGACCGGCACCACGGCGGGCGGCTGCGCTTCGGGCCGGACGGCAACCTCTGGATCGGCACCGGCGACGCCTTCTCGCCTCGGAACGCCGCCGACGACGACTCGTTGAACGGCAAGATCCTGCGGATACGCCCCGACGGGTCCGTCCCGCCGGACAACCCTTCGGGTACGGCCGTCTACTCCAGCGGTCACCGCAACGTGCAGGGCATCGCGTTCGGAGCGGACGGCACGGCCTACGCCTCCGAACTCGGGCACCGCACCTGGGACGAGCTGAACGTCCTGCGCCCGGGGCGCGACTACGGATGGCCCGAGTCCGAAGGCTCCCGAGGCGCTCACGGTGAGCGCCCGCTGTTCGTGCTGCACCCTGACGACGCGTCACCTTCCGGTATCGCCGTCGCGGGCGGTGCCGTCTGGATGGGCGCGCTCGGCGGGCAGCGCCTCTGGCGCCTCCCCGTCGACGAGGGCCGTGCGGACGGCCGCCCCGTCGCCTGGTTCACCGAACGGTACGGACGCATCCGCACGGTGGAGGCGGCCCCGGACGGTTCCCTGTGGATCACGACGTCGAACACCGACGAAGCGACCTGGGGCGGCACCGACCCCCGGCCGGGCGACGACCTGATACTCCGCGTCGCACTCGTACCGGCCTCCTGACGGTCCCGGCCCCGACCCTGGTCACCTGACCCCGGTCCCGGTCCCCATCCCGTGACCGGCGACCGCCCTTTCCCACCCTGACGAACGGAGAAAGCCGCCATGTCCACCGTACTCATCACCGGAGCCGCCACCGGCATCGGCAACCACACCGCACGGGCCCTCAGCCAGGCCGGGCACACGGTGTGGGCCAGCATGCGCGATCCCCGCGGGCAGGACGCCGAACACCGCCGGGAACTGCTCGACTTCGCCGCGCGGCACGGCGGCGCACTCCGCGTCGTGGAACTCGACGTCACCTCGCAGGAGTCAGCCGACGCGGCCGTGGCGGCCGTCCTGCGGAACGGCGGTGACCTGGACGTCGTCGTGCACAACGCGGGGCACCTGTACGTGGGTTACACCGAGGCGTTCACCGCCGAGGACGTCGCGCGTCTGCTCGACATCAACGTCGTCGGCGCCCACCGCGTGAACCGGGCCGCGCTCCCCCATCTGCGCGGGCGCGGCGCCGGCACGCTGCTGTACGTGGGCAGCACCATCCTCGTCACCACACCGCCGTTCCTCGGCCCGTACGCGGCGTCGAAGGCGGCGTTCGACACCCTGGCGGTGGCCACCTCGTACGAGGTGAACCCGTTCGCGATCGAGACGTGCATCGTCATGCCGGGTGCGCTCACGAAGGGCACCCGGCACTTCCCCGACGCCACACGCGCCACCGACCCGGCCGTCTCGGCCGCCTACGCGCCGCTCGGCCCCATGGTGGCGCGCAACGAGGAGGCGACGTCCGCCCTGTTCGACCCCGCCGCCGATCCCGGTCCCGCAGGGGTGGCCGACGAGATCGCCCGGATCCTCTCCCTGCCTCACGGCGCCAAGCCCTTCCGCAGCGTCGTCGACTACACCGAGGCCGGCGTGGAGAAGGTCAACGAGGCTGCGCGCGCCACCCGCGAGGCGTTCGTACGGCGCCTGGGCTTCGGCGAACTCCTGGCCCCGAGGCGCCCCGCCGTCAGAACGTCGCGGTGAAGCGGAACGCGAAGTGGTCGGAGCCGTACCGCTTCAGGCGTTCCACCTGGGAGTTCCGCACCGAGCGGGTGGCGTACGCCTGGTCGATCGGCACGCCCTTGGCGCCCTTGACGCGGATGTACTCCACCTTGCCCGGCAGCTTCATCGCCCGCGGCCGGTTGAAGTCGCCGACCACGAAGATCGGCAGCTTGGGGTGCTTGTCGTGCTGGTTCTTGACGACGGCGCGGAGCTTGTCCGCGTGCTTCAGCCAGCGGGCCTGCCGCTCCGGGTGCTTGCTCCAGGCGCCGGAGATGAAGTGCGTGTTGACGACGATGAACCGCTGCTTCTTCGCCCGGTGTTCCAGGAGCACCCAGTTGACGTAGCGGTTCGGGGTCACCTTCGCCTCGCCCTTGTGGGTCAGGACGCTGCCGGCCCGCAGGCGTTTGAACGTGTCCTTCCGCCAGGAGATCGGCACGGCTCGCGCGGGGCCGGCCTTGGGGAAGTAGTGGTCGTAGCGGTCGAGCTTCTTCCGCAGCCGGTCCCGGTCGGGCGGGTCGTTGACCTCCTGCCAGCCGATCACGTGGGCGAAGCGCTTGAACTCCGCCGCGCCGCGCTTCACGTTGTGGCCGCCGATCTTCATGGTGACCGCGGCCTCCGCGGCCGGTTCGCCCGCGGCCGCCTGCTCGGGTGCCGCGTGGGCGGACATGGTGGAGAAGGTGACCGCGGAGGCCACCGGTATCGCCACGGCGCCAAGCAGCACCTTCGTTCGCTGTCTCATGCGGAGACTCCTCACAGCGTGGAATCGGCACGCTCCCGGTACGCGCGCTCCGACGCACGAGAAGTATCAGCGGGAGATACAGGGGAGATATAACCGGCGCGGTCCGCGTGGCGGCCCGGGGTGTGCCCGTACTCCTTCCTGAAGGCCTCGACGAACGCCGACGGGCCGGCGTATCCGACGAGGTGCGCGACCCGGGTGACGGGCTGGTCGCCGAGCAGTACGCGTGCGGCCGAGCCCACCACCTTCCTCGATCTCGCCCACCAGTACCAGCTGCTGGCGCTGCTGGCCCGGCTGCGCGACGGCGGCCGTACGGTCATCGCCGTCCTGCACGACCTCAACCAGGCCTGCCGCTACGCCGACCACCTGGTGGCGATGCGGGACGGGCTCGTCGCCGCCGAGGGCGCGCAGTCCGACATCGTCGACGCGGACCTCGTACGCGGGGTGTTCGACCTGCCCGGCGTCGTCGTCCCCGACCCGGTCACCGGTGCGCCGATGATCGTCCCGACGCTCTCTGACACAGCCCTGGCCCCACCTCCCTGATTGACAGTTCGCGTCACATCCCTCCATCATCATTCCACTAATCAAGTAGTTAAAGGGTGCTGAGGAGGTGAGTTCGTGGAGTACCGCATCGACAGACGCGGGGGGACCGCCGCCTACCAGCAGATCGTCCAGCAGACCAAGCAGGCGCTGCGGCTGGGCATTCTCGTGCCCGGCGACCGGCTGCCCACCGCCAAGGAGGTCGCCGAGACCTGTGCGGTCAACCCGAACACCACGCTCAAGGCGTACCGGGAGCTGGAGCGCGAGGGCCTGGTCGAACCACGGCCCGGCCTGGGCACCTTCGTACGCCGGTCACTGGCCCGCCCGCAGGCGGGCGCCGGCTCACCGCTGCGCGAGGAGCTGCGGGAGTGGATGGCGCGGGCACGCGAGGCGGGCCTGGAGCGGGAGGACGTGGCCGCGCTGGTCGCGTCGGTCCTGGAAGAACGGTTCGCCGGTACGACGGCGGCAGCCACGGCGGCAGCCGGAACAGCGGAAAGTCAGGAGTCGAGGGATGCACGTGAGTAACGCCATGGACGCCGGAGGGAGTCCGCAGGAGCCGGCCGTGGAGGCGCGCGGGGTGGGCAAGAGGTACCGGCGCGGCCGGGCGCTCTCGGACTGCTCGTTCCGGGTGCCCGCCGGCCGCGTCTGCGGGCTCGTGGGCCCCAACGGGGCGGGCAAGACGACGCTGCTGGCGATAGCCGCCAACCTGCTGGAGCCCTCGGACGGCACCCTCACGGTGTTCGGCGCGGCGCCGGAGTCCGCGGAGGCGGGGCGGCGTACGGCCTTCCTCGCCCAGGAGAAGCCGCTGTTCCGCCGCTTCACCGTGGCCGAGACACTGCGCCTGGGCCGCGAACTGAACCCCGGCTGGGACCAGCGGGCCGCCGAGAACATCGTCCGCTCCGGCAACGTGCCCATGGAGGCGAAGATCGGCACGCTGTCCGGCGGGCAGCGCACCCGGGTCGCCTTCGCGCTCGCCTTCGGCAAGCGGCCCGACCTGCTGCTCCTGGACGAGCCGATGTCGGACCTCGACCCGCTGGTGCGCCACGAGCTGATGGGCACGCTGATGGCCGAGGCCGCCGAACACGGCACGACCGTGCTGATGTCGTCCCACATGCTCTCCGAACTGGAGAACATCTGCGACTTCCTCCTCGTCATCTCCTCCGGCGGCCTGCGCATGGCCGGCGACGTGGACGAACTCCGCAATGCCCACGTGATGTTGCACGGCGCCCGCGGCGACGAGAGCAGGACGGGCGCCCCGGCGGAACTCGACGGCCACACCGTCGTCGAGTGCCGTACGAGCGGCCGCCAGATCACAGCGCTCATCCGGCCCGGCGGCCCGGTCACCGGCCAGTGGCAGGTCGACAGCCCCAACCTGGAGGAGCTGCTGCTGGCCTACCTGCGCTCCCCCGACGCCCCGCCCCTGGTCACCCCCGAGGCGCAGGTGCCCGGCCAGGCGCAAGGCACCGGTGGCGTACGGGCGGTGGCGGCATGAGCACCGCGACCGAGCACCGCGCGGCCGGCGCCGCCGCGCCCGCCAGGCCCGCCGCGTACGCCTCCCGCGGGCCCCGGCTCAGCGGGCTGGTCTGGCTGGTCTGGCGCCAGCACCGTGCCGCGTACTGGACGCTGCTCGCCGTCACGGCCCTCGCTCTGGCGTGGATCGGCTACGAACGCACCGGCATGATGGACTTCCTCGAGACCCACGGCTGGCCCCGCACGATGCCAAACGGTGTCGAAGGGCAGGCGTCCGACTTCGGCCGTGTCTCCACCGCCCTGGGCGCACTCCCCATCCTGCTGGGCGTCTTCATCGGCGCCCCGCTGCTCGCCGGCGACCTGGAGAACGGCACCGCCAAGCTCGTCGCCTCCCAGTCCGTCAGCCGCGTCCGCTGGGTGGCGGCCAAGCTCGGGATCACCGCGCTGGTGATCGCCGTGTGCACGGTGGCGCTCTCGGTCGCGTTCGGCTGGTGGTGGAGTCCGGTCCGCGAGGAAGTCGCGATCATGGACTGGTCCTCCGGCTCCGCGTTCGACAACACCGGGCCCGTGCCCGTCGCGCTCACCCTGTTCACCGTCATGGGCGGCGTGGCCATCGGGATGCTCCTGCGCCGCACGCTGCTCTCCATGGTCGTCACCTTCGGCTTCGCCGTCGCCGTCCAGCTCGTCTGGTCCCACTTCCGGCTGGACCTCGGCCGCGTCGTCACGGTCACCACGGACAAGGGCGTCGGCGACAACGCGTACCCCGAAGTGCCCCGCGCCGCCACCACGATCGACCAGTCGTACATCACGGGTTCGGGGGATCTCGTCGGCTGGAGCACCTGCGCCGAAGCGGCGCCGGGGAAGGCACACGACGCCTGCCTGCGGAAGGAGGACATCGTGGGCTGGTCGGTGGACTATCTGCCGATCTCGCAGATGAGCGGGATGCAGTGGTTCGGGGCGTCGCTCCTGTTCGCACTGACCGCCGCCCTCGCCGCGTTCGTCTTCCTGTGGAGCCGCAAGCGCCTCGCCTGACGTACGGCCGGTAGCCGGCCCGCAGGCCCTGCCGTACGGCGGGGCCTGCGGTCGCACGGAGCGGTTACGGCCATTCACCTGACTGTATGAACGTGTGACACGGCGCACAGTCCCGCCACTTCGGTGCGACTCCCGCGTTGAACGTGCCGTGGCGTCAATGCAGTGACGGTTCTGCACCCGGCTTCACCGACCGGGTCGGGCGCCACTCAGTGGCAACACGTGAAGGAGCGGGGGAAGTTGGCGAATCATGGTGGTGAGAGAGCCGGACAGCTGGTCGGCCGGGAACGGGAACTGGCCGCCCTCCGGGAGGTGCTGGCGGAGCACCGGCTGGCGACCGTGGCCGGAAGGGCCGGGGTGGGCAAGAGCCGCCTCGCCGGCGACGCGCTCGCCGGGTTGCCGGACGCGCCGTGGCAGCGCGTGGTCCGCGTCGTCTGGGAAGGCTGCGGGCCGGGTGAACCGGGCGCGCTGGCCGCGGCGGTGAGCCGGTCCCTGGCCGAACCGCGACGGCACCCGGAGGCGGTGGGAACGGGCGCGGGCGTAAGGGAGTTGGCGCGGCTGCTGCGCGGCAGCGAAACGCTTCTGCTGCTCGACGACATCGATCCCGTACGGGAGGAGTGCACGGGTCTGGTGCAGAGTCTCCTCTCGGCGGTGCCCGGTCTGCGGGTGCTGGTGACCTCCCGGCAGCCGCTGGGGCTCGGCGAGGAGCACGTACTGTCACTGCCTCCGCTGAGTACGGAGCCGCCCGAGGCGCAGAGCGGCGACGCACCGGCCGTGCGGTTGTTCCTGGACCGGGCCGCCGAAGCGGGCCACCGCGTCGACCGCGTCGATCTGCCGCACGTGGCGGCGATCTGCCGGTCCCTGGAGGGGGTCCCGCTCTCGGTCGAACTGGCCGCCGAGCAAACGTCACGTCACCGCCTCGACGACCTCGCGAAGCAACTCGAACGGCAACAGTGCTGGCTGAGCAGCTCACGCCCGGCGCGCCCCCGGCACCGCTCGCTCCGGTGCGCGGTCAGCGTCAGCTACATGCTGTGCGAGCGCACGCTGCGCACCGTATGGGCCCGGGTCAGCGCCGTCGCCGGCCCGTTCAACGAGTCCACCGCCGTGCACCTGTGCGCGAGCGGAACCGTGGCCGGGCACCAGGTGCCCGCATGCCTGGCGCGGCTGGCCGCGCTGGGGGTCCTGGTGCCCGTACGCGATCCCGGCGGGCTCCGTCAGCCGCGCTACCGGATGGTGCGGGCCGCGCGGGACTTCGGCGTCGAACGGCTCAAGGAAGCGGGCGAACACGCGGAGGCCGTCCAGCGGCGCGCCGAGCGTTGCAGGCAGGTCGCCGCCCTCGCGGAGAGGCTGTGGAGCTCGGGCTCCCAGCCGCAGGCCGTACACCTCGTACAGGAGGAGCAGGAGGAACTCAGGGCCGTTCTGCTGCACGCCCTCGACGACCCCGGGCAGGCCGACGTCGCCCTCGACATCGTCACGAACCTCTGGTTCTGGTGGGTGGTGTACGGCAGGGCGCAAGAAGGGCTCGACCACCTGCTGCCCCTGCTGCCGTTGTGCCCGAGGGACAATCCGCCCACGCGCAGCCTGTGGCTGGCCGCCTGGCTGACCGCTCCCTCGGACCCGGACGGCGCGCGGGAGCTGCTGGGCCGCGCGTGGTCGACCGCCATACTGGACGGAGACGACGCCACCCTCGGCCGCATCGCCCACGTGCAGGGGGCGTTGGCACTGCACCGGCACGACGAGCGGGCGGCAGCCGAGCACTTCCACGAGGCCGCCCGTACGATCCCGTACCGCGCCATCGGCGGACCGTCCGCCACACTGAGCCTGGCGGCCATGGCACTTGCCCAGACCGGCTTCGACCCGCGTGCCGCGCGCAAGTCGGCCCGCCGCGCGCTGACCCGGCGCGGCATCCGCGCCGACGCCTGGACGTGCTTCGTCGCGCGGTACGCCATGGCCTACGTCGACCACCGCCTCGGCCGGCACGGCCGGGCCTGGCGCCGGGCACAGCGGGCGCTCGCCTCGCTCGACGGTTCGCTGCCCGCGCCGTACGGCACGGAAGCGCTGCGCCGGTTGACGGCCGACATCGAGACGAGCCGCCGCAGCTCGCTCCTCCTGCGCTCCGTACCGCTGTCGTGCGCGGTGATACCGCTGCCGGAACCCGCCGGCACCTGAGCGGGCACGCTGCGGCTCCCCCTCCCCCTCGGGGAGCCGCAGCGTGCTCCGGTCGGCGATGGGGCGGGACGGCGCGGCCCAGGAGAGCGCCCGCACGAGGCGCAGACCCCCGCCGGGTGCACCCGCCAGTCGTACGACGGGCTCAACTCCGGGGCGCACGGCGGGCGTTCAGACGGCGTTCAGACCGGCCCGGGGATGCGCTGCGGTTCGGCGCGCCCCTCGGCCCGCCCCTGGGCGGGCCCCTCGCTCCACCCGGCCCGCCCCTCGCCGCGTCCCCCGGCGGTCCGGGCGCCGCCCCGGCCGCGGGCTCCGGCGGGGTCCTCGGGCGGCGGCGCCTGCGGCGGCCCGCCCGTTTCGCCGCGTGCGGCGGGGTCGATCCAGGCGGGGCGGGCCGGGTCCAGCAACCGCTCGGCGTGCCCTCCGGTGCTGCCGTCCTTACGGGGGCGGGGCTGGGGGTCGTAGACGAGCCGTTCGGGCGGTACGCCCCAGGCCGCCAGCCGTTCGGCCATCTCCCCGATGAATCCCCTCGGTCCGCTCAGATAGACCTGCTGGTCGGCCCAGTCGTCCCGCGACAGCAGGGCCGCGTGCATGCGCCGTGCGGCCCCGGTCGGGCTCTCCCGTGAACGGGGGTGCCACCAGGAGAACTCCACCCCAGGGAATCGTTTCTTCAGGCGCTCGACACCGTCCAGGTCGTAGAAGTGGTCCTCCGACCGCGCCATCAGCTCCACCCGCATCGCGGGCGGCGCGGGCCGGGACGTCATCTCCTCCAGCACCGCCTTCACCGGGGACCAGCCGCTGCCCGCGGCCATCAGCGTGACCGAAGGCGCGGTCTGGGCATGGCGCCCCGGCGCGGTGGCGGTCCCCGACGAGGGGCCGAGACGCACACGGTCGCCGGTCCGTACGCGGTCGCACAGCAGAGGGCTGAGGCGGCCACCGGAGACACGCGACACGTGGAACTCCAGGATCCCGTCACCGTGCGGCGCCCGGGCGATGGAGTACGGGCGCCAGACGCCGGGCAGCAGGCCCGGCAGCTGCAGCGTGGCGTACTGGCCTGCCCGGTAGGGGTAGGGCCGCTCGGGCAGTACGTGCAGCACCGCCGTACGGTCCTGGTGCAGCCGGTGGTTCAGGACGGTCGCGTCCCACCAGGCGGGCTCCGCGCGCCGTTCTGCGTCGTTCGCGCCGACGAGCATCGTGTCGGCGGCCAGCCGGTACGCGGCCTTCCACGCGTTCTCCGTCTCCTGGCTCCACGCGTCGCCCATGCCGAACCGGACGGCCGCGACCAGGCTGTCGCCCACGACGTCGTAGTGCTCGGCCGTGACCCCGAACTTGCGGTGGTCCCGGCCGAGTTGGGCAAGCCGGCCCAGGAGTTCCGGGTCGTCGAGATGCGCGACGAGATGGGCGAGGCCGGCGAAGAAGCGGTCGTGCTGCTCGTCCATGCGCTCCGGGAAGAGTCCGCGCAACTGCGGCTGGTGCCGGAATAGATGGGCGTAGAAGAACCGGACAAGGTGGTCGGCCCGCCGGGACGCGATCTCGAATCCCGCACGGATCAAGCCCACGTCGATGTCTGTGCCGTTCACGGACACTCCAAGAAAAACGATCCCCCAGAACCTGCGGATGGTGAGGCCGCGGTCCCCGTACTCCGTCCCGTGTGACGCGCCGATGGCGGAAGATGTGTGCACAGAGCAGGACGATGTCGGCGATGCTAGCAGGTGACGTGACCATCACAAGCAGGTTCCGTGAAGGACGACGCCGGTGCGGACCGACATGGAGAGCGCCGTACACCCGCCGCCCGTGGTGACGATCCCGGCGATGCCCACCGTACGCGCGGCCACCGACAGCCGACTTGAAGACGCCTCATGGAAGGCGCGCCCTTGTCACCGAACCCGGCTTGCGTTCATATCTTTTGGGAAATGTTCGTAGTTGGTGAGAAGCGAGGAGAGCTGATGCGCGTTCGCAGATCCGCACTCTTGGGCGCGGCACTGACCGCGGTCCTGGCCGGAGGCGTACTCGCCCCCACCGCCTCGGCCGACGACTCCTGGAAGGTGCACCTCGAAGACGGCCCCACCGCCACCCTCAGCCTGGACGGCCAGGGCGCGCTCACCCTCGCCGTCGAGCGGAAGGGCCGCACCGTACTCGAGCCTGGCGCCGTCGGGATCACCAGCGCCGAGGCCGACCTGACCTCCGGCCTGGAACTGCTGGACCGCGGCGACCGCGTGGTCGAGGAGCGGTACACGGCGACCGTCGGCAAGGAGCGGGAGCGCACCGTACGGATGGCCGAGTCCCGCTTCGTCTTCGGGAACCAGGACGGTCGGCGGCTGGCCCTGACGGTGCGGGCCTCGGACGACGGAGTCGCCTACCGCTACGAGCTGCCCGACGAGAACGGCGACGGCGTGACCGTCACCGGAGAGTCCTCCGGCTTCCGGTTGCCGGCCGACTCGAAGGCGTGGCTGCAGCCGTACACCCCCAACTACGAGGCCCAGCACGTCGAATCGACCGCGGCCGCGGCGGAGAGCGGGGAGTACGGCTACCCGACGCTCTTCCGCAACGGCGGCGGCGAGGGCGGCGCGGACGGCGACTACGTACTGCTCAGCGAGTCCGACGTGGACGGCCGCTACGACGCGAGCCGGCTGACGCACCAGGAGGGCAGCGGCGCCTACCGGGTGAAGCTGGCCGACGAGTCGGTCAGCTCGCCGGGCGCCCTGAACACCCCCTGGCGCACGGTGATCACGGGCGATCTGGCGACCGTCACCGAGTCCACGCTGACCGACGACCTCGCGCCCGCGTCCAAGGTGGCGGACACGTCCTGGATCCGCCCCGGCAAGGTCGCCTGGTCCTGGCTGGACGGCGGCCAGGACACCCAGAAGGACCTGGCGCGGCAGAAGGAGTACGTCGACTACGCGGCCGAGCACGACTGGGAGTACTCGCTCGTCGACGAGGGCTGGAAGGAGACCGACTGGATGCCGGAGCTGATCGCGTACGCCGAGGAGCGCGGCGTGAAGATCATGCTCTGGATGCACTACGAGGACCTGGACACGGCCGACGAACGGAAGGCCAACCTCGGCCGCATGACGGAGTGGGGCGTGGCCGGCATGAAGATCGACTTCATGGACTCGGACTCGCAGGCGCGTTTCCGGTGGTACGACGAGATCCTCAAGGAGACCGCCGACCGGAAGCTCGTCGTCAACTTCCATGGCTCGACCATCCCGCACGGCATCCAGCGCACCTGGCCGCACGTCATGGCGATGGAGGCCGTACACGGCGCGGAGCAGCTGGACGTCACGCCGGCCGGCCTGTCGACGCTGCCGTACACCCGTAACGTGGTCGGCTCGATGGACTTCACGCCGATGGGCTTCCAGACGGGCAAGCGGCCCGTCACGGACGCCGGGGAGCTGGCCTTGTCGGTCGTCTTCGAATCCGGCTTCCAGAACTTCGCCGGTTCGCCGGAGGAGTACGCCGAACGTCCCGAACTCGAGCGCTTCCTGTCGGAGGTCCCGACCGTCTGGGACGAGACGCGGCTGCTGTCCGGCGAGCCGGGCAAGGAGACGACCGTCGCACGGCGCGACGGCGAACGCTGGTTCCTGGGCGGCATCACCAACGGCGCCGGCCGCGTCCAGCAGGTGCCGACGGACTTCCTGGGCAAGGGCGGCTGGACGGTCGACGTGGTGACCGACGGACCGGACGGGCTCGTACGGGAGACCCACGAGGTGAGGGCCGGCGACACCCTGGAGGTGCGGACGCCCGGGAACGGCGGCTTCGCCGCCGTCGCCAACCCGGCCTGACGGCCTGACGGCCGGCCTCGGGGCTCAGGCGCCCCCGGCCTGCGGAACTCCACTGGCCGCCCGCGCCTTGCGGCACGGGCGGCCGGCGGCCGCCGGTCACTTCCGGTCCGGTCACAGGTCGAACAGGCGGATCACGCCCGCGCCGCTGACCGCCAGTTGGCGGCCGTTCCCGGAGAGGGCGATGGTGTCGACGGGATCGTGGCCGGGGATCGACAGTTTCCGTTCCTCCTGGCAGCCGGCATCCCAGATGCGCACGGTGCCGCCGTCATCGTCGGCAGTGGCGAAGCGGGATCCGTCGGAGTCCATCGCCACTCGATCGCCGTCGTGCGGGATCTCGCAGATGCGCTCGCCTGTTCTCGTGTCGGCCACGATGATTTTCACCGCGCCGGAGATGACGGGCCGCATGGAGATCACAAGTCTCCCATTGTCGCCGACCGCCGTGCTCCAATTGGCGTCACGTTCCAGCACGCCGCCGAGGGTGGTCGGCGAGGTCCGCCCGGTGCCGATTCTCTGCAGCGCGAGGCCGCGCGAGTTGCTGAGCAGAAGATGGCGTCCGCTGGTGCTCATGCCGACTGCGTCCTGTTCGCCGGCGACCGGCATGCGGTCGGCCCTGGTGAGCTGTGGAGACCCGTGCCAGGGGAGCCGCCGCGTCACGACCTCCGTCTTCTCGCTGCCGAACTCGGTCTGGCGGTAGGTGACCTGGTAGATCACGGCGCCTTCTTCGCCCGAGGCCACGCCGTCGGCCCATTCGGCGGAGAGCTCGTCCTTCCCGGTGGCCTCTCCCGTGCGGGTGTCCCAACGTCGTACGGCGCCCTCGCCGTCCACCGTGACGAGAGCGTTCGTCCCCGGCGGCCCGAAGGCCATCGCCGTCGTGTCGCCCGTGGGCAGCGTGGTGCGTGAGGTGTCCTCGGGCATCAACTGGCCCAGGAGCAGGCAGGTCGCCGCCACCACGGAACCGGTGACGGCGAGTTGGCGACGCCGCCGCCGTGTGACCAGGTCCCGCGGAACCGGCGCGCGGTCCCTCGCCAGGGACCGGCTGGCGAGGCGTTCCTGCAGGCGGATGTGGCGGAACTGGTAGGTGCCGGCAGACTGGCGCAGAAGCTGACGCCTCCGGGCGTCGGCGAGGAACCGCAAGAAGTGCCAGGGCAGCCGCCCCCTGGCCGCGAGCACCAGGCGGAGCAGAACGAACCTGGGCCAGGCGCGCGGCAGCAGCATCAGCACCGCGAAGACGGCCCCGGGCAGCAAGGTGGTGGCGAGGGCCGACTCGGAGGTGTCGTAGCCCCCGTCTCGTCGATCACCCGGGGCAGGACATCGGTGAACCGGGGCTCAGCCGACCAGCCCGTCAGCGCCAGAAAGACCATGTAGACGACGGAGACGGTCAGCGTGATCAGCGGCAGTGCGCTGGCCCCCAGCACGGTCCCGGCCAGCCCTGCCCCCGCCAGGGACGAACTGCGGTCCTGGCGTACGAGGTCCAGCGGTGCCGCGTGGGTGGAGTGTGCCGAAGGGGCGTCGAGCCACGCGTAGACGGCGAACGCCAGACCCAGGGCGATCACGGCCCCGAGGACGAACGCGGCGATCCGGAGAAACTCGGCCAGGGTCTGCGAGGACCAGCCGTCGGTGAACGTCATGACGATGCCGACGGTGCCCAGCACTGTCACCGCCACCAGGGACGCGAGAACGAAGCCGGTGCGGAACCCGCCCCACAGCCGGCGCAGTGACCCGCGGAACGACAGCGAGACCCGGCCCGGCCGCCGGTCCGGCGGCGCCGCGTACCAGGTGAGCATCGCCAGCACGGCGGCCACCAGGCCGAAAGCGAGCACGATCTCGTAGTTCACGTCCTGCCCGGCCACACGCACGGCGGCCATCCCGAGCATGGTCAGCATCCCGATCCCGATGCCGACCAGCAGCCCCGCCCAGCGGGAGAGCAGTCGGGAACTCATGTGCCACCAGGCCAGATCGCGTTCCCGGTGCCGGTGGAGGTAGGTCGCCAGGTACGTCAGCCACTTCTCGGCCTGCCGCGCCTCCCGCTGCCAGTCGCCGTCCCCCTGGCCGGGGAGGGTGCCCGGCGGCGGTGCGTAGGCCGCGGGGATGATGTGGTCGACGAGGTGGTCCTCCACGGCGTGCCGGCCGTTGAATTCGAGGAGTTCGGTGGGGTCCAGGCCGCAGTGGCGGTAGACGGCACGGGCGAGGGAGAGCGCCAGCGGGGTGGACAGGGCGGTGGCCACCGGGCCGTCGGGGTGCTCCCGTACGTGGGCGTGGACGGGTTCCCAGTCCACACCTTCCGGCCAGTTCACCTCGTTGAGGTAGGCCACGGCGTCCGGCACCGCCACGGGCGCGACCTCCACGACCGGCGCGCGGCGCAGCGCGGGCGAGCCGCCCTCGATCACGTCCTGGTACTCGGCGGCCCGGCAGGTCACCACGACGCCGCGGCCTTCGCCGCACGCCTCGTTGAGGGCTCGTACGGCGGTGCGCCGGGCCACCTCGGGGATCTCGTCCAGCCCGTCGAGGACGGGCAGCAGCATCCGCCGGTCCAGCAGCAGGCGCGGGACCTGGGACCGGCCGCCGTAGTAGGAGGTGGCCAGGGTGTCCACGATCCAGTCGTCCAGCGAGTCGTTGACCGGGTCCCAGGACGAGACGGACAGCAGCACCGGGACCGGGGTCCGCGCGGGGCGGTCGTCCAGCAGGCCGAGCGTCAGCATGAGGGCCAGGACCGTCTTCCCGGCGCCCGGCTCCCCCAGCACCACCAGCCGGCCGCTGCTCACCTGCCGGTATCCCTCGGCCAGCCGGGCCGCGGCCGCGGGGAAGTCGCCTTCCAGCCGGCCCTGGAGGGACAGCCGCAGTACGCGTCCCTCGACCGTGGAGACCACGGTCTCCGGTGGTGCCGCCACCGGCCGCCTGGTGGCGGCCCACGCCAGCGGGATCACCTGCGGTTCGCGCAACTCCCGGGCGGACACCTCGTCCCACCACTGTTCCTGCACCGTGGCCGCCAGACGGTCGGCGGCCTCATCCGCGTCCGGTGGAGGAGGGGGCGGGGGCAGCAGCTGGGCGACCGCGGCACCGAGCGACCACAGCCCGGCGAACATGCCGGCCATGCCGGTCAGTTCCTGCGCGGAGTCCTGGTCCGCTCTGATCAGCGCCCACCCCAGCCAGAGCGATGCGAACGCCAGCAACGCGAACAGCACCAGGCGGGATCGCCTGCGCCACACCTGCCCCACAATCCGAGCCATCGCGCCACAGTGCCACAGCGAGCTGCGGCGCATCCTGAACTTCCGCGTCAGGCAGGGGACTTCGGCCATTCACGGGGGCGTACGCACCACCCCCTCGTGCGCCGTGCACGCCCCCGGGGCCCCGTGGCTCACCGGTGCCGGTCAGGCCCCGCCGTCGCAGGCCGCCAGCACCTTCCGCACCCGTTCCGCGTTGGAGGCGATGTGGTGGCCGGCCTCACGCTGGGCGCGTACGCAGTCGCCCGCGCGTACGGCGTCCATCAGCGGCTCGTGTTCCGCGATCAGCTTGTCCGGGTGCTCGAACTCCCGGTCGTGGGCGGAGATCGCCATCAGGTAGAAGCGCAGTTCCCTGGTCAGCACGGAGTAGAACGCGTCGATCCGGCCGCTCCCGAGGGTCGCGACGACCGCCGCGTGGAAGGACAGATCGGCGGCCACGATGCGTGCCCGGTCCCGTGAGGCCGTCTCGTTGACGAAGCCGTCGAAGGCCGCCTCCACGCGGGCCAGCCCGTCGCCGTGCAGAGGGGTGGCCAGCGCCGCCCGCTCCAGGCGGTCGCGCGCCGTGTAGAGCTCGTCGACGGATTCGCGGGTCAGTGAAATGACCATCGCGCCGTGGTTGACCTCGAACCGTACGAGTCCTCCGAGTTCGAGCAGGCGCCCCGCCTCGCGGACGGTGTTGCGCGCGATGCCGAGCTCGGCCGCGATGGCGCTCTCCCGCAGGCGCTCGCCGGGGCGGAACGCCCCGGCGAGTATGCGCTCGGAAAGGCCGTCTGCCAGCTGCTGAGCGGTGGTTGTCCTGCGGGTGACAAGTCCGTCGAGAGCTGTCATGGCGGCCATCGTAACGATGCCCTAGCGTTCGACAGCGCAACTGTCCTACAGTTGCGCATCGCTGGCGCCCCCGTCACGGCGCCCCCGCACAGGCGCCGTTCCACCTGACCGTCACGTATCGACAAGTCGAGGCCGCGCAGGCGGAAAGGGCTCGCCCCATGACACCTCGCCCCATGACACAGAGCAGCGGCTTTCTGCGGGTACTGGGCAGGGCCGACGTCCTGGCGCTGGCCTTCGGCGCGATGATCGGCTTCGGCTGGGTCGTGCTCACCTCGGAGTTCCTCGGCGACGCCGGGCCGGGCGGTGCGGCCTTGGCGTTCCTCGTCGGCGGCGGCATCGTCACGCTGATCGGTCTCGTGTACGCCGAGCTGGTCTCGGCGATGCCGCACGCGGGCGGCGAGCACAACTACGCGCTGCGGGCCCTCGGCGCACGCGGTGCCTTCGTCGCGTCCTGGGCCCTGGTACTGGGCTATGTGTCCGTGGTGGCCTTCGAGGCCGTGGCGCTGCCGCAGACGATGCTGTACCTCTTCCCCGACATGCTCACCGGGCACCTGTGGACCGTCGCCGACTACGACGTGCACGCCAGCTGGGTGGCCGTCGGCGTCGTGGCGGCGGTGGCCGTCACCGCGCTGAACTACGTGGGCGTACGGCCGGCCAGCGTGTTCCAGACGATCGCCGTGCTCGTCCTCCTGTGCACGGGTGCGGCGCTGCTTTTCGGCTCGTTCCGCGGCGGATCGTCGGAGGACATGGGGCCGTGGTTCACCGGGGGCGCGGAGGGGATCTTCCTCGTGCTGACCGCCGTGCCGTTCCTCTTCGTCGGCTTCGACGTCATCCCGCAGTCGGCCGCCGAGATCAACCTCCCCTACCGGCAGATCGGCAAGCTGCTGGTCGTCTCCGTGCTGTGCGCGACCGCGTGGTACGTCCTCATCATGCTGACCGTGGCGTCCGGAATGACCCCCGCCGCCCTGGCGGACTCCGAACTCGCCTCGGCCGATGCCATGACGGCGCTGTGGAGCAGCCAGACGATGGGCAACCTGCTGATCATCGGCGGTGTGGCGGGCATCCTGACGAGCTGGAACGCCTTCCTCATCGGCGGCAGCCGGCTCATCTACGCGATGGCGGTCTCCGGCATGCTGCCGAGGTGGTTCGGCAGGCTCCACCCCCGCTTCCGTACGCCCGCCAACGCGGTCCTCTTCATCGGCGCCCTGTCCGTCGTCGCCCCCTTCTTCGGGCAGCCGATGCTCGTGTGGCTGGTCGACGCCGGCGGCATCAACATCGTGATCGGCTACCTCGTGGTCGTCGTGTCCTTCCTCCTGCTGCGCCGCCGGGACCCCGCGATGGAACGGCCGTTCCGCACACCCGGTGGCTCGCCGACGGGTGCCGCCGCGCTCGTACTCACCCTGGGCCTGGCCGTGCTCTACCTCCCCGGCATGCCCGCCGAGCTGAAGTGGCCGTCGGAGTGGGTCATTGTCGGCGCCTGGTGGCTGGCCGGAGCGTTCTTCCTGGCGCGGCTGCCCCGGATCGCACCCGGCGCCGACGCGGAAGAGCGCCTCATCGCGGCAGTGGAATCCCGCTGACCGCTCAACGCTCACGCTGACCACAACCGCTGAACGCAGACCGCTGACGGCCGGACCCGACCGCTGACACCACCGGCCGCCGACCTGATCGCCGTTTTCAGGAGACTGACATGAAACCGCGCATCGGAATCACGTCGCGATTCCGCACCTCCGTACAGAGCCACTGCATTCACCAGGGCTACATCGACCACGTCGTACGGGCGGGCGGCTTACCCGTCGTCATCCCGTGCACCGACGACGCTCTCTGCGAACCTTACTTATCGCTTGTCGACGGGATAATGCTGACCGGCGGCGAGGACATCGACCCGGCCCACTGCACGGGCACGACGCGGCAGACCGGATACGCGTACCAACCGGTCCGCGACAGGTTCGAACTCCGGCTGACGAAGGCGGCGCTGGAGTCGGGGACACCCGTTCTCGGCATCTGCCGCGGCTGCCAGATCCTGTACGCCGCCACGGACGGCCCGCTGTTACCCCATATCCCGGACGTCAACGGCGGTGTTGTCACCCACCGCGTATCGGTCACCGAGACATCGCGGCACTACGTGAACCTCGCCGAGGACGGCAGAGTCGCCCTCGCGTACGGCAAGCAGGCCGTCGAGGTCACCTCGTACCACCATCAAGGGCTCGCCGAGCAGGAGCCCGGCGCCTCCCCGTGGCGAGTGACCGCCCGCTCCGACGACTCCCTCATCGAGGCCCTCGAACTCCCCGGAAGCGCCTGGGTCGTGGGCGTCCTCTGGCACCCGGAGCTTCCCGCGGACGCGGACGGAGGCGAACCGGACCCGTTGATATCGGCCTTCGTGGCAGCCGCCGCGGGAACATCCTGATGTTCCGCTTACGGCCCCTGGCCCCGGCGGATCTCGGCCTCATCCTGGACCTGCAGGAGCGCGTACGGTCGTCCCTCGACGATCCGGGCATCTTCCAGCTCAGCACCCCCGAATTCGTCTCGTACTGCCTCGGCGGCGGCGGAAAGTGCTACGCCGTGACACACGGCGCCGAGACCGTCGCCTACCGGATCGTGTATTTCCCGCGCGGCCGTGACTTCAATCTGGCGAAGGACACTCCGCTGCCATCCGCGGAATACCCGTACGTGGGGCATTGGGACACCGTGGCCGTCCTGCCGGAATGGCGCGGCCACGGGCTCGCGCGGCTGATGAACGCGAGAGCGCTGGCGGATCTGTCCGAGACGGAGATCAGGCACTTGTTCGCGACCAGCTCGCCGAACAATCCACACGGCGTCAGATCGCTGCTCGAGACGGGTTTCCGGCCGTTCCGGCTGGTCCGGAAGTTCGGCGGCAGGCTCCGGTTCCTCTTCTACCGCCCCACTCCCGCGGACTGGCCGGCAATGCCCGACGGCGGGGATGAGCGGCACATCGGCCTCGACGCTGTCAGCGAGCTTGAACGCGCCTTTGACGCCGGCTGGACCGGCACCGGCATCGAGCACCACGAGCGGGACGGCGCGAGCCTGCGCATGCGGCGCTGCCCGCTGCCGTACGGCATCCGCTGCGAGTCAATCGCCACGCCAGGCACGGAAGGCGGCCCCCGTTGAGAATTCTCGTCACCATTCCCAGTCCCGATCTGGAGACCTCCGACTTCCTCCTGTCGGGCAATGTCGTATACGCGCCCGCCCTGAACACCGCGTCCGACGGCGGAGTGCTGGAGGCCCTTCTCACCCACCGCGCGGACGCGCTGATCGCGCCGAGACGTCCGCACGCGTCACTTCTGCGGCGCTGGTCCACGTACGGAGACGGGGACAAGTACGTCGCCTACGTGACCGGAATCCCCGACTTATCCTTACCGCCGGAAATCCACGAGTTCACGCAGAACGACACCTCTCTCGAATCGATCGCGGCGTCGCTGGGCCGCATCGAGCGGCGGTTCACTCTCCGCCACGCGCCCGTACGGCCGTTACCGCCCCGTCCGGAGAGCCGGGAAGCCGTACTCATCGGGGCGGGCATCGTCAATCTGGTGACGGCGCTCTATCTGTGCCGGGCCGGTTACCACGTGACCGTACTCGACCGGTCCCCCGACCCGGGCGGCGAGGACTGGCGCCGCTACGGCTGCACTCACGCCGGCGACGACGCCCGCATGTTCACCTTCACCGAGATGGACAACTACAACAACAAGGACTTCCACGGGGCCCCACCGAGCTACTTCCGCCTGCCGATTGAGAAGGCGGGCTGGCTCGCCACCGGAGACCGGCCGCTGTCCCACGAGGAGCAGGCGTGGATCGACACCTTCGAAAGCGTTCCGTCGTGGCTGGCCCGCACGTACACCCAGGACATCTTCGCGTTCACCGCCGAGGCGTTCCACGAGTGGGCGGATCTGCGGAGCGAGCACCCCGGGCTCTTCGAGGACGTCGTTCTCACCGAGGGCATTCTGCGTGTCTACGACGACCCCGCACACTACGAGTCCGCGCTGGCCCGGCACCGTGCTCTCGGCGCTGTCTCCCGTGAGCCGACGGCGGCGGAACTGTCGGTCGAATTCCCCGCCCTGGCCCGCCCGTTGGACAACGGAACGCTCGTCGGCGGATTCCTCGTGCCCGGCTTCACGGTGGGGATACACCGGTTCTCACGCCGGCTCATCTCCTTCCTCGAAGCCCGCGGTGTGGTGTTCCGCTGGAACAGCGACGTGCTCGGAGTCCGGCGCGGCGGCTCCGGGGAAGTGACCGGCTTCGACTGCACCGTCCCGATACCCGGGACCGCGCACGTCATCGCCTCACCCGGCGTCTACGGCCGCGCTCTGGTCGAGGGCTCCCCCTGCCAGGGAAAGATCCACGGGGTGCTCGGCGGCTGGACGCGGCTCAGCAACGAGGGCGCGCGGCTCGCGCATTCGCTCAAGGTCGGCCGCAGGGGTCATGTCACCGAGGACGCCAACGTGACCGTCGCGGTGGACGCGGACGGCAGGCAGACGCTCGTCGTCGGCTCCGGCTACGGCTACACCGGGGCAACCGCCTGTGCCGACAGCCGGCAGCTCAGCGCGGTCCAGCGCGGCATCGCCGACACCATCGAACGGCTCTTCCCCGACCGGGACGGCCTTCCGGAGTCCTCGCACGCCGCCGACAACTACCACTTCAAGTGGTGTGTCAGGCCGTGGACCGCGACGTCGCTCGGACTCCACCACGAGGAGACGACGGCGCACGGGCAGGCCTTCGTCATCAACGGCGGCCACAACACCGGCGGTTTCGCCCAGGCGCCGGCGATCGCCCGCGCCGTACTCGCCTCTCTCGGCGGAGAGCACCACCCGATGCACGCCCTCTACGCCCCCGAGCGCTTCTCCGCCTTCGCCTGCACCGCCCGTACCGGCGAGTGACGGCGGACCTCACCACTCACGGAAGGAAGCCACCGTGCTCCCCCACGATCAGACCGCTCCGCTCGACCCCGCGGACTGGGAAGAGTTCCGGGCCCTGGGAAAGCGCATCGTCGACGACATGGCCGACTACATGGCGGGGCTCCGGGACAGGCCCGTATGGCAACCGGTCCCCCAGGACGTACGGGACTCCCTCGCCGGCGGCTTACCGGAGTCCGGCGCACCGATGGAGGACGTGTACGAGGAGTTCCGCGCCACGGTCCTGCCGTACCCCCGCGGCAACATCCACCCCCGGTTCTGGGGGTGGGCCAACGGCTCGGGGATACCCGTGGCGGCGTACGCCGACTTCCTCGCGTCCGTCGTCAACTGCACGCTCGGCTCGGGCGAGAACGCCGCGATGATGGTCGAGCAGCAGGTGCTCGCGTGGCTGAAGCAGATCATGCGCTGGCCGGACACCGGCTCGGGAGTGCTGACCAGCGGCGCGTCGATGGGACAGATCATCTGCCTCGCCGCCGCCCGCCAGGCGCACACCGGCGAAACGGACATACGCGAACAGGGCGCCCTCCTGGCCGGAACACAGTTCACGGTCTACGGTTCGACCGAGACCCACCACTCCGTCGAGAAGGCAGTCGAATTGCTCGGCATCGGAGGCCGGCACTTCCGGCAGATCCCCGTCGACGGGGATTACCGGACGGACGTCACCGCCCTGCGCGCCGCCATCCGGCGGGACCGCGAAGCCGGGCTCCGCCCGCTCTGCGTGGTGGGGAACGCGGGCACCGTCAACACCGGGGCCGTCGACCCCCTCGACGAGCTGCTCTCCGTGGCGCGGGACGAGGACCTCTGGTTCCACGTCGACGGCGCGTTCGGGGCGTTCGCCCAGCTGCTCGGGACGCACCGGCCGCTGCTGGCAGGCATGAACGAGGCCGACTCCCTCGTCTTCGACCTGCACAAGTGGCTGTACCTGCCGTTCGACATCAGCTGTGTCCTCGTCAGACAGCCCGGCGCCCTCGAGGACGCGTTCAGCTCCGGCGCGGACTACATCAGCCGTACGTCGCAGGGCCCGGCCTCGTACCCGCTGGCCTTCGCGGACCGCGGGATCGAGCAGTCCAGGCGGTTCCGGGCGCTCAAGGCGTGGTTCGCGCTCAAGACGCACGGGGTCGGGGCCTTCGCCGACACGATCAAGGGGAACATCGACCAGACCGCGTATCTGACGAGCCTGGCCGACGCCTCCGACCGCCTGGAGACCGTTTCCCGCAGCGACCTCAACATCGTGTGCTTCCGCTACGTCTGGCCCGGCGCCACCCTGGACGAACTCAACCGCGTCAACCAGGGGATCCTGTCCAGGCTTCAGGTGGAGGGCCTCGCGATGCCGTCCCATACGGTGCTCGACCGGAAGTTCGTGATCCGCGTGGCCAACAACAACCACAGGTCGACCGAGGCCGACTTCGACTTCCTCGTCGAGCAGGTCCTCTCGGCCGGCGACGACCTGCGTGTGGCGGCGCGGTGAGGGAGCACGTACCACGTACACGCGTACTCGCGGGGCTGTCGGCGGCGCTCGTGGCGACCGCCCTCTGGGGGTTCACCTTTCTGGGGCCCGCCGCCGTCGACCCGGTGAACGTCTACTACCTCGTGCTGGGCCGGTACGCCGTCTTCGGGCTGATGTCGGCCGCCGTCCTGGCAACCCGGCTCGACCGGCTCCGCGCGCTCGGCCCGCGCCGTGCCGCCGGCGCGGCGCACCTGGGCATTGTGGGGTACATCGGCTTCTATCTGCTGCTGTCGATGTCCGCGTCCGTCGGCGGCGGCGTCCTCGCCTCGGCCATGACCGGGCTGATCCCCGTCATGGTCATGCTGGCCTCCAACCTCATCGAGAAGGTGCTGCCGTGGCGGCACTGCCTGCTGCCGCTGGCCGTCATCTCGACCGGACTGTTCCTGGTGAACGGCAGCGCCGGCTCGTTCGGCACGGACGGCGGCCGGCGGGAAGCGCTCATCGGCGCGGCACTGGGCTTCGCCGCCTGCCTGGCGTGGTCGTACTTCGTCATCGTCAACAAGATCCTCATCCGACGCGCGGGACCCGCCGTCGACAACGCGACCTGGACCGCCTGCATCGGCCTGGCCGCCTTCGCCGGCTCCCTGGTGCTGCTGCCGGTGGCCGAATCCGCCGACGGTGCCTCCCCGTTCGCCGGCTTCGACGCGCTGTGGCCGTTCGCGATGTGGTGCGTGGCGCTCGCGGTGCTGGGGTCCTGGTGTGCCACCTGGTTCTGGAACATCGCGTCGAAGCGCCTGCCGTCCACGGTGATGGGGCCGATCATCGGCATGGAGGCGGTGTTCGGAGCCTTCTTCTACCTGCTGTGGGACCAGCGCACCCCCACCGTGTCCGAACTCTGCGGCGGGCTGCTGGTCATCACCGGCGTCGTGCTGTGCGTGTACGCCCTCGCCCGGGTACGGCCCCCTGCCCCGGGCCCGGCACCGGCTCCGGCACGGGGAGTACGACGGTGACGGTGGTGCCGTCTCCGGGTGGTGAGGTGATGTCCACGGTTCCGTGGTGAGCGTGCACCACGGCCTGGACGATCGCCAGGCCGAGGCCCGATCCGCCGCGGGCGTTGCCGCGGCTGGTGCCGGCGCGCCAGAACCGGTCGAACACGTGGGGCAGGTCCTCGGACGCGATTCCCGGTCCGTCGTCGGCCACCCGGATGACGGCACGACCGCCCGACTCCTCGAGGGAGACGTCGATCGCCGCGCCGGCCGGGGTGTGCTGGGTCGCGTTGCCGATGAGGTTGTTGAGTACCTGCTGGAGCCGGGGCCCGTCGCCGGCCACGTGGACGGGCCGGGGCGCGTGCAGGCGTACGGTGCGGCCGGGGGCGATGACCTGGGCGTCCTGGACGACGTCCGCGGCGAGCCGGCGCAGGTCTACGGGTGCGGAGTCGAGGGGGCGGCCGGCGTCCAGGCGGGCGAGCAGGGAGAGTTCCTCGACGAGCAGGCGCATGCGTCCGACCTCGCCGTCGACTCGTTCCAGTGCCCGGTCCAGGTCGCCGGGGTCGGTGAGACCGCCCTGGTGGTAGAGGTCGAGCCAGCCGGAGACGGTCGCCAGCGGGGTGCGCAGCTCGTGCGAGGCGTCGGCGGCGAAGCTGCGGAGATTGTCCTCCGCGCGGACCTGGACGTCGAAGGCCTCGTTGACCGCGAGGGCGAGGCGGTCGGTCTCGCTGCGTCTGCTGTACGTGGGCAGGCGCTCTTCGCGCGCGCCCGAGGCGATGGCGTCGGCGGCGTCGGCCATCTGCTTCAGCGGCCGCAGCCCGAACTTCAGGATCAGCAGCGCGGTGACGGAGGCCAGTACGAGGGTGATGCCGACGCTGCCGGCCTGGCGCGAGATGAAGTCGGCGACGGTCATCCGGTCGACGTCCGTACGTACGGTGAGGACGAGGGCGGAGACGCTCACCTCTCCGTTCGCCGTGCCGGCGGTCAGGCCGCTGGTGGGGATGCGGCGCGCGATCAGGTCCGGCACGGACGGGTGGTCGGTGAGGGTGACGACCTGGTCGGGCCGGTCGGCGGTCAGTTCGTTGACGGCATCCGGCACGTCGTCGCCGACGTGGTCGACGACGGTCCCGTCCCGCCCGACGACGGTGATGCCGAGGACCGGCGCGGCCAGGGCCGCCAACTGTCCGTCGTTGAGCGTGTGCGGGCCTCTGGCCAGCACCTCGTGGACGCGGTCGCCGGAGTCCCGCAGGGCGTCTTCGCCCCGGTCTTCCAGGTAGTGGCGGAGTGTCAGAGCGCCGGCGACGGAGTTGCCGATGACCCCCGCGGCCAGCAGCACGAGGACGCCGGCCAGGATCCGGACGCGGATGGTGACTGCCCGGCGGGGCCGGGGCGGCGCGGCAAGGGGGGTCCGGTTCATGCGGTGGGGCGGTGCAGGCTGTAGCCGATGCCGCGGACCGTGTGGATCAGCGGTTCGCGGCCGTGGTCGAGCTTGCGGCGCAGGTTGGACACGAAGCGTTCCACTACGACGGAGTCGCCGCCGAAGTCGTACTGCCAGACCGCTTCCAGTATCTGAGAGCGGGTCAGTACGTGGTCGTAGTGGGACAGCAGATACCGCAGCAGGCGGAACTCGGTGGGCGACAGGTCGATCGCCTCGCCGTCGCGGTGCACGGTGTGGCGCCGGTCGTCGAGTTCCAGGCCGGCGTAGCGCAGCACACCGTCGTCGGCCGCCGGGCCGGCGCTGCCGCGTGCGCGCCGGATCAAGGCCTGGAGGCGGGCGCTGACCTCGACGACGCTGAACGGCTTGGTGACGTAGTCGTCGCCGCCGAGCCGCAGCCCCCTGACCCGGTCTTCGACGGAGTCTCTGGCGGTCAGGAACAGCACGGGCGTGGTGACGCCGCGTGAGCGGATCAGCTGGAGGACCTCGAAGCCGTTCCCGCCGGGCAGTCCCACGTCCAGGACGACGACGTCCGGGGTGTGTCGGGCCAGGCTGCCGAGGGCCTGGGGGACGTCCTCGGCGAAGCGGGCGTCGAAGCCCGCGAAGCGCAGCGCCGAGGCCAGCAGATCGCGAATGCTGGGGTCGTCCTCGACGACGAGGACGGTGTCCGGGGAGTTCGTGGCGCACATGGTCACAGCTCGCTTCCGTCCGGGGGCGTCAAGACGTCATGAAAGCAGGGCCACTTGGCGGAAGGCTCGCGCCGTACTTGACGGTTTCCTGACGGTTCACGCCCTCGGGCCGATTCCGCCGGTGGACGCCCTAACGTCGGTCGGGCGAGGGGCAGCCGCCAGAGCGAGGTGCGTACGGCACCCGCGACCTTCGAGCGGGCGGGCCTCATCGCCGCACCACCCCTGCCTCACCCTCCGCCTCACGGGCACGGCCGCGGCAGCGCCTGCCCGGCAAAGGAGCGAACCCATGTCAGTGTCCGAACACAAGCTGTCCCGCCGCGCGTTCGGCGGCGCCGTCGGAGCCGGGGCCGCCGCGGCCGTGGCCGGCGTACCCGCGCCCGCCGCTCACGCCGCGTCCGGGGCACCGGTGAACGCCGCGGAGCAACCGTTCCGGGCAGCACCAGGGCGGCGGTCCCGGCGCCCCAACATTCTCTTCGTTTTCGGTGACGACCTCGGCTGGGCCGATCTCTCCTGCTACGGGTCGCCGCACATCAAGACCCCCCACCTCGACGAACTGGCCGCCCAGGGCGTCCGGTTCACCGACGCCTACGCGGGTTCGTCGACCTGCTCGCCCACCCGGATCAGCCTGTACACCGGGCGCTACCCGGGGCGGGTGAGAGCCGGCCTGGAAGAGCCCATCGGCGACGGCTCCGTGGGCCTGGAGCCCGGTCACCCCACGCTCGCCTCCCTGCTGCGGGACGCCGGCTATACGACCGCGATGATCGGCAAGTGGCACTGCGGCTCGCTGCCGGACCACTCCCCCACGAAGTCCGGCTGGGACGAATTCTTCGGGAACTTCACGGGAGCGCTGGAGTACTACTCGAAGCTCACCATGGACGGCAGCTACGACCTGTACGAGGGCGAAACCCCGTACGAGGACCTGCGCTACTACACGCGGATCCTGACGGAGCGGGCGAGCGAGTTCCTCGCGCGCGACCACACGCGGCCGTGGCTGCTGAACCTCAACTTCACCACCCCGCACTGGCCCTGGATCGCCGAGGGCGACACGCAGGAGGCCGCCCGGCTGGAGAAGCTCATGCGCGAACTGCCGCCGGAGCAGTCCCGGTACGTTCTCGCGCACTTCGACGGCGGCACGCTGGACACGTACCGGCAGCTGGTGGAGGACATGGACCGGTCCGTCGGCGAACTGGTGCGGCAGCTGGAGAAGTCGGGGCAGGCGGCCGACACCCTCGTCGTGTTCTGCAGCGACAACGGCGGCGAACGCTTCTCCGGCAGCTGGCCGCTCACGGGCATGAAGTCGACGCTGCAGGAGGGCGGGATACGGGTGCCGAACGTCCTGCGGTGGCCGGCCCGGATCGACGGCGGCCAGGTCAGCGGCGTACCGGTCGTCACCCACGACTGGACCGCGACGCTGCTGGAAGTCGCCGGCGCGCCCCCCGACCCGGCCGCACCGCTGGACGGCGCCAGTCTCGCCGGCTATCTGCTGCGCGGCGAGGACGCCCCGCGGCGGGACCTGTTCTGGCGGCTGAGGACCGAGCGCGCGCTGCGCCGCGGCAAGTGGAAGTACCATCGGGCGGCCACCGCGAAGCTTCCGCCGAACCACGGCAAGGACGTGCTGTTCGACCTGGAGCGGGACCCAGGCGAGTGCGCCGACCGGTCGGCGCACGAACCCGGGCTGCTCGCCGAGCTCAAGTCCGCCTGGGAGCAGGTGAACGCCACCCTGCTGCCCTATCCGGACCCGGCGTAGGGAACACGGTCCGGGGGACCCGGTCGGCGCCGGGCGCCGACCGGCGCGGGCACCGGTGAACACCGGCTCCCGCCGGGGCACTTGAGCATCGGAGCCGGGTGGGCGCCGTACGGCAAGGGGGTGGCCACACGTACAGCTGTACGGTACAGTACCGTACAGCGCGCCCACCCACCGCGCTGCCGGTGCCTGTCGCACTCAGCCCCACATCCCCGGGGGCACCGTGCGATGTCACCTCAAGATCGCCAGTACACGCATCTTTCGCTTCTTTCGTCATGGTCCCGCACCGGGAACCCTGGCCACAAGGAGGCCGATCGCCGCAATTCAGAATGTGATGTTCCACGAATCGGCCGGCGCCGCTCACTGCCGACCGGAGGAACGTAACTTCGGCGAGTCGGCCGAGTAACACCGCGGGGCGTACTGCGCATTCGTGCGATCCTTTCTTTACCGGGAATTACACAAGCTGCCGCCCCAGAGCACGCGAATATTGCAAACCGTCGGGAAACGCCACCCACCGCCGAGAAGTTTTATAGGCAACGATCCCGGCACACTTGACACGAACTCAAGAACATTGTTTAACTTCACCGCATGCACCACTCGCTTGTTTGCCGTAAAACACGTATCGTGACGCAGTGACGCTGGAACGGGGGCCATACTTCTGTGCGAACATATGTGAGTAATCGCAAACGGCCAGTGGACATGGCAGGGCCGACGCAAAGGTGGAAAATCCACCCGGTGCGCGCCCGCATTTCTCCCCCGCCGCACTTCTGTCGCTAGGCACACTCCTGCCGCATTCGCCCCGGACGTTCCCCATCCGCATTCCCTGTCGTCCCAGGTGAGCCGGAGTTGTGCCGTACCTGCAGGTCACGCCGCTCTAATCCGGTCTGCGGCTGTCGGCGGAGAACAGGGTGTATGCCCTTGGCCGCGACCGAGCGAAAGTATTCGACACCTCGCGATTTCTGTGTGCGCACGCCGGTCCCGGAACTCCTTTCCGGCGCGCCATACCCCCTCGACTCACAGGCCACTGGCATGACCGAAGGAGAGCCAGCAGTGGAAATCAAGGTGCTCGGGCCACTCAGTGTCATCGAAGGCGAAGTCCCCATCATGCCGACGGCCACAAAGCTCCGGCAGTTGCTGGCCCTACTGTGCATACAAGCCGACCGCGTGGTCACCGTTTCCAGCCTCATGGACGAGATCTGGGGAGAGTCCCCGCCCAAGAGTGCGTCCTCCATCCTGCAAACGTATGTCCTCCAGCTCCGCCGCAAGATATCCCGCGCGCTCGGGCACGGTGACGCCCGCGTGGCAAAAGACATACTGGTGACGGAGCAGGGCGGTTATACACTGCGGCTCGGTTCCGGGCAGCTCGACTATCTGGCTTACGATCGCCTCGTCGAATCCGGCCGCCTGGCCGCGGAATCAGGTGACCACCGGCTCGCCTCGGACCGGTTCAGCGCGGCCCTCACCATGTGGCGGGGGCCGGCCCTGGTCGACGTCCGGGTAGGCAACGTGCTGCAGTTCGAGACGCTCCGCATGAACGAGAGCCGTATGTCCGTCTTACAGCAGCGGATCGATGCCGACATCCACATCGGCCGGCACACCTCGCTCGTCCCGGAACTCCAGATGCTGGTTGCGCAGTACCCGCTCAACGAGAGCCTCTGCGCCCAGCTGATGGTCGCCCTCCAGCGCGCGGGCTGCTCTTGGCGGGCCCTGGCCGCGTATCAACAGCTACGCGAGGCGCTCTCCCGGGAGTTGGGTCTGGAACCGTCGGCTCCGTTACGGGAGATACACCAGGCCGTACTCGTCGGGGAGCCCGCTCAGAGCCGCTTCTCCCCCGAGCAGGTCGCGGCGGCACCGCGGTACGGCAGCGCGGCCGGTACCCCTCTCTTCGCCGCCACGAGGTGAGCCGGTATGACCACACGCGGCGACCACGGCGACGCGACCACGGTGGACACCGGTCTGGCGCGGCTGACCGCCGAACTGCACTGGCGCAGAAGGAATCCGAGCGCGGGCCCGACCGCCGAGGCGACCCGGAAGCAGCACGCGAAGGACAAGCTGACCGCGGAGGAACGGCTCGACCTCCTCTTCGACAAGGGCTCCTTCCAGGAGATCGAGCCGCTGCGCCGGCATCGGGCCACGGGCTTCGGTCTGGAGGACCGCAGGCCGGACGGCGACGGTGTCGTCACCGGCTGGGGAACGGTGCACGGGAACCGGGTGTTCGCCTACGCCCACGACTTCCGCGTGTTCGCCGGCACGCTCGGTGAGGCGCACGCCGCCAAGGTGCACAAGGTGATGGACATGGCCGCCACCGCGGGTGCGCCGCTGGTCAGCCTCAACGACGGGGCGGGCGCGCGGATTCAGGAGGGAGTCACCGCCCTCGCCGGCTACGGCGGCATCTTCGCGCGCAACGTGGCCCTGTCGGGAGTCGTCCCGCAGATCAGCGTGATCCTCGGGCCCTGCGCGGGGGGCTCCGCGTACTCGCCGGCGCTCACCGACTTCGTGTTCATGGTGCGCGGCAGCTCCCAGATGTTCCTCACCGGGCCCGATGTGATCGAGACCGTCACCGGTGAACGCATCAGCCAGGAGGACCTGGGCGGGGCGGTGGCCCACGCCCACACCTCCGGCGTGGCGGGCTTCGCCGTCGACTCCGAACGCGCCTGCCTGGCGGACGTCCGGCAGCTGCTCTCGCTGCTGCCCGCCAACAACCGGCAGCTGCCGCCCGTCGTGCCCAGCGCCGACCCGCCGGACCGCCGTACGGACGCGCTGCTGGAGCTCGTCCCCGACTCACCGCGGCAGACGTACGACGTCTGTGAGGTGATCGAAACGATCGTGGACGACGGCGAGTTCCTGGAGATCCACGAGAACTGGGCGGCGAACGCCGTCTGCGCCCTCGCCCGGCTCGACGGGCATGTCGTCGGCATCGTGGCGAACCAGCCGAGTGTGCTCGCGGGCGTGCTGGACATCGCCGCGAGCGAGAAGTGCGCGCGGTTCGTCTCGATCTGCGACAGCTTCAACATCCCGCTGGTGACCCTGGTCGACGTGCCCGGCTTCCTGCCCGGGGTGGCGCAGGAGCACGGCGGTATCATCCGGCACGGCGCGAAGCTGCTGTACGCGTACGGCAACGCGACCGTGCCGCGCATCTCGCTGGTGCTGCGCAAGGCGTACGGCGGGGCCTACATCGTCATGGACTCCCGTGCGCTCGGTGCCGACCTGTCGTTCGCGTGGCCGAGCAACGAGATCGCCGTCATGGGCCCCGAGGGCGCCGCCAACGTCGTCTTCCGCCGGCAGATCGCCGCGGCCGAGGACCCGCAGGAAGCCCGCGACCGGCTGGTGCGGCAGTACCGCACGGAGCTGATGCACCCCTACTACGCCGCGGAACGGGGGCTGATCGACAACGTGATCGACCCCGGTGAGACCCGCCACGTCCTGATCCGCTCGCTGGCCGTGCTCCGTGAGAAGCACCGCCGGCTGCCCGAGCGCAAACACGGGAACGTCCCCCTGTGACCGGGGCCGGCATACCGGGGCCGGCCGACTTCGTCCCCGAGGGCGACGGCGGGCGGCTCCGGCACGCGGAGGAGCTGCACCGCAGGGTGCGCGCCGCGCTCGTACGGGACGCGCCGCCCGATGCCGGGCGCGGCCTGGCCGGCTGTGCCGCGGCCGTACGGGTGTGGGCCGGCGGTGACCGGGCGCAGCGGCGGCGCACGGCCGCGCTGCTGCTGCGGGGCGACCGCGTGGCTCCCGCCGGTGGCCGTGACCCGGCGCACGACGACTACACCGCCCACTCGCGTACGGACGGTCTGCTGCTGTCCGCGTCGCGGACGGCCGGCCCGGTGCCACCCGGTGCCCGGGCCGTCCTCGTCACCGCCCGGCACGGCGCGGGCGGGCTGGGCGCACGTGCACCGGGGTACGAGCACTCGGTGCTGCTGCTCGGCCCCGGACAGGTGCCTGCGCGGGGGCGGAGCCGCGAGCTCGGCGGGGAGGCGGTCGTCGGTGAACCGGGCGGCGGCCTGGAACTCGCCCTGCTTGCCGCCCGGTTCACCCACGGGCTGTACGCGTCGGTGGTGGGGGCCCGGCTGGAACGGCTGCTGGACCACGCGCTGCGGGCGGCATCGGCGGGCACCGCGACGACACCCGCCCGTGGGGAGGCGGCGACCGGGGCGTTTCTGGATCTGCTGGTGACCGACTGCCTCGCCCGCTGCGCCGCGCGGGCGGTGCATTTTTCCGGTCACTGGAGTGCCGCCTGTGCGGCGGCGGCCGGGTACGTCGGCGTACGGCTGCTGACGGAGGCCGGCTACGACCTGACCACGGTGCTGGAGGAGGCGCGGCTCGGCAGCGCCCGGCCGCACCGGTGGTACGCGCACCGGCTGCGGACCCTGGCGGCGCCGCCCTGGCGGGACGGGGCGGAAGTGTCGCCCCGTGCCGTGCTCCTCGCGCGGCTGCCCGGATGCGCCCGCGGCAGCGGACCGTTCCGCGGCGCGGACGGCCGGCTTCCGGAGGCGCTGTTCCGGCCCGGAGCGGCGCTTCCCCCGCTCAACCTCGCCGGGGCGGAAAGCCGCCCCGCGCACACCGCGCCCGATCCGCTGCTGGCGTCGCAGGCCGCGCAGGCGGCACGCGTCGCCGGGGCCGGGGACGTGGGCTCCCACCCCGGCTGCGGCAGCACGCTGGCCGGTCTGCTGGGCACGCTGGCCGAGGCCGCCGACGAACTGGCCGAGGCGTGCGCCCGGTTGGGGACGGCCGGTCGTCTGGGGCCGTACGCCCGTTCACTCGCGGACCGCTACGCGCTCCTGGTGGCCGCCACCGCCTGCACAGGCGTGTGGTGGAACGCGTACGCGCACGGCGGTCCGGACTTCCCGGCCGAATCCTGCTGGCTGACCGCCGCGCTGCACCGCGTCGCCCGCCACCTCGGCCTGGGCGTCTCCCCGGAGCCGCCCGGCCCCTGTCTGGCACGGGTGCGGCGGGAGTTGCTGGTACGCCGGGCCGGCGGTACGGGCCACGGCCTGTGGCCCGTACCGCGGGACGGGGCGCGGCTCGCACCGGTGGCGGAGCTGCGGCCGGCGGCACCGGGCGGCTGACCGGTGTCCGCGGCCCCGGCACCGCTGGTGCACGCTCCCGGCCCCGGCGGTCCCTGGCACTCGGTGCGGGACAGCCTGCGGCACCACGGGCTGGCCGTGGCGTACGGCTGGGCCGCCGCGTGGGTGCCGCCCGGCACGGCGCAGCGGGAGCGGGAGCTGCCGGACGGCGGGCCGGACGGCGCCCGCCGGCCGCCCCCGCCCCGCGTGCGGGAAAGGCGGTCGGCGGCCCGGTTCTTCTTCCGCCACACCGTCGCCCGTGCGCTCGGGACGAGTCCCGCGTACGTGGACCTGGCGTACATGCCGCACGGCCGCCCCTACGTGCGCGGCTGCGACGGTCTCGAGGTGAGCCTGAGTCACTCCGGCCCGCTGCTGGCCGTCGCCCTCAGCACCCGCGGCCGCGTCGGCGTGGACGTGGAGGCGGCCGACCGGCCGCTGGGCGGCGCCGGCTGGGAACGCCGGGTGTGCACGCCGCGGGAGCGCGCCGTGCTGGCCGCCGTCCCGGGCGAGCGCCGTACGGCGGAGCTGGTCCGGATGTGGACGCTGAAGGAGGCGTACAGCAAAGCGCTGGGGCAGGGCATGCGCTACGCCTTCGACCGGCTGGGGTTCCCCTCCGACGGGCCGCCGGAGCGGTCGCTCGGGCCGGAGGGCCACTGGCAGCCGGTGACCGGCTGGCACTGCGCGACCGCACTGCCGGAGTCGGCGCCGGCGTACCGGGTGAGCTGGGTGTACCAGCGGCGGCCGGACGCCGCCGCGTCCGCGTCCGGCTGGGCGGACGCGGACGTGGCGGCGTTCCTCGCCGGGCCGGGTCAGAACGACGGTGCGGTGGAGGGCGCCCTGAGGTCGCCCAGGTAGGGGTGCCACAGGTGGGTGGGGTCGTTCTCCACCGCCTCGACGATCTCCCGCATCGCCGCCAGCGCCTTGGGCTCCTCGTCGTCGTAGACGTCGCCCTGGAGCATCTTGAGGACGTCCAGCCGGTAGCGCGGGTCCTGGACGAAGGCGGTGAACAGGATGTTGAGCCGGTAGTAGATGCTGATGAACTCGTACCAGTTCCGTACGCCGCGGCGCAGCTTCTCCTCGTACGCCGCGAAGCGCGCCCGGGAGAAGTCGCCGGCCTCGGCGGCCGCGACGATGTCCTTGCTGGCGATCCGGGCGCTGTTGAGGGCGACGCTGACACCGCTGGAGAAGATCGGGTCGACGAACCGGGCGGCGTCGCCGATGAGGACGAAGTTGTCCCCGACGATCTGCTTCATGCCGTAGCTGTAGTCGCCCTCCACCTTGAGCGGCCGCAGCTGTTCGGCGTTCTTGAGCACGTCGAGCAGCGCGGGGCGGCTGGCGACGGTGTCCCAGAAGAACTTCTCCCGGTCGTTGCCGGACTCCCTGAACCGGCGCTTCTGGCTGACGACGCCGACCGAGGTGATGTCCTCGGTGATCGGGATCTGCCACACCCAGGTGTCGCTGACGGGCAGGAAGTGGACGAAGATGTAGTCCGCCTGCTCCGTCTCCACCGACAGGGCCTTGCGGTCGAGGCCGCGGAACCACGTGTGGACCGCGTACTGGTTGAACACCGGGTCCGGCACCTTGAACTTCTCCTGGGTGCCCAGATGGGTGCGTCGCCCGCTGGCGTCCACCACCATGCGGACCGGTATCCGCACGCTCCGGCCGCCCAGTCTGGCTTCCAGCTGCGGGGTCCCGCCGTCGGCACCGAGGTCCACCTTGCCGACGCGGACACCCTGGAAGACCGTGGCGCCCAGCTCCTCCGCGTGCTTGAGCAGGAGCTGATCGAACTTCCCGCGGTCGACGTGGTACGTGTACTCGCGGTCGACCCCCTCCTGGTTGCGCTCGCGGAACTCGATCTCGGCGTCGCGGAAGTCGTGGTTCAGTCCGCGGAACCCGTTGTGGTCGATGTCCCGGTCCTCGGCCGAGGTCCAGGCCGCGCCGTACTTCTTGGGGAAGCCGGCCGCGTCGACCTTGGCCATGGCGCCTATCTCGTGCAGCACCGGGGTCGTGGCGGGCACCAGGGACTCCCCGACGTGCTCCCTGGGGAACACCTCGCTCTCGAAGACCGCCACGGAGAGGCCGGCCTTCGCGAGATAGGAGGCCATCGTGGACCCCGCGGGGCCGCCACCGATGATTCCGACGTCGAACTCTGCGTCCACTTCGTTCTCCCTGTCACCGGGCCGCTGTGCCCGGGGGTGGTTGTCACGTGTGCCTGGCGGGGGTATCGGGGCGGGCGTCACGCCGCTTCCGTCGCGAGCGTGTGCACCAGGTCGGTGATGGCGTCCAGGTCGGCGAAGTTCCTGGCGGTGAGGTGCGTCGGCGGCACCGCCACCCCGAGGTCGCTCTGGATGTAGGCGAGCAGCAGGGAGGTGTTCATCGACGAGAGCACTCCCCATTCGACGAGCGGGGTGTCGGGGGCCAGTTCGGAGACGTCGCTGCCGTCCAGGAAGTTCTCGCTGATGTACTGGCCGATGGCCTTGCTGACCACGTCGCGGTTGGTCGCGTCCACTGTTTCTCTCTCCTCGGTAGGCGGGTTGCCCGTTCTCGGTGCGGGGCGGGTGTGTCAGCGCAGGACCGGCGGCGCCGGCGCGCGGGCTGGTGGGGTGTACGGGGCGGGCCCGGGCGGGCGTACGAGACGTTCCAGCCGGGCCGTGAAGCCGGCCCTGAACTCCGGTTCGTCCAGCAAGAAGTGACCGCTCGCCAGCACCGACAGCTCGAAACCTGCCGTGGTCTCGTGTGCCCAGCCGAAGACGTGCGGCAGCTCGACGAGCCGGTCGCGGCGTCCGGCCCAGGCGGCCACGGGCACGCCCAGTGCCGGTCCGGGCGACCGGGTGTACGTCTCGGTGAGCCGGAGGTCGTGGCGGATGGCCGGGAGGTAGACACGCAGCAGTTCCGGCTCGTCGCGGAGTTCCGCGGGAATGCCGCCGTACCGGCCGAGTTCGGTGAGGAGCCGCTCGTCGGGCAGGCCGTGCAAGGGCTCGTGCGAGAGCGGGCCGGCGGGGCAGTTGCGGCCGGCGACCAGCAGGGCGGCGGGCGGGGTGCCCAGCCGGGTCAGGCGGCGGCTCAGCTCGAAGGCCAGCAGGGAGCCGAAGCTGTGGCCGAAGACGGCGAACCGCCGCGCGCCGTCCCGCCCGATGAGGCCGGTGAGTTCGGCGGCCAGCGCGTCCAGGTCGGGGGCCAGCGGCTCCCGCAGCCGCGCCCCGTGCCCGGGCAGTTCCAGCGGCACCACGCGGCAGCCGGCCGGAACCAGGGACCCCCACAGCCGGTACGGGGCCGCGCTGCCGCCGGCGTGCGCGAGGCAGTAGAGCGTCAGTTCGTCTTCGGCGGGCGGTGTGTGCATGGCGGAGACCTCCTTTCCGCTAGGGGTACGTGTAGAAGCCGCGGCCGGACTTCTTGCCGAGCAGACCGGCCTCGACCATGCGGGCGAGCAGCGGCGGGGGCGCGTAGAGCGGCTCCTTGAACTCCTCGTAGAGGGCCGTGCCGACGGAAGCGATGACGTCCATGCCGATGAGGTCGATCAGCCGCAGCGGGCCTACGGGGTGCCCGCAGCCGCGCTGCATTCCCTGGTCGATCACCTCGGGAGCGGCGAATCCGGACTCCACCATCCGTACCGCGGACAGCAGGTAGGGGACGAGCAGGGTGTTGACGACGAAGCCCGTGCGGTCGGTCGAGCGGATGACCTCCTTGCCCAGCGTGCCGGTCAGGAAGCGCTCGACGCGGTCGGTCACGGCGGGGTCGGTGCGGAGGGAGGGGATCAGCTCGACGAGGGGAACGGTCTGGGCGGGGCTGAAGAAGTGGGCCCCCACGACGTGCGTCTGACGGCCGGTCACCCGGGCCATTCCCATGATGGACAGCGAGGATGTGTTGGAGGCCAGGACGGCTTCCGGGTCCTCCACGATCTTGTCCAGCTCGGTGAACAGCTCGGTCTTCGCGGCGCGGTCCTCAGGTACGCACTCGATGACGAACTGGCGGTCGGCGAGGTCCAGCAGGTCGGTGCTGAAGCGGACCCGCTCCAGTGACTCGTGGGCCTCGTCCGCGGTGATCTTCCCCCGTTCCGCGGCCCGTTGGAGCGACTCGTCGAGCCGCGTACGGCGCTGCGCGGCGGCGGCCGCTGACCGCACCACTCCGACCACGTCGAGGCCGGCGCGCGCGCAGAGCTCGACGATGCCCTGGCCCATCAGCCCGCAGCCGACGACGCCGACCCTGCGGATGTCCGGCGAGGGCTGCGCTCCGGGGGCGGTCATGACGCCGCCGACCAGTGCAGCAGGGCCGCTCCCAGGGACATGCCGCCGCCGAAGGTGCCGAGCAGCACCAGGTCGCCGGGGCGCAGTTCGCCGGAGCGGTGGGCCTCGTCCAGGGTCACCGCGACGGAGGCGCTGCCCATGTTGCCGTAGCGGTCCAGTGTGCGGTGGGTGCGTGCGGCACCGAGCCCGGCCTGGATGCTGAGCTGGCCGAGCAGGACGCCGTTCGGCTGGTGGGGTACGAAGTGGCGGATCCGGTCGAGTCCGGTTCCGGTCTCCTCCGCCAACTGCGCCACCAGGGGAGGGAAGTTCTCCATGACGAAGTCGCGCACCCCGCGCCCGTCCATCCGGAAGTGGTGCCCGCCCTCCGCGAGGGTCGCCTCCGAGGCGGGCAGCCGGCTGCCGCCGGCCTCCACTCTGATCAGCCGCTGCGCGTCGCCGCGGCTGGCGAGCCGGAAGGCGACGAAGCCCGGCTCGGGCACCGCCGAGACCACGGCGGCCCCGGCGCCGTCGCCGAGCAGCACGGCCGTACGGCGGTCGGAGAAGTCGAGGCAGCGCGAGTACACGTCGGCCGCGATCACCAGGACGCGGGCCGCGGGCCGTTGCGCGACGATGAAACGGGCCAGCTCCAGGCCGTAGAGGAAGCCGCTGCAGACCACGTTGATGTCGAAGCAGGCGGCGTTCCAGGCACCGATCCTGTTCTGCACCAGGTAACTGGTGGGCGGTTGAGGCGAGTCGCCCGTCGAGGTCGCGAGGATGACGTAGTCCAGCTGCTCCGGGTCCAGCCCGGCCTGCTCGAGCGCCCGCTCGGCGGCCTGCGCCGCCAGGTCGGACGTCGCCTCGGACGGTGCCGCGTAACGGCGGCCGAGTATCTGGGTCTTCCGCTCGATCCACTCGGTCTCCACCCCGACCCGGGCCGCCACCTCCTCGTTGCTGATCTCCTCCTTCGGGACATACGACCCCGTGCTCAGGATGCCGATGTGTTGCCTGGCCATTGCCGATCCCCTCTCGCGGAAATGCGGAGCGGTCGCGTCCGCCGCCGGTCGGCGGCTACGCGGCGTTCCGCAGGGTTGTGAGCCGCTCGTCACCGATGCGGTCGCGCAGATCCGGGTCGGTGACGCCGCCGCCGTCGCGGGGCGCCAGGCAGCGCACCCCGACCTTGCCGATGTGCGCGTTGCGCTGGACCAGCCGTACGGCCTCCGCCACGTCCGCGAGCGGGTAGACCGAGGAGAGCACGGGGACCAGCTTCCCGAGGCTGAACAGGCGGCTGCACTCGGCCTGTTCCTGCAGGTTGGCGGCGTGGCTGCCGATGATCCGCTTGAGGTTCATCCACAGGTACCGGTTGTCGTACTCGTGCCGGTAGCCGGTGCTGGAGCCGCAAGTGACGACGGTCCCGCCGCGGCGTACGACGAACACGGAGATGCCGAAGGTGGAGCGGCCCACGTAGTCGAAGGCGATGTGCGGGTCCTCACCGACCTCCCGGCGGATGAGGCGGCCCAGCCGCTTCCCCTGTTCGATGGTGCGCTCCGGGGTGAGCTCGCCGCCGATCCCGATCTCGGACCTGTTGATCACCACGTCGCAGCCGAGGCTCCGCAGCAGCTCCGCCTTGCGCTCGGAGCTGACCACTCCGACGGGGATGCCGCCGGCGTTCTTGACGAGCTGTACGGCGAAGGCGCCGAGGCCGCCGGTCGCGCCCCAGATCAGCACCACGTCGCCGAGCTTGACCCGGGCGCCCCGGTCGCTGATCAGCATGCGGTAGGAGGTCGAGGCGGTCAGCATGTTGCTGGCGGCCTCCTCCCAGGTGAGGTGGCCGGGCTTGGGGAGCAGCTGGCTCGCCCGCACGACGGCGTAGTGCGCGAGTCCGCCGAAGTTCGTCTCGAAGCCCCACGCGCGCTGGCCGGCGCCCAGCATGCCGTCCGCGTGGGTGGCGGGCTCCTGGTCGTCCACCTGGATGCAGGTCGCGACGACGTGGTCGCCGACGCGCCAGCGCCGTACGCCCGCGCCCGCGCGGACGACGACGCCCGCGGCGTCGGAGCCGATGACGTGGTACGGCTGGGCGTGGCGCGCCGCGTAGCCGCCCTCCTTCCCGAATCGCCGCAGGAAGGCGAAGGTCGGGACCGGCTCGAACATCGCGGTCCAGACGCTGTTGTAGTTCACGGCGCTGGCCATGACGGCCACCAGCACCTCGTCCGGGGCGAGTTCCGGCATCTGCACCGGGCCCACCCGCAGCGACTTGCGTACGTCCTTGTCCTCGACCCCGGCGAACATGCCGGTGTCCTCTTCCCGCACGTGCGCCGCCAGGTACTCGCGCGGCACCTCCTCCCGCTCCAGCACCTCGGGGGGCGCGCCCGCGACAACGGCCTCGGCCAACGCGTCCATGGTCCTTCCCTTCTGCGAGTCGCCGTCCGTCACGGCGAGGTCCGGTTGATCAGTTCGTCCGCCGCCGCGAGCTCCCCGTCGAGCAGGGCCAGCAGTTCGTCCTCGGAGGCGTCCGCCCCCGCCTGCCGCGGCGCGGTGTCCGCGGAGGCATGTACGGCGGCGGGTGGTCCGGCCGGCCGCTTTCCGTCCGCCGGCTCCCCGGGGCCGGCCAGCTCCAGCACGTCCGTGGCCAGATGGCGGGCCACGGCGGCGGCGGTCGGGCACTCGAACGCCAGCGTCGCCGGGAGGTCGCAGCCGAAGCGGCGCTCCAGCCGTATCCGCATCTCAAGAACGGTGATCGAGGTCATGCCGAGCTCGAAGAAGCCCTGTTCCGGGCCGAGTTCGCCGGACCCGTCCAGCCCCAGGACCGCGGACGCCTCCTCCAGTACGCAGTCGAGCAGCAGGTCGTCCCGTTCGCCCGAGGGCAGCGTCCGCAGCCGGTCGAGCAGTTCGCCGCGCCCGGCGGGCGCGGCCGACTCCTCCGCCGCCAGATCGGCGAACAGCGGCCAGGGCAGCGTCTGCCGGTACAGCGGAAGGAGCAGGCTCCAGTCCGCGCGGGCCGCCACCGACAGCGCGTCGTCGCCGGCCATCGCGTGGTCCAGCAGCTCCAGGGCCTGCGGCGGCGGGAACGGGTCCAGGCCGCTGCGCGCCAGCAGGCTCGCGCTGGCCTGGTCGAGCAGGCCGACGCCGTCCCACGGCGCCCACGCAATGTGCCGGACCGGCAGGCCGAGCGAGTCGCGGTGCTCCGCCAGCGCCGTGAGAACCGCGTCGGGCGCGGCCTGGAGGCCCGCCCCGACGGCTCCCCACAGCGACGCCACCGAGCCGAACACGACGAAGAGGTCCAGCTCCAGCCCTTCCGCAAGGCACACGTCGTGCAGCAGCCAGGCGCCCAGGGCCCGTTGGCGCAGTCGCGCGGCAAGCTCCCCGGCGTCCGGCGGCGCGGCGTCGGCGGGACGCAGGTTCCAGTCGGCGCCCAGCCAGACCACGCCGGCGACAGGTGCGCCGCACTCCTCCGCCTCCTTGACCGCCTCGGTGGCGCGCTGCCGCCCGGAGCCGTCGTCGGGCGTCAGGACACCGGGTGTCACCACACGGCCCGCGCCGTGCCCCGTCAGCCAGCGTTCGACGTGGCGGGCCAGTTCGCCACCGTCCCCGGCGACCAGGTACGTACGGTCGGCGCGGAGCTCCGGCTGCCGCAGTACGGGCTCCGGCGGGGCGCAGCGCACGACGCGTGCCGCGAGCCTGCGGCCGTCCCGTACGGCGATGTGGTCCTCGCCGTCCGCGGCGAGGAGTTCGGCGAGCACGGCTGCGGCATCGGCTCGGGGATCCCGTACGAGCGGATCGAGGTCGACGACGCCGCCCCACACCGCGGGCCGTTCCACCCCGGCGACACCGGCGAGGCGGTGCACCGGGGCCTGCAGGGGCGCGGGCAGTCCGCCCCGCTCGGGCCGTACCGCGCCACGTGTGACGTAGGTGACACGCGCGGGTTCCGCTCCGGCACCGGTGGCGGAGTGGGCGGCGACTGCCGTGACGGGCACCGAGGCGGCGGTCAGTGCCGCCTCGACCAGCGGCTCCGCTTCCTGCGCCGGGTGGTCCGGCAGGTCCAGCGCGGCCAGGTGTACGACGCCGCGGGCCTCGCCCGGCGGCATGCGCCGCAGCGCCTCGGTGAGCCGGGTGGACAAGGACTCGGCCAGAGGCTCCGACCGGAGCTCTCCGGGTTCCGGTGCGAGGGTTTCCACCGCGTGGCCGCGGTCGCGCAGGAGCACGGCGAGTTCGCCTGCGACACCGCCCCGGTCGGCCAGCAGCAGCCAACTGCCCGTTGCGGGCCGCGAGTCCTCCGACGGGCCGGCCGGATGCGCGCGCTCGGGCCAGCCGGTCCGGTAGCGGCTCTCGGCCGCCCGCTGCCGCTCCTCGGCGGAGAGTTCACGGCCGGGCTCCGGTGCCAGCCGTACGTCGTGGAGTTCGGCGAGCACGTCCCCGTCGGGTGTCGTCAGCCGGAGGTGGGTCTGCGGGCGGCCCGCGTGGTCCGGTGCGCGCCACGCGGCGATCCGTACGCGTTCGCCCGGGGTGCCGCGCACCGCGAGGGAGCCGACGCGGCTGGGCACCAGCCGTACACCGCCCTGGCCATCGGCCCTGTCGCCGTCGTCACCCTCGTGGCCGACGTCGCCGTCGTGGCGGGTCAGCAGCGCGGGCAGCCGCAGCGCCGTCTCCAGCAGATCAGGGCCGCACAGCCAGCGCAGCGTGGCGGGGCTCAGCTCCGCCTCGGCCTCCAGTGCGTGCTCACCGCGCCGTTCGGCCACGATGCGGGGCGACCGGTCCCCGGCCGCGGTGCTTCGCGCGAGGCCGTCGCCCGGTTCGGTCCACTCGGCCGCGAGCAGGTCCGGCGGTGGTGTCACCGCCTCACCCGTGCCCGGCAGGACGCGCCCGGCGGCGACCGTACGGAACGGCGCGGCCGCGTCGGCACCACGGGCGTACAGGGTGACCTCGCAGGCGCCCGCGGGGCCCGGGGAGACCGCGAGTTGGGCGACGGTCGCGGCGCCGGGTGCCATGAAGCAGGGGCCGGGCAGGGTGACGTCCACCAGCCGGCACGGCCTGTCGCCGTTCCCGCCGGCGGCGGCAAGCGCCATCTCCAGCCATGCCGCGGCGGGCAGCCGCAGGGCGCCGCCGGTCCCGTCGCCGCCCGTCTCCTCGGCGCCGAGCCGCCCGGCCAGGCCGGCGTCGATCTCGGCCTCCACGAGGCGGGAGCCCGCGGGGCCCGCCGTACGGGTCTCGCGGCCGACCAGCGGGTGTCCGCCGGCCGCGCCCGGCTCGCGGCCGGCGGGCGGACCGTCGTGCTCCACCCAGTACGGCTTGTGCTGCCAGGGGTAGCGTGGGGCGGCGGCGAGTGCCCCGCCGTACGGATGGAGCCGGCGCCAGTCGACCGCACGTCCCGCGGCGTGCAGCGAGCCCAGCGCGGTGAACAGGGCCCGGCGGCCGTCGGTGTCCCGCGTCAGTGAGGGTACGAGGAGCGGGTCGGCGGCTCCGGCCGCGTCCAGTTCGTGCTCGGTCGGTGTCAGCTGGAGGGGGTGCGGGGACAGTTCGACGAAGGTGTCGTGGCCGTCGGCGATCAGGGCACGCACCGCGTCCGCGTACCAGACGGTCTGCCGCAGGTTCCGGCCCCAGTAGTCGGCGTCCGGCGGGGTGTCGAGCCGGGCGCCAAGCACCGACGAGTACAGCGGCGTACGCGGGACGACAGCGGTCAGTTCGGCCAGCCGGTCCACCAGCCGGGCGCGGAGCGGTTCGGCCAGCGGGCTGTGGGCGGGGGCGCCCGCGGCGATCTTCCGGAAGAAGATGTTGCGGCTCCGCATCCGCTCCTCTACCTCGGCGAGGGCACCTGTCTCGCCGGACACGACGGTGGAGCGGTAGCTGTTGACGACGGAGACGCACAACCGGTCCTCGTAGCCGGCCAGTTCGGCGGTGGTGCGCTCGGCGTCCAGGCCGACCATGGCCATGGCGCCGGTGCCCATGAGGTCCTTCAGCACCTCGGTACGGTGCACCATCACGTCCACGGCCTGTGACAGGTCGAGCGCTCCCGCGCACAGCGCCGCCGAGACCTCGCCCATGCTGTGCCCGGTGACCGCGGCGGGCTCCACGCCCAGCCGCCGCCACAGCTCCACCAGCGCGTACTGGATGGCGAACAGCAGGAACTGCTGGTCCAGTTCGGTGCCGGGCTCCTCACCGGCGGCGAGGGTCTCCGCCACGGACCAGTCCAGGTGGCGCCGCAGCTCCCGGTCGCAACTCTCGACCGCTTCCCGGAAGACGGGCTCGTGCCGCATCAGATCCCGGCACGCGCCGCGCCAGTATGAGCCGTGCCCGGAGAAGACGAACACCGGTCCCCGCCGCGGGCTCTCCCCGGCCTGCCCTACGGCGAGGCCGGGGGCGTTGCGGCCGTCGGCGAAGGCGCCGAGCCGTTCGGCGAGTTGTGCCCGGTCCTCGCCCACCGCCACGAGCCGGTGGGCGAGGTGGCTGCGGCGCAGGGCCGCGGTGTAGGTGAGGTCGCGCAGGCGGGTGTGCTCCGGCGGCTCGTCACCCGCGGCGAGCAGTACGCCGTACGCCCGTGCCTGCGCCTCCAGCGCGGGCCGTGACGCCGCGGAAAGCGGCAGCACGTACGTGCCCTCGCCGACAGTGTCCGGCGCCGCCGGGGCCGACCGGTCCGGTACGGGGGCGGGGGGCGGCGCCTCGGCCAGGACCACGTGCGCGTTGGTGCCGCTGAAGCCGAAGGCGCTGACCCCGGCGACCCGGCGGGCGCCTCCCGGGCCCCACGGGACGGGTTCGGTCGGCACGCGGACGGGCAGGCCGTCCCAGGGGATGTCCGGGCTGGGCTCGCGGAAGTGCAGGTGCGGCGGGATCTCGCCGTGGCGCAGGGCGAGGACGCTCTTGATGAGCCCCGCGACGCCCGAAGCGGCCTCCAGATGGCCGAAGTTGGTCTTCACCGAGCCGACGAGGCAACGGCTGTCCGCCTCCCGTTCGCCGAGCACGGCGCCGAGTGCCTGCAGTTCGATGGGGTCGCCCAGCGGTGTGCCCGTGCCGTGCGCCTCGACGTAGCCGATCTCGGCGGGTGCGGCGTGCGCGTCGGTGAGGGCCGCGCGCAGCAGGTCCTCCTGGGCGGGGCCGTTGGGCACGGTCAGGCCGCTGCTGGCGCCGTCCTGGTTGACGGCGGAGCCGAGCACGACTGCCAGCACGTCGTCGCCGTCGGCCAGTGCGGCCGACAGGGGCTTGAGAACGACGAGACCGCAGCCCTCACCCCGCGTGTAGCCGTCCGCCGCGGCGTCGAACGTCTTGCACCTGCCGTCCGCGGCGAGAGCTCCCATCGCGCTGGTGGACCGGTGGATGGTGTCGTTGAGTATGAGGTTGACGCCGCCGGCGACCGCCACCTCGCTCTCGCCGGTACGGAGGCTGCGCACCGCCAGGTGTACGGCCACGAGCGAGGAGGAGCAGGCGGTGTCCACGGCCAGGCTGGGGCCGTGCAGGCCGAGCAGGTACGAAAGCCGGCCGGTGGCGGCGGTGAAGGAGTTGCCGGTGCCGTAGAAGGCGTCGACGTTGCCGGGGTGCCGGGTGAGGAGCTGGCCGTAGTCGGTGGAGTTCATGCCGAGGAAGACACCGGTGCGGGTGCCGGACAGCGCGGTGGGCGGCAGGCCCGCGTGTTCCAGCGCCTCCCAGGCGACCTCGAGGAACAGCCGCTGCTGCGGGTCCATGACCCGCGCCTCGCGCGGGGGTATCCGGAAGAACGGGGCGTCGAACCGGTCGACGCCGTCGAGGAAGCCGCCGCGCCACAGCCCGGCGCCGTCGAAGCGGTCCTCGGGCACGGTGCGTATGGCGTCGACGCCGTCGCGCAGCATCTGCCAGTAGGCGGCCGGGCCTTCGGCGCCGCCGGGGAAGCGGCAGCCCAGTCCCACCACTGCGATGGGTTCCGGGGCGGGCGGCTCCCCCGCCGGTGCGGGCGGTACGGACGGCGCGGCGGGCACAGGCGCGGCGGGCGCTGGCGCGGGCGGGCCCGCCTCCGGCAGCGGTTCCCGTACCTGCTCCGGCTCCCGTACCGGTGCCGGCACCGGCTCCGGCGCTCGCTGCGGTGCGGTACCGGGCTGAGGCAGCCGCGGCAGCAGGTACGCGGTGAGCCGGTCGACCGTGGGGTGGTCCAGGGCCACGGTCTTGGGCAGTCCGAGGCCCAGCGCCCGCTCCAGGGACCGGGCCAGTTGCACGGCACCGAGGCTGTCCATGCCCAGTTCGGCGAAGCCCTGGCCGCGGCTGACCGCGGCGGCTCCCCGCAGCCCCAGCGCGCGGGCGACGAGCTCGCCGACCAGTTCGGTCAGCCCGTCGCTGTCCCGGGCCGCGGCCGGCGCGGCGTCCTCGGCCGCCGGTTCGGGCACGGCCGTGTCTGCCGCCGTGTCCGGCAGAGCGTCCGGCACCGTGTCCGCCGCCCGCTCGGGCTCCGGCGCCGGCTCCGCGTACGGGAACCACAAGCGCTCCCCCTGCCAGGGGTAGCGGGGCAGTGTCCCACCCGGTCCTTCGTGCCGCGGGTTGACGCTGCCGAAGTCGACGTCCACGCCGCGCGCGTAGAGTCCGCTGAGGCTGGTCCGCGCGGTGTGCGCGTCGTCCGTGCCGCGGCGCAGCGAGGGTACGACCACGCCGTCGAGCTCTTGCTCGCCCAGCTGCTGGGTGATCGGCTGGGCCAGCACGGGGTGCGGTCCGAGCTCGAGGAACGTACGGTGGCCGGCCCGCAGCAGCGCCTCGACAGCGTCGGCGAACCGTACGGGCGCGTACACGTTGCGGGCCCAGTGCCGTGCGCCGTACGGCACTTCCGCGTCGCCGTCCGCGTCCTGCGGCACCGTGCTGAACAGCGGAACGCGGGCCCGGCCCGGTTCCAGCCCCGCCAGCAGCTCCGCCAGCTCCGCGCCGTACGGGGCCAGTCCGGGCGTGTGGAACGCGTACGTGCCCGGCATCACCCGGCAGTCGGCGCCCCGCTCCCGTATCTCCTCGGCGAAGGCGTCCACGGCGGCGGGTTCGCCCGCGACCACTGTGCTGCGCGGGCCGTTGGCCGCCGCCAGGTGCAGCCGGTCGCCGTACGGTGCCAGCAGCTCGGCCGTATCCGCCTCCGGCAGTGCTGCCGAGGCCATCCGGCCCTGCCCGGCGGCCGCGCTCAGCAGCCGGCCGCGGTGGACCACGATGCGCACCGCGTCCTCCAGCGAGAGCACCCCCGCCACGTACGCGGCCGTGATCTCACCCATGCTGTGCCCCACCACGGCGCGCGGACGCACGCCCCAGGAGTCCCACAGCGCCGTCAGCGCGGCCTGGACCGCGAAGACGGCGGGCTGGGCGATCTCGGTGTCGTCGAGCCGGGACTCATCGCCGGCGGTCAGCTCCGCCACCACCGACCAGCCCGTCAGTCCGGCGATCAGCGTGTCGCACGCTTCCAGGCGCTCCCGGAAGACCGGCTCCTCCTCGTACAGCCGCCGGCCCATCCCCGGCCACTGGGCGCCCTGTCCGGAGAAGACGAAGACCGCGCCGGAAGGGCGGCGCGGGCCGTCCCCCGACGGGCCCGCGGCGGCGTCGCCGTAGCGGAGCTGCGCGTCGAGTTCGGCGGCCAGTTCGGCGGCGTCGGCGCCGACGACGGCGAGCCGGTGCTGCGGGTGGTGGGTACGGCGCCGGGCGGCGGTGTCGACGTACGCCTCCAGCGCGCTCGCGCTCTCCGGGCCGTTCGCGCCGGCCTCGCAGTCGGCGCCGACCAGCCGGTCGCGGTGGGCTGCGGCCAGTTCGCGGAGCGCCTCGCCGCTGCGCGCGGACAGCGGCAGCACCAGTCGCGTACGCGAGGGCTGGACGGTCCCCGGGGACGCGGAGCCTTCAGCGTCCCCGGGGGCCGGGCGTGCGGGCGGCTGCTCGACGATGACGTGCGCGTTCGTGCCGCTCAGCCCGAAGGCGCTCACTCCCGCGGCGCGTGGCAGGTCCGTGCCGCCCGGCCACGGCAGCGGCGCCGCCGCGGGCGGTGCGGTCAGCCGCCAGCCGGCCCAGTCGATGTTCCGGCTGGGCGTGTCGAGGTGGAGGTGGGGCGGGATCTCGCCGTTCCGTACCGCGAGTGCGGCCTTGAGCAGGCCGGCGACTCCGGCGGCGGCGTCTGTGTGCCCCAGGTTGGTCTTCACCGAACCGACCGTCAGCGGCTCCCCTTCGGGCCTGCCCCGGCCCAGCACGTGGCCGAGCGCGTACATCTCGATCGGGTCGCCCAGCGGCGTACCGGTGCCGTGCGCCTCGACGTATCCGATCTGATGAGGCGTCATGTCCGCGCTGCGCAGGGCGTCTTCCAGCAGCGACTGCTGCGCTTCGGTGCTGGGGACGGTGAAGCCGACACTGCGTCCGTCATGGTTGACGGCGGAGCCGCGGATCACGGCGAGTACGTCGTCGCCGTCGGCGAGCGCGTCGCCGAGGCGTTTGAGCACCAGCACGGCGCAGCCGTCGCCGCGTACGATGCCGTCCGCCGCGGCGTCGAAGACCTTGCAGCGTCCCGTCGGGGACATGGCGCCGGCCTGGCACATGAACATGGTCAGCTCGGGCGCCAGCAGCAGGTTCACGCCGCCGATCAGTGCCGCGTCCGACTCCCCCAGCAGCAGGGACTGCCGCGCCAGGTGCACGGCGACGAGCGAGGAGGAGCAGGTGGTGCTCAACGAGACGCTGGGGCCGCGCAGTCCGAGGTGGTACGAGAGCCTGCCCGAGCTGAAGCTGGGCTCCTTGCCCGACGCGTACCACGGGTCGATGCCGGTGAGGCCGGCGTACCGGGAGTGCAGCAGGAAGTAGTCCGCGCCGAGTCCGCCGGTGAAGACGGCGGTACGGGTGCCGGCGAGCGTTCCGGGGACGATGCCGGCGTCCTCCAGCGCCTCCCACGCGACTTCCAGGAGCAGCCGCTGCTGCGGATCCATCTGCTGCGCCTCGCGCGGCGCGATGCCGAAGAACGCGGCGTCGAAGCGCTCCACGTCGGGCAGGAAGCCGCCCCACCGTGTGTACATGGTGCCGGGGGTGCCGGGCTCCGGGTCGTAGTAGCGCTCCATGTCCCAGCGGGTGGCGGGCACTTCGGTGATCACGTCGGTGCCGTCCCGCAGCAGCCGCCACAGCCCGTCCGTGCCCGAACCGCCGCCGGGGAAGCGGCATCCGGCGCCGACGATGGCCACGGCCTCGTCGGTCCGCCGTCCGCCGGTCTCCCGTTCGTCGGTGCTCATGACTCCTCCGTGCGCGAGAGCTCGTGGCGGAGCAGCCGGCCGTAGTCGCCGCGCCAATAGGACAGGGGCAGCCGCTCCTGCTCGGTGCCGCCGCCGACGATCCGGCCGATGAGGAGCGTGTGGTCGCCGATGCCGACGGACTCCGCCACGACGCATTCGGCGTGCGCCACGGTGGGTTCGAGCAGCGGCATGCCGGTGACCTTGCCGGGCTCCCAGCCGATGTCGTCGAACTTGGTGCTGCTGTCGGAGGCGAACAGGCTCGAGACGCCCGCGCCCTGTTCGCTGAGGAAGTTCACCGCGAACCGGCCGGTGTCGAGGATCACCCGCAGCGTGCCGCTGCGGTTGTTCACGCCGGACAGCAGCAGCGGCGGCGTTGCGGAGACGCTGCAGACGGCGGAGCAGGTGAAGCCGCGGGGGCCCATGCCGTCCAGCGTGGTGACCACGCTGACGCCACTGGCCAGGGAGCCCATCAGGGAGCGGAAGGTCTGCGGGCCTACGGAGGCGAGTGCGGTCTGGTCTGACAGCCGCTGCCCGGCGGGGGTACCCATCACAGCTCACCCGCCTCGAGAGCGGTGGCGAGCCGCTGCCGGTCCAGCTTCCCGTTGTGCGTCCTGGGCAGGGCGTCGCAGACCGACATCCGGTCCACGATCATGTACGTGGGAAGCCGTTCCGCGCAGCGGCGCTTGACCTCCAGCAGTGTGGGGCGCCGCTCGCCGCCGGATACGAGCACCGCGTGCAGCCGCGCGGTGTGGCCCGAGCCGGTGACCGCCACGGCGGCGTCCAGTACGCCGTGCAGCGAGATGAGGGCCGCCTCGATCTCGCCCAGCTCGATGCGGTGGCCGCGTACCTTGACCATCTGGTCACGCCGGCCGACGTAGTGCAGCGTCCCGTCCTCGTCCCGCCGCGCGAGGTCGCCGGTGTGGTACGGGCCCTGGTGGCGCCGGCGCCCCCAGTAACCGAGCATCACCGTCGGCCCGGACACCACGATCTCGCCGCCGGTGCCCGCGCCGTCCGTACCGTCCACGCCCTCCGCGCCGTCGCCCGGTGCGAGGGTGACGGTGTCGCCGGAGCAGGCGCGGCCGATCGGCAGAGGGGTGTCGCGCTCGAGGTCGGTGTCGGTGACCTCGTAACTGGTGCAGACGTTGGTCTCGGTGGGGCCGTACCAGTTGAGCAGCCGCACCTTCGGCCAGCTGCGGCGCAGCGACTGCACCTGCGGGAGCGCGAACGGCTCCCCGGCGAAGACGCAGGCGCGCAGCTCGGCCGGCGGCGGCTCCTCCAGCAGGCCGCCGTCGCGGATCATCAGGCTGAGCGCGGAGGGCACCGAGTACCAGACGGTGATGCGCTCGGTGCGCAGGAACTGCGCCAGCCGGCCGGGTGCGTAGGCCATGTCCTCCGGTACGAGGTGGACGGAGGCGCCGCAGAGGAAGCCGGCGTAGAGGTCGAAGACGGAGAGGTCGAAGTTGAACGGCGCGTGGTTGGACAGCCGGTCGCCGGGGCCGATGTCCAGCTCGGCCGCAGCCCACTCGACGAAGGCGAGCGCGTTCCGGTGGCTGACGCACACGCCCTTGGGCGCGCCGGTGGACCCGGAGGTGTAGAGGATGTACGCCGGGTCGTCCGGCTCGTTCTCGTACGGTGCGGGGGGCGCGGAGGTCCCTGCCCCGGCGAGGAGTTCACCGAAGGTCACGGTGGGCGGCGGTGTGGCGCCGTCGCCCGCGCCGGACGTGGCGGAAGCTCCCGTGGCCCCCGGCGCAGCCTCCTGGTCGGATACGACGAGCGCGGGCGCCGCGCTCTGGGTGATCAGGGCCAGCCGGGCGGGCGGGTTGGAGCCGGCCACGGGTACGTAGAGTGCGCCGATCCGCAGCGCCGCCTGCATCACGGCGACCGCGGCGACGCTCTTGCGGCTCCAGACGACCACCCGGTCGCCCGGGCGCACGCCCCGTCCGGTGAGGGCCGCGGCATAGCGGCCCGCCAGCCGGTCCAGGTCGCCGTAGGTGACCTCTTCACCGGGGCCGGCGACGGCGAGGGCTTCGGGGAAGTCCGCGGCGGAGTCGGTGAGCAGCCTTTGCAGCCTCATGTCGAGAGCTCCCTGATGATCATCTCGCGCTGGATGTCGGAGGTGCCGGAGAAGAGCACCGAGGGCACCGCGTCGCGGAGTGCGGCCTCGATGCGGTCGGCGCGCTGGTAGCCGCGCCCGCCGAAGATCCGTACGGCGTCGAGCGCGCTCTGCAGTGCGCCCTCGGAGACCGCGAGCTTGGACAGGGCGATGGACAGCGTGGCGGGCAGGCCCCGGTCCCTCTCCCAGCAGGCGCGGTAGAGCAGCAGCCGTGCGCTCTCGGTGCGGAGTTTCATCTCGGAGATCCGGTGCGACACGGCCTGGAAGTCGATCAGGCGGCGGCCGAACTGGCGCCGCCCGCGGGCGTGTTCGACGCACTGCTCGAGGACCCGGTCCATCAGCCCCAGATATCCGGCGAACAGGCAGGCGCGTTCCCAGCCCATCGAGTGCTGGAAGATCACGCCGCCCTGGCCGGGTTCGCCGACGACGCCGGCGTCGGGCACGAAGCAGTCGTCGAAGCGGAGCGTGCCGGCCGGGCACTGGAGCAGGCCCATCTTCTCCATCGGCTCGCCGGCGACGAGCCCGGGAGTGTCACGGGGCACGGTGAAGGCGGTGACGCCGAAGTGGCCCGCGGCCGGGTCGGTGGTGGCGTACGTGACGTAGACGTCGGCGACGGGGCCGTTGCTCACGAAGCTCTTCTCGCCGCTGAGCAGCCAGCCGCCGGCGGTCCGCCGTGCGGTGACGGTGGGCCGGGAGACATCGGAGCCCGCATCGGTCTCGGTCATGGCGTTGCCCGCGATGAGCTCGCCGGAGCAGAGCCCCGGCAGCAGCCGCTCGCGCAGTTCCTGGGAGCCGAAGTCCACGACGGGCATGACGCAGGCGAACAGGTGCGCGCAGGCACCGAAGACGAGCCCGGTCTCGGGGCAGCCGCGGCCCAGCGCCTCGATCTGGTGCGCGGTGTCCAGCGCGCCGAATCCGCCGCCGCCGTACCGGGCGGGGACGCTGAGCCCCAGCAGCCCCAACTTGCCCAGCCGCAGCCAGTCCTCACGGCGGTAGGGGGCCGAGGCCTTCGAGGTGTCCTCGAAGGGGAAGGCCGTGGCCACCTCGGACAGGACTCTCTCGTACCGCTGTCGTTGGTCTTCGTTCCAGCCGAAATCCACGTTTCTCTCCTGCTCGGGGCGGTCGTTGGGCAGCGCGGCGCGTCAGCGGGGTCCGGGAGAGGTGACGGCCGCCGCCGGCGCCGGGCCCTGGCCGTACTCCGGGGGCGCGGCCGGGGTGGCGGGGCGGCGCAGTGCGCGGGACAGCAGCGGGGAGGTCATGACGGTGGTGACGAGCGCCATCATCACCATGGCGGTGAACAGTTCGGTGCTCAGCAGGCCGATCCCCAGGCCGACGTTGAGGATGACGAGTTCGGTGAGGCCTCGGGTGTTCATCAGCAGGCCGAGCTGGTACGACTCGCGCCAGCTCATGCCGTTCAGCCGCGCGGAGACCAGGACACCGCCCAGCTTGCCCGAGCAGGCCACCACGATGATCAGCAACATGTGCAGGGCACCGTCCGCGGTGAGCGACGTCAGATCGACCGAGAGCCCGGTGACCACGAAGAAGACCGGCAGCAGCAGCCGGCTGGTGTGCTCGATGGGGATCAGCGCGGACTGGCGCAGCAGTTCCTGCTGCTCCGACCGCGGCATCACCAGTCCGAAGAAGAACGCGCCGAAGATGGCGTGCAGGCCGATGTGGGAGGTCACGTACGCCGAGGTGAGCGCCCCCGCGGCGGCGAGCATCGGCAGCACCTGAGCCGCGGCCGTACTGGCCCGCGCGGCCATGGCGGCGAGCAACGGGCGCACCACGGCCAGCATGACGGCGACGTAGACCACGCCCCAGCCGACGACGCCGACGAAGGTGCCCGCGCCGGAGGCGGTGACGAGCGCGACGACGACTGCGAGCAGGCACCACGCCAGGACGTCGTCCAGGGCCGCGAGCGCCAGCGCGGTGTGTCCGATACGGGTGTGGTGCAGCTGCTTGTCGTTGATGATCCGGGCCAGCACGGGGAAGGCGGCTATCGAGATGGCGGTGCCGAGGAACAGCGCGAAGTGCGGGAACGCGATCTGTTCGCCGTCCACCGTCCGGTAGGACCCGTACAGCAGCGCGGCCAGGGCGAATCCGAGTGCCATCGGCAGCGCGGCGGCGCTCAGCCAGATGGTGCCGGTGGCACGCCGGCGGCCGTGGAGCGCCCTGTGGTCGAAGTGCCAGCCGATCGTGAACATGAACAGCAGCAGGCCGACCTGTGCGACGACGTGGAGATGCGGCCGGACTTCCGGGGGGAAGCAGCGTTCGGGCAGGTTGCCCGGGAGCAGTCCCAGCAGGCTGGGGCCCAGGCAGATCCCCGCGACGATCTCGCCGATGACGGTGGGCTGGCGCAGCCGGCGGGCGAGGGCGGCGAGCAGTGCTCCGACGACGAGTACCAGGGCGATGCCGCCGAGAGAGGTGAGGGTGATCCACTCCGTGTGTGCAGCGCTCATCATGCGAGATCTCCGCGAGGGCAGGGGTCCAGGAGGCACGCATCCCGTACGGCGGAGGCTGCCGGCGCTGACGTACGCCGGGCGGTCCGGGGGACGGGGGTCTCAGGCGGGCCGCGGAGACGTGGGCGGGGTCTCCGCGGCCCGCGGTCCTCAGAACTCGGTGAGCTCGGCGATCTTCTTGACCATCGCCTCGTACTCGGGGCGGCTCACGATGCTCATCATGGTCGGGAGCTTGGAGGTGTCACCGCTGACGGTGACGTGCCCTTCCGCGGCGGCCTCCGGCGGCTTCAGCTCGGACCGGTGGATCTTGACGCTCACGTCGTAGCCCATGGTGATCCGGAGGCAGGGGTCGTCGATGGTGCCCTCGGGCATCTCGGCGAGACGGCCGTCCGCGAAGCAGAGCGCGTAGCGGACTTCGCCGCGCCCGGGAACGTCGGTGACGAGGTACTGCACCCGCACGTCGGCGCCCGGCAGTTCGGGGAGCTGCGAGCCGAGACCGCGGACGGTACGGAAGTAGTCGGTCGACAGGAACTTTGTTTTCTGCACGGGCCTGCTTCCCTTTCTCTGGGTGTTTTCGCTGAGCGCGCGACGGCACGCTGGCATCCGCTTTCCGGCGGGTTCTCGGGCTGGCCGGTCAGAACAGCCGGCGGCCGTGCAGTCCGGTCTTCGCCATCTCGATCGCGACGCCGCCGATCATTTCCCTGATGTCCGGGGGCGCTTCACGCGCCAGCCACATGCACATGCGGGCCAGCTTGGCGGGTGACGGGCGGAGGAAGTGGACGCTGCGGTCCGCGAATCCGGGCCCCTTCGGAATGTAGTCGGCGCTCTCCAGCTGCCTGAAGAGATTGTCCGCCGCCGTGGCGCCGGATATCTCCTTGCGCTCGAACTGCTCACAGTTCGACACCATGGAGTCGAAAACCTCCCCGTACTGGGCGTGGTCCGGCCACCACAGACCCACCCGGGGCACGTTCTCGAGTTCCTCCAGTACCTTGCGGTCGCGCGACCGGCGGAATTCGGAGAGCGCGCGCTGGAGCCGGAACCCGCCCACGACGGACCCGAACGACCAGATACGGAACACCGCGTTCCAAAGTTCGTAGGTGTCGAAGGCGATGAACGCGCTGTTGACGAGTTTGTCGTTGTAGTCGAGGAGGCCCTGCTCCAGCGTCGAGACGTAGGCGAACTTGTCGACCGAGAAGTCGTCCGTACGCAGGGCGTCCAGCAGCCGCCAGGAGAGCGCGTTGATGACTTCCACGGTGTTGGAGATGCCGCGGGAGAAGAGCGGGTCCAGGAAGCCGGCGGCGTGCGACATCAGGCACCAGCGGTCGCCGATGGAGTGCTTGGACGAGTACTGGAGCCGGTCCGTGGAGACCCAGGGGCGCACCGACTTGGCGTCGGCGAACTGGCGCTCGACCGCGGGGAAGCGCGAGGCGAACTCGCGGAACTCGTCCTCCGCGCTCAGCCCGTTCTTCGGGTACATCCGCGGATCCATCGTGAGGCCGACGCTGACCAGCGGGTTCTTCGAGCCGCGCACGTTGTTGAACGGGATGGCCCAGAACCAGCCGCGGTCGAAGAGATGGTGCATGGTGCCGGAGGTCCACGGGATGGGCGGCCGCTCGGACTTCGGGTGGCGCAGCACCTCGTCCGTGGTCTTCACATCGATCATGTGCGTGAACAAGGAGCGCGAGTGGTGCTTGAACCGGCAGGGGTTCTCCCGCAGGTCCAGCTTTTCGGCGAGCGGTGAGCGGAAGCCGCTGGCGTCCACCAGGTAACGGCCGCGGATCGTGTTGCCGTCGGCGCCGACCACGGCGATGCTGTCGTCGGCCAGTTCGACGTCCTCGACCCGGAAGCCGAGCCGGGTGGCGCAGCCGTAGCGCACGGCCGCGTTGAAGAGGTAGGAGTCGGTGTCCTGGCGGAAGAGGTGCCCGGAGCGGTTGAGCACGCCGGGAGTGCTGAACTGCGTACCCTCGCGCGGATTCGGTTCGTTGCCTTCGGTGTGCCGCAGGAAACCGAAGTGCCGCTTCTGTCCGAACGACGTGCCGATTTCCTTGTTGCAGTCCTTGTACGAGGACAGCGTGGCGATCTCGGGGACGTCGTACCGCTCCGCAAGGATACGGAGCCAGAGCAGCGTGTACGGAATCATCGACTCACCCACGGCGAAGCGCGGGTGGGCGCCGGCGTCCACGATCACCACCCGTGCCCCGTTACGCGCGAGAATGGCACCCAGAATGGATCCGGCAATTCCCGCACCGAGAATGATGACGTCGTGCTCCGGCTTCCGAAGCAGCGCTGGTGCCTGGTTTTCCAGGTCCTGCAGGTTGGGCATGGAATTCTCCTCGACAAGTCGAAGCGCGACCGGTGAAAAGCTAACAGCGCCGCTTCCGACCGTCTTCAGCACAAGGGACGAAATCGTTCTCGGTACTTAGGGACGAGACTCGTACCTGCGGCCAAGCCGACGCCCCGGCGCGCACCCCGAAGTCATCCCAAAGGCCACTTGCCGCAGGCGGTTTGCGGCTGTCAGGGTCGGCGGGAAGGGATACCCGATCGCCCCGGTAATTCTGCCGCCGCGCCATTCCGGAGGAAAGCTGCCATGACGTCCACGGATTCACCAGCTGAACAGGTCGACTTCCGCGACAGACTGGCCAGGGCGCTGGACATGGTGTCCCGGCTCCGCGGCGCGCTGGAAGAACGGGACCGCGCGGCGCGCGCACCGATCGCGGTGGTCGGCATGAGCGTGCGCTTCCCGGGCCCCGCGGAGAGCCCGGACGAGCTGTGGCGGCTGCTGCACGACCGCGTGGACGCGGTCGGCCCCTTCCCCGCCGACCGCTGGGACGCCGCAGCTTACGAGGACGCGGAACCGGGCACGCCGGGCAAGGCGTACGTGACCCGGGGCGGATACGTGCCCACCGCCGAGGACTTCGACGCCCAGCTGTTCGGCGTCTCGCCCCCGGAAGCGCTGGGCATGGACCCGCAGCAGCGCATGGTGCTGGAGGGCGCCTGGTCGGCGCTGGAACACGCGGGCATCGCACCGGACTCGCTCCAGGGCAGCGCCACGGGCGTCTTCATCGGCGCCAGTACCAGCGACTACGTGCGCATGCGCCAGCAGTTCGGGGCCGCTGAGGCGATCGACAGCTACCAGCTGTTCGGCGAGAACAGCTTCATCGCCGGGCGCGTCTGCCACACCTTCGGCCTCCAGGGCCCCGCGCAGGTGATCGACACCGCCTGCTCGTCCTCGCTCACCGCGGTGCACCAGGCCGTACGCAGCCTCCGCAGCGGGGAGACGGAACTGGCGCTGGCCGGCGGCGTCAACGCCATCCTGTCCCCGTACGGGTTCGTGCTGCTGAGCCAGTCGCAGGCGGTCTCCCCCGACGGCCGGTGCAAGACCTTCGACGCCTCCGCCAACGGGTACGGCCGCGGCGAGGGCTGCGGGATGGTGGTGCTCAAGCGGCTGCCGGACGCGCTGCGGGACGGCGACCGGGTGCTGGCCGTTCTCCGCGGCAGCGCCCTCAACCACGACGGCCGGGCCGGGGGGATCTCCGTGCCCAACGGCGCCGCCCAGCAGGCCGTGATCCGCGCGGCCCTGGCCGACGCGGACGTGGCCGGCGCCGACATCGGGTACGTGGAGGCGCACGGCACCGGCACCGTGCTCGGGGACCCCACCGAACTGCACAGCCTGGACGCGGTCCTCGGCGCCGGCCGGGACGGAGCGCGTCAGCTCCGCGTCGGCTCCCTCAAGACCAACATCGGGCACCTGGAGGCCGCGGCGGGCATCGCGGGGCTGATCAAGGCCGTACTCGTGGTCCAGCGCGGCGCCATACCGCCCAGCCTCCACTTCCGTCAGCCCAATCCGATGGTGGAGTGGCACCGGCTGAACCTGTCGGTGCCGACCGAGACAGTGCCCTGGCCGGAGGACGGCCGCCCCCGGCTCGCCGCGGTCAGTTCGTTCGGCGCCAGCGGCACCAACGCGCACGTCATCGTCGAGCAGCCGCCCACTTCGCAGCCGGCCGGGGCAGTGGCGGGCACCGTGTCCGGCGACGGCGGACAGGCCGCGGACCACGCAGAGTTGCTCACTCTCTCGGCCCGTACGTCCGAGGCCCTGACCGCCGTCGCGGACCGGTACGCGCGTTTCCTCGCGGACGACGGCCCCGGCCCCACCCTGCGGGACATCTGCCGTTCCGCCCAGACCGAACGGGCCCACCAGGCGCACCGGCTGGCCGTGGTCGCCGGTTCGCGGGCGGCGGTGGCCGAGCAGCTGCGCCGCTTCGCCGAGCGGGCGCCGGGGGCCCCGCAGGCGGGCCGGGCACCGGCCCGCGCGCGTCCCAAGGTCGCATTCCTCTTCAGCGGGCAGGGGTCGCAGTACGCCGGGATGGCCGGCGAGCTGTACGCGACCGAGCCCGCCTTCCGCGAAGCCTTTGACGGCTGCGCCGAGCTGCTCCGCCCGCACCTCGACGGGCCGCTGTCCGAGGTGGTCTTCGGGGCCGGGAGCGCGGAGCTCGCCCGTACGCGCTGGACGCAGCCGGCGCTGTTCGCCGTGGAGTACGCGCTCGCCCGGCTGTGGATCTCCTGGGGCATCCGCCCGGCGGCGGTCCTGGGCCACAGCGTGGGCGAGATCACCGCCGCCTGCGTCGCTGGGGCGCTGACCCTGGAGGACGCCACCGCGCTGATCGCCGTCCGCGGCCGTGCGATGGACGAGTCGCAGCCGGGAGCCATGCTCGCCGTGCCGCTGTCGGAATCCGACGCGCTGGCCGTCGCCTCCGGGCGCGGCGGCAGCGTGTCCCTCGCAGCCGTCAACGGGCCGGAGAGCACCGTGCTCTCCGGCCCGCTCGAAGACATCGAGGCCCTGGATGCGGAACTGCGGGACAACGGTGTGACCGCCAAGCGGCTGCGCGTCTCCCATGCCTTCCACTCCCGGCTGACGGACGAGGCGCTGCCCGAACTGGCCCGCGCCGCTGCCTCCCTGAGCCCCCGGTCGCCGGAGATCCCGCTGGTGTCCAACGTGACCGGCGGCTTCGTGGACACCGACACCCTCAAGGACCCCGAGTACTGGTGCCGCCATGCCCGCGGCACCGTCCGCTTCCACGACGGGCTGCTGACGCTGCGGAATTCGGGCGTGAGCACGTTCCTGGAGGCGGGGCCGGGCAGGGTCCTGCTCGGCATGGGTGCGCGGGCCGTGCCGGACCACGACGTGCAGTGGCTGACGTCGATACGGGAGGGCGCCTCCGACGCCGCCGAGATCCGCGGCAGCCTCGCCCGGCTCTACCTCCTGGGCGCGCCCGTCGCCTGGTCCGGAAGCAGCGAGGACAATCGGGAACGCCCCTGGCAGCGGGTGGAACTGCCGGGCTACCCCTTCCAACGCCGGCGCTACGCCTTCCCGGTGGGCGAGACGACCAAGGGCGGCCCCGCCGTCACCGCGGGCGAAACCACCGCGCCGGAGGACACGTACGCCCTCGAGTGGCACCCCGCGCCGCCCGCCCCCGGCCGGGGCGCGGCCCCCCCGGTGCCGGCCTCACCGTGGAGGTGCGCAACGTTGCGGCGTCCGCGCCGCCCGCGGTCCCGGACGACGGCGCCGCCGTCCCGGGCGGCGGGCAGGGGCTCATCGGCCTGGCCGAACGGACCCGGCTGGTCGGCGGCGAGCTGGAACACGGCCGTACCGGCGCTGACTTCAGGCTCCGGGCCTCTTCCCGCACGCGTCGCGCCGTACGCCCCCGTGCACCCGCCCCCGTACGACCGTCACGCCGAGGGGTCGCCCGGCAGCGTCAGTCGCCACGCCCCGGCCAGCGCGCGCCACGTACGGGCCCGTACCGGGCCGCCCACCAGCGCGTCCGCGCGGTAGCGGAAGTCCGGGCCGGACACGGTGACCGTGTGCGCCCGCGCACGCAGCGGAGCGCCCGACGGGCGGCGCCGTACGACGACCTCCGCGAGCCCGCCGCTGCCCGGCGCGAGCGACACCTGGGTGACGGGCCGGTCCAGGTCGGCGAGCACCGCGCCGTCGGCTTCGACGCGGAGCCGCTGCGGCCCCCAGTCCTGCGCGCCCGCGCCGTGGCGGCCGCCGGGCCCGGTGAGCGCCGCGAGCAGCGGGAGCGGCCGCGTCAGGGTGCGGACGAGGGAGCGGCAGCCGCGGAGCGGCGGCACCCACCGCCCTGTTCCCGTTCCGGTGCCGCCCGTACGGTTCTCGCCGCCGGGGTCACCGTCCGCGTCGCCGCCTCCGTACGGTGCGCCCGCCGCGTCACCGTCGGCAGTGCCGTACGGGTCCCCCTCGCCGTACGCGTCTCCGTCCCCCTCGTCGTCCGCCGGTCCCGGCAGCCCGTTCCCACGGGCGCGCCGCCCGGACGGCCCGTACGCGCGAGCGCGGGCCGCACGGCCGCCGCCGTGCTGCGCCGCCGGCGAACCGCGCGCACCCTCGTACGGGCCCGGCACGGGCGGCACCCGCAGGGTGCCCAGGACCACTCCTCCGCTGTCGTCGACCAGCAGGTCCAGCGGGTGTTCCGTGCCGTACAGCACCGCCCGCGAGGCGGCGACGGCCGTCGTCGGCACGCCCAGCGCGCCGGCCAGCGCGATCCCCTCCGGCGGCCCCACCGGCACCATCGCCAGCGCGCAGGCGGCCAGATCGCGGTCGCGGTGCAAGAGTTGGACCGTACGCAGCAGCGCACGGTCGTCGCCCACCACCACGGGGCGTCTGCTTCCGCGGCGCGCGAGGGCGCGGGCCGCATCCTCCGGGCGCTCGGGGAGACACACCTTCGTGCCCGGGGCTCCGGCGCACAGCACGTCTCGGGCGATTCTCACGGACTCCCCGTCCGTCAGCCGCGCCCCCGGATCGATGACCACCAGCAGGTCTGGAGCCGACACCTTGTTCCTCTCTCAGGCGCTCTGTGCTCGGGCGGACCGTGCGCTCCGCGGGCCGCTGACCGGAGCCGCGCGGTCCCCGGCACGTCGCGGGACGGGGCTCTCCTGTTCGCACCCCGGTAAACAGTTCCGGTAATCTCTCGGTGCAAGAGCCCCTGTCGCTGTTGCGGTCAGGGGCTTCGTCAATCTGGGGCACCGGTTCACGGCTCTCGCGATGGCACAAGCGCCACGCACGTGGGACATGCCCCGCCCGGAAGGGGTGTACGCCTGTGCCCGCACTTGTGCTGCTCGGTGCTCAGTGGGGTGACGAGGGCAAGGGAAAGGCCACCGATCTGCTCGGCGGCTCGGTCGACTACGTGGTGCGATACCAGGGCGGAAACAACGCCGGTCACACCGTTGTCGTCGGCGACGAGACGTACGCGCTGCACCTGCTCCCCTCCGGCATTCTCTCGCCGGGGTGCACCCCGGTGATCGGCAACGGCGTCGTCGTCGACCCGGCGGTCCTGCTCTCCGAGCTGAGCGGACTCGACGCGCGCGGCGTGGACACGTCCAAGCTGCTGATCAGTGGTAACGCGCACCTGATCACGCCGTATCACGAGACGCTCGACAAGGTGACGGAACGCTTCCTCGGCAAGCGGAAGATCGGCACCACGGGCCGCGGGATCGGCCCCACGTACGCCGACAAGATCAACCGTGTGGGGATCCGCGTCCAGGACCTGTTCGACGAGTCCATCCTCCTGCAGAAGGTCGAGGCCGCCCTCGACCACAAGAACCAGGTGCTGGCCAAGCTCTACAACCGCCGCGCCATCGCGGCCGAGCAGGTCGTCGAGGAGCTCCTCGGGTACGCCGAGCAGCTGCGCGGCTACGTCGCCGACACCACCCTGATCCTCAACGACGCCGTCGACGCGGGCAAGGTCGTCCTCTTCGAGGGCGGCCAGGGCACGCTCCTGGACGTCGACCACGGCACGTATCCCTTCGTCACGTCCTCCAACCCCACGGCGGGCGGCGCCTGTACGGGGTCGGGCGTCGGGCCGACGAAGATCAGCCGCGTCATCGGCATCCTCAAGGCGTACACCACGCGCGTCGGCGCGGGCCCCTTCCCCACCGAGCTGCTGGACGACGACGGCGAGGCGCTGCGCCGTATCGGCGGCGAGCGCGGCGTGACGACGGGGCGCGACCGGCGCTGCGGCTGGTTCGACGCGGTGATCGCGCGCTACGCGACACGCGTCAACGGGCTCACCGACTTCTTCCTCACCAAGCTCGACGTGCTCACCGGCTGGGAGCGCATCCCGGTCTGCGTCGCGTACGAGGTGGAGGGCGTACGCGTGGAGGAACTGCCGTACAGCCAGAGCGACTTCCACCACGCCAAGCCCGTGTACGAGTACCTGCCGGGCTGGAGTGAGGACATCACCGGCGCGAAGACGCTCAGCGACCTGCCGAAGAACGCACAGGCGTACGTGAAGGCGCTCGAGGAGATGTCGGGCGCCCCCATCTCGGCGATCGGCGTGGGGCCGGGGCGGGACGAGACGATCCAGGTCAACTCGTTCTTGTGACGGGACCCGGCGGCCGCGGCGCCCCGGCCCGGCCGCCGGAGAGGCGGGCGAGGACGGGGCGTGCGGCCGTCAGGGCGGGGTCGGCCGCCGTGAGGGCGTCGGCCGGCAGGTCGTAGCCTCCGCCGCGGCGGCGAGCAGCGTGCCGCCCGTACGTCCTGCGGGACGCACCTACGCTCAGCCCGGTGCGGACTCGCCGACCGCCGCACGCGTACGGGCAGCGGCGTCCGTACGCCCAGCCGCCGCGCCCGCGGCGGGAGCGGTGCCGGGCGGAACGGCGTCTCCCGCGGCGACGACGACGACGGGTGCCGCCCGGGGCCGTTCCAGCGCGCCGAACGCCGCCAGGCACAGGCCCAGTACGAGCGCGAAGACCGGCAGCCAGGCCAGCCGCGCCAGCACCCAGCCGGCACCGTCCGGCACCGTGTGCAGGCCGGTGAGCGGCCCGGTGAGGGGGTCGGCCGCGCGGCCCAGAGCGGTCACCGCGAGCATCGCCGTCTGGTGCCACAGGAAGACGGTCATCGCGGAGAGGTTGAGCAGGGCGACCCCCGCCCAGAGCAGCGGCCTGCGCATCGCCCTCCGCAGCGGTTCGCGGAGCAGCAGCGCCGCACCGCACTGGGCGAGTCCGAACGAAACGGCCGCCAGGGTGGGCGGGTTGAGGTTGGACACCTCCGCGCCCGGCACACCGACCATGCCGGCCGGGTAACCCGCCCACAGCACCAGGACCACCGTGCCCAGCACGCCCGGCACCAGCAGCGCGACGGCCGTACGGGCGCGGGCGAACGCGCCGCGCGCCCACGCGCAGCCCAGGCAGTACGGCACCAGCCAGCCCGCGAGGACGTTGACCCAGCCGAGCCCTCCCGGCCCGCCGCCGTAGCCGAACCGGAACAGGTCCACATGCAGCACCACGGCGAGCGGCCACAGCGGATGCAGCCTGGCGACCAGTGGCGTGAGCGCCGTCAGCGCGGCGAAGACCAGCAGGAACCACAGCGGCGAGAGCACCAGCACCAGCAGCGTGTGCACCGTCTCGTAGCCCGCGCCGGTCGCGAACAGCGCGCCCGCCACCACCGTCCACAGCACGAGCACCCCCGCCGCCGGCCGGAACAGCCGGTTCAGCCGGGCGCGCAGCCAACTGCCGTACGACGCCCCGCGGTCGCGCGCGGCCGCGTACCCACGGGCGGCGACGCAACCGCCGACGAGGAAGAACAACGCCAGGCTCTGCAGCACCCAGGACGCGGGGACCAGCGCGGGCAGGTGCCGCAGCGGGCTGTCGCCGAGCAGCTGACCCTCGTCGCCCAGGGTGAGCGCGGTGACCAGCCAGTGCCCGAGCACGACGCCGACGACGGCGAGGGCGCGCAGGGCGTCAACTGCCCGGTCGCGCCCGTACGGTGTCGCGGCGTCGATACGGGCGGCGGCGTTCCGTACGGAGTCAGCCATGGCTGACCGCCCCGGCGTCGCCGCGCGCGATCCGCGCGAGGTTGCGGAGCGACACGGAGTCGGGCCGCAGATAGTCGCTGTGCCCCGCGTTCCCGGCGGCGAAGCGGCGGGCGCCGAAGTCCGCGTCCAGCGGGTCCGGGCCGAGGCCGACGTTGCTGCCGAACAGGTCGGGGCCCGCGTGCGGGACGTGCGCGATCCAGTCGTCCGAGCCGCGCCCCGCCCAGACGCGGGCGCCGGTGCCCAGGCCGCCCGCGTCGGCGGCACCGGTGCCGGGGCTGCCGTAGAACGCGATGTCCGCGGCGGCCGACCCGTCGGCCGCACGGCCGCAGACGGCCGCACCGTACGAGTGGCACAGCAGCGCCACCCGCGCGCCGGGAGCCGCCCGGCGCAACGTGCCCGTGAACGCCCGCAGTTCGGCCGCGCCCTCGTCCGCGAGGCCGGTGGTGAGGACGTCCGAGCTGACCGTGTCCGGGGCGTCGTAGCCCAGCCAGGCGACGACGGCAACCCGGGCGTCGCGGTCCTGGCGCCGCGTCTCGTCGTACAGCGAACGGGCGGCGCCGCTCAGGGACTTGGTGGGGTTGCGCGTGCCGGGCGACGGGTCGTAGGTGTCCAGGGTGGTGTCCGAGCCCGGCACCAGTACGGCGACGCGCTCGGCCGTCGCCAGTTCGCCGAGCACCTCGACGGCGCGGCCGTCGCCCCGGCCGTCGAACTCCAGCAGGCTGCGTCCGGGCCCGGCCAGCGCGCGCAGCGCCGCCGCCCGGTCGCGGTCGCCGTGCGCCAGCGCCATACGGGCGGCATCGCGCGCGGCGTCGCGGCCGGCGGCGTAACGGGACGGCAGGGAGTCGGCCGTGACGGCGGGCAGCCGGGGCGGTACAGGGGCGGGCGTGCCCGCGTGCCCGGCGCCGGACAGCGGCACCACCACCGCCACGGCGATCAGCGCGGCCAGCAGCCCGCGGCGCAGCCTAGAACGGACCCGCCCCGGCGTACGCCACGAACGCCGCGTGCGCCGCGTACGCCCGTCCGCGGACGCGCCGACCCCCTGTGTCCGGCGCGTCCGCGGGCGCTCTCGTCGCAGCCTCATCCCAGCCCCTCCTCGCTCACCGGCCGCGGCGGCCGGTATGACCGAGAAGCTACGAACAAGGCCAGGTCAAGCGCGTCCCGCTGGGGAGCTCACCTGGGATGTGGCTCTGGAGTATGACGAGTACGGGGTGCCGCCCCCCGGCGCGGTCCCGGTTCAGGCTGCCGCATGCGGCGGGGCGCGCTCAGAGGCTCCGGTGAACGGTCCCCCGTACGCTCCTCCATGCCGACGGTCCGTAAGCCGTGTCGGCGACGGGCGACGCGTCGGCGAAACAGCGCCAGACCACGAGCGCTCCACTGGGGTGAACGCTGTACTGGAACTCGACGGGCTCCTCTCCGCCGGCACGGTCCTCGAACGAGAGGGTCCGGTCCGCGTCCTCGGCCGGCGGAAGCGGGACGGCAGTCGGAAACAGTGCGATATAGACAGACATGCCGTGGACTGTACCGAGTGCGGCCCTCGGCACTCCGCGGGCGCCGACGGCGCCGCCCGCCAGGCCCCCTGAACGGGCCCGTCCCGTGAACCGGCCGTGCCGTGAACGGGCCCGTGTCGGGCGGCAGTCGTACGTCAGCGGTCGGTCGGGCTGTCCGTCCAACGCGGGATGTGGCGGGCGGGTCCACACTGCCAGGATCGGCGCATGAGCACTTCCACCGCGGGGCAGTACGCCTGGCCCGCCCATCTCGACGTCGGCGCCGTCCGGTTCGCCCGCCCGACCGCGCGCTACGACGCCGTCCTGGCCTTCTACCGGGACGACCTCGGGCTGCCGGTGCTCGCCGCGTGGCGGGACCACGCGGGGTACGACGGTGTGGTGTTCGGGCTGCCCGGCACGCCCGTGCACATGGAGATCACGCAGCACGGACAGCCGCCGCACATACCCGAGCGGCACCCCGAGAACCAGCTGGTGCTCTACCTGCGCGGTCCGGAGGCCGTCGAGGCGGCCGTACGACGGCTCACCGAGCGCGGCCACACGTCCGTACCGGCCGCGAACCCGTACTGGCCCGAGCGCGGCGCCGTGCTCTTCCCGGACCCGGACGGGTGGCTGGTCGTGCTCGCCCCGTGGGTGTTCGGCGAGGAGGACCCGCCGGTCACCAACGGCCCCGGTGGCTGACACCGCTGTCGCCGGGCGCGGTGGAGGCGCCCGGCGCGGGGGTCAGTTGGCGAAGGGCACGGCCTCGGACGGGTCGTTGTGCCAGTTGGTGGCGATGGGCTTGTTGACCGTCACGGTGTGGGGGAGGTCAAGGGTGACGGGGTTGTACTCGTCGCCCTCGACGGCGAGGTGGAGCACGTCGAACTGCACGCCCCCGTCCTCGTTGACGCTCTTGGGGTTGACGCCGAAGTAGGCCTTGTTCATGCCGGAGACGGTGACCCTGTCGCTGGGGCCGTGCTCGGCGGGGGAGACCTGGGTGTCGGCGTCGGAGCCGAAGGACGCGGAGGGGGTGACGCCCTCCAGGAAGCAGGTGACATGGGACTTGGCCTCGGCGGTGACGAGGAGGTAGCCGCCGGCCTGTGTCTCCTCGCTGACAGTGAAGTTCAGTTCGTCCATGTCGCAGGCCGTCGACGCGGCACCGGCTCCGCCGTCGCCGGTGAACGTGCCGGCGTTGGCCGTGGCGGTGGCGCCTGCCGCGAGGGCCAGCGCCGCAGCGGCGGCCAGGGCGAGGCGGGCGGAACGAGAGGCGAGACGTGTACGCATCGGAATCTCCATGGTGGCGAAGTCAGCTGTCCAGCGGGCTGCTTGGACGACCCCAGGCTGTGCCGCGAATCGTCCCGTCCGCCACAGAAGCCGGGCATTACGGGACGCCGGAACGCCGAAACGGGCGCTGACCAGCAGAGACACCGACCGCCTGGAACGCGTGACTGGAACGGCTGACTGGACGGACACCGCCGCCGGACGGGCAGCGCTCCGGCGCGAACAGGCGTCAGCGGCGGCGCACCCGCGTCGTACGGGCGGTCCGCAGGGGCGAAGAAGGCAGGCGCGTCATGGGGGTTTCACCTCGAACTCCCCCCGTGCCCATTCTCCTGACGAGGCGGCGGCTCTATCTTGACGCTGCCCTTCCCCCACACCGGAGGCATACAACCCATGTCCAGAGTCACCCCCGCGCGTCGCGCCAGATCCGCCGTCACCGCGGGCGCCGCCACCCTCGCCCTCACCGCCGCCGCCACCGTCGCCCTCGCGGGCCCGGCGCCCGCGCAGGACCGCCAGCCGTCGTCCCCCCGGGCGGCAGCCGCAACCTACGCCCAGACCACCGGCGTCGGCGTGCACAACGCGTACGAGAAGGACAAGTACGCCACCTTCTCCGAGGCCCTCGACTCCGGCGCCTCCCTCCTCGAACTCGACGTCTGGACCAGCAACTTCGGCAGCGGCTGGCGCGTCTCGCACAGCGACCCGTTCGGCAACAGCAACAACTGCGAGAACGCCGCCGCGGCCCTCGGCCCCGGCGCCACGGCCGCCGACCAGAGCTTCGACGGCTGCCTCGCCGACCTCCGCGCCTGGCACGACGCGCACCCCGGGCACGCGCCCGTCATGCTCAAGGTCGAGATGAAGGACGGCTTCAACGACAAGGGGGGCCGCGGCCCGGACGAGTTCGACGCGCTCCTCTCCGAACGCCTCGGAGACGCTCTCCTCCGCCCCTCCGACGTGGTCGGCGACCATGCCACGCTCGACGAGGCGGTCCAGGCCGGCGGGTGGCCCGAACGGGACGCGATGGCCGGGAAGTTCCTGTTCGAGCTGATACCGGGCACGGTCGAGGAGGGCAACCCGGCCGACGACCTGTGGACCGACGAGGAGTACGCCACCCACCTCAGCACCCTCGCCGCCGACAACCGGCTGGACCAGGCCGCGGCGTTCCCCGCCGTACACGGCGCGGAGGCGGGCGACCCGCGGGAGGCGCGGTACGAGGAGGCGCTGCGGCCGTGGTTCGTCGTCTTCGACGGTGACGCCAAGGCGTACGCGGGCGGGAGCATCGACACCCGCTGGTACCGGGAGCGCGGCTATCTGCTGGTGATGACCGACGCGCACAACGTCGATCCGCCCATCGACGCCACCAACCCCGAGGAGCAGCAGGCGCGCGACCGCGTCACCGCCCTCGCCGCCGCGCACGCCAGCTTCGCAACCTCGGACTGGTATCCGCTGCCGCAGGTGCTGTCGATGGTCGTGCCGCGCGGGGAGTAGCGGCACCGCACCCCACCGCACACCCACCGCACCGCCTCACCACACACAGGGCGCGCGCCCTCAGCCGTACGGACGTACGGGCGCGCGCCCTCACCTTCGCCGCTTGATTCGACAGCTGTCCATATTGACGTTCCCTACCCCAGGGAGGAGACTTATATTCACAATCTTCAATACAAGCCACTGAGGTGACAGCAATGGCTGAACACTCCACTGACCTGCGCGAGACCGTACGGGCCCGGTACGCCGCCGCGGCCACATCGGTCACCTCCGGCGCGAGCCGGAGCGAGGGCGGGTGCGGCGTGCCGGGTGAGGGCGGCTGCTGCGGCCCCGAGGCGGTCGAGGTCGACGACGGTTTCGGCGCCGCGCTCTACGCCCCCGAGGAACGCGGCGGCCTCCCCGCCGAGGCGCTCGCCGCCTCCCTCGGCTGCGGCAACCCCACCGCCGTCGCCGATCTCCGCGAGGGTGACCGCGTGCTGGACCTCGGCTCCGGCGGCGGCATCGACGTCCTGCTGTCCGCCCGCCGCGTCGGGCCGACGGGCCGGGCGTACGGCCTGGACATGACCGACGAGATGCTCGCCCTCGCGCTGGCCAACGCCAGGAAGGCAGGCGCGGCGAACGTCGAGTTCCTCAAGGGCACCATCGAGGCCATCCCGCTGCCCGCGGACACCATCGACGCCGTCATCTCGAACTGCGTCATCAACCTGTCGACGGACAAGCCCGCCGTGTTCGCCGAGACCTACCGCGTCCTGGCGCCCGGCGGCCGCTTCGGCGTCTCCGACGTCGTCGCCGACGACGCGCTCAGCCCCGAACAGCGCGCCGAACGCGGCACGTACGTCGACTGCATCGCCGGTGCACTGTCCTTCGCCGAGTACCGGCAGGGCCTGGAGGCCGCCGGGTTCACGGACGTCGAGATCACCCCGACCCACGCCGTCGCCGAGGGCCTGCACTCCGCGATCATCCGCGCCACCAAGCCCGCCGACCACCCAAGCCCGTCCGGCGTTTGAGAACGAACCCGAGCGGCCACCGCCGCCGCGCGTGGCCCTTCGACGGGTCACCGGCAGGCCCCTCGCGGCCGAGGGCCGTCCTCGGGTGCCGGACGGGCTGAACGGCGTGCGGGCGCGCGCCTTTCAGTGGTCCAACCGCGGAAATCCCGGTCCGTTTCGCGGTGTCGTGCGGCAATCGCGACGACAGTTTCCTTCAGCGCAACAAGAAAGTCATTCGTGTTGCTGTACGCGGGGTTGTTGCCTCCGTGGGCGTGGTGCCTTACTTGGCTACGCGCCTCTTAGCTACGCGCGTAACCCGGTACCTCCGAACGGCCAACGGAAGGAAGCCAGATGACCCGCACCCCCCACATCACGGGCCGTACGCTTCGCCTGCTCGCAGTCGCCGCCTCCGCCGGCGGGCTGATCGCCACCGCCGTCGCGGTGACCCCCGCCGCGGCCCAGCCCGCGGCCGCCGCTTACCAGGCGTCCTGCCCCACCGACGCCCAGATCAGCCAGGGTTACCACGAGGGCCACGACGGCGTGGACCTCGCCAACGCCCTGGGCACGCCCATCTTCGCGGCCGGTCCCGGCACCGTCACCGAGTCCGGTGAGGCGAGCGGTTACGGCCAGTGGGTCCGTATCAAGCACGACGACGGGTCCGTCACCGAGTACGGCCACATGTACGAGCGGTTCGTTGCCGTCGGGGACACCGTGACCGGCGGGCAGAAGATCGCCTCGATGGGCAGTGAGGGCCAGTCGACCGGGCCGCACCTGCACTTCGAGGTGCATCTGGACGGCGGTTACGGATTCGGTGACGACCCGTTGGCCTACATGGCCGAGCGCGGCGTCCAGCTCCCCTGCGTGCCGTAACCGGAACCGGAACGCCACCGCTGCCACCGCCGCACCCCGCCGACTCCCCCGCACCGCCCCGCCGTCCGCAGGAACCGGTCACCTGATCCGGCCGGTCCCGCGCGGCGAGCGGGTAATTGCCCACCACTACCGGCTTCCCTGGCACCACCGGCGCGCCGCACGCGGCCGCCCACCTCCCCCCACTGCCGAAGGAGACCAGCACATGGCCACGAGGAACGACAGACCAGACTCGGCACCGGAGCCGGCGCGCCGGCCGGCCCCCCGATCGCCGCGGCTCCCCTCCGCGTTCGACCGCCGCGCTCTGCTGCGCGGAGGCCTGGGCGCGACGGCGGCCGTCGGCGCGCTCGCGCTGGGCAGCACCGGGATCGCGCACGCAACCCCCACGGCGTACGCGGACCGGCTGTCCAGCGCGACGGGCGCGAAGAGGAAGGGCACAAGGGCCGTCGCGCCCGAGCCACGGGTCTACACCACCGCCGAGTGGGAGGCCCGCCCGCCGGACGGCGACATCGTCGTCCTGGACCGGGTGCCGACGTTCATCGTCGTGCACCACACGGCCGACCCCGGCAACAGCGAGGACTACTCGCTGGAACACGCCATGCAGATCTGCCGGGACATCCAGAACTACCACATGGACGGCCAGGGCTGGGGCGACACCGGCCAGCAGTTCACCAACAGCCGCGGCGGCTTCGTACTCGAGGGCCGGCACGAGAGCCTCGGCGCCGTACGCGACGGCTCCAAGCACGTGCAGGGCGCCAACGTCGGCGGCCACAACAGCGAGGTCATCGGGATCGAGAACGAGGGCATCTACGTCGAGGTCGACGTGCCCCAGGCGCTCTGGGACTCGCTCGTCGGACTCGTCGCGTGGATCGCCTACCAGTACGGCACCGCCATGGAGAACATCCAGGGCCACCGGGACTTCAACTCCACCGAGTGCCCCGGCGAGGTGCTGTACGGGCGGTTGCAGGAGCTGCGTGACGCGGTCGCCGGCGTGCTCGGCGTGCAGTCCGCGACGCCCGCGCTGTGGCCGCTGCTGCGGCCGGGCGACAGCGGGCACCAGGTCCGCGCGGCGCAGCACCTGCTGCGCGCGAAGGGGTTCGAACGGCTGCCGGTGGACGGCGTGTTCGGTACGGCCACCAAGCAGGCCGTGGCCAAACTGGCGGACACGCACGGCGTGGAGCAGATCGAGTGCGCCGCGCTGCACCACCGTACGACCGACGAGACGGGCTATCTCGGCTCGGACATCTGGCCGTTGCTCACGCCGCACGTACGGGCGGGGGAGAACAGCGAGGTGTCCAAGGCGGTCAGCACGCTGAAGGGCGCCACGCGCGAGAGCGTCCCCGCGGACGCGCTCGGCGAGCTCGACTGGAAGCGCCTGCTGGCCTGAGGACCACCGTCCGGTCCGGCCCGGGCGGTAGGCCGGACGGTCGCGCACCGGCCGTCCGGCCGCAAACCCCCAGACTGGCGTACCGGTTGGGTGACCACGGAGGGGTCACCCAACCGGCGCGCCTCACCCCGTCGCCATGAGTACGACACCCCTCGAATGCCTCCCACGCAGCCGTGACACGAGCCGTGACATGTGTCGTCTGAAGTCATGACACATGTCACCGCCGAGGGAACCGAGCACCCGCTCGTCCCGGACCCGGCTCCGCCGAAGGGCGCCGCGTGCGGTTCGACCGTACGCACCCCGCGCTGGGCCGCGGGATCGGGTTCCTGTCGGCGGCCGTGCTCGTCGCCTCCCTGCGGCTCCTCGTCACCCAGATCGCCGCGAAGGCCGGGGCCTTCACCCCGCCCCTCGCGCTGCCCGTGTGGCTCAACGTCGCGACGGTGCTCGCCGGCGTGGCGGCCAGTACGGAGCGGGCGCTGCGGCTGCGCTACAGCCGGCTGCTCGACGGCGCGGCGGGGTGACGCGCCGCCTTGCCCGCGACGGTACGACCGCCCGTACGGGCCGTACCGGCCGCGGGCCCCATGCCGCCGCGCCTCAGCGCAGCGCGTCCAACAGCACCCCGAACGCCGGGGTGTTCGGGGTGACCGGCGCGTAGTGGCCGCACGCCAGCAGGTGCAGCCGGGCGCCCCAGTCGTTCGTGTACCGGCGCGACAGCTCCACCGGAACGATCCGGTCCGCCGTGCCGTGCAGGATCTCCACGGGCACGCGCGGCATCTGCTTCATCGGGTCGGCGTCGTACAGCCGGTCCGACCAGCCGTTCCCCGGCTTCTCCTCGCCGGCGAGGAACTCGGCCACCGCCCCGTCGCTCAGCCGCAGTTCGTGCGCGCGCACCAGGTCCGCGACGGGCGCCACCGCGAGGATGCGGGCGCTCGCCGCCCGCTCCCGTTTCGCCGCCGCCCACAGCGCGAGCTGGCCGCCCGCGGAGTGGCCGAGGAGGACATGCGGCGGCGCGCCGAGATGCTCCAGCGCGGCGTCGACGTCCTCCGCCGTCTGCGGCCAGCCGCCGCCACCGCCCGTACGGCGGTACTCCACCAGCTCGACCGCGTACCCGCGCTCGGCCAACGCCGCTGCCAGCGGCGACAGATGGGTCCGGTCGTACTTCTCCCGCCAGAACCCGCCGTGCAGCACGGTGATACGCGGGCCGCTGCCCGCCGTCCCGTACAGATCGACGAGCTGCGAGGGGTGCGGTCCGTACCGTTCGGTGCGCTCCGGCGCCACGGGCTTCAGCCCGAGCAGCGCGTCCTGTTCCGTTTCATCGCTCAACCGACGACCTCCCCCAGCGCACGCGCCGCGCGCTCCGCGTCCCCGAACGAAGTGTAGAGCGGGGTGAAGCCGAAGCGCAGTACGTCGGGCCGCCGGAAGTCCCCGATCACGCCGCGCTCGATCAGCGCGGCCGTCACCGTCTCCGCGTCCGAGCACCGCAGGGAGATCTGGCTGCCGCGCAGCCGCTGCGCCGCCGGCGTGACGCTGCGGACACGGCCGCCGCGCACGTACGCGCCGACGCAGCGCAGGAAGAAGTCCGTCAACGCGAGGCTCTTGGCGCGTACGGCGGCGATGTCGACGCCGTCCCACACCGTCAGCGCCTCCTCGAGCGCGAGCAGCGACAGGATGTCCGGGGTGCCGACACGGCCGCGTACGGCACCGTCCGCGGGCACGTAGCCGGGGGCCATCGCGAACGGGTCGGCGTGCGAGTTCCAGCCGGGCAGCGGGGAGTCGAAGCGGTCCTGGAGCTGCTGGCGCACGTAGAGGTACGCGGGGGAGCCGGGGCCGCCGTTGAGGTACTTGTACGTGCACCCCACCGCGAAGTCGACCTGCTCCGCGTCGAGTCCGACCGGCAGCGCCCCGGCGCTGTGGCACAGGTCCCACACCACGCGGGCGCCCGCGTGGTGCGCGTACGCGGTGGTGCCGGGCAGGTCGTTGAGCTGACCGGTGCGGTAGTCCACGTGGTTGACGAGGGCGACCGCCGTGTACGGGCCGAACGCCGCGGGCATCTCCGCGGCGGGCAGCGCGCGCACCGTGGCGCCGGTGAGACGGGCCGCGGACTCCGCGATGTAGCCGTCGGTCGGGAACGTCGCCTCGTCGACCAGCACCTCGTGCCGCCCCGGCGCGTCCTCGCGCGCCATGCGGACGGCGGCGACGACGGCCTTGAAGACGTTCACGCTGGTCGAGTCGCCGACCACGAGCTGGCCCGGCGCGGCGCCGACGAGCGGCGCGATGCGGTCGCCGACCCGTTCCGGCGCGGTCCACCAGCCGGACTCGGACCAGGACCGGATGCGCAGCTCGCCCCACTCGCGGGCCACGACGTCGGCCAGCCGGGCGGGTACGGCGCGGGGGAGGGCGCCGAGGGAGTTGCCGTCGAGGTAGACGGTGGCGTCGTCGAGGACGAACTCGTCGCGCTTGGCGGCGAGTTCGTCGCCTGCGTCGAGCTTGGCGGCCTCGTCGGCCAGGTCGACGGGCGGCTGCGCGGATCCGGTGGGACCAGCGGGGTCGGTGGGGCCGTGGGCCGTGGGCTCAGACATGGCTGCGCGCCGTCCACAGCTCGGGGAACACGTTCTTCGCCGCCCGCTTCTCCAGCCAGGCCACCCCCGCCGAGCCGCCCGTGCCCGTCTTGCTGCCCATCGCGCGCCGGGTGGCCACCAGGTGGTCGTTGCGCCAGCGCCACACCAGCTCGGCGACCTCCGTCAGCGCCTCCCCGAGCCGTACGACGTCGCTGCCCTGGTCCCCCGCGTACGCGCGGGCCCACACCGCCTCGACCGCCGGATGCGGCTCGTGGCGCGCCGCCAGGTCGCGCTCCAGCACCTCGTCCGGCACGTCCTCGCCGCGCCGCGCGAGGAAGCGCAGCACCTCGTCGTACAGGCTCGGCTCGTGCAGCGCCTTCTCCAACTCGCCGTACACGCGCGGCGCCCCGCGGTGCGGCACCAGCATCGACGCGGACTTCTCGCCGAGCAGGAACTCCAGCCGCCGGTACATCGCCGACTGGAAGCCGGAGCCCTCCCCGAGGGCGGAGCGGTACGAGTTGAACTGCGCCGGCGTGAGATGGGCGAGCGGCTCCCAGGACGCGTTGAGCGACTGCAGCTCGTACGTCGAGCGCTTCAGCGCGGCCAGCGCGCCCGGCAGGTCGTCCTGCCGCAGCGACGCGGCGGCGCTCTCCCACTCGTGGACGATCACGGTGAACCACAGCTCCATCACCTGGGTCGTCACCAGGAACACCATCTCGCCCGGATCGTCCGAGAGCGGGTGCTGGAGGTGGGTGAGGACGTCGGCCTGTACGTAGTCCTCGTACGGCGTCGTGCCTGCGAAGTCGAGCGCGGGGGCCTGTGCTGCGTCCTCGGGGACATCGGAATCGTGGGACATCGCTGTCTCCTCAATGTGACTTCCGGGTAGCGGTCCGCTCCTTCCTCGACGGTTGTGGAGCCCCGGTCCCCTGGGCCCGCCGTACGGGCGGGCCCACGGAGCATCATCAGCGAGGCGGCCGTCCGGGGCAAGGCCACCCCCGTACGACCAGGGCATATGCCCCTGGTGTCATGCCGCCCTTACGAGAGGGTCGCCGCCGCGGTGGGCGAGCTCTCCTTCAGGAAAGTGGAGCAGCGCTCGTACTCCTCCTGCTCCCCGATCGCCTGCGCCGCGCGCGCGAGCGCGTGCAGCGCGCGCAGGAAGCCGCGGTTCGGCTCGTGCTCGAAGGGCACGGGGCCATGGCCCTTCCAGCCGTTGCGGCGGAGGGCGTCCAGCCCGCGGTGGTAGCCCGTACGGGCATACGCGTACGACTCCACGACCCGGCCGCCCTCGAAGGCGTCGTCGGCGAGCTGTGCCCACGCCAGCGAGGAGGTCGGGTACTGCGCCGCGACCTCGGCGGGCGCGGTACCGGCCGCGAGCTGCTCGCGCGGCTCGGGGTCGTCGGGCAGGTGGGTCGGGGGCGGGCCCCCGAGGAGGTTCTCGTGAATGGACATGAGTCCCAGTCTGCCTCAGCCAGGGCACCGGCCCACCCGCCATCCCAGCCCGTCCGGCGTTTGAGGACGGCCCTCGGCCACAACGGTGGCGTCACCGGGCACACGACGGCGGCCCGGCACCACCGTGTGATGCCGGGCCGCCTTCGTGGGCGCGCGCGTACGGACGGGGGGCGCCCGCGCGCGTTACTTCAGCTTCGTACCCGTCGACCGAAGGTTCCCGCAGGCCTGCTGCACGCGCTCGGCCATGCTCTTCTCCGCGGCCTTGCCCCAGCTCCGCGGGTCGTAGACCTTCTTGTTGCCGACGTCGCCGTCCACCTTGAGCACGCCGTCGTAGTTGCGGAACATGTGGTCCGCGACGGGCCGCGTGAACGCGTACTGCGTGTCCGTGTCCAGGTTCATCTTCACCACGCCGTTCTCCAGCGCGGTGGCGATCTCCTCCTCCGTGGAGCCGGAGCCGCCGTGGAAGACGAAGTCGAACGGGGACGGCTTGCCGAACTTCTCGGCCACGCCCGCCTGCAGGTCCTTCAGCAGCTCGGGGCGGAGCACGACGTTGCCCGGCTTGTAGACACCGTGCACGTTGCCGAACGACGCGGCCAGCAGGTACCGGCCCTTCTCGCCCAGGCCGAGGGCCTCGGCGGTGCGCAGGGCGTCGTCGACGGTCGTGTACAGCTCGTCGTTGATCTCGTGCGTGACGCCGTCCTCCTCACCGCCGGTGGGGGTGATCTCGACCTCGAGGATGATCCGCGCTGCGGTGGCGGCGGCGAGCAGCTCCTCGCCGATCGCCAGGTTGTCCTTGAGGGTCTCGGCGGAGCCGTCCCACATGTGGGACTGGAAGAGCGGGTTCTGCCCGGCGTCCACGCGCTCCTTGGACACGGCGATGAGCGGCCGCACGTAGCCGTCCAGCTTGTCCTTGGGGCAGTGGTCGGTGTGCAGGGCGACGTTGACCGGGTACTTCTTCGCGACGATGTGGGCGAACTCGGCCAGCGCCACGGCGCCGCTCACCATGTCCTTGCTGTACTGCCCGCCGAGGAACTCCGCGCCGCCCGTGGAGATCTGGATGATGCCGTCACTCTCCGCGTCAGCGAAGCCACGCAGCGCGGCGTGCAGGGTCTGCGTCGAGGTGACGTTGATGGCCGGATAGGCGAACTTGCCCGCCTTCGCCCGGTCGAGCATCTCGTTGTAGATCTCAGGGGTTGCGATGGGCATCTGTCCGCTCCTTGTGATGTCCGATATGCGTGGGCCCTGACCTGGGTATCGAGTGACGTCATCGTCGCCCCCATCTTCCCAGACACCCCCGCGTGCTCCAGCCCTGTCGGAGTTTCACGTGAAACTCCTGGGCAGCGCCGCCTGCGGGGCCGTACGGGCGCCGTACAGAGACGGACGACGCCGTACGGGCCCCGCGCGGGACGCCGCCCGGAGCACCCGTAAAGCCTCCGCGTCAGCCCAGGCCGTCAGCCCAGGCCGAGGTCGCCGAGGTCGTACGGGAACACGTACCTCAGGCCCGCCTCGCGCATCGCCTCGGCCGCCCCGCGCTCCACGATCGACGCCACCGCGACGACCTCCGCGCCCGCCTCGCGCGCCGCCTGTACGGCGGTCAGCGGCGAGTTCCCGGTGGTCGTGGTGTCCTCGACGATCAGCACGCGGCGGCCCGAGATGTCCGGCCCCTCGATGCGCCGCTGCAGGCCGTGTGCCTTCCCCGACTTCCGTACGACGAACGCGTCCAGCGTCCGCCCCCGCGCGGCCGCCGCGTGCAGCATGCACGTGGCCACCGGGTCGGCGCCGAGGGTCAGCCCGCCGACGGCGTCGTATCCGAGATCCGCGGTGGCGTCGAGCATCACCTGTCCGGCGAGCGGCGCGGCCGTGCCGTCCAGGGTGATGCGGCGCAGATCGATGTAGAAGTCAGCCTCGATCCCGGAGGAGAGGGTCACCTGGCCGTGCACCACGGCCTTGTCCTTGATCTGCCGCAGCAGCTCGGCCCGTACGTCGCTCACGTCGCTCTCGGTCATGCGCCGACCCTATGACAGGTGCCGCCAGGTCCAGGTCGTGGCGGCCTCCAGCGGTTCGATGGGCGTGACGAAGCGGGGGAGGGTGTTGAGCCCGTTGGGCGGCCCGGACTGCGGCTCGACGCAGACGGCCTCCGGCTGCTCGTCGTAGACCACCACCCACTCCACGCGGCTGGCGACCTTGAGCTCCAGCTCTCCGGGCCAGGTCAGCGTCACGTCGATGCCCTCCGGCATGCCGAAGCAGTCGTCCCACGGGCCGGGCCGCGGATCGATGCGCTTCCCGGTCGGGAGGTGGTCGGCGCCGCGCTCCTCCTGCCACTCGGCGTCGAAGCCGATACGTACGTCCTCGCCGCCGCCCCCCAGGTTCCGCAGGAACCACGGGTGCCAGCCCGCCTGCGCCGGGAACGAGTCGCCCTTCGTCTCCACCCCGAGCGCCAGCGTCACACCCGAGCCGTCCTCGGCCAGCTCGACGACCTGCGTGATCCGGCCCTCCCAGGGCCAGGGCTCGGTGAGATCGACCGTGAACGCGGCGGACCGCTCGTCCGCGCGCACGGTGCGCCAGACCGCGCTCCGTACGGTGCCGTGCAGGGCGTGCGGACGGTCGTCGACGGGCAGCTGGTACACCTCGGGCCCGTTCCGGAACCGCCCCTGATCCGTACGCCCGCACCAGGGCGCCATCACGAACGAGCCGTACTTCTCCCCCTGCCTCAGCAGCTCCGTACCGCGTGTGGTGAGCGAGGTCAGACGACAGCCGTTCTGCGGATCGACGACCAACTCGGCGTCTGCGGCGCGGAGCGTGACGGCACTGGCGGGGGTGTGACGGTCCATACCACCGACCCTAGCGGCCCGTTCGCCGTACGGGCCGCCGGGGCGACGGCGGCCCGCGGCGGGTGCCCGTACGGGCACGGGAGTTGGCGACGCGGGCGGGGAACGGTCAGCGGCGGCGGCGCAGGGCGCGGCCGAGGACCACCGCTCCGGCGAGGACCAGCGCGGCGGCCGGGGCCGCCCAGCGGAGGGTCGCGGTGGCGGCGGCGTCCTCCGGTGCCGGTACGGGCGCATAGCGGCCGCGGGGCGGCGCGTGGTCCACCTCCTCGGCGCTCCGGCCGATCATCGTGCGCCGGGCGTGTGCCGCCTCGGCGGTCGTCTCGTCCACGCCGTCCGTGTCGTCCATGCCCTCGTCGGCGTCCTCCTCGGCGCCCGTACGGGGGTCGAGCGACGGCGGCGGGATCTCGGCGTCGAAGATGCCGCCGGTGGTGGGCCCGGCTCCGGGCACGTCAGGGGTGCCGTCGTCGGCGTCATCGGTGGCGTCCGGGGCGTCCGCCGCGTCGGCCTCCGCTCCGGTTCCTGTGTCGCCGGGGTCACCCGGCTGGTCGGCCGTACGGTCGTCGCCGGCGGGCGCGTCCTCGGGGGACTGCTTCCCGCGCTTGCGGTCGCCTCGGTCCGCGCCGCCCTTCTCGGGGCCGGGGATGCCGGGGATGGCGCGGTCGTTGTCGTCGGGTTCGCCGATGCCCGCGGCGGCCCGCGCGTTGAGCTCCGCGTCCGGTTCCGCCTCGGGTTCCGCGCCGGAGTCCGCAGGGGCGGCGGGCGGTTCGGTGCGCATGCTCTCGGCCAGGGCCGTACCGAAACGATCCAGCAGCCGGTGCCCCGCCGCCGTCGCCATCTTCGGCTCGAGGTCCGCGATACGCCCGTCGCCGGTCACCTTGCCCGAGCAGACGAGCCGGGTGCCCTCGCCGTCGTCCGCACGCCGCGGTACGACCTTCAGCCGGAGCTTCACCGTGCCGCTGCCCCGTACCTCGCCGCCGGTGCCCCGGACCGTGAAGCCGTCGCCCTGCCCGGTGATCTTCAGGCTGCCCCGGTACGTGATCGTGTGGCCGCCGGCACGGACGCGCAGCCGCCCTTCGACCGCGTCACCCGCGCCTTCCGCGGCGGCGAGCTGGAGACCCGGGACGCAGCGCGTGACCCGCGTCCGCTCGGAGAGCGCCGCGCGTACCGACCCGACCGGAAACGGAACGTACACCTCATGCTCCATAGGCCGGAGCCTACCCACCGCACCCCGTACATGTGCCCGATCACCCGTATCCGCCGTGCCGCGCGGCGCGCACCGTGCCGACCGGACAACGCCCGGCCAGCGCCGGGACGCCGGCCGTACGCCGCCCGCACACCGCCCGCACCCCCGACCGGCGTCAGTACCTCGGCCGCATCAGCGTCGACGGCGGCAGCCCGCCGATCCGTGCGCGCTCCGCCCGGCGCACCGCCTGCCGCAGCGCGCCGGGGGTGAGCGACGCGAGCCGCGGCCCGCCCGCGCGCTCCGGCTCGACCCGTACGGGCGGCGCTGCCGCCGCGTGGTGCCCCGACGCGAGGACGAAGCTCCAGTCGCGCGGGCCCGGCCGCTCCCTCCGGTGTGCACCGCGGTCCGGCCCGGACTTGTGCCCGGGGGCGCGCCCCTCCACCGCATACGGCGAGGTACGCAGGCCCACGGAACGCATGGTGGACTCGACCGTCCAGAAGTCACGCGACCCCACGCTGCACGCGCCCGCGTGCACGACCATGCGCCCGCGCTCGGAGAGGGCGCGTGCTGCGAGTCCGTAGAACTCCTGCGAGTACAGCTTGGTGTTCGCCGAGATGCCCGGGTCCGGCAGCGCCGAGACGATCACGTCGTACGAGCCGTGCTCGCCGCCCGCCCCGTCCGCGCCGTGCGGGCCCCGGTGCGGGGCGAGGCGGCTCACCTGGTCGCGCAGCCAGTTGAACGCGTCCGAGGTGGCCACGCGTACCCGCGGATCACCGAAGGCGGAACGGTTCAGCCGGCTCAGCTGCGGGTCCCCGCGCGCCAACTCGACCACCTTCGGGTCGAGTTCGACGACCGTCACCGACCGCACGCCCGGATATCTGAGCACCTCGCGCAGCGCCAGCCCGTCGCCGCCGCCGAGGATCAGCACGCGCGTGCGCGGGCCGCCGGTCATCGCGGGGTGCACCAGCGACTCGTGGTAGCGCTTCTCGTCCTCCGACGAGAACCGCAGCCGTCCGTCGAGGAACAGTTCCAGGCCGCGCCGCGGATCCCCCGTCAGCACGATCTCCTGGATCTCGGAGCGCACCGCGACCCGTACGTCCGGGCCGTACACCGCCTGCCGCGCGGCCCGTTCGAAGGGGCCGACGAACACGGTGCCCAGCAACAGCAGTGCCAGCACTGCCCCGTTGGCGGCCAGCAGGCCCCAGCGCCCGCGTACGGTCAGGTCCCGCCGGAACAGCCAGAGCACGACGAAGCCGCCCGCGAGCGCGTTCACCACACCGGTGAGCAGCGTGCCCGTCAGCTGCCCGAAGAACGGCAGGAGCAGGAACGGGAACATCAACCCGCCCAGCAGCGCGCCCACGTAGTCCGCGGCGAACAGGTCGGCCACCGCAACTCCCGGGTCCTGCGCCCGGATTCGCTGGATCAGCGTCATCAGCAGCGGCATCTCCGCGCCGATCAGGACCCCGATCGCGACGGAGAAGACCACCATCGCGACGCGCGCCTCGCCGAGCCAGGCGAAGGTCGCGTAGAGCGCCATCGCCGAGCCGCCGCCCACCAGCGCGAGCAGCGCCTCGATGACGCCGAAGCCGACGGCGGCGTGCAGGTGCAGGCGTTTGGCGAGCAGCGAGCCTATGCCCATCGCGAAGACCATCACGGAGAGCACGACGGACGCCTGGGTGACCGAGTCACCCACCAGATAGGCGGCCAGGGCGACGAGTTCGAGCTCGTAGACCAGCCCGCAGGCGGCACACACGAACACCGAGACGAGCACGAGACCGCGTCCGACCCCCGCCGGTACGGGCAGCCGCGCGGGAGTGCTGGGCCGGTCGATCATGTGGGGAACTTACGTCACCCCAACCGCCCACAAGCCACCCACCCGGATGTTCCCGCGCTGTGAAACCGAATTCACGGACTCTTTCGGGTGTTCTCAGGCCGACACTTGTTCTACGCCTTCGCGCAGGGGTACGCCAACCCGGGTCCGGGTCGAGACGAGCCGGCCTTCCTGGGGGTACGAGTGCCAGGTACGCCAGGCCACTTGCTCGCCTTGGCGCTGAACGAGCAGGGCGGTGAAGGCAGTCGGGCTGCCGGGGAACGTTCCCGCGAGGCCGTTGGGATGGTCGGCGACGAGCGCGAGCAACTCCTGCGCGCGCCCCAGGAACGAGCCCGCGGAGAGCGTCTCGACGCGCGCCGCGAACTCGTACTCCCACGTGCCTATCCGTTTCGACACCCCGAGCGGGAGCGGTGCGGTGCTGCCGGGGATGCACGCGACGGTCTCCGAGCAGGAGCCGTGTTCCTTGTCGAGCAGGACCTGGTGCGAGGCGCCGAGCAACCGCAACTGCACTCTGGCGCCTGAGAGTTCGAGATCGAGTTCGGCCAGCGCGGGCAGCGGCTCGCGCCCCAGCGCCCAAGCGAGGTCCCCCGCGCGGGTGTCGCTGTACGCAGTCTTGAGAGAAGTGAGCATGGGTCGGCTCCGCAAGGCGCAGTTGAGGGTGGGATTCACCGAATCACGGAATGCGCCGGGACCACAGCGTTTTACCCATCTTCGCCGGGTTTCCATCCGCTCGGGGGCTTAGCTGCTCAACTGTTCAACTCAAGAGCACACCAAGGGATTACGGCTCATCCGCTAGCAATCGTCAGCAGTCTCCGGAAGCGGAGGCCGCGGCTCTGCAATTGCCGGAAAAACCGGCGCTCGCAGCGTCGTACGCGCCCGCGTACGCCCTCGTACGCCGGGGGGTGCGGGCAGCGGGGGGCAGAGTCCGGGCGCGCGGATCACCGCGGCCACGATGACGGCCGTCACACACCGCTACCGTGGCCCACAGCAACTCCGGCAAGCCCGCGATGCTCACCCCAACGGTCATGGCGTCCCCCTTCGTCTGACCGGCTTCTCACCGCGCCGCGCGCGAGTGATTACGACGGAACGTTCCCTCATAACCCCGGTTCAATCCCCGCGTGTTGACGCCGTGCCTCACTGCGCGTCCCGCTGTGCGCCTCAGTGTGCGCCCCTCTGTGCGGACCCGCACGCGGGGCAGTCCGTACGGCGGCCGAACCGGTCCAGGGCCGGGTCCTCCGGCCGCACCAGATTGAAGCCGAACCGGAAGCCCGGCTCCATGGGGGGCGCACCGGTGAGGAGTGCGAGCGCCGCGTGCGCCAGGAGGCTCCCGGAGAGTCCGGCGGTGACGGCGTTGACCGGGTTCCAGGGCATCCGGGGCGAGGCGGCGTCCTCGTCCTGGTCCGGTCCGAGGCGCAGATCGCGCCGCTCCCTGTCGCCCGCGCGGTGGCACTCCCAGCAGGCGCCGTCACCGGGGACGTGCACGCCCACGGAGACCAGCGGGCCGCGGTAGCCGCCGTCAGCCCAGGGCGTTCTGGCGGCGAGGCAGGCGGCGTTGGCCCAGCCGCGTATCTCCGACGGGTGGTCGGCGCACAGCACCAGCAGGTCGTAGCCGGGGGTCAGCAGCTCGGCGAGGTCGTACGGGCCGCGTACGGTGCGACGCTCACCGGTGACGGTGACGTCGGAGTTCAGGGCGCGCAGCGTGGCGAGGGCGGCGTCGATCTTCGGACGGCCGATGTCGGCCTCGCGGAAGAGGAGTTGGCGGTTCAGGTTGGACAGCTCCACCACGTCCGGCTCGACGCAGTGCAGCCGGCCGACCCCGGAGGAGACCAGGGCCTGGGCGGCGAAGCCGCCGGTCCCGCCGACGCCGACGAGCAGCACCCGGGACCGGCGGAGGCGTAACTGCAACTCCCAGGCGGTGGCCCGGGGTTCGCGGTCCATCCAGCGCAGCAGCGGGACGCCCCTGACGTAACGATTGTGCTCGCGGTCGGAGAACGCGGCCGGGGGCGCCGCCCCCGCGTCCTCGAGGAAGCCCGCCGCCAGCAGCTCGGACATGGCCTGCAGTACGTCGTCCTCCGGCAGCCCGGGGTGCCGTTCACGTACGGCCTCGGCCACTTCCGTGGGCGACCGCGCGCCGTCCATCGCCTCGGTGAGCGTCCAGATCCAGCCGTCCGGATCGCGGATCTCGGCCCCGATCCCGTAGATGACGCTGCCGATCCGGATATGCCCGTCCACGGTCCGGTACGGCCGGTGTTCGGGTTTGACCCGGGGTTTTCGTATCGCACCGATTGTCACCGCCACGTGCTTTCCCCACCCCTTCGCCGTCGCGACCGAAAGACATCTTGACACTGTGCACAGCCCATGGACTACTGACAAGGCTGCACCACGAAATCACGCCAGTGCAGTCAACTGCCCCATTATGTCGGCCAGTTGAAGTGGAAGGAGCCGGACGTGGCCAACAAGATCGAGATAAGGCCGCTCGACAAGAAAGAGACCACCGGACTCAGCGGCACCAGCAACAGCTGACCGGTCCATGGGCACTCCCGCGTATTCGGGGGTGCCCATGGACGGCCCTCTTGCCTTCCCTGCGCGTTTCTGCCTAACTATTGCCATTCTCCGCGCAACCGCCCCCCGCCCGCAGAGAAATGAGGCAGAGCCCTGCTGAGCGACAGCCTGAGCGCGCACGGTGCTCCACCATTCAACGACTATCCCACCGTTACGGAACTCCATTCCAGCGCACGTGCGTTCGCTTCCCGCCACCCCGGCCTGTGCGGCGTGCGCCGGATCGGCACCTCGCGCGCGGGCGAGGAACTGCTGCTGCTGTCCGTCGGTACGCCGGAGGCCAGGGCCCCGGTGGCGCCCGCGCCCGTACCCGCCGCGGCCGGCCCGCCGGCGCACGTGCCGCGCGGCGCGGAAGCGCCCGCGACCGCCCACGACCACCGCAACGTGCTGGTCGTCGCGGGGCCGCACGCCAACGAACGGGTCGGGGGCGCCACGGTGCTGCGGCTGGCCGAACACGTCGTACGGGAAAAGCCGTTACGCGCGGCGGGCGGCCGTAACGTCGGCTGGCACTTCCTGCTGTGCCTCGACCCGGACGGCACGCGCGTCAATGAGGGGGCAGGCGCGGACACCGGAAACAATACGCTCCACCGCTACCACCGGCCGTTCTTCCGGCCCGCCGGAGCGGAACAGCCGGAATGGTCCCCGTCCATTGTCGGGACAGCCGAAGAAACACTCCCGGAAAGCCGGGCACTGCAGACCGTCATTGACGAACTGCGGCCCGTTCTGCAGTGCTCACTGCACGCGAACGACGTCGGCGGAAGCTGGGTCCAACTCACCCGCGAAGTGCCCGGATTGCCGGACCCTTTCGCAAAGTCTGCGGCGGATCTGGGAATTCCGGTGGAAATAGGGAGCATCGACACGCTGTATTGGCCGAGCCCCGGCCCCGGCGTATTCGTGATGCCCGGTCCGGGCGTTCCGGAACGGTTCGCCAGCCTTCAGGAGGACGCAGCGCGTTCGACCTGGTACCACCCGCACCGGTACGGCGGCATGACCGCCGTCATCGAGGCGCCGATGTGGGCCAGCCGGCTCGTGGACGACTGCACGCCGGTGCCCGACCCCGGCCGCGCCGTGCGCGGCTCGGCCCTGCGGCTGCGCCGCCGTGGCCGCCGGGTCGCGGCGCTCCTCGACCGGGCCCGGCCGCTCGTACCGGCCGAGCACGCGCCCGTGCTGCGGGGTGCCGAGGCGGCCGTGCAGGTGTGCCCGGGGCTGGCGGACGACTGGGTACGGATCTCGCGGTCGCCTGTGGGCGGCGCCCGCGCCGTGCCCGGCGTGCCCGGCGTGCCTGCCGTGCCCGCGCTCACCGCCGGGCACCTCGCCTCCCTCGCGGGCGTGACCTGGCGCATTCCGCTGCGCGCCGCGGCCATGGTGCTCGGCTCGCTGGAGGGCGTGCCGGGCCGTGCCGCCCGCGAGCTGCGCGCCGAGCTGTCGGGCATCGTGTCCGCGTGGTGCACTGCCTTCGAGTGCGAGTTCCAGACCCGCTGGGTGGCGGTCGACGACCAGGTGCGGCACCAGGCCCGTACGGTCATCGCGGTGTTCGCGTGCCTCAGCGAGAGCCACGGGCTCGGCCGGCCGTAGCGGCAAACCCCGCGGGGCTCATCCGGGCAGGTGGCAGACCGCCTCCACGTTGTTTCCGTCCGGATCGCGCACGAAGGCGGCGTAATAGTGCTCGTGGTACTCCGGGTGCAGCGCGGGCGCGTGCAGCGTCTCCGCGCCGGCGGCCGTCGCCGCCTCGTGGAAGGCCACGACGGCCGCCCTGTCGGCCGCGGTGAACGCCACGTGCGCCTCACGCGCCTCGCCGCCCGTCCCCACCGGGCCGATCCAGAAGTCCGGCTGCCCGGTGCCGTATCCGATGACCGGTCCGAACTCGAGCACCCGTCTGCCGCCGAGCGGTGCCAGCACCGCGTCGTAGAAGGCCGCGCTGGCCTGGAAATCCCGCACCTGGATCGACAAGTGATCAATCATGCGGGAAGTCTCGCAGCCGCCACTGACAATCCCCCTCCGACGGGGCCTGCCGCGCCGTCAGCCGAAGTCCGCGGCGTGTGCCGCCGCGTAGTCCGCGAACGACCGCGGCGGCCTCCCCGTGACGGCCTCCACCGCGTCCGTCGTACGGTCCTCCGCGCCGCCCGCTATCTCGCGGTCCAGGCGCGCCAGCAGCGCCGCGAACTCCGCGGGCATGCCGGCGGCCAGCCGGTCCCGCATCTCCTCGTACGACAGCGGCCGGTGGCGTACGGGCCGGCCGGTGACGCGCGCGATCACGGCGGCCACGTCGGCGTAGGCGAGGGCCTCGGGCCCGGTGAGTACGAGGTCGGTGCAGGGCGCCGTACGGTCGGTCAGCGCGTGGCCGGCGACCGCGGCGATGTCGTCCGCGTCGATGAACCCGACGCGGCCGTCGCCCGTCGCCGACATGATCACGTCCGCGTCGCGGATGCTGTCCGCGTGCACGTGCCCGCCCGTGAAGTTCTGCATGAACCACGACGGCCGCAGCACCGCCCACTCGTCGAACGTGCCCGCCAGCGCCTCGTGCACCACCCCCGCCCCCGGCCCGCCCGCGGGCAGCGCGGAGGAGCTGAGCAGCACGGCACGGCGTACGCCGGCGGCGCGCGCCCGCGCCAGGAACGGCAGCATGACGGCGCCGGGTTCGGGGTCGGCGGCGGGCGGCACGAGGTAGACGCGGTCCGCGCCGCGCAGCGCGGAGTCGTACGTGCCCGGGTCGGACCAGTCGAAACGGACGGCCTGGACCGGGCGTCGGCCCCCGATGCCCCCGCCGCCCCCGACGCCCCCCGGCGCCTCGGCGCCCCGGCCGGCGGCCGTCACGGGGTGGCCGAGCGCGGTGAGGCGTGCGACGAGGCGGCTGCCGGTGTTCCCGGTGGCCCCGGTGACCAGGACGCGGCCGTCGCTCACGCCGCCGCCCCGCTCTCCGCGTTCGCGTCGGCGTCCGTGTCGGCGTCCGCGTGCCAGGAGTCGGGGAGGCCCATGGGGTTCCAGTAGTCGCGGTAGCGCGTGATGCGGCCGTCCCGGACGGTCACCACGATGATGTACGACATCTCGTAAGGAGCGTCCGCGACCACCATCCGCCCGGTCGCACTCATCTCGACGACAACGGTGTGCGGATCGCTGGTGTGGTGGATCTCCAGATACGGGATCGCCTGGAGGTCGATCTGCCGCGGGTACTCCCGCATGTACTCGGCGACGGCGGCCCGGCCCTCCAGCCGGGAGGGCGCGTGCTCGGGAGCGAAGGGGAACTCGCAGATCCCGTCCTCGTCCCAGAGCGCCACCCAACTGTCGAAGTCCTTGTCCAGCAGCAGGCGCAGCCCGTACCGGAAGAGATCCGCCGGCTCCGTCGGCACCTCCCGCGCTACCGCCGCCGTGCTGCCGCTTTCCATGGGTTTCATGGGTTCCATACGTGTACTCATCAGAGTCCGCCCGTCCGGATAGAATATGGACCATCGGTCCGCTTAAAGATACGGACCGCCAGTCCGTTTTGCAACCGGAAGGCCGCGCCGCCCCATGACCGCACGCAAGCCACGCGCAGACGCCCAGCGCAACCGCGAGAACGTGCTCGCCGCCGCCGACGCGCTCTTCGCCCGCCACGAGAGCGCACGGAGCGTCTCGATGGACGACGTCGCGGCGGCGGCGGGCGTCGGCAAGGGCACGCTCTTCCGCCGGTTCGGCGACCGCACGGGGCTGATCCGGGCCGTTTTCGAGGCCCGTACGGACACCCTCCGCCAGGCCGTCGAGCACGGCCCGGCCCCGCTCGGCCCCCGTACGGAACCGCGCCGGCGCGTCCTCGCGCTCCTCGACGCGCTCCTCTGCTTCAAGCTCGACAACCGCCATCTCTCGCTGGCCTTGGAGGAGGCGGGCAGCGGCAGCCCGTACCAGGCGGCGCACTACACCTGGTGGCACGGCACCCTGCGCGACACCCTCCGCCGCCTGCCCTCACCGGAGACCGGGCCCGACGCGGAGACCGGGCGGCCCGCCGCGAAGGGAGGACCCGCTGCGGACGGAGGACCCGACGCGGAGACCGGCCCCGCCGCGGACGGCGAACCCGCCGCGACAGCACCGGACGGAGCACAACAGCCCCTGGGCCCCTGCGACTTCACCGCCCACGCCCTGCTCGCCGCCACCCGCGCCGACCTCGTCGAGCACCTCGTCGGCCCCCAGGGCGTACCGCCCGACATCCTGCGCGCCCGGCTCGCGGCCCACGTCGCCCGCGTACTCGACGCCGGTACGCCCCCCGGCGCCACGCCCGCCGCCCCCGCGCAGCCGTGTTGAGGAAGCCCCGGGCTTCGCGCAGGATGGCCGCCATGACCGCCACTCCAGGACGACCGCTGCTCAACCGCCGGCTCACGGAGTTCGGCTCGACGATCTTCGCCGAGATGTCCGCGCTCGCCGTCCGCACCGGCGCCATCAACCTCGGCCAGGGCTTCCCCGACACCGACGGTCCCGAGCCCGTACGGGAGGCGGCCGTACGGGCACTGAGGGACGGCCGCGGCAACCAGTACCCGCCCGGCCCCGGCGTCCCCGAACTGCGCGCCGCCGTCACCGAGCACCAACGGCGCTTCTACGGCCTGGCCTTCGACCCCGACACGGAGGTCCTGGTCACCGCGGGCGCGACAGAGGCCATCGCCGCCTCGATGCTGGCCCTGCTCGAACCGGGCGACGAGGTGATCGCCTTCGAGCCGTTCTACGACTCGTACGCCGCCTCGATCGCCATGGCCGGCGCCACGCGCGTACCGCTGACGCTCCGCGCCCCGGACTTCCGCCCGGACCTCGACGCCCTGCGCGACGCCATCACCCCGCGCACGCGCCTGCTGCTGCTCAACAGCCCGCACAACCCCACCGGCATGGTCCTCACCCGCGACGAGCTGACCGCGATCGCCGCCCTCGCCGTCGAGCACGACCTGCTCGTCGTCACCGACGAGGTCTACGAGCACCTCGTCTTCGACGGTGAGCACGTCCCGCTGATCTCCCTCCCCGGGATGCGCGACCGTACGGTGTCCATTTCCTCGTCCGGGAAGACGTTCTCGTTCACCGGGTGGAAGGTCGGCTGGGTCACGGCGTGCCCGGCGCTGGTGACGGCGGTCCGTACGGCGAAGCAGTACCTCACGTACGTCAGCGCCGGCCCGTTCCAGTACGCGGTCGCGGAGGCGCTGCGCCTCCCGGACGCGTACTTCGCGGACTTCCGCGAGGACCTGCGCGCGAAGCGGGACCTGCTGTCCGGCGGTCTCGCGGACGCCGGCTTCGAGGTGTTCCGGCCGCAGGGCACGTACTTCGTCACCACCGACATCACCGCCCTCGGTGAGAAGGACGGCGTCCCCTTCTGCCTCGGCCTCCCGGAACGCTGCGGCGTGGTCGCCGTCCCCACCTCGGTCTTCTACGACACCCCGGACGCCGGCCGCAGCCACGTACGGTTCGCGTTCTGCAAGAAGCCGGAGGTGCTCCGGGAGGCCGCCGAACGCCTGCGGGGACTGCGCGGCTGACCCCCGCGAGACCGTACGAAAGCGCCCCCGCCGGCCGCGTACGGCTGACGGGGGCGCCTGTCGTCGGCTTCGGACCTCAGCTCTTGCCGGTGTCCTCCGTGCCCTCTCCGGGGCCGTCGTCGGACGCGGACGCCGGACCCGAGCCCTCGGCATCGGCATCGGCATCGGCGTCGTCCGGCTTGGCGTCGTCCGGCTTGGCGTCGGACTCGACGTCCTTCTCCAGGCCGAGCTGGTCGACGAGCCACTTGTCGAACTCGATCGACGCCCGTACCCAGCTGACCGTGCTGGACACGAAGTGCTCCAGCGAGACACCGGTGCCGATCATCATCTGCGCTTCGCCGATGAGCCGTACGGTGCCGTCGTCGTGCGTGTGGCTGTAGACCTTCGGCCACAGGGTGCGGCGGTTCCAGTCGTCGATCGACTCGAGCAGCGCGTGCTTCTCGTCGATCGAGTGCGGCCGGTCGTAGAACGTACGGACCGAGAAGACCTGCTGGTCGCCCTCGCCACGGAACATGAAGTACGTGCGGAATTCCTCCCACGGCGCGGCGAGGTCCCCCTCGTCATCCACGACGTACTTCAGCTCCATCTGGTCGAGAAGCTGCTTGACCAGGTCCTGGTCGGGGACGACAGGTCCGGCCGGGCCGTCGCCTGCCTCCTGCGGGTCGGGCTGCTGGCCCCCGAAATTCGGAATCGAGGACGGGTCGATGGTCACCGTGGAATTCCCTTCATACGGATTCGGCCATCCTCCCTCATGACGGCCCGGACAACGCAACCGTGTCCCCGGCCGACCTGCCGACCAGGCCGAAAAAACCCTCCCGCGCCCCATGCGCACCATGCGCCCCACCCCGTAGGGGAGGCGCATGGCGTACACAGGGTGATCCCGGGCGTGCGGATCAGGCGGTGTGGAGGGTGAGGCCGTAGTGGCTCAGCACCGGGTTGAGGGGCTGGAAGAAGGTGGTGCCGCCGCTGGAGCAGTTGCCGGAGCCGCCCGACGTGATGCCCTGCGCCTGGTCACCGCTGATGTACGAGCCGCCGGAGTCGCCGCCCTCGGCGCAGACGCTCGTCTGGGTCATGCCGTGGACCGCGCCCTGCTGGTAGTTCACGGTGACGTTCTTGGCCTGGACGTTGCCGCAGTGCCAGTGCGTGGTGGAACCGGAACGGCAAATGGAGGCGCCGATGGGAGCTTCGTTCGAGCCGCGGACCAGCTGGTCCGAGACGGTGCCCCAGCCGAGGACGACGGGCTCCGTCCACCAGCCGTTGGCGACGTTCACCCACGCCATGTCGCTGCCGGGGAAGGTCGAGCCCTGGAACTCGCCGATCTTCGAGCGGTCCCAGCCGCTCACCGAGGCGCCCTTCTGGCCGCAGTGCCCGGCGGTGACGAAGCCTCCGTGCACCGAGAAGCCGATGGAGCAGCGGACGTTGCCGGTGTAGTACGGGTCGCCGCCAACGGTGCCGGCCGCGGTCGTACGCGCCGCCTCGGCGGTCTCCCGCACGGTGACCGGGCCGCTCTCGCGGGCGTCCGCGACGAAGGCGCGGACATCGTTGTCGGACTTCTTCGAGGCGACGACGCTGACGACGATCCGGTTGCTCTTGTCGTCGACCTGCCAACTGCTCACGCCCGCAGGCGCGGAGAGCTTGTCGATCCGCTTCTTGGCCGCGGTGAGCTCCTCGGCACTGTGCCGCACCATACGGACGTCCGCGCCGGCCGCCCGTACGGCGTCGGCCTTGGCCTTGTCGGTGAGGGCCACGGCGAGGGTGCCGCTCTTCGCGTCGAACCAGGAGCCGCCGTACGCCTTTCCGGCCGCGCGCCGGGCGTCGTCCTGGACGGCGGTCGCCTTCTTCTCGGCGGCGAGACGGGCCTTGGCCTCGCCCTTCGTGAGGCCCATGTCCTGCTGCATCGCGGTCAGCAGCGCGTCGGACGCGGGCTGCGTCTGGGCCGGGCCGGAACCGGATGCGGAGTCGGAACCGGAAGTCGGGGACGCGGTCGCTGCGGGAACGAACACGGCCGCCACCAGGCCGCCTGCCACCAGCAGTGCGGACACCCGGGCACGCTTCACTGTCGTACGTCTCATACGTCTCAAGGGAGGAACCCTTCTGTGTTCCATGGAAGTGGGGTGGAACAGCAGACAGTTGAGAGCGCTCTTAACCGATGCCAGCAGGAGCGTAGCCGGAGGCTTTTGTCAGGTCCATACCAGTGACGGGTCTGATTTCACAGATGGGTACGGCTTACGGGCGCGGCACGCCGTATCGCGCGCCGCGCCCGTAAGCCCGCAAGTCCGCAAGCCCGCGAACTCGCAGTCAGCGCCGGCCCGTCACCGCTCCGCCGGTGCCACGCTCAGCCCTTCCCAGCCGTCCACGCGGTCCACCCGCACCGTGTCGCCGTCGCGGATCTCGCCCGCCAGGATCTCCCTGGCCAACTGGTCCCCGATCGCCGTCTGTACGAGCCGCCGCAGCGGACGCGCGCCGTACGCCGGGTCGTTCCCCTCGGCGGCCAGCCAGTCCAGCGCGGCCGGTGTGACGTCCAGCGTGAGCCGCCGTTCCGTGAGCCGCCGCTGGAGGCTCTCCAGTTGCAGCGCGGCGATCCGGCCCAGCTCGTCCTGGCTGAGCGCGGCGAAGACCACCACGTCGTCCAGCCGGTTCAGGAACTCCGGCCGGAACGACGCCCGTACGGTCTCCAGCACCTTCTCCTTCTTCACCTCGGGCTTCTCCAGGGGATCCACCAGGTACTGGCTGCCGAGGTTCGAGGTGAGCACGAGGATCGTGTTGCGGAAGTCGACCGTACGGCCCTGCCCGTCCGTGAGGCGGCCGTCGTCGAGCACCTGGAGCAGGATGTCGAAGACGTCGTGGTGCGCCTTCTCCACCTCGTCCAGCAGCACGACGCTGTACGGGCGGCGCCGCACGGCCTCGGTGAGCTGGCCGCCCTCCTCGTAGCCGACGTAGCCGGGAGGCGCGCCGACCAGGCGGGCCACGGAGTGCTTCTCGCCGTACTCGCTCATGTCGATACGGACCATCGCCCGCTCGTCATCGAAGAGGAAGTCCGCGAGCGCCTTGGCCAGTTCCGTCTTGCCGACGCCCGTCGGCCCGAGGAACAGGAACGAGCCCGTCGGCCGGTCCGGGTCGGCGACACCCGCGCGCGTACGGCGGACGGCGTCCGACACCGCCCGTACGGCCTCGCCCTGCCCGATCAGCCGCTTGCCCAGCTCGTCCTCCATACGGAGCAGCTTCTGCGTCTCGCCCTCCAGCAGCCGCCCGGCGGGGATGCCGGTCCAGGAGGCGACGACGTCGGCGATGTCGTCCGGGCCGACCTCCTCCTTGACCATGGTCTGCTTCGGGCCGCGCGGCTCCTGCGAGGCGGCGGTCGCCGCCTCCTCCTCGGCGGCGCTGGCGGCCTCCAGCTCGCGCTCCAGCTCGGGGATCTCGCCGTAGAGGAGCTGGGAGGCGCTCTCGAAGTCGCCGTCGCGCTGGGCCCGTTCGGCCTGCCCGCGCAGCTCGTCGAGCTTCTCCTTCAGCTCGCCGAGCCGGTTCAGGCCCTGCTTCTCCTTCTCCCAGCGGGCGGTGAGACCGCGCAGCTCCTCCTCGCGGTCGGCCAGCTCGCGGCGGAGCCGCTCAAGGCGCTGCACGGAGCCGGGGTCGGTCTCGTTGGCGAGGGCCAGCTCCTCCATCCGGAGCCGGTCGACAGAACGCTGCAGCTCGTCGATCTCGACGGGCGACGAGTCGATCTCCATGCGCAGCCGGGACGCGGCCTCGTCCACCAGGTCGATGGCCTTGTCCGGCAGGAAGCGCGAGGTGATGTAGCGGTCGGAGAGCGCGGCCGCGGCCACCAGCGCGCCGTCCGCGATCTGCACCTTGTGGTGCGCCTCGTAGCGCCCCTTGAGGCCGCGCAGGATCGCGATCGAGTCCTCCACGGTGGGCTCGGCCACCAGCACCTGCTGGAAGCGGCGCTCCAGCGCCGGGTCCTTCTCGACCCGCTCCCGGTACTCGTCCAGCGTCGTCGCGCCGACCATCCGCAGTTCGCCGCGGGCCAGCATCGGCTTCAGCATGTTGCCCGCGTCCATCGCGGAGTCGCCGCCCGCGCCCGCGCCGACGACCGTGTGCAGCTCGTCGATGAACGTGATGATCCGGCCCTCGCTGGACTTGATCTCCGCGAGGACGGTCTTCAGCCGCTCCTCGAACTCGCCCCGGTACTTCGCGCCCGCCACCATCGCGCCGAGGTCGAGGGCCACCAGCCGCTTGTTCTTCAGCGACTCGGGCACGTCGCCCTTCACGATGCGCTGCGCCAGGCCCTCCACCACGGCGGTCTTGCCGACGCCGGGCTCGCCGATGAGCACGGGGTTGTTCTTCGTACGGCGTGACAGCACCTGCACGACGCGGCGGATCTCCTGGTCCCGGCCGATCACCGGGTCGAGCTTGCCCTCGCGGGCGGCGGCGGTGAAGTCCGTGCCGAACTTCTCCAGCGCCTTGTACGTCCCCTCGGGGTCCGGCGTCGTCACGCGCTGGCCGCCGCGTGCCTTCTCGAAAGCGTCGAGGAGCTTCCTGTCCGTCGCACCCTGCTCCCGCATCAGCTCGGCGGCGGCACCGCCCTTCTTGGCGATGCCGATGAGCAGGTGCTCGGTGGAGACGTAGTCGTCGCCGAGCTCCTTGGCGCGCTGCGCGGCGTCCGCGATCACGGCCAGCAGCGCGCGGTCGGGCTCCGGGCGGCCGACGGTGGAGCCCTGCATGCTGGGCAGCGCGGCCAGCCGGCGCTCGGCGCCGGAACGCAGGGCGGCCTGGTCGGCGTCGAGGGCGGCGATCAGGTCCTGGATGTTCTCGTTGTCCTCGCCCTCCAGCAGGGCGAGCAGCAGATGTACGGGCGTGATGTCGGGGTGTCCGCCGGTGACGGCCCTGTCGTTGGCCGCGCTGATGGCGTCCCGGCTCTTGTTGGTCAGCTCGGCGTCCACTGTGCTGCTTTCCTCCTCGTCGCGTCCCGCTTGCCGGCCGGACGGCCCTCACCCTCCGGCCCTGCCCTGCTAACTCCAACCTGCAACAAGTTGAGTCTATTCCACTCAACTCGCCATCGACTAGATTCGTTCCCCGTGACGATCACTCTGGACCCCGCGATACTCGCCTTCTGGCGCGAGCGGCACCACTCCACTCTCACCACCTTCCGGCCGGACGGCACCCCGCACGTCGTACCCGTCGCCGTGACCTACGACCCGGGGGCCGGGATCGCCCGGGTGATCGCGAGCGGGGGCAGCAAGAAGGTGCGCAACGTACGGGCCGCCGGGCCCGCGGGGATGCGGGTCGCACTCTGCCAGGTGGACCGGCGGCGGTGGGCGACCCTGGAGGGACGCGCGGTCGTACACGCCGAACCGGAACTGGTCGCGGACGCGGAACGGCGCTTCGCGGAGCGGTACGGGCGGGACCCGAGGCCGAATCCGGAACGTGTGCTGATCGAGATCGCGGTGGACCGGACGATGGGGCGCGGCTGACGGGCGCACGGGGCGGGCTTGCGCACGGGGCGTACGGGGCGGCTGGTGCGCCTGCGTACGGGCCCCGGGCGCGGTGACGTACGGGCGCCCGACGCAAGGGTGTAATCGGCCACTCGGCGGCGGCCCGCAGACGCGGAACGAATCCGTACACTTGCGCCCCTTGCACCCTCCTCCGGGCGGCTGCCCCCGCCCACGCCACCAAATCGTCCTGCGCCCGACCGAATTGTGTGCAAAAACGATTGGGCCGGTTCGTCTCTCACCGCTTTCTGTCCGGCACTTCTAGCCTCCGCCGGGACGACGAGGAATCCCTCACATCCACGTCCCGGAGGAGCTTCGATGCGCCCGATCGCCCGCATATCCCCGCGAGCCCGCACTCGTGTCCTCGGCATGGCAGCGGTGGCCGGAACCCTGGCCCTCACTCCCCTGTCCGCACCGGCCGCCGACGCCGGCCCCGCACCCGAGAGTTCCGGAAGATCCGTGGCCGCGCAGGGCGCCGAGTGCGCCGACGGCACGGCCGACCTCCACGGCCACGGCCATGACCACGGCCACGACGCGGCGCAGCAGGCGGCCGCCTCCAACGCCCGCGTCGCCCGCGCGCACGGCGACGAAGGCGTCGCCCACGAACCCAACGCCGTCAGCGAGCGGCAGGCCCAGGCCATGGAGGCCGACCTGCGCGAACGGCTCGACCGGCTCCGCGCGGCCGGCAAGCTCGACAAGCCCTCCGGCGCACCCGTCACCATCCCGGTGTACTTCCACGTCGTCCACGACGGTGCCACCGGCAAGGTCGACGCCGACGCCATCAACGCCCAGGTCGACGTGCTCAACGCCGCCTACGCCGGCGAGGGCGACGGCAACAACCCCTCGCCGTACCAGTTCGAGCTGGCCGGCACCACGTACACCGACAACGCCGGCTGGTACAACGGCCTCACCCCCGGCTCCTCCGCCGAGAGCGCCATGAAGTCCTCGCTGCGCGAGGGCGGCGCCGACGCGCTCAACTTCTACACCGCAAACCTCGGCCAGAGCCTGCTCGGCTGGGCGACGTTCCCCAGCTCGTACGACACCAATCCGGAGGACGACGGCGTCGTCGTGCTGGACGCCTCGCTGCCCGGCGGCTCGGCGGGCAACTACAACGAGGGCGACACCGGAACCCACGAGGTCGGCCACTGGATGGGCCTGTACCACACCTTCCAGGGCGGCTGCTCCGCGCAGGGCGACCAGGTCGACGACACCCCGGCCGAGCGCGAGCCCGCGTCCGGCTGCCCCGAGGGCGCCGACACGTGCCCGGCGGAGGGCGTGGACCCGATCCACAACTTCATGGACTACTCGTACGACGCGTGCATGACCCAGTTCACCGCGGGCCAGGTGGTCCGGATGAACGAGGCGTGGGAGGCGTACCGGGCCAACTGACGCGGCCCGCCGGTCCGTTAGGGACTGCGGCGCGCGCGCCGTACGGGTGCCCGCACGCGCCGTACGGGTGGCCGCGTGCACCGTACGGCACACCGGCGCCGTCTCCGCACGCGAGCGGGGACGGCGGCGGTGTTCTCGTGATTCGTTCACACCTTGTGGTGCGTCCGGTGCCGAGGCTCCCCGAAGGGGATCCACAGGCTCTACGCTGCGCGTTGGCAGACCAGCCACCGGTTCCTTGCTCCTACTTCTGCTCTTGCTCCTGCTCCGCACCACATCCATGCAACGGGGGACACAGCTTGGGTGCACACGCGCTGTCCGTCTTCGGAGTCTCTCCGGAGGAGGAAGAGACCTACCGGCTCTTCCTGCGCCGCCCGGACACACCACTCGAACCGATTCCGCCCGCGTCGCCGCACCGCGGCCCGGACGCGGTGCCGTGCGCACTGGAACGGCTGTGCGCGCTCGGCCTGCTCCGACAGGACGAGGCGGCACCCTCCGGGTACGCGGCCGAGGACCCGGAGACCGCGCTGTCCCGGCTGATGGACCAGCGCATGCACGAACTCCACAACGAGCTGCGCCGGGTGACACGGATCCGGCCGCTCATCGATGCTCTACGCGCGGAGATGTGCCCGCTGGGCGCCGCGAACGGGGCCAAGGGCAGCACCGCGGGCAGCGCCGGCGCTGCTTCCGCATCGGCCCCGTCCCGTAGGCAGCCGCCGCGTGGCGTCGAGCAGTTGACGGAGCCCGCGCAGATCCGCGACCGCATCGACGACCTCGCGTTCTTCGCGCGCGACGAGATCCTGTCCGTCGAGTCGGCCGCCGAGCCCTCGCCCGACAGCATCAACCGCGCCCGGGCGCTGGGCCTGCGCTCCCTGCGGCACGGCGTCCGTGTCCGCAGCGTCGTGCCCGCCGCGTCCCTCGGCCATGTGGTCACGGCGGCGCACCTGCGCGAACTGGCCGCCGAGGGCGCGCTGATCCGGGTCGCCACGGAGGTCACCGAGCGCATCGTCGTCTTCGACGGACGCACCGCCGTGGTTCCCGTCGACACCGAACGTCCGGAGCGCGGCGCGCTGTTCGCGTACGAGAGCGGGCTTGTCACCCACATAGTGGCCCTCTTCGAACGCATCTGGGGACAGGCCGAGGACCTGCTGACCGCGCTGGACGGGCGGGCGGCGACGGATGCGCCGTGCGTCACCGAACGGGAGCGGCAGGTGCTCGAGTCGATGGTCTCGGTGGGCAAGGACGAGTCCGGCGCCCGGAGCCTGGGGATCTCCGTACGGACCTACCGCCGGCACGTGGCCGACCTGATGCAGCGCCTGGGTGCCGCCAGCCGGGCGCAGGCCGCGCTGCTGGCCCGCGAGCACGGCTGGATCTGACCTGGCCCGCGCCACATGGCGTGTGCCTGCGCCCCATCCAGCCCGTCCGGCGCTTGAGGACGGCCCCGGACCACCCATCCAGCCCGTCCGGCGTTTGAGGACGGCCCCGGACCACGATGGACCTGCCGGTGGCCACTCCGCTGAGGGGCCACGCGCGGCGCCGTGGCCGCCACCCCGGTCCGTCCTCAACCGCCGGACGGGCTTGGGTGAGTGGCTGGACGGGCTTGGGCAAGTGGCAGGGCCAGGTGGGTGGTTGGACGGGGTGCTCAGGAGGGCTCGGCTGACCAGCCGCGCAGTGCCGTGTCCGCGAGCACCTCGGCCAGCGCGCCGTGCACGCCGTCGCTGTCTCCGACGCCGTGGCCACCGTGCCCGTACTCGATCCGCAGCCGCACCCGGTCCGTGCCCACGTCGTCGGGCACGCAGATCCAGTCCGCGGGCAGCAGCCCCAGCAGCCGGACCGCCGTGGTCTCGCCGCCGGGTGCCGACGGCTCCTGCCGTACGACGACGACCTCCACGGCCCCGGCCCCGGCGCCCGCTTTGCGGGCCGGGCCGGCATCGCCGTCCGTACGGGCGCCGTTCGGCGGCGGGCCTGGTGCGGGCATCAGTTCACACCCTCTCTCTGTCCGGCACGGGTGCCGTCCGCGACCGAGCGGGCGTACGCGCGCAGCAGCGGGTGCATGCGGTACGGCCCCGGTGGTCCGTCCTCCAGCAGTCCCGCGTCGACCAGTTGATCCAGCACCTGTTCCGCCTCGGGGACGGCCATGTCCAGCCGACCAGCCGCGTCCTCGGCCCGGAACACCCCCGCCGGGCCTGCGGACGGCACTCCCGCCGCCCGCAGGAACGCCTCCGCCATCCTCGGGTCCAGCCGGTCGAGCGCGAGGCCGAACACGCGGGGTACGGACAGGTCGGGGTCGTCGGTGAGGGCGAGCCGGGAGAGCGGGTCCGCCGCCAGCCAGTCCGCAGCGTCCGCCAGGCCCAGCCCTGGCCGGGTCTGCAGCCGCGCGGCGGCTATGCGCAGGGCCAGCGGGTGCCGGCCGCACGTCTCCACGATCCGTCCCGCAGCCTCCGGTTCGGCCTCCACGCGCTGCGCTCCCAGTACGGAGAGGAGCAGCTGCCGGGACTCCTCGTCGTCGAGCGTACCGAGGCGGTGCACCCAGCCGCCGTGTGTGACCACCAGCCCCGCGAGCCCTCTGCGGCTGGTGATCAGCGCGGCGTCGGACCCCGGCTCCGACGGCAGCGCCGTGTCGGCGACCAGCGCGGCGGGCAGCAGTGGGCGTATCTGCTCCGCCTCCACCACATCGTCGAAGACCAGCAGTGCCCGCCCGCTGCCGCGTCTCCGGCGCACGGCCGCGAGTTCGCGTGCGACATCCTCCGAGCCGCGCGGCGTCCCGTCAGGGCGGACCATGCGCACCAGCAGGGCGCCTCCGGGGTAGCCGCCGCGCAGGAGATGGGCGACGCGCCGGGCGAGAGCGGTCTTGCCGGTCCCGGGAGCGCCGGAGACCAGCACGGGTGCCGGCTCCTGCCCGGCGCACCGGTCCGCCGCTCCGTCCTGCCCCAACCGCAGGGTCAGCGCGTCCACTTCGGCCGCCCGTCCGGTGAACGACGGCACGTCCTCTATCTCCGATACGGCACACGACGCCCCCTCGAGCGGACGCTCATGCACCGGCGCCCGCTCGTACACCGCGGCACGCTCGTGCGCTGCCGCCCGCTCACGCACCGCCGGCCGCAGCACCACCGGTTCACGCAGCGCCTCGCACCCCGCGTCGCGCAACGGCTCACAGCCCGGCTCGCGTGCCGGTGCCCGCGGTGGCAGCCCTCTGAGCCGTACGGCCGGCGGCCTGGTCACCGTCGCCGTCACCGCCGCGCCCAGCCCTTCTCCGCCCAGCTCCTCGCCGCGGAGCATCGCCTGCTCCAGCCGCTGGAGCGCGGGGGAGGGATCGACGCCGAGCTCGTCGCACAAGTGCCGCTTGATACGGCGGTATTCGGCGAGTGCCTCCGTCTGCCGCCCCGTGCGGTACAGCGCCTCGATGAGCTGCTGCCGGAATCGCTCGTGTCCCGGATACATCCGCGTCACGCCCCACAGCTCCGCCAGCGCGTCGGCGCAGCGCCCGAGCGCCAACTCCAGCTCGCAGGCGCGTTCCAGGGCACGCAGCCGCTCCTCGATGAGGCGGGGCACCTCGTCGCGGTGGAGCTCGGGTGAGGGCACGTTGGCCAGCAGGGAGCCCTGCCAGAGAGTCAGCGCGTCCTTGAGCGCATACAGCTCGGCCTCCGGGCCGCCGTCGGCAGCCAGCCCCAGCGCGCCCGCCGTACGCACCCGTTCCCGGAAGCCGAGCAGGTCGAGCGTGCGGGGGGAGGCTCTCATGCGGTACCCGCCGGGGACCGCCTCGACGGGCGCACCGGACACGCCGTGCGCGGCGAGGAGTCTGCGCAGCCGCAGCACGCACGTCTGCAACGCGGCCTTGGCCGTGGTGGGTTGCTTCGCGCCCCAGACCGCGCGGAGCAGGCAGTCCACTGACACCACCGAGTTGGCGTGGAGCAGCAGCGCAGCCAGCAGGATGGTCGGCTTGGACGGTCTGAGCACCGCGACTTCGCGTCCGTCCGTGATGCTCAACGGCCCGAGCAGCTGAATCCGCACTGCCGTCACCCCCTCACTCCATCCGCGCACTCACCCGCGCGCTCGTACGCCCCGGCCCGCGCCGCACCGCGCCGCTTCCTGTCCGTGACGACCGGTCACCCTGTGCTTACGACCATGCCACCCGCCTCCGCCCCAACGCACCCCCGCCCCCGGTCAGCTTGCTGCAACCGCGTCGCAGCTTGCTGACATCGACGGGCAGTTACAGAAACCGGACATCGTTCAGCACAACTCTCGGCGAAGGCCCCGCATCTAACCGATCAAGAGGGTCCGGGGGAACCCGGGGGACCGAGGCCCTCGAAGCACAGAGCAACCGAACGGAAAGAACGGAAAGAAGAGAGCAATGTCGCACCACCGCAGGTCACGCAGGACCAAGCGCAACAGCATCGTGGCGGGGGCCGTGGCTGCCGTGCTCATCCCGCTGGGCGTCGCCGGTACGGCGATGGCCGGAGGCGACTCGTCCGGCGGCACGGAGCAGACCGGCCCGAAGCAGACCGCACAGCAGGCTGCGGCGCAGGACACGCCGAGCGTCGTCACCGAGGTCGAGGAGTTCTACCAGGGCTACATCAGCGCCCTGGGCGAGGGCGACACCGAGCAGGCGAAGTCCCTCCGCAAGGCGGCCCTGACCGAGTCCTTCCAGAACGAGCTCGCGGAGTGGGAGCAGCAGAACGCCGCGGACGGCGTGACGCGTTCGCAGAACGTGCCGGTCGAGGCCGAAGCCGCGTACGACGGCAGCGGCATGGGGCACTCCTGGACCATCGTCACGCTGAAGTGGGACGGCGGCTCGGACGCCACCAAGCTGCACGTGCAGTCCGACCTGGACACGCACAGGATCTCGGACGTCAAGCCGCTCGACTGACGCCCAGTCAGCGCGGCAATCGACCCCGCGGGCCGGGCGCCTGACCAACGCCCGGCCCGCGGTCACGTCTCGGACCGGTAGTGCCGGTGCCCCACGTTGATCAGCTCCAGCTGGCGCCGCGCCGTACGCGCCACTTCCTCCGCGTCCCGCCCCTCACCGTCCAGCGCGGACAGGAGCGCGCTGGCGGTCGTCACCATGTGGTCCACGTACAGCTCCGCCAGCATCCGCACTTCCCCCTCGCTCCAGCCCGCCGAGTCGGGCTCGTCGCGCAGCGTGTCGGCCACCTCCTGCGCGAACAGGCCGAGTTGCGCGGCGATGGCCGTACGCACGGCCCGTACGCCGCCGTGCTGCTCCCGGGAGACGAAGCGGATGTGCGCCGAGTGCGCGCGTACGTGCTTGGTGATCAACTCGACCGTACGGCTGATCCGTTGCTCGGGCCCGTCTGCCGTGGCAAGGGTTTCCCGTACGAGCTCGTGCAGGCCGCCAAGTGCCTCGTCGACGAGGGCCACACCCAGGTCGCTCATGTCGCGGAAGTGCCGGTAGAAGCCGGCGGGCGCGATGCCGACGGTACGGGTGATCTCGCGCAGGCCGATGCTGCTGAGGCTCTGCTCCTCGAGGTGGTGCAGAGCGGCGGCGAGCAGCGCCTGCCGGGTCTTCTCCTTCTGCGCCTGACGGATGTGGCTCATGTCATCGAGTAAACACTCGTTCCGCCAGCGGAGCCAGCACTAGACTGGACTCAGTGAACAGTTGTCACCCCAATTGTTCACCGAGTTGTCCACTGCCGGCCTCAACCGAAGGACTAACGATGATCTTCCTCGTGGCCGCATTCCTGCTGCTGGGCGTACTGGTGGGCGCAGCCGCGCACCTTCCGCCCGCCGTGGCGCTCACCGCGGGGGCGGTGCTCGGCTGCTGGCTGCTGATCTTCGCGTACCGCGAGCGCCGCCGTACACGTATCGAGGAGGGGGCACGATGAGCACCACGGGCACCACCGGCACGCTGCACACCCGCCCGCGCACACGGCTCCCTGACCGCGACGCCCGCAAGGACGCCCGCAAGGACGCCGACGGGATGGCCGTCACGTCGTTCGCGCTCGGCCTCGCCGGACTGCTGGTCTTCAACCTGGTGCTCGGGCCGTGCGCCCTCGTGCTCGGCGGGCTCGCGCTCGCCCGCGGCACCGGGCGGCGCGGACGTGCGACCGCCGGACTCGTACTGGGTGCCGCCGACCTGATCGTGCTGGCCACCCTCGTCACCGCGAACGGCACCGTCAGCTGGCACTTCACGGGGTGACCGGCGGCTCGGCCAAGCCCGTACGAATGCCGGATCGGCCTCCGTACGGTGGCCGATCGGCGCCCGTACGGTGGCCGACCGGGCCTCCGTACGGTGGTGCCGGACCGGCCTCAGTCCCGCGGCGGCTTCGGCCGCCACACCACCAGCGCGCTGGACTGCTGCACGTCCTCGTACGGCACCAGGTCGCGCCGGTACGACGCGTGCACCTGCGCCTCGCGGCGGCGCATCGTCACGGCCGCGCTCTCCAGCGCCTGCTGGAGCTCGGCCGCCCGCGCCTGCAGCGCGGCCACCTGGTTCTCCAGCTCGATGATCCGCTTGATGCCGGCGAGGTTGATGCCCTCGTCCTGGCTCAACTGCTGCACCTGGCGGAGCAGTTCGATGTCACGAGCCGAGTACCGCCGCCCGCGCCCGGCCGTACGGTCCGGGGAGACCAGGCCCAGGCGGTCGTACTGGCGCAGCGTCTGCGGGTGGAGTCCGGAGAGTTGAGCGGCCACCGAGATGACGTAGACCGGAGAGTCGTCGGTCAGTTCGTACGGCGTGCCTCCGAAGCGCTGGCTGCGCCCACCTCGGCCGTTCATCTCAGTCTCCCTTCGCGGCCTTGAACAGCGCTGCTCTCGGGTCCTCGGACGCGGTCGCGTCCCGGTAGGACTCCAAGGTGTCCCGTGCCTTGTCGCTCAAAGTCTTCGGCACCGCGACGTCTATGGTGACGAGCAGATCCCCGCGTGTCCCGTCCTTGCGCACCGCGCCCTTGCCGCGCGCCCGCATGGTGCGGCCGGCGGGCGTGCCCGGCGGCAGCTTCAGCGTGACCGCGGGGCCGCCGAGCGTGGGCACCTTGATCTCCGCACCGAGCGCGGCCTCCGCGAAGGTGACCGGCACGGTGATGGTGAGGTTGTCGCCCCGCCGCCCGAAGACCGGGTGCTTGTCGACGTGCACGACCACGTACAGATCGCCCGCCGGGCCGCCGCGCTCCCCCGGCGCGCCCTTGCCGCGCAGCCGGATGCGCTGCCCGTCCGAGACGCCGGCCGGGATGCGGACCTGCATGGTGCGCGAACTCGTCGCGCGCCCGCTGCCCTTGCAGTTGTCGCACGGGTCCTGGGCGATCAGGCCGCGGCCCTTGCAGTCCACGCACGGGTCGGTGAGGGAGAAGCCGCCACCGCCGCCGCGGCTGACCTGCCCGGTGCCCACACATGTGGGGCACACGCGCGGGCTGCCGTTCTTGTCCCCGGTGCCGTTGCAGGACTTGCAGGCGGCCGAGGAGGACATCCGGAGAGGGACGGTGGCCCCGTCCACGGCCTCGGTGAAGCTGAGCGTCACCTCGGACTCGATGTCCTGGCCCCGGCGCGGCTGCGTACGGGTCGTGGTGCCGCCGCGGTTGAACAGGCCGCCGAAGACGTCCCCGAGACCGCCGCCGAAGCCGCCGGCGCCGGGCCCGCCGCCCGGGCCGCCCCCGCCCGGCGTGCCGCCGAACAGGTCGCCCAGGTCGAAGTTGAACGTGCCGGCGCCGCCGCCCGCGCCGGGACCGGGGCGGTAGCCGCCGTTCCCGAAGAGGGTGCGCGCCTCGTCGTACTCCTTGCGGCGCTTGGTGTCACCCAGCACGTCGTACGCCTCGGAGGCGTCCTTGAAACGCTCCTCGGCCTTGGCGTCGCCGCGGTTGGCGTCCGGGTGGTTCTCGCGTGCGAGCTTCCGGTACGCCTTCTTGATCTCCGCCTCGGTGGCGTCCTTCGGGACGCCGAGGACCTTGTAGTAGTCCTTCTCGATGAAGTCCTTGGTACTCATCCTCGACGTCCCTCCTCCCGTTCAGCCATCTGGTCGGTCATCCGATCGGCGTTTCAGCCCTCGTCCGGGTCACCACTGTCCTCGTCGTCCACCGGCTCCCCCTCGTCGCCCGAAGGCGACGTGGACTGGGCGGACTGCGCGGGCTGCGCCCCCGGCTGGGGCTCCGCTACGCCGACCCGCGCGGGGCGGATCGTCCGCTCGCCGATGCGATACCCCGGCTGCAGGATCTGCACGCACGTCGTCTCCGTGACATCCGGCGAGTACGAGTGCATCAGCGCCTCGTGCACCATCGGGTCGAAGGGCTCGCCCTCCTTGCCGAACTGCATGAGGCCCATCTTCGCCGCGACCATCTCCAGCGACTCGGCCACCGACTTGAAGCCGCCGACCAGTTCGCCGTGGTCACGCGCGCGGCCGATGTCGTCGAGCACGGGCAGCAGCTCCGTAAGGAGGTTCGCGACGGCGACCTCCTTGACGGCGACGCGGTCCCGCTCGACCCGGCGGCGGTAGTTCTGGAACTCCGCCTGGAGCCGCTGGAGGTCCTGCGTGCGCTCGTGCAGAGCGGTGCGGGTCTGGTCCAGCTGAGCGGTCAGCGCCACGTCCTCGGCGAGCCGGTTCTGGCCGCCTTCCGTGCCGTCCCCGTCCGATCCCTGCCGCGGACCGGCCGGTCCCGCCTCCCCGGAGGGGGCGGTCCCGGCGGCCTCCGCCGCGTCATCAGGCACTTCCTGTGCGGTCTCGGCGGGGACCTCGGGCTCCTGCTGGAAGCCCGGAGTCTCCTCCGTCACGCTGCACCGTCCTTCGGCTTGTCGTCGTCCACGATCTCGGCGTCCACGACGTCCTCTTCAGCGCCGGGGGCACCGGCCGCACCGGCCTCGCCGGCACCGGCCTGCGCGCCCTCGGGGCCGCCGGCCGCCTGCGCGGCCTGGGCGTCGGCGTACAGCGCCTGGCCCAGCTTCTGGCTGGTGGCGGCGACCTTCTCGGACGCCTCGCGGATCGCCGCGGTGTCCTCGCCCTCGGCGGTCTCGCCGCCCTTGAGCTTCTCCTTGAGGTCCGCCAGCGCGGTCTCGACCTCGGACTTGACGTCCGCCGGGACCTTCTCGTCGTTGTCCTTGAGGAACTTCTCCGTCGTGTAGACGAGCTGCTCCGCCTGGTTGCGGGTCTCCGCGGCCTCGCGGCGCTTGGAGTCCTCGTCGGCGTACTGCTCGGCGTCCCGCATCATGCGCTCGATGTCGTCCTTCGGCAGCGCGGAGCCGCCGGTGACGGTCATCTTCTGCTCCTTGCCGGTGCCGAGGTCCTTCGCGGCGACGTGCATGATGCCGTTCGCGTCGATGTCGAAGGTGACCTCGATCTGCGGCACGCCGCGCGGCGCCGGGGGCAGCCCGGTCAGCTCGAACATCCCGAGCTTCTTGTTGTACGCCGCGATCTCGCGCTCGCCCTGGTACACCTGGATCTGCACCGACGGCTGGTTGTCCTCCGCCGTCGTGAAGATCTCCGAGCGCTTCGTCGGAATCGTCGTGTTCCGCTCGATCAGCTTCGTCATGATGCCGCCCTTGGTCTCGATGCCGAGGGACAGCGGGGTGACGTCGAGCAGCAGGACGTCCTTGACCTCGCCCTTGAGCACGCCGGCCTGCAGCGAGGCGCCGATGGCGACGACCTCGTCCGGGTTCACGCTCTTGTTGGCTTCCTTGCCGGCGGTCAGCTCCTTGACCAGCTCGGCCACCGCGGGCATCCGGGTCGAGCCGCCGACCAGGACCACGTGGTCGATCTCGGACAGCTGGATGCCGGCGTCCTTGATCACGTTGTGGAAGGGGGTCTTGCAGCGCTCGAGCAGGTCCTGCGTCAGCTGCTGGAACTGCGCCCGGGTCAGCTTCTCGTCCAGGTGCAGCGGGCCCTCGGCGGACGCGGTGATGTACGGCAGGTTGATGCCGGTCTCGGTCGAGCTGGACAGCTCGATCTTCGCCTTCTCCGCGGCCTCGCGCAGCCGCTGGAGCGCCATCTTGTCCTTGCCCAGGTCCACGCCGTGGCCGGACTGGAACTGCTTCACCAGGTGGTCGACGACGCGCTGGTCCCAGTCGTCACCGCCGAGCTGGTTGTCACCGTTGGTGGCCTTCACCTCGACGACGCCGTCGCCGATCTCCAGCAGCGAGACGTCGAAGGTGCCACCGCCCAGGTCGAAGACGAGGATGGTCTGGTCTTCCTTCTCCAGCCCGTACGCCAGGGCCGCGGCCGTCGGCTCGTTGACGATCCGCAGCACGTTGAGGCCCGCGATCTCGCCGGCCTCCTTGGTGGCCTGCCGCTCGTGGTCGTTGAAGTACGCCGGGACCGTGATGACCGCGTCGGCCACCTTCTCGCCCAGGTACGCCTCCGCGTCCCGCTTCAGCTTCTGCAGCACGAAGGCGCTCATCTGCTGCGGGTTGAAGTCCTTGCCGTCCAGGTTGATCTTCCAGTCGGTGCCCATGTGGCGCTTGACCGACCGGACGGTCCGGTCCACGTTCGTGACCGCCTGGCGCTTGGCCACCTCGCCGACCAGCACCTCGCCGTTCTTGGCGAAGGCGACGACGGACGGCGTGGTCCTGGCGCCCTCGGCGTTGGTGATGACGGTGGGCTCACCGCCTTCGAGAACACTGACGACGGAGTTCGTCGTACCCAGGTCGATGCCGACCGCACGTGCCATTTCGGTTTCCTCCAACTGAGCCTTGAGTGGATCTGGCTCAAGACTGCACGAGCGGACAGCGCAAGTCAAATGACCTGAGTCAGGCTCACTCAAGTCTTATGCCGTCTTTACTGGCAGCCCGGCATCCGTGCAGCTCAGAGGCGTGCCGCAGTGCGCCCTACGGCTCGTGAACCCCGTCCGGACTCCACTCGACCACGACGATCGCCGCGTCGTCCCGCAGCCGTCCCCCCGCGTGCTCGCTCACCGCCCCGAGCAGCGCGTCCGGCAGAGCCGGAGTGGGCTCGTCGCGCAGCGCGTCCACACGCCGTACGAGCGGGAAGAACCGCCCGTCGGCGTCCCGCGCCTCCTCGATGCCGTCCGTGTAGAGGAGCAGCCGGTCCCCCGGCTGCCAGGCTTGCACACGGACGGGAAAGTCGTCGAAGTGCTGGTGCGCCAGCCCCAGCGGCGGGACCGGTTCCGGCACCTGCACGAAGCGGGTACCGTCCGCGGTCAGCAGGAGCGGCGGCGGATGGCCGAGGTTGACCATGCGGAGCACCGGCCCTTCGATCTCCACGACGACGGCGGTCACGAAGTGCTCCGCGCCCTCCGGATCCGCCTCCCCCTCGCCGTACGCCTCCCGCCCGCCGGTCTCCCGCTGCCCGTCGGACTCCTCCCCGGCCCCCTCGTCCAGTCGGGCCACGGCCTCCGAGCAGCGCGTCGCGATCCGGGACAGGGTGGGCTCGTACTGCGCGGCCTCCCGGAAGGCGCCGAGCACCGCGGCGGACGTACGGATCGCGGGCAGCCCCTTGCCGCGCACGTCGCCGATGATCAGACGCGTGTCACGGGGCCGTACGACCGCCTCGTACAGGTCGCCGCCGATCCGCGCCTCCGTCTCGGCCGCGACGTACCGCGCCGCCAGCCGCAGTTCGCCCACCCGGCGCGGCATGCGACGCAGCAGGGCCAGCTGGGCCGTCTCGGCGACGCGCTGCACCTGGCTGAGCCGGGCCGCGCCGCGCCGGCGCACGACGCTCGCGTAGACGCTCGTGGCGCTCACCAGCAAGACGGCGCCCACCGCGGTCAGATGCCGGTCGATGGCCACGTACGCCGTGACCGCGACCGCCGCCACCGACACCATCAGCACCGTGCGCGGGCGCCCGCCGATGGCGGCGAGCGCGGGGGCCGGGGTGGCGAGCGAGCCGACCCCGATCATCCTGACGTCGGTGTGGTCGCGGATCAGTTCGACCGTCGCGACGGCGATGATCAGCACCCAGGGAAGCACCTGCGAGACGAGCTCGTGGCGCTCGTCCTCGACCGCGGACTCCTTGCCCGTTTCGCCGCGTATGCCATACATCGTGGAGAAACGGTATCCCAGCTCCTCCCGCGACGCAGATCACCGCACAGCCGGGTACAGCGGCACTGCGATAGTGGGTAGTCTCGTACGAACCGAATAAGTTACTGCTTAGTAAACAGCTCGCCCGCAGGTCCGAGGAGCCCCCATGCAACTCGCCGCGATCGTCGTTTCGCTGGTGCTTGCCGTGGTCGGCACCGCGCTGTTCGCGCGTGCCATCGCCCAGATCTACCGCGCCGTGAAACTGGGCCAGCCCGTCCCCGCGGGCACACGTACGGACGAACCGGCGCAGCGCACTCTCACCCTGGTCCGCGAGTTCCTCGGCCATACGCGGATGAACCGCTGGGGCATCGTCGGCTTCGCGCACTGGTTCGTCGCCGTCGGCTTCCTGACGCTGGTGCTGACACTCGTCAACGCGTTCGGGCAGCTGTTCCAGGCGGACTGGGTGCTGCCGGTGCTCGGCTCGTTCACGCCGTACGAGATGTTCATCGAGTTCATCGGCGTGATGACGGCCGTGGGCATCCTGACGCTCATCGTGATCCGGCAGCTGAGCAACCCCGCGCGGGCCGGCCGCAAGTCCCGTTTCACCGGCTCCAAGACGGGCCAGGCGTACTTCGTCGAGGCCGTCATCCTGATCATCGGCGTCTGCATCATCACGCTGCGCGGCCTGGAGGGCGCGCTGCACCACGTGACGGAGTACGAGGCGGCGTACTTCCTCTCGTACCCGCTCGTCGCGCTCTTCGACGGGATGAGCGTGAGCGCGCTGCAGAACACGGTCTACCTGGTCGCACTGATCAAGATCAGCACGTCCTTCATCTGGATGATCGTCGTCGGCCTCAACACCAACATGGGCGTGGCCTGGCACCGCTTCCTCGCGTTCCCGAACATCTGGTTCAAGCGGGAGGCCAGGGGCGGTACGGCGCTGGGCGAGCTCCAGCCGATGACCTCGGGCGGCAAAGCCATCGACTTCGAGACGGTCTTCGACGAAGAGGGCGGCGAGGAGACGCAGTTCGGCGTCTCGCAGGTCGAACACTTCTCGTGGAAGGGCCTGCTCGACTTCTCCACCTGTACGGAGTGCGGCCGCTGCCAGTCGCAGTGCCCGGCCTGGAACACGGGCAAGCCGCTCTCGCCCAAGCTCCTGATCATGTCGCTGCGCGACCACGCGCACGCCAAGGCCCCGTACCTGCTCGCCGGCGGCGGCAAGGACGCGGAGGGCCGGGAGAAGGCGACCGAGGAACAGCTGAAGGACGTGCCCGCGAGCGCGCTCGCGGAGGCCGAACGGCCGCTGGTCGGCGCGTACGACGCAGGGCCCGGCGACCTCGGCGGCGTCATCGACCCGGACGTGCTGTGGTCCTGCACCACCTGCGGCGCCTGCGTCGAGCAGTGCCCGGTGGACATCGAGCACGTCGACCACATCGTCGACATGCGCCGCTACCAGGTGATGATCGAGAGCGCCTTCCCGAGCGAGGCCGGGACGATGCTCAAGAACCTGGAGAAGAAGGGCAACCCCTGGGGCCTGGCCAAGAAGCAGCGGCTGGAGTGGACGAAGGAGCTGGAGAAGGAGACCGGCATCGAGATCCCGGTCGTCGGCAAGACCGTGGAGGACCTGACCGAGGTCGAGTACCTGTACTGGGTCGGCTGCGCGGGCGCGCTCGAGGACCGGGCGAAGAAGACCACCAAGGCGTTCGCGGAGCTGCTGCACATCGCGGGCGTCTCGTTCGCGATCATGGGCGGCGACGAGAAGTGCACGGGCGACTCGGCGCGGCGGCTCGGCAACGAGTTCCTGTTCCAGCAGCTCGGCGAGGAGAACGTGGCGACGCTGAACGCGGCGTTCGGCGAAGCGTCTGACAGCGGCTCCGCCGCGGGCGCGGACGAGGGCGTCACCGTGCCCGCCGCGAAGAAGAAGATCGTCGCGACCTGCCCGCACTGCTTCAACACGATCGCCAACGAGTACCCGCAGCTCGGCGGCCACTTCGAGGTCGTACACCACACGCAGCTGCTCCAGCGCCTCATCGACGAGGGCAAGCTGGTGCCGGTCACGCCGGTCGAGGGCCTGATCACGTACCACGACCCGTGCTACCTGGGCCGGCACAACAAGGTCTACACGCCGCCGCGCGAGATCATCGGCCGCGTGCCGGGCCTCCGCAACGAGGAGATGCACCGGCACAAGGAGCGCGGCTTCTGCTGCGGCGCCGGCGGCGCGCGGATGTGGATGGAGGAGCGGATCGGCAAGCGCATCAACAACGAGCGCGTGGACGAGGCGCTGTCCCTCAACCCGGACATCGTGTCCACGGCGTGCCCGTTCTGCCTCGTGATGCTGACCGACTCCGTCAACGGCAAGAAGAACGCCGAGCAGGCCAAGGAGAGCCTCCAGGTCGTGGACGTGGCCCAGCTGCTGCTGGACTCCGTACGCACGCCTGACGGGCCGGCGGAGGAGGACGCCGAGGCGGACGGGGCGGACGCGTCGGGCGGCTCGGGCGCGTCGGACGTACCGGAGTCCGAGCCCGCCGAGCCCGCGCAGCCCGGGAAGTAGGGCGGGACCTCCAGGACGTAAAGACGTAAAGCTGAGGCCGGAGGCCGGTCCGCGCGCCGTGGCGCCGGGCCGGCCTTTGCCATGGCTAGGGTCCGTCGCGGCCAAAGATGCAGGTCAAATCGTTTGGTAAAGTAACCATTGGCCATTCCTTGACCTTCACTTGACTCTACGGACGCCCCAGGAGGAGCTATCCGCTTGCTGCCGCCCGTCCCCGTACGCCCGCCCCGCGGAAAGTGACGGCATGGGACACGCCGACACCCTGCTCGCCATGGGCGGCGCCTTCGTCGCCGCCGCCGTCCTCGCCCGCCTCGGCAGCCGCATAGGGCTGCCGACGATCCCCCTGTTCATCCTCGCCGGCATGCTGCTCGGCCCGCACACCCCCGGCTACGTCCTGGTCGACGACCCGCACCAGCTCGAGATGCTCTCCGCGCTGGGCCTGGTGCTGCTGCTCTTCTACCTCGGCCTCGAATTCCACGTGGAGGACCTCAAGACCGGCGGGCGGAAGATGGCGCTCGCCGGCGGCGCGTACCTCGCGCTCAACGTGACCGCCGGATTCGGCTTCGGGCTCGCGCTCGGCTGGGGCCTGTCCGAGGCGCTCGTCCTCGCGGGCGTCCTGGGCATCTCGTCCTCGGCGATCGTCACCAAGGTGCTCGTCGACCTCGGCCGCATCGGCAACCCGGAGTCACGGCCGATCCTCGGCATCATCGTCGTCGAGGACATCTTCCTGGCGCTGTACCTCGCCGCGCTGCAGCCCGTCATCTCCGGCGCCGACAGCATGGCCTCGGCCGCCGGGCAGGCAGCGAAGGCGTTCGGCTTCCTGCTGGTGCTGGCCGTCGCGGCACGCTGGGGCACCCGGCTCATCGGGCGGCTGATCGCGACGAAGGACGACGAACTGCTGGTGATCTCGTTCCTCGGAGCCGTCGTACTGGTCGCGGGGATCGCGGAGGAGTTCGGGGTCGCGGACGCCATCGGGGCGTTCATGGTGGGCCTGATGCTCGGCAACACGACCTCGGGCGGTCGCATCAGGGAGCTGGTGCACCCGTTGCGGGACGCGTTCGGGGCGATCTTCTTCTTCGCGTTCGGGCTGTCCATCGACCCCGGCGACCTGCCGCTGGTGGTGTGGCCGGTGCTGATCGCCGCAGCGGTCACGATCGCCATGAACGTGCTCGCCGCGCTGTTCGCCGCCCGCATCTACGGCTTCGGGCGCGGACCGGCCGCGAACGTGGCGACGACGCTGCTGGCACGCGGCGAGTTCGCGCTCATCCTCGCCACCATGTCGGCCAACGCGGGTCTGGACCGCCGCCTCGGCCCGTTCATCGCGGGCTACGTGCTGGTCCTCGCCGTCCTCGCACCGCTGGCGGCGGGCCGTTCGCACTGGCTGGCGCGGGTCCTGCCGGATGTGGGGCGGCGTCGGAAGGCGGTCGCGGCGGCGGGGTGAGGTGATCGCAAAGGCTTCTTTGCGGAGAGATGTTTGCGAAGAACTCTTTGCGAAGGAGTCTTCGGCGTCTAGTCTGCGGGCATGAGCGACGAGCAGCAGCCTGAGCAGCCTGAGCAGCGTGAGACGCCGTACGACGGCGCACCGAACCGTACGGAAGCCCCCGGCGCCGGCGGCGAAGCCTCCGTCGTACTGGACGCCAAAGGGCTGCGCGCGCTGGCCCACCCCGTGCGCGTGCAGCTCGTCGGGCTGCTGCGGAAGTACGGGCCGTCCACCGCCACCCGGCTCGCCGAACGGCTCGGCGTCAACTCCGGGACGGCCAGCTACCACCTGCGCCAGCTCGATGCCGCGGGCTTCGTCGAGGAGGACACCGAGCGCGGGAACGCGCGGGAGCGCTGGTGGCGTTCGGTGCACCAGTTGACCCGCCTCGACAGCGTCGACCTGATCGAGCAGGAGCCGGAAGCCACGCTCGCGTACCTGTCGTCCGTCGCGGCCACCGACACCCTGCGCGCCCAGCGGGCGCTGAACGAGCTCCAGACGATGCCCCGTCCCTGGCGCGAGAGCTTCGACATGAGCAGCTGGCCGCTGCTGCTGACCGCCGACGAGGCCGCGGCCCTGCAGCGCGAGCTGCACGCGGTCGCCGACCGCTACCGGCGCGACCCCAGCCCCGGCCCGGAGAACGGCACCGCCGAGGCGGACCCGGCGGGCGCCGAACGGGTCACGCTTGTCTTGCAGATCCTGCCCGAGCTGGACGTGGAACGGGACCGGTGACCGCGCGGTGAGCGGCGGTCCGGGGCGGGGCGGTCAGGGTCGGGGCGGTCAGGGTCGGGCGGGTCCGGGGCTCGGCGGTCCGGGGCTCGGCCGGATGTCCGCCGTACGGCGGCTGCGTCCGCTGACGGCCCTGCTCGCCGCGATGGCGGTGGCCCTGACCGGCACGCGGATCTCGGCGATCGCGCTGCCGTGGTTCGTGCTGGTCAGCACCGGCAGCCCCACCCGCACCGGGCTCGTCGCCTTCGCCGAGATGGCCCCGTACGTGCTGGTCAAGGCGTTCAGCGGGCCGCTGGTCGACCGGGTGGGGCCGCGCCGCGTCTCGTGGACGACGGACACGGTCAGCGCCTGCGCCGCCGCCGCGGTGCCGCTGCTGCACACCGCCGGGCTGCTCTCGTTCGGACCGCTGCTCGGCCTCGTGGCCGTGATCGGCGCGGCACGCGGGCCGGGCGATCTGGCCAAGGAGGTCGTGATCCCCGAGGCGGCCGAACACGCCCACGTACGGCTGGAACGCGCCACCGGCCTGTCCGGCGTCACCGAACGGCTCGCCTCCACCGCCGGCCCCGCGGCGGGCGGTTCGCTGGTGGCCCTGGCCGGGCCGGTCGCGGGCGTGGCGGTCAGCGCGGTGTGCTTCGGGCTCGGGTCGGTGATCATCGCGCTGCTGCAACCGCGCGGGATGGGCGGCCGTACGCCGGACGGCCCCGTCTCCCGTACGCCCGACGGTTCCGGTGCGGAACGCGAAGTCCGCGCCGAAGCGGAGGCCGAACCGGACGGACCGGAAGACGAAGCGAACGGCCGTACCGCGTCCGCGCCCGGCTACTGGCGCCGCTTCGGCGAGGGCTTCGCCTTCCTGCGCCGCGAACCGCTGCTGCTCACGATCATCGTCATGGTCGGGATCACCAATCTGCTGGACGCGGCGTTCATGGCCGTGCTGCTGCCCGTTTGGGCGAAGGAGTCCGGGAACGGTCCCGGTGCCATCGGCCTGACCGGCAGCGTGATGGGCGTGACGGCGGTCGTCGGGAGCCTGATCGCCGCGGCCGTGGCGCACCGGATGCGGCGCCGGGTGGTGTTCTTCGCCGGGTTCCTGCTCGCCGGGGCGCCGCGGTTCCTGATCCTCGCGGCGGACGCGCCGCTGTGGGCGGTGCTCGCGGTGTTCGCCGTCAGCGGCTTCGGCTCCGGATTCCTCAACCCCATCCTCGGTGCCATCTCGTTCGAGCGCGTACCGCGACCGCTGCTGGGCCGCGTACACGCTCTGGGCGACTCGCTGGCCTGGTCCGGCATCCCGCTGGGCGGGCTGCTCGCGGGTGCGGCGGTGGCCTCGTTCGGGCTGGTGCCGGTGCTGGTGGCGGGCGGGGCGGCGTACTTCCTCACCACGAACCTGACCGGACTCCGCCCGGAGTGGCGGGAGATGGACCGGCTCCGCGGCAAGGGCAGCCGGCCTCCCGCGGACTCCGTACCGGAGCCGGAACCGGAACCCGAGCCGGAACCCGAGCCGGAACCGGAGCCGGAACCGGAGCCGGAACGAATACGGAGAGCTGCGGCCGGCTCCGAGTGACCCCCTGGCACCCGGCGGCAGCGGTTGAGGGTTGCCGTCGTTCAGGAGCCGCCCGGCAGCGTGCTGACCGCGCGGTCGAACGCGGAGTCGCGGCGCTGCTCGAACTCCTCCTCCGTGAACACCGGTTCCGCCAGGTCGGGCGGAATCCCGGGCCCGTCGAACGTACGGCCGTCGCGGGTGCGGAACTCCTCGTTCGGCAGGCCGACCTCCCAGCCGTTGGGCAGCGCCCGGTCCAGTACGTCCGAGAAGACGCCCTGCGTCGGCTCGCCGATCCGGACCGTACGCCCCGGCCGGTCCAGCAGTGCCTGCGTGAAGGACTCGCCCGCGCTGACCGTCGAACCGCCCGTCAGCACCGCGACCGGCCCCGCGTAACGCGGCACGCCCCGCGCCGGCTTGACGTACTGCGGCTGCTCCGGCGTGAAGCGCTCCGGGTCCTCCGGGTGGTTGCGGGCGCGCTTGCCGTACGCGAAATGCGTACGGTCGGTGAGCCGCGACGCGAGCCGGAGGCCGAGGGCGTCGGCGCCGCCGCCGTTCACGCGGAGGTCGACGATCAGGCCGCGCAGGCGTGCGGTGCGGTCGGCGGTGAGGATGTCGTCGAGGGCCTTGTCGAGAGCGGCCTGTTCGGCGGCGTAGCGGCCGTCGGGGTGCTCGCCGTCGGAGTAGCCGATGAAGCCCGAGACCCGCAGATAGCCCTGGCCGCCGGGCAGGTCGGCGTAGCTGATCCGGCCGTTGGCGTGCTCCTCCAACTCCGCGCCGTCCAGGTCCCGTTCCTTCACGTACTTCTTCACCTTCGTGTCCAGCGCCTCGGACGGCATCGTCGTGCCGGGGCGGGTCTCGCCGAAGAAGCGGTCGGCGCCGTCGGTGAGGCTGACATGCGCGTCGTTCAGCGGCTCCAGCATCTTGCGGAAGACGGCGAAGAGTTCGTCGTCGGTGGTGCCCGCGTCGACGGCCGGGCGGTAACGGTCGCGTGCCGCCTGCCAGTCGACGCCCTTGGCCGCGAAGAAAGGGTAGTTCTCCTGGAACGTCTGCCAGAACACGTCGAACGTCGCCACCGGGTCGGCGGGCGCCTCACGTGTGCAGTCGGCGGGCAGAGCCCGTACGCGCTGCATGTTCTGGTGGCCGGGCGAACCGTCGACGTGCAGCCGGGCACGGTGGGAGGTGGCCGTACGCGCGCGTACGGTCATGCCGCGGCCGTCGGGTGCGGTGTACGTGGTCGAGCCGGCGTCCTGGCCCGATCGCTTCGCCGTCTCCCCTTTGAGGCAACTGACCGACGTGGTCTGGTACTTGCGGAGCACGCCGTCCTTGATGGCCAGGAGCGAGCCGTAGCCGTCCGTACGCCAGACGCCCTCCGGTTCCGGGCCCGGTTCCGGGCGCGAGTCCGCGTCCGCGTCTGCGTCCACCTTCGCGCCCGGCGGTGTGCGCGACTCCGGGCGCTCCGCCGGGAGTTCGCCGGAGCCGGCGGCCATCGCGGCGGGGAGCAGAGCGCCGCCCGAGAGGGCCAGCAGCACACCACCCGCGACGACGGCAGGCCTCCTGAACAACATGATCACGCCTTCCCTCGGTCCTCGCGCGGTCCATCGCGTGCCCGGCCCCGCGTCCGGTGCGCGCGGCCGGGCACCATGCTCGGCCGCGGCGGTCGGCCCGGGACATCCCGCTCACCGGCGCATACGGGGTGGGGTTAACCCCCCGAGGCGCGCGCACGTACGGCGAGGGCTCGTACGGCGCGGGCGGCTCGTGCGGCGGGGCTCATGCGGCGGGGGCGGCGGTTCGTACGGCGGGGCTCGTACGGCGCGGGTGGCGGCTCGTGCGGCGGCGCGCACCGCGCCGCATACGCTGGCGCCGGGGAGCGCTCCGAGGGGGCGGATCAGGGTGCGCAAGGGCGCGGCACACCACCTGTCAACACCCACGGGGTAGGGCCAACCCCACCGTGCTCCCCTAGGGGATGTCACAGGTCAGCGGCGATGCCCGGCCATTCCCCGTCGGCATGACTCCCGAGCCCGCCGAACGCGGTACGTTCGATGAGTGGCTGGATTCAGGATCGGACGCGGCCGGGACTCCCGGAACGCGCAGCAGCAGCGGCAGCATCCCCCGCAGGGCGCCCCTCCGCAGGGCCCGCCCCCGGGCGGCGCGGGCGGCCCGCGCCCCGGGCCGGGTCAGTACGGGCAGGGGGCACCCCGGCCGCCGTACGGCCCCGGACCGGGGCAGGGCGCGCCAGGCGGAGCCGGCGGACCGGGGCCGGGGGCGCCGTACGGGCAGCAGTGGCCGCCGGCGGGCGGCGGTGGCAGGCAAGGCGAGCCCGAGTACTTCGGTGATCCGTACGGCCCCACGCAGGGCGCCGGCCACGACCCGTACGCCAACAACCCGGGTCACACACAGTCGTTCAGCGTCCACGACCCGTACGCCCAGGGCGACGGCTACCCGGACGACGGCTACTCCGACGGCAGCATGTACACCGCCGGCCAGGCACCGCCCGCCGGGCCGCGGCTGCACTGGAAGGACCTGCTGCGGGGCATCGTCCTGCGGCCCAACGCCACGTTCTGGCAGATGCGCGACTACCCCGTGTGGGGGCCTGCGCTCATCGTCACGTTCCTCTACGGCCTCCTCGCCGTCTTCGGCCTGGACGAGACCCGCGACGACGTCCTCAACGCCACGCTGACCAGCGCGCTCCAGTACGTGATCGGCACCGGCGTCGCGATGGTGATCATGGGCCTGATGCTGGGCGCGGTCACGCACACGCTGGCGCGGCAGTTCGGCGGCAACGGGACCTGGGCGCCGACGATCGGCCTCTCGATGCTGATCATGTCGGTCAGCGACGCCCCGCGCCTCCTCGTCGCGATGTTCTTCGGCGGCACGGCGTCGCTGGTACAGGTGCTCGGCTGGGGGACCTGGCTGGCGGCGGGCGCGCTGTTCACCTCGATGGTCAGCCGCTCGCACGACCTGCCGTGGCCGAAGGCGCTGGGGGCGTCGGCGATCCAGCTGATCATGCTCCTCGCCCTGGTAAAGCTCGGCACGCTGTAACGCGGAGCCGGGCCCTCTCTCCAGCCCGCCCGGCGCGCAACCGGACCGGCCAGTCGACCACATCAAGCCCGTCCGGCGATTGAGGACGAATCGCAGCGACCACGCCGCGGCACCGGTCCGGAGCCCCTGGCCGATGAGCGCCGGGCGCGACCCACCGTGGCCGAGGGCCGTCCTCAAACGCCGGACGGGCTGTTTCGCTACGCGAACCGCTGGCTGTTCGAGCCGTCACACGCGGCGAGCCGTACCGGCTCCTCCGCCCCGGACAGGGCGAGGCACAGACCGGGCGCGGCCGCAGGCCGCACCGTGCCGGAGCCCGCGTCCCGTACGAAGCGCTGGTTCTCGCCGCCGTGGCAGTTCCAGAGCACCAACTCGGTGCCAGGCTCGTAGGAGCCGCGGGGCACGTCGACGCAGCGGTCGTGCGTCAGCGCGGTGTAGAGCTGGCCGCTCTCCCCGTCGTGCCACCAACTCTGGTTCCGCTCCTGCTGACAGGCCCAGCCGCGGACGGCCGTGCCGTTGCGGCTGGCGGCGCCGTCCGCGTCCACGCACGTGCCCGTACCCGCGTTGTGGAGTGGCTGGAAAACGTCGTCCCAGGCGAGCTCGTAGAGCTGCGGCTGCCCCTTCCCCGAGGGGTCGGCGCAGGACGCCTCGCGCGCCTGGGACGCGTGTATTCGCGTCAGGCATTCAGCGAACGCGCCGTGCCCGCGCACGTTGGGGTGGAAGGACTGCCGTACCGAATTGGAGTCCGGCGGGAAGGGGTTGGACAGGTCGATGTACAGCCCGCGCGCCCACGTGTTCTCCATGCACACCTCGTGCCCGTGGAAGAGGCGGGAGACGTCCAGGTACGTCGCGCCCGTCTGCTGGGCCACGGTCCGTATGCCCCGCTGGAAGGCGGGCACGGCGCTGTCCCGGGCGAATTGGGAGTCGCTCGTGTACCCGGTGCAGCCACCCGGCAGCTTGCCCGGATAGTTCGGATTATCCTCGATATCCGGGCCGATCGGGCTCGGGTAGCCCATGACGACCAGCTGGTAGTCGCTGTCGGCGTAGCCCGCGTCCCGCATCACCGTCCTGAGGTCGTTCACCGTCTGGGTCACCTTCGGCACGAGGCCGTCCACCCGGCCCTGCCAGCCCGGTGCGTACTTCGGCTCGCACGGCCCCTGGAATGTGAACCAGCGCACCACGCAGTCCGTCATCACCGGCCCGAACTGCAGGTCGTCGTTTGCCCCGGCGACCAGCACGATCTGCTTCAGCCGGGTGTTGCGCGCGTGGATCGCCAGGCTGTCGCTCTGCACCAGCTCATCGGCGTACTGCGGAGTGCCGCCGATCCTGATGTTCTCCGTGTTCGCCCCGGAGCAGGCGACGTTGAACGTCACCTCCGCCTCGATGCCCGTCCGGTGGATCGCGGCGTCCGGCGAACGGTGGCACCAGTTGTCCGGCCCGTTCGTGCCGGGCTCGTACGTGCCGACGCCTTCGCCCGAGATCTCGCTGTCCCCGAGGGAGATCAGCGACGTCTTGCGCTCGTCCATGGTCCGCTGCCCGGGGTCTCCGTACAGCTTCTCGGCCTCCGCTGCCCTGACCTTCTCCAACTCGGCCGGAAGCGGCGCGACCGCGGTCTGCCGCGCCTCCGCCTGCCGTACGTCCGCCTGCCGTACCTCCGGGCGGTCTGCCCGTACGTCGGCCGCGGCCGCGCCGGGTGCCGCTGCCAGCCCGGCGCCCAGTCCAGCGCCACCTAATGCCATCACCAACGCCGTCGCTGTCGCCGCGACAGGTCTCGCACGTGCCATGGGGTGTCTCCCCTCGTGGCGGGCCTCTACTGTTACCCGCGGTGTTTACTCGCAAGTAGCAGGGGTGGGAAGCCCTTTGGAGGGGTTGGCTCGTTGCCGACGGTCCCCGTCGGACCCTCGTCGGGCCCGCCGGAGACCGTACGGCGCCGCGCCGCCCGCCCCTGCTTACATCGGCTCTACGTACGGTGCGCGCCACGCCGGCGCCGCCTCCGCACCCGGACTCGTCCAGAACTCACGAGCACGCACCACCACCCCGTCCCGCACCGTCCAGAACGACGCCGCGTGGAACATCCCGAACTCGACGTGCGGCACGTCGACTTCGGAGACCACCGTGACCCCGTCCGCGACGATCCGGCGCACCCGTATCTCCCAGCCCTCCGGGTATTCGCTGTTCACCGCGAGGAAGTTCGCCCGGCCGACTATCCGCTCCGCGGTGACCGGCCACTCCACCACGGCGTCCTCCGCGAGCAGTTCACCCGCGCCCGCCCAGTCGCGCGCCTCGATGCGCTGCCACAGGGCTTCGACCACCTTCAACGGTTCCATCGGCTCCATGGACGCAAGCGTGGCACGCGCCACTGACAACGGGCCCGGCGAGCCGCTGACCAGCGACAACCGGCGACGATAGGCGACGATGGGCGACAACGGGCGATGACCGCCCCGGTGAGAGAGCGTTCAGCGCGCGAGCAGATCGATCACGCCCGTCCCGTCCTCGTCACCGTGCCCGTCCGCGAGGCGGCGCTCCATCAGCTCCATGTACGGCGCCAACAGCTCGCTGCTGACGCCCTGTTCCTCGGCCGTACGCAGCAGTGTTGCGTTGCCCGCGACCTGCATCGCGAGGTTCGAGACGACGCCCTCCGTGTAGTCGCCGAGCTCCAACTGCTCGGCGACCCGGTGCACGAACGGCGCCATCGCGTTCAACCACCCGGCCAGCAGCCCCGCGAACTCCCGCGGCGCGATGTCCTCCTTGCGTACGAGCGCGAACGCGTGCGCGACCCCCGCGAACATCCCGTTCATCGCGCTCAGCAGCGCCACGTCGTGCAGGGCGGCGTGACCCGCGTCCGTACCCACGTACTTCGTGCCCGCCGGTACGGCGAGCGTGCGCGCGTGCGCCTCGAAGAGGTCGCGGGAGCCGCTGTAGAAGACGTATCCGCCGGAGTCCGGGTCGCCGACCATCGGCGGCACCGCCATCACCCCGCCGTCCAGGAAGCGCGCCCCGCGCGCGGCCGCCCACTCCGCGCGGGCGCGGCCCTGGGCGGGGGTGCCGGTGGTCAGGTTGACCAGGTCCTTGCCCGCGAGGTCGGCGTCCGCCAGGACGTCGCCGACGGAGGCGTCGTCGAGCAGGCAGACGACCACGAGGTCGGCGGCGGCCACGGCTTCGGCGGCCGTACGGGCCACCCGCGCGCCCTCGGCGGCGAGCGGTTCGGCGCGGGCGGCGGTGCGGTTCCAGACGGTGAGGGGATATCCGGCGGCGAGCCAGGCGCGGGCGAACGCCGTGCCGAGGGCGCCGAGCCCAAGGAAGGAGAGCGCGGGCTTGGTCCCGTCCGCACCCTCGGCAGGGGCGCTGATCTCGGCGGTCTCGGCGGTCTGGCTGGTCATAACGGGTTTGTCAGTCATGCCGTCTAGGCTTGTGGCAGCTTCGGAAGTGATCAAGTACGCACTTCGGAGTGGGTGCTTACCCGGAGGAAAGCGAGCAGGTGGGAGGGGCGGGCCATGGCGACGGTGCGGAGACCGGGGTCGTACATATGCGGCGTCGACGCGGCGATGGACGTCGTCGGCGGCAAGTGGAAGGTGCTCATCCTCTGGGCCCTGAACGAGCACCCCTTCCGCTTCGGTGAGCTGCGCCGCGAGCTGCACGGCGTGACCGAGAAGGTGCTCACCGCCCAGCTGCGCGAGCTGGAGGCGGACGGCATCGTCCACCGGGAGGTGCACGACGAGGTGCCGCCCCGCGTCCAGTACGAGCTGACGCCGCTGGGCGTCTCGCTCAACGACGCGCTGGCGCCGCTCGGCGCGTGGGGGCGGGAGCACGTTCTCGGCCGCGCCTCGGACGGGCCCGCAGGGCCGGCGGCCTGATCCAGTCGGCTGGCCACCGGCCGTGCGGCTCAGCGAGCGCGAGGGCTCGGCGAGCGGCCGGGCCAGCTCAGCGGCCGGGCGGCCAGGGGATCTCGGCGAGTGCGGGCAGCAGTGCCTCCTCCTCGTAGTCGAGATGGGCGCCCAACTCCGCTGACATCCGGGCCAGTTCGGCACGGAAGCGGTCGGGGTCGGCCGTGCTCACATCGGCCAGCAGGGCGAGCAGTCCGTCCTGGATGCGGGTGACCGTACGGTGCTCGCTGCTCAACCGTTCAAGAGCGTCACGCAGTTGGGGGTGGTAGCGCGCGAGGGCAGGGAAGACGTGCCCGTCCTCGCTCGTGTGGTGGAACTGGAGCGTCTGGCAGAACGCGAGGCAGTGCTGCCGCAGCTGCAGACCGAGGCCCGGCGCGGGCGGTTCGCCGGGGCCCTGGTGTGCGTCGCGAGCGGCGAAGTGCGCGTCGGCCTCCGCCCGTACGTGGCGCAGCTGCGCACGCAGCCAGCGGTGCACCTCGAGTAGCTTGCCGCCGAGGGTGGTGACCTCGGCGTCCTGCTCCTGGGGATCGTCGGTGGCCTGCGGCTGGGCGGATTCGAGTACGACGACGGGCAGCTTCCGGTCCGTACGGGCCTGGTAGCCCGCGTAACAGGAGTCGGCCCGTACGGCGTGCTCGAACAGCCGGTCCCGGCGCGCGCCTTCGGCGGGCACCGCGATCGCCTCGTACTCCTCGTCCCCGGTCTCCACCCGCACCAGCGGGCGGGCGAGCAGGTTGTGGTACCAGGCGGGGTGCTGGTCGGCGCCCATGTCGGACGCGACGACCAGCAGCAGTCCGTCCCGGCGTACGCAGCCGAGCGGCACGGTGTGTTCCGTACCGGACCGGGCGCCGGTGGTGGTCAGCAGGAGCAGGTCGCCGCCGGCGAACGGGCCGCCGACCCTGCCCCCGTTGGCGCGGAACTCGTCGATGACGGACTGGTTGAACGACAGGGCAGAGGTGGGCGTGGGGATGGACTCGGACATGGGCTTGTTCATGGGTGTGGGCTCTCCAGAGCAGCCGTACGCGCCCGCTCGCGGCTCGCGGCACGCAGCGCGCACGACGGCGGCACGACGATGGGAAGGTGATGGTGATGGTGAAGGCGAACGGCGCGGCGTGACGCGCCCGTTTACGTCAGGCGCTGCCTGCGGAGTGTGTACTCATCGCACGTTCCTTCAGCGACAGGTGCTCGCCCGGCCACCAACCTGCCCACTGCTCTCTGGTCGGCGCCACGCGGCACGCGCTCATTACAGCCACCGGCGCCCGCACGTGTCAACGCGCGCCCCGCCCGGCCCAGCCCCGCAGGCGTCAGGCGTCAGGCGTCGAGCACCTGACCGTGGCGGCGTACGACGGGCGGTTCCACGGACCACGGGAAGTTGATCCACTGGTCCGTCCGCTTCCACACGTACTCGCAGTTGACCTGCGAGTGCGGCTTCTCGTAGATCACCGCCGTACGCACCTCGGCGACGTGCTCGGCGCAGAAGTCGTGCACGAGCTTAAGCGTCCGGCCGGTGTCCGCCACGTCGTCCGCGACCAGCACCTTCTTCTGGCTCAGGTCGACCACGTTGGGCACGGGCGGCAGCATGACGGGCATCTGCAGGGTGGCGCCCACACCCGTGTAGAACTCGACGTTCACGACGTGCAGGTTCTTCACGTCCAGCGCGTAGCCGAGACCGCCCGCGACGAACAGCCCGCCGCGCGCGATGGAGAGGATGATGTCCGGCTCGAAGCCGTCGTTCGCCACGCTCTGCGCCAGCTCGCGCACGGCCTGCCCGAAGAGCGGATACGTCAGGTTCTCGCGCTCGTCACTCATCCGCTCGTCACTCATCGCTCGGTCCCGGCCCTAGGTGTCAGATCTGCGTACGGTGGAAGTTCAGGTACGAGCGGGAGGGCGTCGGTCCGCGCTGGTCCTGGTAGCGGGAGCCGTAGCGGGCGGAACCGTACGGGTACTCGGCGGGCGACGACAGCCGGAACATGCACAGCTGGCCGATCTTCATCCCCGGCCACAGCTTCATCGGCAGCGTCGCCACGTTCGACAGCTCCAGCGTGACGTGGCCGGAGAAGCCGGGGTCGATGAAGCCCGCGGTGGAGTGCGTCAGCAGGCCCAGCCGCCCCAGGCTCGACTTGCCCTCCAGCCGGGACGCGATGTCCTCCGGCAGGCTGACCACCTCGTACGTCGACGCCAGCACGAACTCACCGGGGTGCAGGATGAACGGCTCGTCCCCCTGCGGCTCGATCGGCCGCGTCAGGTCGGGCTGCTCGACGGCGGGGTCGATGTGCGGGTAGCGGTGGTTCTCGAACACCCGGAAGTACCGGTCCAGCCGCACATCGATGCTGGACGGCTGCACCATGGCCGGATCGTAGGGCTCGATCCGCACCCGGCCCTTGTCGATCTCGGTCCGGATGTCCTTGTCAGAGAGAAGCACGGGCTGAGACTACGCGCACGACGCGGGCCCGGCCCAATCGGACCGGGCCCGCGCGGGCGTACGCGCTCGGCGCTCAGCGCTCCGTCTCCGCGGGCTGCCCGCTCCGGGGCGCTGGAGGAACGGGCACCGCCTGCCGCAGACGCGCACAACGCGGACACCGCAGCAGCCGGCCCGGACCGATCCGGTCGGCGCCGAGGTTCTGCATCGGGAACGTCGAGGTGCTGAACTCGTGCCCTTCGGCACAGCGGACGACGGTGGACTCCATCGTTTCCTCTCCCCAAGTACGTGGACGACAAAAGCCACGCTAAGGGATAAACCGCCCAACTCCCGCACCGGCACTCCGCCCCACGGTACGCCCTGCCCTCGTTACCCAAAGCCCCCGCACTCATGCCCCGCCCACGCCCCGAACAGCACAAAGACCCCTCGGCCTGTGCGCCGGGGGTCCGTGATGAGGTACAGTGTCCCGCGATGAGAGGGCTCCAGGAGCCGCTCTTCGCGGGCGTAGTTTAATGGTAGAACATGAGCTTCCCAAGCTTATAGCGCGGGTTCGATTCCCGTCGCCCGCTCCACCCGAGGGTCCAGGTCGCAGACCTGGGCCTTGCTCGTTGTGTGGGCCTTCTAGCGGAGCAAGGCGCGCAGTACGACGACTGCCACGGCCGCGGAGCTGACCACGACGGCGACGGCAGCCAAGGCCACAGCAAGAACGATGCCGCCCAGGAGCAGCGCACCTATGACCCCGAGGCTCGCCGGGGACCGTAACCCGCGAGCAGGCACGCGGGCGTGTGCGAGCACGGGCAGCCGCAGGATTGAACAGGCCGGTGAGTGACGGGCTTGAACCCACCGCCAACGGCAAGCGCATCGGCACCTTCGACGCCTACAGCCCCCACCAAGCCGCGCGCTGGACCCGCACAAGCCTCATGATGCTCACCACCGAACTCGACGAGCCCACCGCCAAGCCCAGCACTGGGCCACCGACGGCCAAGCCCAAGCCGTACGCAACCTACGCGCCGGCCACCCCCAGACCCTCACCATCACCCACCAAGCAACAGCCCTGACCTGGACAACCCACCCCGCACTCTTCCTGACCCTGCTGCACCGCCAGACGACACAACTTCCGCCCTGCACCCAGCACTTCACATCACGAGAGCCCGCCGGGCACGCGCGCTGAGTAACAACCTTCCTTACGACTTCAAGGGCTCGCTCCGCTCACCGCGCGCTCCCCGGCTCGCCGCCGGGGGCGACGCTCCTGTCTCCGCCCCGCTCCGCCCCCGGCTACGCCGGTCGCGCGACCACAGCAATCACCTGTGCTGAGAAGAAGGCCGACGGGGGCCGGGGCGGTCGGCTCCACGGCTCTAGACAGCCACCATGGGGTGAGCCGCTCCACCGACCTTGGGAAGTCGACCCGGTTTCCGCTTCACGTGGGCCTGTCAGTCTCTGTCGCGCAGCGACCGCGTGATCCCGCCGTCATCAAAACGCTTCTGAACCCGCATCTCTCTTCGCGCGTTGCGGGCGTCGAGGACCGCCTTCTCTTGACTGCGCCTGCCATTGTCACCGAGCCCAGCCCGCCGACGGTCCCGCCGGACACCCACAGCTAGGACCCACGCCAAAAACGCCAGGAATACCAGGCCCAACCCTACGTAGAAGCTCACGGCAGGTCACCCCCTCCTAAACATTGTGCCCGTTGGGCCGAGGCCGTGTCAGTCACCTCGACGTCTGTTCATGCAGGTGCCAGAGATCGCCGGTAAGACTCAGGCGAGAAGACACTCCCCGGGCGAGAGCGCCTTGCGAAGCAGCCGACGCCGAGCTGACATGGCCCGGGCCGTCTCTGGGCCCTGCAAAGGTGGCCAACGGTGACAGAGGATGGCCGAGGTGACCGGTGCATCCGAGCAGCTCAGCGGCCCAACTGGCCCAATCAACACGGTGATTCCCAAGCTTATAGCGCGGGTTCGATTTCCGTCGCCCGCTCCACCACAGACCCCCGGGTCATGGACCCAGGGGTTCTTTGTCGCCCAGACCGTTTCAGGCCCCAGCTCAGGTGCCGCACGCCGCACCCGAACCCCGACCGTTTCCAGATCGACGTTCCGCCGCCGCAACTCCGTCTACTCCTCGGGACGCGCCGGGCCGTAGGCGGCGATGGGCCGTTCAAGGCGCGGATTCCTTCCCGGCGCCTCTGCTCCGAGACGGGCTGCGACGGATCAACTCGTCATCGGCCGCCGTTGGCGAGTTTGTGTGCGCCAGTGGGACTCCGGAGGGTTGCCCCACGGCTCTGGCATGCTGCGCCCATGACTGGTGACACACATCAGGACCCTGAGAAGCGCCGTGCCCACCTGATCCAGGTCTTCACGGCTCTGGGCGCGGCGGACCCGGCGGGCTGGGCCGACTCCGAAGTGGACGAGAACATTCCGCAGCTGGCCCGTTTCCTGTTCCTGCGCGGCGTACGGCAGGCGGTCGCACGGTGGGAACAGCCCGGCGCCGTAGACCAGTTGCTCGCCGATCCGCAGAGCCCCGACGAGCTGGCGCAGTTCGAGGCTGCGGGTATCGAGCCACAGACTCTGGCACTTTTCGCCAGCCGAGTCGCCCATGCGACCGCCTTCGATCTTGCCTATCGGCTGGCGGACTCCGACTTCGTCGACCACGATCCGGAGGATCCCGACGGATACCCGCCCCTGAAGCTTCGCGGCGAACTTCCCGGCTGGTGCCTGGTGGAATCCACACCGACCGGTGAACACACCGGCCGCCATGTCGACGGCCTCCACGAGGACATCGGCGGGCTCTGGGAGGACTTCACCGCAGAGTTCGAACCGCAGCGGGGCGCGTAGGAGTCCCGAGCACGAACGCTCTCGACCCGAAGTCTTCACACTTACTCGTCTGCGAACGGTGAGCCGCAGCAACCGAACTCATCCAGCAGTCGCGTCCAAACGTGCCCGTGCCGTACCCGAGGGTCGGACAACCACGGTCAACGGCGGGTAGTCGAGGTCACCCGCAGCGCGGTGTCAGAGCGTGTTACTCGCGCGCGGCGCCGCACCCGACGTCCAACGCGTCGGCGCACCCCTCGGGGACGGGACGGGACGGCGCGTGCGGAGCACCGGTACGGCTGTTGAAGGCGGCCCCGTCTGCGGCTTGAGGAACCAGAACTGGCAGGGCGGTTGTGACGTCCTGGGTAGGAGGCAGCGTGGAGGGTTTGCAGGCCGGGGATCCGCGGGAGGTCGGGCCGTACCGGTTGCTGAAGCGGCTGGGCGGGGGCGGGATGGGGCGCGTGTTCCTGGGCCGTTCCCGTGGCGGCCGGCTGGTGGCGGTGAAGGTGGTACGGCCGGAGCTCGCCCTGGACGCCGGTTTCCGGCGGCGGTTCGCCCGCGAGGTGACGGCCGCCCGGCGGGTCGGCGGCTTCTACACCGCACACGTGGTGGACGCCGATCCGGCGGCGGACCCCCCGTGGCTGGCCACCGCCTACATTCCCGGCCCCTCGCTGCAGGACGCCGTAGACCAGCACGGCCCCCTGCCGGAACGCGCGCTGGGACTGCTGACCGCAGGGCTCGCGGAAGGGCTGGCGGCCGTACACGACTGCGAGATGGTGCACCGCGACCTGAAGCCGGGGAACGTCCTGCTGGCGGCGGACGGCCCCCGCCTGATCGATTTCGGCATCGCGCGGGCCGCCGAGGACACGCAGCTCACCGGCACCGGGATGACCATCGGGACGTCCGGGTTCATGGCCCCGGAGCACCTCCTGGGCAACCATGCCGGGCCCGCGTCGGACGTGTTCTCCCTCGGCGCCGTGCTCGCCTACGCGGCGACCGGCCGCCTCCCCTTCGGTGCAGGCGCCCCGCACGCGGTCAACTACCGGGTGGTGCACGAGCATCCGAACCTGTCGGGGCTGCCCGCGGCCCTTGCCGCGCTGGTCGCGGACTGCCTGGCCAAGGACGCTGCGCTGCGGCCGACGCTGGCGCAGATCCTCGACCAGGTGCCCGCCCCGGACGACTTGGGGACATCCTGGCTGCCGCCCACCCTCACCACGGTGATCGACGAGCGCAATGTCACCCCTCCGACGCCGGACGACACCGGCTCCCCCGAGACCGGGCCGGAAGGGGAAGGCCTCCCGCAGCACGTCGACGCGCTCAACGCCCTGGCCCTGCTGGAGTGGGACGCCGGGAACGGAGAGGAGGCACGCAGGCTCTTCCGGCAGGCCATCGAGGCCGGCGGCACCCCCGAGCAGACGGCCAGGGCCCTCGTCGACCTGGGCTGGCGCGAGACGGAGGACGGAAACCCGGACGAGGGCCGCAGGCTCTACCAGCAGGCCGTCGAGACCGGCCCTCTCTGGCACCAGGGCCACGCGCTGAACTGCTGGGGCCTGCTGGAGAGAGACGCCGGGAACGCGGAGGAGGCACGCGAACTCTTCAAACGGGCCATCGAGACCGGCCAATGGGGCATCGTCCTGGCGGCGTCGTGGAACCAGGCCGTGATCGAGGTGGGGGCCGGGGGCCTGGAGGAGGCCCGCAGGCTGCTCCAGCAGGCCATCGAGGCCGACGGCCCCTCCAAGCAGAGGGCCGATGTGCTCATGTACTGGGCCGACGTGGAACGCGACGCCGGGAACCACGAACGAGCACGCGAGCTCTACAAACAAGTTCTTGAGGTCAAGTGACCAGTGACCAGTGACCCGTGATCATGATGTCGTGCTCGTGCTGGTGGCCACGGCAGGGCCGGGGGCCTGACAGGAAGCGTGCGGGGATTGTCGGGCGGGGGCGGCGCAGTGGGAGCACGCTGGTGGCATGGGTGAATCGGTGATCAGCGACGACGATGTGGCCGGGTTCGTGGAGAAGGGGTTTCTCCGTGTGGAGGGGGCGTTCTCGCGGGAGCTCGCGGCCGAGTGCCGGGAAATCGTGTGGCGGGACATCGACGGTGAGCCCGGCGATCCGGCGACGTGGAAGACCCCCGTGGTGCGGCTCGGTGCCTATGGGCAGGAGCCCTTCCGGGCCGCTGCCAACTCGGCTCGGCTGCATGCCGCGTTCGATGTTCTCGTGGGCGAGGGGCGCTGGGCGCCGCTCGGTGGGCTCGGTACGTTCCCGGTACGGTTCCCCAGCGACGCGGAGCCAGGTGACGACGGGTGGCACGTCGATGCGAGCTTCCCCGGAGACGATCCCGCCGACTTCATGTCCTATCGGGTGAACGTCGCTTCCCAAGGGCGGTGGCTGCTCATGCTGTTCCTCATGTCCGACGTGGGGAAAGACGACGCGCCCACCCGCATCCGTACCGGGTCCCACCTGGACGTCGCCGCCCTCCTCGAACCCGAGCGAGAGGCCGGCCTGTCGTTCATGGACCTCGCCCAGCGTGCCGCGCCCGCCACCGAGCACCGGCCGCTTGACCTGGCCACGGGGCGGGCCGGTGACGTCTACCTCTGTCACCCCTTTCTCGTACACGCCGCGCAGCCTCACCGCGGCGCCGAACCGCGCTTCATGGCGCAGCCCCCGCTGCTTCCCCGTCCGGGGCAGGGACCGAACCTCGAACGCCCCGATGGTGACCACTCCCCTGTGGAGACCGCGATCCGCCGAGGCGCCGGGCGCTGACGCCCGGGCCTGGCGGGGCGGGGCGGGGCGGTTCCAGGGTTGCGCGCATTGGCGGGCCGTACGGGAAGCGCGCCCCCGGGGCGTCAGGCCTTGGCCGGTTCCGCTTCGGGCTCCCGGGGCGTCAGGCGGCGGATGCCGAAGTCGCGGGTGACGGGGGAGAGGTACGCCAGCAGCGCGGAGAAGGCGATGCCGCTCCAGCAGAAGACCGCCCACGGCAGGAAGTCGAAGTTGTCGACGCCCAGGGTGCCCGCGATGAACGCGCCGGAGACGGTCCAGGGCATGAGGACCTCGGTGAGGGTGACCGAGTCCTCCATGCTGCGGGAGAGGTTGGTCGGGTGCAGGTTCCGCTTCTTGAAGGCCTCGCCGTAGAGGTCGTTGATGAGGAAGTACGTGACCAGGGCGTTCGACGTGCCGTTGATGACGGTGAAGCCGGAGAGCAGCGTGGCCAGTACGAGGCTGCCGGTCGACCGCAGCTTGTCGATCACTGTGCTGAGCAGGAGGCGCAGCACGCCGGAGTTCTCCAGTGCCGCGGCGAAGAAGAACGCGCAGAAGACGAAGAACGCCGAGTTGTACATCGAGTGCAGGCCACCGCGGTTGAGCAGCTCGGTGAGGGGGTCCGAGACGTCGCCGGACAGCATGTCGGTGGTGAAGCCGGAGACGGCGGCGTCGAACGTGTCGGCGATGCTGAAGCCCTGGACGAGCACGGCGAGTACGGCGGCGGTCACCGAGGAGACGAACAGCACGATCAGCGGGGGCTTGCGCATGATCGAGCCGACGAGGACCACGGCCGGCGGCAGGAGCAGCAGCGGGTTGAGGGTGAAGAGTTCCTGCAGCTCGTCGACGGTGCCGTCGATGACGTCGAGATCGACCGACCCCGCGTCGATCGAGAACCCGGCGAGCAGGAAGACCACGACCGCGAGGAGCGACGACGGCACCGCGGTGTAGAGCATGTGGCGGATGTGCTCGTAGATGTTGGCGCCGGCCGCCAGGGAGCTCACGTTCGTGGTGTCGGAGAGCGGTGAGAGCTTGTCGCCGAAGTACGCGCCCGAGACCACGGCGCCGGCGGTGATCGCCAGCGAGATGTCCATGGTGGCGGCGACGCCCATCAGCGCGACGCCGATCGTGCCCGCCGCGCCCCACGACGTACCGGTGAACGTGGCCACGATGGCGGTGACGACGAAGGAGAGGACGTACAGGTACGACGGGTTGATGAGCTGGAGGCCGTAGTCGACCATGAGCGGGACGGTGCCCGCGATCATCCAGGTGCCGATCAGGATGCCGATGCTCAGCAGGATGAGGATGCCCGTCAGGGCCCGCTTGATCTTCTCGCCCATGTCCGCGAGGACCTGGTCCAGGCCGACGCCGTGGCAGGCGGAGAAGACCGTGAAGACGATGGCCGCGAAGATGAGCATCAGCTCCGCGGGGAATTCCATGATCCCGATACCGCCGACGAAGATCGCCACGGTGATGACCACCGGTATGAGCGCGACGGCGGGCCGGGGTTGGGGGAGCGTACGTTTCCCGCCTTCGCCGGCCGACGGCGAGTCCTGCGACGGCGGTTCCTGCGGCGGCGTGTCCTGTTGGAACTTCACGGTGTCCTCTCAGGCAGGAGTGTTCGCGGCGTGTGGACGCCGTCGGCGGCGAGCGAGGCGAAGGCCCGGTCGAGATCCTCGAGTTGGCTCTGCGCGCCCTCGAGTCCCACGGAGAGCCGGATCAGGCCGGGCCAGGGGGACGAGACCGGGTCGTCGGAGCGCACCGGTGACGTCACGAGGCTCTCGTAGCCGCCCCAGCTCGGGCCGATCCGGAAGAGGCTCAGGGCGTCGATGAAGCGGGACACCCGCGCGAAGGTGCCCTCCCTCAGCTCGAAGCTGAGGAGTCCGGAGAAGCCGCTGAACTGGGACGTGATCACGTCCTCGTCCGGGCCGTGGTCGACGTACGGGTGGTGGACGGCGACGACCTCGGGGTGCGCGCGCAGATGGTCGAGGACGCTGAGCGCGTTGCGCTGGTGCTGCTCCATGCGTACCGGGAGGGTCCGCAGTCCGCGGAGTACGAGAGAGGCCTCCATCGCGGACATGACGGCGCCGAACAGCTGGTGGCCCTGGTAGAAGAGCTCGCGGAGCACGTCGCGGGAGCCGATCACCGCGCCGCCGATGACGTCGCTGTGGCCGCCGATGTACTTGGTCAGGGAGTGGACGACGAGGTCGACGCCGGCCGCGAGCGGCTTCTGGAAGAGGGGTGTGGACCAGGTGTTGTCCATGACCGTACGGATGCCGCGGCGGCGCGCGACCGCGGTCAGCTCCCGGATGTCCACGACCTTCATCAGCATGGTGCCCGGGCTCTCGACGTAGATGAGCGCCGTGTTCTCCCGTATGTGCTCCTCGGCGTCGGCGGCCGGGTCGGTGAGGACCGTGTGCTCGACGCCGAAGCGTTCGAGGTGCTGGGCGAGTTCGGTCGTCGGGCCGTAGACGGAGTTGACGAAGAGCACGTGGTCGCCGCCGCGGAGCAGGCCGGCGAGTACGGCGCTGATCGCGCCCATGCCGGAGGCGAAGCACTTCGCGGCCTCGCCGCCCTCGAGCAGCGCGAGACGTTCCTCGAGGAAGGCGACCGTGGGGTTGGTGCCCCGGCTGTAGACGAAGTTCTCGTGCTCGGCGGCCTGCTGCCGTACGAACTCGGCGAAGGACGGCTTGGTGAAGAGGCTCGTCTGGTAGATCGGGGGCGCCACGGCACCGGGTTCCGCCCCCGGACCGTCCCACGCGCCCATACAGATCTGCTGGTCGGTGCTGTTCACCTGCGCCCTCCGTCGCGGACTGACATACGGACGACGGTCTTCCGTATGCCGCCGAACGGAGAGAGCTTGTAATATAAGCTGCTACGTAGTCAACACTTCGGACGAACGATGTGCGAGACCGCGTCAGAGTGGTGTACGACCGCGCACGACCGCCGTACGAACGCCGTACGAACGCGTACGACCCCGTACAGCAACCGTCAGCCCCGTACGGCACCGCGCCCGCACCGCGCCACCGCTCAGTAAGCTCACGTGCGAAGGCCGATCGGACTAAGGGGCGAACGCATTGGGAGACACGGCGGAGGGAGCGTCCACGCGGCAGCCGGCAGCAGCCGGACGCAGCGCGATGCGCGCCCAGCCACGGTCGCTGACCAGCCAGGTCGCGGAGTTCATCGAGGAGCTGTGTGTCGGCCCCGATGTCACACCCGGCGACCAACTGCCTCCGGAAGGTGAGCTCGCGACGCGGTTCGGGGTGAGCCGGGTCGTCCTCCGGGAGGCGATGAAGACCCTTGAGGCGCGCGGCCTGGTGCAGCGCCGCCAGGGCAAGCCGGCGGTCGTCGCGTCGCCGAACGCGCTGCCGGTGGAGAACTTCGTCGCGCTCGCGTTCCTGCGCGACAAGCGCGCCCTCATGGAGTTCACCGAGATCCGCAAGGCGCTCGAGGTGCACGGCGCCCGGCTCGCCGCGCAGCGCATCGCGGGCCCGGAGGAGCCGCAGACCCGGTCGCACATCGCCCGCGCCCGCGAGGCGATCGCCGAGCAGCGCGCCAACCCGCTCGACATGCCCACCCGGATACGTACGGACGTCGCCTTCCACCAGGCACTGGTGGCGGCCTCGGGCAACACCAGCCTGACCCAGATACTGGACGCCCTGGAGCGCTCACTCGCCGAGAGCCGCGAGGAGAGCCACCGGCGCTACCTCGCCACCGGCGCCGATCCGGCGGGCTCGGCCACCGAGCACGAGGAGCTGCTCGACGCCGTGCTGACCGGTGATCCGGCGCAGGCGGTCGCGGCGATGGAGCACCACCTGCACGTGACGTTGCAGGAGATCGAGAGCCGCCCCGAGGGGGACGGGGCGGAGGCCGAAGCCGAGTAGTCCGCCGCGGTGCCGCGGCCTGTTCAACCCTTCTGCAGTGCGGCGAGGCCCTTCTGCATGTCCTCGCTGTTCATCACCGGCTGGATCTCGATCTTCGCGCCGAGCCCTTCGAAGAGCGGCTCCGCGATGGTGGGCAGCTGTGAACTGTCCTGCATGTCGAAGACGAAGGTGCAGGACCGGCCACCCTCACTGGGGCCGAAGTAGGCCGCCTCCGGCTTGAGGCGTTCCGTCATCGTCTGCATGATCTTCGGCAGTGTGCCGTTCTTCAGCGCTTCGTTCGAGATCTGCGTGTCCAAGCACGCTCTCAGCATGACCCTCATGGCCCTGCTCCTTCCGCCACCGCGGGCGGCGCGGTCTCGTCCGCGCTCGCTGAGACCCGGTGATGTCCCGCTCAGCCTCGCCGCGAGTGATCAGGGCGGCAACATCTCGACCACCGTCCGGGTCCGCCGGCGGACCGATCGCCCGCCCCGTGCGCGGGACGAATCCGATTGCGGCTGCCGCGGGCGCCCGTAGCATGCCGTGCGTGCGGATTCCCAGCCGAGAACTGACGCCCGAGGACCGTGAGCTCGTCGAGTTCGCGAGGCAGATCGTCGATGCCAACACCGACGGCGAGGACGGCGCGCACACCATGGGCGCCGCCGTCCGGGGCGTCGACGGCGCGATGTACGGCGGCATCAACGTCTACCACTTCACCGGCGGCCCGTGCGCGGAGCTCGTCGCTCTCGGGCACGCCCGCGCCTCCGGGGCCAGGGAGCTGGCCACGATCGTCGCCGTGGGGAACTACGGGCGCGGGCCCGTCGGACCGTGCGGCAGGGACCGGCAGGTGCTGTTCGACTACCACCCGGACATCAGGGTCGTCCTCCCTACGCCCGAGGGGATCAGGAGCGTACGGATCAAGGACCTGATGCCGCTCGGCGCCGTGTGGACCGTCGACGAGGGGACGCAGCGGTTCGACCCGTCGCTGTTCCAGGACCCCGTGGAGGACGGACAGCCGTAGGCGGACAGCCACAGCCGGGCAGCCGTAGAGGGAACGTCAAGAGGGCGCGACTGACGGCCAACGACAGCCGCCCCCGTACGCGGCAGGATCGACAGCAACTGAAGCACACACGTGCGACAGCGCGCGGGGCCCGCTCGGGGGTACGGGGGTGGGCGGGCCCCTGCCTCCCGCCCGTACGCACCGGGGGATGCGGACGGGCCCTACAGCGCCCCCCGTTCGGCTCGCCAGCGGTAGTCGGTCGGGGGGACGCCGTAGTGGTTGCGGAAGGTGCGGCTGAACGCCGCCGGGTGCGTGAAGCCCCAGCGCGTCGCGATGTGCCGGACCGGCTGCTCGAACAGCCGCGGATCGGCGAGGTCCTGGCTCGCCGCCTCCAGCCGCTGCTGCCGGATCCACGCGGCGACGGTCGTGCCCTGCTCCTGGAAGAGGCGGTGCAGGTGGCTGACCGAGATGTGGTGGGCGGACGCGACGGCCGCCGGGCTCAGTTCCGGATCGTGCAGCCGCTGCTGGATGAACGCGCGGATGCGGAGGACCAGCGCCCGTCTGCGCCCCGGTGAGGGCGGACCGGCGCCGCCCCTCGGGCCATCGTCGCCGTTGCGGTCGAAGTTGCCGCCGCCGTCGCCGTCGCCGTCCGGCAGGGAGCCCGGGTCCCATACGACGTCGTGGCGCACCGGGTAGACCAGGTGCGCGGGGCCGTCGCAGCACAGCCCGAGCATGGGCTCGTGGGTGAAGTAGCAGGGCTGGAGGTGGAGCCCGCGTCCGTCGAGGCGGACGTCGAAGTCCCGGTCCTTGCAGTCCAGTACGAGCACGGGAGCCTCCCAGCGGAGCCCTGGATGCAGCCCGGCCAGGACCGCGTCCAGCCCTTCGGTGACGAGCGTACGGACCGTACGGGCCGCCGCCTCCTCCGTACGCCGCCGTACGTGGTCCTCCATCGGGGCGAGCACGGCGCGGTGGTACGCGCGTACGGCGTCGCTCAGCGCGTCGAACGCGGCGGGCGAGCCCTGGGCGACGGCGAGGGCCTGGTCGCGGTACGGCGCCGGCAAGTCGGCGGAGAAGTCCTCCAGTTCGGCGTGCATGCGGGGCGTGGGGGTGTACCGGATCGCGTCGAGCCCGGCGTCCAGATCGTCGCAGCCGAGCGGTGTCAGGAAGTCCGGGTAGCCGATCGGGTGCACGAACGAGCGGAGCACGCCCAGCGGGCGCGCGATCCGCGGCCGCGCCCACGCCTGCCACTCCAGGTGCTCCGTCCCGGGGTCACGGCGCTGCATGTGGCACAGGCTCGTCATCACGTCGGTGAGCGGGTCGGGCCGCTCGGCGATCGTGACGCGGAGCAGATCCGCGGTGGTGAAGTGCACGCGAGGGGGCATCCGGGACTCCTCGGTAGCCGGCGCCCATTATCGCCGGGCACGCGGCACCCGGGCGGTGGAATTCCGGCCGAACTGGGCGGGGGCGTACGGCGGTACGGGCCCGCCGCCGGTGCCCCCCGTCGGCGGTATCAGCGATAACCTGGCCAGGTGGCCCAACGCCCGTGGAGCAGCCGTGAGTAGGCGCCGGTACGTGGCCAGGGGCGTGCCCGGCGGCTATCGCATCTGGGACAACACCCGGCGCCGGTGGTGGGGCGACCTGTACGAGCTGTGCCCGGACGATCTCCTGGCCGCGCTGAACGGCAACGCCGACCACGACACCGTCACCGCCCTCATGAAGCGCTGCCGGGCGCGGAAGAGGTGATGCCTGTCGCGTCTCCGGCGCAGGCGCAGGCGCAGGCACCGGTGCCGTGCCCCTGGGCGGCTTGTAGCCTCCCGGGATGAGTGAAGAGCTGTGGAAGGCGCTGGCCGCGACGCCCGTGGACGAGTTGGAGCGGCGGGCGGTCATAGCCGGGGAGTTGGCCGACGTCCCCGCGCGGAAGGTGGGCTCCGCCACCCGGTACGCGTGGAATGACGGCGGCGGCCAGTCGGCCGTCTGGTACTTCGTGCCGGACGGGCGCGTGCTGCTGCTGACCTTCGATCACGAGACGGCGCTGAACCTGTACGCGGAGGGGGACTACGCCCTCCAGGAGTCGCTGTACGACGGCGTGCCCGAGGATCTCGTACGGCTGGTGCGCGACCGGCCGGAGAACTACGAGTCGCTGAATCTGAAGGACGAGGAGACCGGCGCGACGATCCACTACGCCGGCGGCGTCTTCTGGTACGACGGCGAGCAGTGGCGGCCCGCCGACGGGCTGATGGCCCACTGCGAACGCTCGGGCCTCGACATGTACGAGGAGTCCGGGTTCGGTTTCTGCCTCCAGGACTGTCTCCTGGGGCGCGAGTTCACCCCCGAGGCCGTCGTCGAGCACCGTGCCGCCGAGTGCGTGTACGGAGACGACGACGATCGGCAGAAGGATCTGGCCGATGTCCGGGAGATCTTCGCCAGGCGGTGACCGAGCCGGCGCCGCGTCACGCGTGAACGCGCATGACGCGCCGCGTCACGCGTGAACGCGCGGGCGGGCGCCGCGCCCTGCGTACGCCCGCCCGCTCGCCCGCCCCTCACAGGGGGAGTTGTCGTCAGTCGCCGTGCGCCCCCGGGGCCCCGCTGCCCACGTACTCCCCCAGGCCCGAGACGAGCCGCGTCAGTTCGGCGTCGCCGTCGAAGCGGCGCTGGTGCAGGGCGGCGATCTTCGTGCCGGTGTCCGGGTCCGGGTCGTCGGTGATGTCGAACGACGTGAACTTGTCGACCAGCGGCAGCCCGAGCCGGTCCGTACGCAGGTGGTCGGGGTGGATGAGGTACTCCCAGTATCCGTCGAGGTCCTCGATCACGAAGGTGGCGCCCCACTCGTAGTCACCGCCGTAGTCGCGGCCGACGACGAAGGACTTCACGGACGCGATGGTGCGGCCCTGGGTGCGCAGGCTTTCGAGGGCCTCCTCGAGCTGTTCCGGTGTGACACCGGGCTTGAGGGTGAAGCGGATGCCGTGGTGGATCATCGGTCTTCCTTTCCGTAGTGGATGTCGCTTTCAGTTGAATGTGTGGTTGACCACTCACTCTCCTGACCGAAAAAAGGGCCCCGGCGACCGGGACCCGTGACGGAGCCCGTCAGTAGTGGCGGAGTCCGTCGGACAGCGCGCGGGCCCACGGTGCGTCGACCTCGTGGGCGTCTATGGCGACCACCAGATGACACAGCGTCCCCATGGCGAAGAACCGCTGGATGTCGGCCTCCGACGCCCCGGAGACCCCGCGCACGTACTCGACGAGCCGCGCGTATCCGCCGCGCACCACCTCGCGGATGGCCGGCTCCGACGCCGCCGCGCACTGGGCGTGCAGCTGCAGCAGGAGCAGGCTCCGGTCGGCGATGAGCTTGGCGTACGCGTCGCCCATCGCGTCCAGCACCTCCTGCGCCGAACTGCCCCTGGCCGCCGCGGCTCCATCGGTGAAGCTCTCGCGGATCAGGGCGAAGCAGTGCTCCACGACCGCGGCGAACAGCGTCTCCTTGTCCGGAAACAGCCGGTAGACGTACGCCTGCGAGATGCCCGCCCGCTTGGCCACGTCCGTCGTCGTCGTCCCGAAGTACCCCCGGTCGGCGAACGCGCTGACCGCAGTCCGGAGCACGGTCTTCCGTCGTTCGTCGGCGGTGGAGAGCTGTCGCTGCGGAAGTGAGGTCGGCATGTGACTAATAGACCACTCACACGTGTGGACTGTCAACCCGAAGTCGAGTTGCCTGGCGTAGTCGGCATGGCGAGGTCGGGCAGGGTCTCGCGCGGGCGGCGAGCGTACCGGTGGCCATGGCCCGCGTACGGAGCATGGCCACGGACTTCCTGCCCCGGCTCACGGACGGCGTACGGGACGCGGTGGCGGCCGGTGCGGACGTACTGCTGGCGTCCACGCTCACCCACCCCCTGTGCGCGGCGCTCGGCGAGGCGCGACGCATCCCGACGCTGGGTGTGTACCTCCAGCCATCCAGCCCACCGCCGACTTCCCGCCCGTGTTCAGCGGCCTGCGGCCACTCGGGCGGCACGGCAACCGGCTGGGCGGACAGCTGCTGCTGCGCACGATGGACCGGGCGTTCACCTCGTCCGTCGGCGCGCTCCGCCGCGAACTCGGCCTGCCGCGGCGCCTCAACCCTCGCGACGGAGGACGGCACGGCGCCGGCGCCGGAGGCACTGGCCGCGCTGGAACTGGCGGGGTGAACGGGCGGCCGGGGCGGGCCGGTTGACGGCCCGCCCCGGCTGCGCGTTACGGGTGGTGCGTTACGGCCTGACGATCTCGCCGAAGCCCTTGCCCTGTTCCCAGCGGAGGGTGGACAGGCCCGCGTCGCTGTTGCGGACGAAGACGACGTGACCGCCGTCGTCGCTGACGGAGGCGTCCTGCCAGCCGTCGAAGTCCTTGGTGATGTTGATTTCCCAGTCGCTGCCGGCGAGGTCGCCCAGGCCGACACCCGCCACCGACTCTGTCGGGGGCTCGCCGTCATAGCAGTAGCGGCCGAAGTCGGCGACGAGCGAGACGGTGCCGCTGGACTCGGTCAGTTCGACGCCCTGGCAGCGGTCGCTTTCGGTCTTGTAGATCGTCTGCCACTTGCTCCACGTGTCCGCGCCCTCGGCGCGGTGCCGCTCCTGGACTCCCGTGCCCTCGACGAGCCGTACGTTGACCTGGCGGCCGTCTTCCAGCTTGATCGTCGACTCGAACTCGCCGTCGGCCGCCGCCGTACGGTGTTCTCCGCTCCCGGCTGCCGGACCGCTGTTCCTGGCGCCGTCCCCGGACGGGTCCGCCGTCACGCCGACGGCGCTGCCGTAACCGGCGGCGATCAGGCCGACCGCCGCCGCTCCGATGAGCACGGCGCGGTGCCCCTTGCGAATCCCCACGATGGGTTCCCCTTTTGCTGGTCGTGTTCCGCGCGCCGGACCCGCGACTACGCGCGTCACACGTCGCGCGCGTACGGAGTCCGGCTGCGGTCTCCGGGCAGCTCTCGCCCGGAGAGGTCTTCCGCGGGGACGCGCCGGACCCCCCGTACGGTTGCCTCCCCCTGCGGGGAATCAGTGACAGTAGCGTGAATTCCCCATGATGATCTCGGTGAACTCACCGTGAAGTACAGGGGAACGAGCCCGTGTGCCCTACTTCGCGAGCGGCGCCGCGAAGTGCGCGCTGCTCTGCGGCGCGCCCAGTGCCGCCCAAAGGTTGTACGCCGGACAGATCAGACCCACCCGCAACACCGCCCCGGCGGAGGGTTGTTGTGCGGTCGCCCCACCGCGTGCCGCCCCACCGCGTGCCGCCGCACACACCACGCGTCCGCGCCTACTCCACCGCTTCCGTGGCCACAAGCCGAACCGGCTCGTCAGAACGGCAGATCGTCAGCGGCCACGGCATCCCGTACGCCGTCCTTGGCCAGGGCATGCCCCGGGCCCTCGAACGTGCGGGAGAACAGCGGCTCTTGTCAGACACGGCTGGCCATCGCCGCCAGGTGGATCCCCCGCCGGATGATCTCGGCCTCGCGGGTGCGCAGACGTGACATACGGCGGACGGACTACGCGCCGCCACCCCCCGGAAGCGTGCGGGCGACCAGGGACTCGATCAGGGCGTGGTGGTCGTGTGTGGCGAGGAGGTCCGGGACCGTGAGGTCGTCGACGATCATGCCGAGCATGCCGAGGTAGAGCAGCAGCACCGTGGTGCGGTCGCCGGGCAGGCCGGAGTCGAGGTGCCAGCTGATGTTGTTCTCCAGCGTGGTGGCGAACGAGCGGGTCAGGTCCGTGCGCAGTTCCGGGCGACGGGTGGCCTCCAGTCGGAGTTCCAGCATGGCGAGGTGGCTGCTGCGGTCGGCGCGCATGCGCTCGAGGAGCTGTTCCAGCAGGGTGACGACCAGTTCGCGGCCGGCGGGCGCCCGCATGGTGGCGGCGAGGGCGTCCGGGTCGGGGGTGAGGCGCTCGTGGGTGCGGTCGGTGATCTGGCGGAGCAACTCGGCGCGGTTGGCGAAGTAGTTGGACGCCGTGCCGGTGGGGACGCCCGCCTCGGCGTCCACGGCGCGCAGGGTCAGGCCGCGTGAGCCTTCGCGGGCGAGGACTTCGATGGCGGCGTCGAGCAGTGCGGTGCGCCGGGCCGGGTTCTGCCGCATGGGTCTCTCCAGGAAAACGTCGTTGACACCACTGCAATTGCAGCACTATGTTCAAACCACTTCAACCAGAGTACATCGCGTGCCGTGCGCGCACACCACGAGAGGGGCACACATGCGAAAGCTCACCTACTGCGTCGGAAGCACCATCGACGGTTTCATCGCCGCACCGGACGGTGGCGACCCCACCGGCCCCGGCGGCTTCTGGCCCATCGCCGAGGACTACGTCGCGCATCTGTCCGCCACGTACCCGGAGATCCTTCCGGCCCCCGCGCGCGCGGCGCTCGGTGTCACCGCGGAGGGCACGCGTTTCGACACGGTTCTGGAGGGCCGCCGCAGCTACCAGGTCGGGCTGGACATGGGGGTCACCGACGCGTATCCGCATCTGCGGCACCTGGTGTTCTCACGGACGCTGGCCGAGAGCCCCGACCCGGCGGTGGAGCTGGTCGGCGGCGATCCCGTGGCGCGGGTACGGGAGTTGAAGGAGGAGGACGGCAAGGGGATCTGGCTGCTGGGCGGCGGCGGGCTGGCCGCCTCGCTGTACGGGGAGATCGACGAGCTGATCGTCAAGCTGGCGCCGGTCACCGTCGGTTCCGGGACGCCGCTGTTCGGGGCGTCGGCAGCGTTCGAGCCGGCGGCGTACGCGCTGGCCGAGTGCGTGCCCATGGAGACCGGCGGGGTGTTCCTCACGTACACCAGGAAGCGGGGGAGTTGAGCAACGGACGGTCGACGGTCGCAGTCGCAGGGCCGCGGGCGCCTCCGCACGCCCGCGCTCCCGCTTCTGCGACCGGGCGCCCCCGCGTGCTCCGGCGGGTGGTGAAGCGCGTATGGACCAGGGGCAAAAGCGGGCTTAACGTGCACCAGGTCACCGGTCACTGCCCACCCGCCACTGCTCACCCGCACACCGTGCGAGTCGGGGGATGTCATGCCAATGGTCCGTGAAGCGCCCGACATCCTCTCCCCGGAGTTCGCCGCCGATCCGTACCCCTCGTACGCCGCGCTGCGGGAGTCGTTCCCGCTGCTCTGGCACGAGGCGACGGGCAGCTACCTCATCTCCCGCTACGCGGATGTCCAACGCGCCTTCCGCGACGAGGTGTTCACCACCCGGAACTACGAGTGGCAGCTGGAGCCCGTGCACGGGCGCACCCTGGTGCAGATGAGCGGCCGGGAGCACGCCGTACGGAGGGCGCTGGTGGCGCCCGCGTTCCGGGGGCGGATGCTGGAGGAGAAGTTCCTCCCGGTGATCGAGGAGAACGCGCGCGAGCTGATCGCGCCGATCACCGCGGCCCGTACGGGCACGGCCGAACTGGTGCAGGACTTCGCCACGCACTTCCCGATCAACGTGATCGTGGACATGCTCGGCCTGGACAAGGCCGAGCACCCCCGGTTCCACGCCTGGTACACGGCGATCGTCGCCTACTTCGGCAACCTCGCCCAGGACCCCGAGGTCACCGCGGCCGGCCACCGTACGAGGGACGAGCTCGCGGCGTACATGATCCCCGTCATCCAGGACCGCCGCCGGCACCCCGGCGACGACCTGCTCTCCGTCCTCTGCACCGCCGAGATCGACGGGACGCGGATGAGCGACGAGGACATCAAGGCGTTCATCAGCATCCTGTTCGCGGCCGGCGGCGAGACCACGGACAAGGCGATCTCGGGCCTCGTCGGGAACCTGCTGGCGCACCCGGAGCAGCTGGCGGCCGTACGGGCGGACCGCGGGCTGATCGCGCAGGCGCTGGCCGAGACGCTGCGCTTCACGCCGCCGGTCCAGATGATCATGCGGGAGACCGCCGAGGACGTCGAGCTGTCCGGCGGCGTGATCCCGGCGGGCTCGACCGTCAACTGCCTGATCGGGGCGGCCAACCGGGACGTCGACCGCTTCGCGGACCCGGACCGGTTCGACATCTTCCGTACGGATCTGCCGACCCGTTCGGCGTTCACCGCGGCGGCCGACCACCTGGCGTTCGCGCTGGGGCGGCACTTCTGCGTGGGCGCGCTGCTGGCCAAGACGGAGGTCGAGGTCGGGGTCAACCAGCTGCTGGACGCCATGCCGGGGCTGGCCCTGCGGGAGGACTGCGTGCTGGCGCAGGAGGGCGTGTTCACGCGCGGGCTGACGTCGCTGCCGGTGCGCTTCACGCCTGCGGCGGGCTAGCAGGGCGGCCGGGCAGGACAGCCGTGCCGGGCCGGACCTGAGCCGCTGTCAGGCCTACCCCCGCATGGGCCGTTTCGGTGGACTCCTGTGCCCGTATCCGCTCCCGCGGAGAGTCGGCGATCCCGATGTTGTACATCGAGATCATCTACATCTCCGCAGCAGGAACGGGATCTCTCATGCGAAGAACCCCCCAGTCCGCCCGGCCCGCACAGCCACCGCCCGGTAAGCCCGTACGGCGCCTCGCCGCCGCGCTCGGCGCGACCCTCTCCATCGTCATCACCGTCACCGCGACGTCGGCCTCCAGCAGCCCGCCCGCGACAGCCGCCCCGCGGCCGCTGCCCGTGCAGCTGCTCGCCCTCAACGACCTGCACGGCAACCTCGACCCGGTGAGCGGCGCGGCCGGCGCGCTCGCCAAGCAGAACGGCGACGGGCAGGTCAGCAGCGTCCAGGCGGGCGGTGTGCCGCAGCTGGCGACGCTGCTGGACCGGGCGCGCGAGGGTCAGAGCGACAGCGTGACCGTCGGCGTGGGCGACATGATCGGCGGCAGCCCGCTGCTCTCCGCCGCGTTCCACGACGAGCCGACCGTCGACGCGCTGGAGACGCTGGGCCTGGATGTGTCCTCCGTCGGAAACCACGAGTTCGACGAGGGCAGCGGCGAACTGCTCCGCATGACCGACGGCGGCTGCCACCCCAAGGAGGGCTGCGCGGATCCCGACCAGCCGTACGACGGCGCCGACTTCCCGTACCTCGCCGCGAACGTCACCCGCGAGGGCGGCAAGGAGCCGATCCTCCCGCCGTACTGGATCAAGCGCCTGCCGAACGGCGAGCGCGTCGGCTTCATCGGGCTGACGACCCAGCACACCCCGTCGGCGGTGAGCGCCGCGGGCGTACGCGGGCTGGAGTTCGCGGACGAGCGGCGGACCATCGACCGGTACGCCGAGGAGCTGGACGGCAAGGGCGTCAAGGCCATCGTGGCGATGGTGCACGAGGGCGGTACGCGGGCCGGGAAGGCGTACGACGCCGACTGCGACGCGGCCGGCCCGGCCTCCGCGCTCAGCGGGCCGATCAAGCAGATCGGGCAGCGCGTCTCGCCGAAGGTGGACGTGATCCTCAGCGGCCACTCGCACGAGCCGTACACCTGCACCGTGGACGACCCGGCGGGCAACCCGCGGCCGGTCACGCAGGCGGCGTCGTTCGGGCGCGCGTTCACGGACCTGCGGTTCGTGCTCGACCCGGAGACGCGGGACGTCGTACGGTCCTCGGTCACCGCGCGGAACCACCTGGTGCCGACGGCCACGCCCCGGCAGCAGGCCGTCAACGAGGTCGTCGAGCGCTGGCGGGCGCGTTCCGCGGAGCTGTCGGACGAGGCGGTCGGGCACATCGAGGCCGATCTGCCCGGACGCGGTTCGAAGGAGCCCGAGACCCCGCTCGGCGACCTGATCACCGACACACAGGTGGAGGCCACGAACGGGGCCGGCGCCCAGCTCGCGTTCCTCAATACCGGCGGCATGCGCGCCGACCTGACGTACAAGGCGCAGGGCAAGGAGGGCGACGGCGTGGTGACGTACGGCGAGGCCTTCCAGGTCCAGCCGTTCGACAACCTGCTGGTCACGATGACCCTCACCGGCGACCAGCTGGTGCAGGTGCTGCGCGAGCAGTTCTCCGGGGAGAACGCGGCTGAGCCGATCTTCCTGCAGCTGTCGTCCGCGCTGCGCTACTCCGCCGACATGTCGCGGCAGGGCGCGGAGCGGCTGCTGGAGGACACGGTGCGGGTCAACGGGAAGCCGGTGACGGCGACGGAGCGCTACCGCGTCACCGTGAACTCGTTCCTCGCGGACGGCGGCAACGGCTTCGCGACATTCAAGAAGGGCACCGACCGGGAGACCGGGACGACGGACCTGTCGGCGTTCACGGAGTACCTCCGCAAGCACACGTCGAAGGACAACCCGCTGGCAGCGCCGAAGGCGGAGCGCATCACGTTCCGCTGAACCGGCACTCCGGCCGGACCTCCGGCCGACGCCCGGCACACGGCCCCGGCCCGTACGCAGCACGTACGGTCCGGGGCCGCCGTATGCCGGGAGGCCGTGTCAGGGCGCCGCGGCTACTTCCGCTCCTCGTACACCACCCACACCTGGCCGCGGTCGAACGGCATGCGCTCGCCGTTCGGCAGCGTGTACGTGGTGTCGCCCTCGGCGCTGGTGCGCTCCCACGTCGTCTTGTACGCCTTGCCGTCGCGCAGGACGGTGGCCACGCCCTTGTCGACGGTCTCGATGTACGGGGTGGTGTTCGTGGGGTCCTGGAAGTCGGACGGCGGCATGTCCGCCTCCTGCACCACGATCGTCTTGCCGCCGAGCTGCTCGCCGTCAGTGCTCATGGCCGGTTCGCCGTCGAACGAGGCGAGCCAGCGGTCCTCCTCCTTCGACCAGTTGAACGTGGTCTCGGCCGCCGGGTACTTCACGGTGCGCTCCTCCATCGGCTCGCCGCCCTCCGGCGCCTCGTCGCCGAAGCGGAAGCCGATGTCGCTGCTCTTGCTGGCCTCGGGGGCGCCCGCGAGGATCTTGTCGGGGTGCACGAAGAGGTTGTGCGGGGCCTCGCGGCTCTCGTCGCGGAAGTACGCCTCGGGGAAGTTGTCGTTGGAGAGACCGTAGATCGGCGACTTCTGGATGAGGTCGTCGACGCCCTTCTGCGCGCCCGAGTACGCGAGGGCGGGGCGGTCGAACATGCGCAGCTGCTCCACGTTGTACTCGCGTGCGCTGCGCACCGGGCCTATCTGCTCGGGCTGCTGGCTCGCGTACACGCCTATGAGCCGGCTGAGGCCGCCCTCGACCTTCTCGACGAAGACGATGTCGGCCTCTTCCAGCGCGGTGTGCGGGCGGGCGGCCTTGACGTTGTCGACCTTCACCGCCATTACGGGCGCCGGCTCGGCGGGCAGCCCGGTGAACGGCGACGTGTCCTCCTTCGCGCGCGGCGCGTCCTCGGCCTGCGCGGTGGACTGCACCGCGGTGACGGCCACCAGCGGTGCCAGCACGGCAAGTGCGGTCAGCAGCCGCTTCGTTCGGCGGCCGGCCCGCGGGGCGGGCGAGTTGGAGCTGCGATTCATGGAGCGTCCTTCGTGTGTGGGGGGATGTGGCGCGCAGTTACCTCATCCCCACCGGACGGAATCGTCAACACCCCGCGGAAATCTGTGCGTACGTCTCGACGCACTCCTCGCCTTTCGTTTACGCGCGGAACCACCCGCGTCCGGCGTTCGAGAACGGTCCTCCGCCACATCAAGCCCGTCCGGCGATTGAGGACGGCCCTCGGCCACGACGCACGCGCGGCCGCCCACGGCTCAGGAGGCCCGATGCGCCTCTGCCCGGCGGCCCCCACCGTCCGTCCTCAAACGCCGGACGGGCCGGGTTGTGGGACCGCGCCGCCGTCGCAGAACGCCGGACGGGCTGGGTTGTGGGGCCGCGCCGCCGTCGCTACCGCTTGCGGGCCAGGCCGCCGTAGAGCGCCACGTCGTCCGGGCTGGCGAACGGATCCTCGGCCTCCGGGCGCCACTGCGGGCACGGCACGACGCCGGGCTCGACCAGCTCCAGGCCCTCGAAGAAGCGGGCGATCTCCTCGGGGCTGCGCAGCCGGTACGGCACGGCGCCGCTCGCGTTGTAGCCCTCTATCGCCGCCAGATACGCCGGGTCGGTGTCGGCGCCGTCCCGGACCGACAGGTAGCTGCCCGCGGGCAGGCCGTCCATCAGGCGGCGGACGATCGACTGCGCCTCGGTCAGGTCGTCGACGTGGGCCAGGATGCCCATCAGGAACACGGCGACGGGCTGGTCGAAGTCGAGGATCCCGCGTGCCTCGCTCAGGATGCGCTCGGGGTCGCGCACGTCCGCTTCCAGATAGTGCGTACGGCCCTCGGGCGTGCTGGTCAGCAGGGCCTCGGCGTGGGCGAGGACCAGCGGGTCGTTGTCCACGTACACGACGCGGCAGCGGGGGTCGAGGCGCTGGGCGACCTCGTGGGTGTTGTCGACCGTGGGGAGGCCGGTGCCGACGTCGAGGAACTGCGTGACGCCGGCGTCCTGCACCAGATAGCGCACGACGCGCCCCAGAAAGTAGCGGCCGACCCGGGCGAGATCCACGATCGCGGGGAAGATCTCGCGGACCCGCTCACCGGCTTCCTCGTCCACCGGGAAGTGGTCCTTGCCGCCCAGCCAGTACGTGAAGATGCGGGCGGAGTGCGGGACGCTGCTGTCGATCTTGGGCATCGGCTCCTCCGGACGTTCCGAATGACCAGTATGCCCCTGCTCGGGACCTTCGTGCTCCGGCCCCCGCCCCGGCCCACCGCTGGCTCCCTGCTCAGGCTCCGGAGAGCCGGAGGAAGTGTCTGCCATGGAACCTCTCCCTGCCGGTGGTGCTGCTTCAGGACCAGCCCTGTTCCAGTATGCGGCGGAGCAGCTCGGGCGTACGGGCCGGAGGCTCGGCGGTCGTGACGAGGCGGTCGATGACCTGGCGGTACCGCTTGATGTCCTCGGGGTCCTCCGGATAGTGCGCGCCGATCAGCTGCTCGAGATAGACCACGTCGGGCAGCCCCGGCTGCGGCACCCGGAGCAGGCTGACGGGGCCGCCGCCCGCCGCGTGCGCGCCGGCGCGGAACGGCAGCACCTGGATGGTCACGTGCGGCAGCTCGCAGACGGCGATGAGGTGCTCCAGCTGCTCGCGCATCACGCGCGGGCCGCCGACGGGGCGGCACAGCACGGCTTCGTCGACGACCGCCCACAGGTGCGGCGGCTTGGACCGGCGGAGGATCCGCTGGCGGCGCATGCGCAGGTCGACGCGGCGCTGGAGGCGCCCCTCGGGCTCGTTGTCGTGGCCCAGCGCGATCACGGCGCGTGCGTAGTCCCGGGTCTGCAGGAGGCCGGGCACGAACTGCACCTCGTAGCTCCGGATGACCCCGGCGGCCTGCTCCAGGCCGAGGTAGGTGCGCAGCCAGCGGGGCACCACGTCGGCGTACGGGTGCCACCAGCCGGGCGCGTTCGTGTGCTCGACGAGCGCGAGCATGGTGGCCCGCTCGTCGGCCTCGCGGACGCCGTAGACGGTCAGCAGGTCCGCCACGTCGCGGGACCGGAAGCCGGTGCGGCCGAGCTCCATCAGGGTCAGCTGGGTGTGCTGGAGCCGGATGGCTTCCGCGGCTTCCGCGCGCGTGATGTACTGCGCCTCCCGGAGCCGCCGCAGCCGCTCGCCCAGCAGCAGCCGGGCCACCGCGTGGCCCTCCGCCTGTCCCGTGGACAGCGCGTCGGTGGGCATGGCGACGGACACGTCGTCGGTGAGCCGTGTGATCCGCATCTTCCCGTTCTCCGTCTGGCCGCCTCGGGGCCGGTCCACGCTACGCCCTGCGCCCGGCAGTTGCAGTACCACGGCACGGGTTAGTTCGCCTTTTGACTTTAACGTTCCCGCTGGACACTCGTGCGAACCACCCGACTCCCGGGCCCGGACAGGCAGTTGGCTCCTCCCGGACCACCGGCCCCGGCGCGACCGGAACTGCACGGATCTGTCCGGATCACCCACCGAGGCGACCGGCAACTGCCCTATGGTGTTCACCGGTTGAGCAGAAATCCCGTGTACCACGTCGCCCCTCCCTGACCACGAGGACCACAGCGCCGTACGGGAGCGGGCCGCGCGGCCGCCGCCCCGCCGGTGGCGTACGCACCGGCCCCATGACCGAGTTCCTGCTCACGCTACCCGTCCAACGGGAGGACGCATCGTGACGACGCAACCCGAAGCCGCCGGCGCGAGCCCGGCACCGCCGGCCGGTTGCCCGGCGCACGCCACGGGGGACGCGGTGCCGCTGAGCGGCCCCCGGTTCCACACGGATCCCGCGCAGCTGTACCGGGAGATGAGGCGCGACCACGGCCCGGTGGTGCCGGTGACGCTGCCGGGCGACGTACCCGCCTGGCTGGTGATCGGATACCGCGAGATGTACCAGGTCACCGCCGACCCGGTGCTCTTCCCGCGGGACTCCGGGCTGTGGAACCAGTGGGAGAAGCTGCCCCCGGACTGGCCGCTGCTGCCGATGATCGGGCAGCGGCAGCCGTCCGTGTACTACACCGTCGGCGCCGAGCACCAGCGGCATCTGACCATGCTGCAGAGCGCGCTGGACGGCGTGAGCCACCTCGAACTGGCCAAGCACGCCGAGGAGCTGGCCGACCAGCTCATCGACGGCTTCTGCCACAAGGGCGAGACGGACATCATCGCCGAGTACGCCAAGCCGCTGCCGGTCCTGGTGCTCGCCCGGATCGTCGGGCTGCCGGACGCCGACGGGCCGCCCCTCATCGACGCGATGACTGCGCTCGCGGACGGCGGCGCGGACGCGCTGGAGGGCTTCCGCTACTTCTCCGAACGGCTGCGGCGCCTCGTCGCCGAGAAGCACGCCGCCCCCGGCGCCGACGTCGCGTCCCGGATGCTGGCGCACCCGGAGCCGTTCACCGACGAGGAGTACGCGCTCGACCTGCAGGCCCTCACCGCCGCCGGCCATCTGCCGACCGCCGACTGGATCGGCAACTCCGTACGGCTGATGCTCACCGACGAGCGGTTCGCCGCCTCCCTCGGCGGCGGCAGGCACAGCATCCCGCAGGCCATGAACGAGGTGCTGTGGGAGGACACCCCCACCCAGATCCTGGCCGGGCGCTGGGCCGCACGCGACACCACGCTGGCCGACTGCCGGATACGGGCCGGCGACATGCTGCTGCTGGGCCTGGCCGGCGCCAACATGGACCCGCAGGTGCATGTCGCGGACGGCGCCGCGGACGGCTTCCGCAACGGCAACAACGCCCACTTCTCGTTCAGCCACGGCGAGTTCCAGTGCCCGTTCCAGGCGCAGGAGATCGCGGAGGTCATCGCGCGGAGCGGCATCGAGGTGCTGCTCGACCGGCTGCCGGACCTCGATCTCGCCGTACCCGCTCAGACGCTCGCCCGGCGGCCGTCCCCGTTCCTGCGGGGGATGGCGGTGCTGCCGGTCCAGTTCTCGCCCGCTCCCCCCGTTGGAGGCAGACCATGAGCAGCCCTGACTCGCCGCATACCGCGCCCCCGGAGAGCGCCGCCGCGGGGTGCCCGATGGCGATCGACCCGCTCGTACGGGACCTGGCCGGGGAGACGCGGCGGCTGCGCGAGGCCGGGCCGCTCACCCGGATCGAGCTGCTCGGCGTGCCCGCCTGGACGATCACCCGGCACGCGGAGGCGCGCCGGCTGCTCACGGACACGCGGCTGGTGAAGGACATCAACCAGTGGACGCTGTGGCAGTCCGGGGAGGTGACCCGGGAGTGGCCGCTGATCGGCATGATCGACGCGGGCCGCTCCATGTTCACCGTGGACGGCGCCGAGCACCGTCGGCTGCGTACGAAGACCGCGCAGGCCATCACCCCGCGGCGGCTGGAGCAACTCCGGCCGGTCATCGGGCAGATCACCCGCGGGCTGCTGGACGACCTGGCGGAGCAGGGCGCGGACGGCGAGCCGGTGGACCTGAAGTCCGTGTTCGCGCTGCCCCTCCCGATGCGGGTGATCAGCGTGCTGATGGGCGTCGACCCGAAGCTGCACCCGCGGCTGCACGAGCTGTACAAGGCGTTCTTCTCGATGCTCACGCCGCAGGAAGAGCGGCTGGCGGTGATGGACGAACTGGACGTCATCTTCACCGACATGGTGCGCGCCCGTACCGCGGTGCCCGCCGACGACCTGACGAGCGCGCTGATCCTCGCGGACGAGGGCGGCGAGCCGCTCACGGAGGACGAGGTCGTCGGCAACCTCAAGGCGATGGTGGCGGCCGGGCACGAGACCACGATCGGCCTCATCCTGAACGCCGTTCGTGCCCTGCTCACCCACCCCGAACAGCTGCGGCTGGTGCTGGACGGGGAGGTGGGCTGGGAGACGGTGATCGAGGAGACGCTGCGCTGGGACACCCCGACGACGCACCTGCTGATGCGCTTCGCCACGGAGGACATCGAGGTGGGCGACCCCGCCGACGGCGGCGGTGTCATCTCCGAGGGAGAGGGAGTGGTGATCTCGTACCGCGCCGTGGGCTGGGACGAGACACAGCACGGGCCGGACGCCGACCGGTTCGACATCAGGCGGCCGACGCCGATCCGGCACATCACGTTCGGACACGGCCCGCACATCTGCCCCGGCGCGGCGCTGTCCCGGCTGGAGGCGGCGATCGCGCTGCCCGCGCTGTTCGACCGCTTCCCGGGGCTGCGGCTGGCGGTGCCGCCGGAGGAGATCGTCAATCTGCCGGTGCTCACGCAGAACGATCTGCGGTCCTTCCCCGTACTGCTGGCAGGACGCTGACGCGGTAGCCGGCTGTTTCCGGCGGGGCGTCCCGCTCCGCCGGAAACAGCCGCTCGTCGATCTGCTGGTCCAACTCGTCCTTGAGGCGCTGGTTGGGGCGGGGGGAACGGTCCCGCCGGAGCTGGTGCGCGGGGATGGGAACCATGGCGTCGTCCTCCAGGGAGCGGAGTGCGTACGGTTCTGCCTGGGTTCCGATAGTAGCACGATCGACCGTTTAGTTTTCTACGGAATGGCGGCCCCGGACCCATGAATATATGCGAACGATCGTGCTACTATCCCGTGCCATGCAGCTGACCCCGCTCCTCGTCCGCACCGCCGTCAACGCCGCCTCCTTCGTCTCCGCACCGCTCGCCGGCCGCGCCGCGTACGCGTTCTTCCGGCTCCCGCTGCGCCGCAGCAAGCTGCGCGACCAGGAGCGCGAACTGCTCGCGGGCGCGCGCCGCGGCGAACTGACCGTGCGCGGCAAGCGCGTCGTGACGTACCACTGGGGCAGCGGCGAGCGCCCCGTCCTCTTCGTGCACGGCTGGCGCTCCCGCGGCTCACGCGGCGCGGCGCTCATCGCCGGGCTGCTGGAACGGGGTTACAGCCCCGTCGCGTTCGACGCGCCCGCGCACGGCGACTCGGCCGGGCGGCGTACGACGGTCGCCGAGTTCGGCGAGGCCGTGCGCGCGCTGCAGCGGGAGTACGGCGCGGAGGGTGGCGGTTTCGAGGCCGTCGTCGCGCACTCCGCCGGCGCGCTCGCGGCCTTCTGCGCGCTGCGCGAGGGCGGGTTGCGGGCGGAGCGCGCCGTGCTGATCGGCGCTGTCGTCGACTTCGCGTACATCACCGACGGCTTCTGCGCGGCCCTCGGCCTGCGCGCCCCCGTACGGGAGGCGCTGCGGCGCCGCGTCCAGCGGGAGCTCTACCCTGCCGAGCCGGACCGGGACGTGTGGGAGCGCCTGTCGGTCACCGCGCGGCCCGGCGACGTACGGACGCCGCTCCTCGTGGTGCACGACGAGGACGACGACACGGTCGAGGCGGCCCAGTCCCTGCGGATCACCGCGGCGTACGGCGACCAGGCGCGGCTGCTCCGTACGAGCGGGCTCGGCCACCGCCGGATACTCGCGGACGGCGAAGTGGTGGACACCGTACTGGACTTCGTGGACGGAGCCCGTACGGCCCCGGAGGCCGCCGGGGCGCGCTGACCGCGCCCCGGCTCAGCCCGTCTCAGACCTTCGCGGTGGACAGCTCCGGCAGCAGCTCCGGGTCTGTCGCGGCGGCGTGCAGCCGCGCGTGGACGGCCTTGGCGGCCCTGCGGTAGCAGCTGAAGTCGTCGAGCAGCACGGACTCGGAGTTGGCCGCCTCGAGGAACGAGTGGATCTCGAAGGCGAGTTGCGGCACATCGGTGTCCGCCCGCAGCTCGCCCGCCGTACGCGCCTCCTCGATGGTCTGCCCGACGTACGCGAGCCAGTCGGCGCGAGCGTCCGCCAGCGCGTCGTGCACCTTGCCGCTGCGCGCGCCGAACTCGGCGGAGGCGGAGTAGAAGAAGCAGCCGCCGGGGAAGACCCGCCCCTCGGAGTAGGCGAGCCAGCCGGTGCACAGGTGCCAGACGCGGGCGATGCCCGCCGGGAGCTCCTCCATCGGCCGCAGCACGTGCTCGACGTAGATCTTGACCGCCGCGCGTACGGTGGCGAGTTGCAGCTCCTCCTTGGAGCCGAACAGCGCGAACACGCCGCTCTTGCTCAGCTCCAGCTCACTGGCCAGCCGGCCGAGCGACAGCCCCTCCAGGCCCTCCACGGAGGCGATCTCCACCGTGCGGGCGAGGATCAGCCGCCGGGTCTGGTTGCCTCGTACGACTCGCCCGTCCGTACGTGCCGGGCCGGACGTACGCGTGCGTGCCATGCGCCACCTCTGCTCTCGTTGCGGCGCCCCCCGTTCCGCGTTGCTTCCGCATTGTACTAAGTGCACGACCATGCGGTCACCGACCGTGCACGGCCTATCGGGGCGGCCTATCGGGGCGTCCCGCGGCCGGGCACGTACTTGTAGCCGACCCTGCGGACGGTGACGATGCGGTCGCGGTGCGGCGTCCCGATCTTGCGCCGCAGCCGGGCGATGTGGACGTCCACGGTCCGCCCGTCGCCGACGTACGCGTGGCCCCACACCGCCTCCGTCAGCAGCTCGCGCGAGTGCACCCGGTGCGGGTGCGCGACGAGATGCGCCAGCAGCTCGAACTCGAGGTACGTGAGGTGGAGCTCCCGCCCGTCGACGGTGACGGTGCGGCAGTCGGTGCCGACGGTGATCCCCGTCCCGGTGGGCAGAAGCGTGAGAGGGGCGGCGTACTGCTGCACGGTGCTGCTCCTTCGTCGAGATAGGCGGTCCGGTCAGGGGGCACAGGGGCACAGGGGTCCGGCCGTCAGACGCCCGCCGCCAGCGGGGCCGCCGACGGCCGCGGCAGTCCGTAGTGGTCGCGGAGGGTGCGGCCCGTGTACTCGGTGCGGAACAGTCCGCGGCGCTGCAGGATCGGGACGACGTGGTCCACGAAGTCCTCCAGGCCGCCCGGGAGATGCGGCGGCATGATGTTGAAGCCGTCGGCCGCGCCCCGCGTGAACCACTCCTCCAGCTCGTCCGCGACCTGCTCCGGCGTACCGGCGAACACGCGGTGCCCGCGCCCGCCGCCGAGCCGCGCGATGAGCTGCCGCAGGGTGAGGCCGTCGCGCCGGGCGAGCTCGCGTACGAGGGTGAAGCGGCTCTTGTTCCCGTTGATGTCCTTCTCGTCGGGCAGTTCGGGGAGCGGCCCGTCCAGCGGCAGCCCGGACACGTCGACGCCGAGCATCCCGGACAGCTGCCGCAGCCCGTACTCCGGCACCTGGAGCGCCGTCAGCTCCTCCTCCAGCGCGCGGGCCTCCCGTTCGGTGCCGCCGAGCACCGGGCAGATGCCGGGCAGGACGCGTACGTCCCCGGGCGCGCGACCGTACGCCGCCAGCCGCGAGGTGAGGTCCGCGTGGAACGCCTGCCCGTCGGCGAGCGTCTGCTGCGCGGTGAACACGGCCTCCGCGTGCCGGGCCGCGAACTCCCGCCCGTCCTCCGACGATCCGGCCTGTACCAGCAGCGGGCGGCCCTGCGGGGAGCGCTGCACGTTGAGCGGCCCCGCGACGCGGAAGTGCTCGCCCTGGTGCTCGATGGCGCGCACCTTGCCGCCGTCGGCGTAGACGCCCCGTTCGCGGTCGAGGACCACGGCGTCGTCCTGCCAGCTGTCCCACAGCTTGACGGCGACCTCCAGGAACTCGTGCGCACGCGCGTACCGGCGGTGGTGCGCGACGTGTTCGTCGAGGCCGAAGTTGCGTGCCTCGTCGATGTTTCCGGACGTCACGATGTTCCAGCCGGCCCTGCCGCGGCTGAGGTGGTCGAGCGAGGCGAACTCGCGGGCCACGTGGTACGGCTCGTTGAACGTGGTGGAGACGGTTGCGATCAGCCCGATGTGCTCGGTGGTCGCGGCCAGCGCGGAGAGCAGCGTGACGGGCTCGAAGCCGCCGAGCGCGTTGTGCCGGGCGTTGCCCGGGAGGGTCAGCCCGTCGGCGAGGAACAGGGAGTCGAGGCGGCCGCGTTCGGCGATCCGGGCGAGCTCCTGGAAGTGCGCGAGGTCGGTGATCCGCTCGGGGCGGGTACGGGGGTGGCGCCAGGCCGCGTCGTGGTGGCCGACGCCCATGAGGAAGGCGTTGAGATGGAACGTGCGGCGGGCGCCGCCGCGGGTGACGGTCCTGTCGGTGGTCATGTCGGGCCTCAGTTTCCGGTCGCCGGGCGCCAGGCGGTGAGCCGGCGTTCGACGGTCAGCAGCAGTTGGTTGAAGGTCACGCCGATCGCCGAGACGGTGACGATCGCGGCGTACATCTGCGGGATGGCGAAGTTGAACTGCGAGGAGTTGACGAGATAGCCGAGACCGGCCTTCGCGCCGACCATCTCGGCCGCGATCAGCACGAGGATGGCGACGCCGCCGGACAGCCGGATGCCGGTGAACACCGTCGGCAGCGACGCGGGCAGGATCACCTTCCGGAACAGCTGCGGCGTCGGCAGGTCCATGGAGCGGGCGAGGCGCAGCAGCGTCGGGTCGACCGTACGGACGGCGCTGATCGTGTTCAGCAGGATCGGCCAGGCGCACGCGTACAGCACGATCGAGATCTTCGACGTCTCGCCGATGCCCAGCAGCAGCACGAACACCGGCAGCAGGGCGAGCGCCGCCGTGTTCCGGAACACCTCCAGCACCGGCGTGAGCGCGTCGGCCACCCACCGGTACCAGCCGATCAGCAGCCCCAGCGGCACCGCGATCAGCACGGCCAGGCCGAAGCCCGCACCCGAACGGGCCAGGCTGGCCCGCGCGTCGGACGCGAGCTGCCCGCTCTCCAGCAGGTCCCACCAGGCGGCGGCGACCTCGTGCAGCGGCGGCAGGAACGTACGGTCCACCAGCCCGGCGCGCGGCGCCACCTCCCACAGCGCGAGCAGCAGGAGCACCGCGCCCGTACGGGTCAGCAGCGCCAGCAGGAACCGCCCGGCGCCGCGCGCGAGCCGCGCCAGCGGGCCGCGTACGCCGCCCGCTCCGGCGTGCGCGAGCACGGCGCGCACCGTCAGGGCCTTCGTCTGCGTGGTGACGCTCATGGCGCGATCTCCTCCTTCTCCTGCTCCTGCGCGCGGGTGACCTCGTCGCGCAGCAGGTCCCAGATGCGGTGCCGGTACGCGGCGAACTCGGGGCTGGACCGCAGGTCCTGCACGCTCGTACGGGCCTCCAGACCGATCCGTACGACTTCCTTCACGCGTCCGGGGCGCGAGGTCAGCACGGCGACGCGCTGCCCGAGGTACACGGCCTCGTCGATGCCGTGGGTGATGAACACGACGGTCTTGCCGGTCCGCTCCCAGATCCGCAACAGCTCGTCCTGGAGCGACTCCCGGGTCTGCGCGTCGAGCGCGGCGAACGGCTCGTCCATCAGCAGCACGTCAGGGTCGTACGCCAGGCTGCGGGCGATGGCGACGCGCTGCTTCATCCCGCCGGACAGCTCCTGCGGATGCCGGTCCGCGAAGCCGGCCAGCCCGACGAGGTCGAGGAACTCCCGGGCGCGCGCCGCCCGTTCGCGCCGGGGCACGCCGGTGGCCTCGAGGCCGAACGCGACGTTGCCGAGTGCCGTACGCCACGGCAGCAGCGCGTACTGCTGGAAGACGATGCCGCGGTCCAGGCCGGGCCCGGTCAGCGGCCGGCCGTCGAGCAGGATGCGCCCGGAGGTCGGTTCACCGAGGCCGCCGAGGAGGTCGAGCAGCGTCGACTTGCCGCAGCCGCTGGGGCCGACGATGACGGCGAACTCGCCCGGTGCGACGTCGAGGTCGACGGAGCCGAGGGCGGTGGACGGGGGGCGTTTGCCGCGTGCGGGGAAGGTCTTGCCGACGCCGCGGAGGCTGAGCTTGGGGTTGGTCTTCTCCGTGCCGGTCGTTTCCGTGGTGGTCGTTTCCGTCGTGGTGGCCGGGCTGGTCAACGGGCTCCCTTTCCTTTCCGTCCGCGCGCCGCGCGGTAGCCGTTGAACTCGTTGCTGTAGATGCCGGAGACCCGTACGGCGTCCCGTTCGATGTCGCCGCGGTCCGCGAGCCAGTCGGCCCAGAACGCCAGCTCCTTCTCGGCGATACGGCCGCCCGTGCCGGCCACTCCGTACGACCGCCAGTACCGCAGCGGCGCGGCGTCCTCGTTCCGCTTCCGGCGCTTGACGATCTCCGTCATGCGGGCGACGACCTCCTCGCGGGGCGTCGCACGCGACCACTCGACGGCCCTGGCCACGCCCGTCACGAAGGCGCGGGCGGTGTCGGGGTTGCGGTCGAGGAAGCGGTCGGCGATCACGTACGTGCCCGCGCTGAACGCGCCGAGGAGCGCGTAGTCGTTGAACAGCTCGCGCAGCCCGCCCCGTTCGCGCGCCTTGTCGCGCAGGACGCCGCTGAGCGCGGCGACGCCGATCTGGCCCTGCCGCAGGGACTGTTCGGCGTTCACCGGCGGGACGACGAGCGGCTGGACCTGCCCGGCCTCCTTGCCGGAGAGTCCCTTGCCGCGGAGGTAGACGTCGAGGACGGCTTCGGCGTGGCCGCCGAGGGTGTTCATGCCGACCTTCTCGCCCTTGAGGTCGCGGGCGGTGCGGAGAGGGCCGTCGGCGTCGGCGTAGAAGCCGTTGTACGACTCCTTGTCCGTGCCGTAGTAGCTGATGACGGCGGTGATCGGGGCGCCGCCTGCGGCGAGCTTGACGACGGCGCCGTTGAAGGCGCCGCCGACGTCGGTCTCGCCCGTGGCGGCGGTCTGGATGTCCTGCGGGCCGCTGATCGTGTTGCCGACCCACTCCAGCTTCACGCCCTCCAGATAGCCCAGGTCGGCGGCGAGTTCGGGCGGAGTGACCTGCCCGGCCCAGCCCTGGTAGCGGACGGTGTCGGTCTTCGCGCCGCCCCTGCCCGCGGCGCTGCCGCAGCCGGCGGCGCCGAGCGCGGCGGCACCGGTGAGAGCGGCGGCACCGGTGAGGGCGAGGAACGACCGCCTGCTCGCGGGGGCGTTACGGGCGGGCGCGTCACGGCTGTCACGCACGGGACACCACCGGTGCGGCCGGGAGGGATGCCACGAACTCCTCGACGCCCTCGAACAGCCTCAGCTCCGCCTCCGGCGCCAGCGCGACCTGCCCGTCCGGGCCGCGCTGGATCGAACTGTCCAGCAGGTAGCAGCCGTTGACGACGTGCCGTGCGCGGAGCGCGGACAGCACGGGCCGCAGGGCGTAGTCGATGGCGAGGACGTGCGCCAGGCTGCCGCCGGTGACCAGCGGCAGTACGGTCTTCCCCGCCAGCCCGGCCTGCGGCAGCAGGTCGAGGAAGCCCTTGAGCAGCCCCGTGTACGAGGCCTTGTACACGGGCGAGGCCACGATGAGGCCGTCGGCGGCGGCCACCCGGTCCAGCGCGGAGCGCAGTTCGGGCGCCTCGGCGCGGCCGGCCAGCAACTCGGCGGCGGGCAGATCGCGTACGGCGAGGTGGGCGGCGTCGAAGCCGCCGGCGGACAGCCGCTCCAGGGCGTGGCCCGCGACCAGCGCGGTGCGCGACAGAGGGGACGGACTTCCGGATACGGCGAGCAGGGAGGTCATACGGAGACTCCACGGTGTGAATGCGGAAAAGGGCAGGGGAGGGTGCGGGGCGGCGTTTCGGAATTCCCGCGGAAAGCGGCACGCGCGACGCGCACGGCGCACACGAAAAGGGGCCGTGGGAAATGCGTGACGGCACGCGGGACAAGAAAGCGGTGACGGTGGAACGGCACGGCCGCAGAGGGCCGTTACCGCCTTGCCGCAGCGGTCATGGAGCCGTACGCGGTGGACACCGGGGGCTCAACGAGAAGTGGCTGGGCGTGGCGCAGGGTTCAGCGGCCAGCGGCACAAATGGCGCTGGCGTGACGTCGCAGATCGACGTGCAGACGCGATACGAGAACCTCGGCTTGACTCACGGAAGTGAGCATGCCAGCAGTTCCGCGCGACCGTCAACGAATTGCGCCGGGCATCTCGCCATTCGGGAAAAGGGGCCCGTCCGGAGAATCCCGCGCGCCCCGACTCCCCCGGTACGGACCCGCGTTGTGCCCGTGTTTCTAGCCGGTGGGCTCCACGCTGGTGATCACGGCGAACGGGGCGCCGCCCGGGTCGGTGAACATGGCCATGCGCCCGACCCCCTCCATGTCCATCGCCGGGATCGTCACCTCCGCGCCCTGCGCCGTGGCCTCCGCGACGGTGGCGTCGCAGTCCCGCACCTCGAAGTACGGGTGCCAGTGCGAGGGCGTACCGACCGCCAGGTTCTCCTCCGGCAGCTGCAGGATCCCGCCGTGCGCCGCGGCCTGGCCGCCGCCGGACGGCGACACCACCGTGTACGTGACGTCGTCGCCCATCAGCGTGTCCTCGAAGTCCCAGCGGAACACGGAGGAGTAGAACAGCCGTGCCTCGGCGGCGTCGGAGGTGTAAAGCTCCGTCCAGCACAGCGTGTTGGGGTCGTTGACCGCGTCCAGGCCCCGGTTCTTCCCCGGCTGCCACACGGAGAAATCGGCACCCGTAGGGTCCGTGAATCCGGCCATGCGGCCGAGCGCGAAAACGTCGAACGGCGCGAACCGTACGGAGCCGCCCGCCTGTTCCACCGCGGTGGTGGTGGCGTCGGCGTCGTCCGTGTGGAAGTACAGGTCCCAGGAGGGCTCCACGGCGTCCTCGGTGAGCGGGCCGACGGCCGCGACGGTCTTCCCGTCGAGCTGGAACAGCCCGTAGCCGCCCGCCTCCGCGCCCTGGGACGCGAATTCCCAGCCGAACAGCCTGCTGTAGAAGCCGGCCGCCGCCTCGATGTCATGCGCTCCGAGGTCGAGCCAGATCGGGGCCCCCGGAACGAACCTGGTGGTGAGCATGGTGATGCTCCTCCGCTGAGGTGTGGAACCGTCGAGCACTTCTCAGCATGCCAGCGACGCCGGGCATCCGCCGCTCGGAGCCGGGCGGTGGCGGGCGGTGGCGGGCGGTGGCGGGGGCGCCCGGCGCGCGCGGGCGCGGCCCCGCGTACGGTCCGGAGCGCGGCACCGCGTACGGCCTGACGCGCGGGCGAAAAGCGGGCCGACAGCGGGCATCGAACGGGCGAATCCGGGTGACCCGTACCACCAAGTAGCCGGAAAGAGGTTGGTCAACGCCCCAGCGGGAATGACCGGTTGCGTATACGGGGAACCGTCACAGTGGCGGAGGGGGAGTGGACATCATGCGCGCGAGACCCCATGGGGTGCGGCGCACCGCACGCGTCGAGTACGCGTTGCCACGGCAGGACGTGTCGGCCAGCTGGGCCCGGCGGCTGACCGCCGGTTTCCTGGCCGGGTCCCGGACGCCGCCGGAGGCGGCACTGCGGACGGACGAGGCCACGCTGATCGTGTCCGAGCTGGTCACCAACGCCACACAGCACGGCCGGGCTCGCTGCCGGCTGCGGCTCAGCACGGCGGCGGGCAGCGTCACGATAGAGGTGTACGACGACGGCCCGGGGCGGCCGGCGGTCCGGTCGGCGAGCGCCGACTCGGAGGGGGGCCGGGGCATCGCGCTGGTGCGTCATCTCAGCCGGCGGCTGGACGTCACCGCGCACGCCACCGGAGGCAAGACCGTACGGGCGGTTCTCGCACCCGTCTGACGGCACGGCCACGGATCCTGCACAGAAGCGCCATCCTCGGGGGAACGGCACGGCGTACGCCGCTCGCGTACGCCGCGGCCCTGCGGGAGGCACCACCGCACGCCGTACGGAACCCGCCGCACGCCGTACGGAGACCGCCGTACCCAGCCGGTCCGCCGTACGCGTCACTCCACGCGCGGCTCCCCGTTCTCGTCCTCGTCCGGAAGATGCACGTCGCCGATCGCGACGTTGACCTCGACGACCTCGAGGCCGGTCATCCGCTCCACCGCCGCGATCACGTTCTCCCGCACGTCCCGCGCCACATCGGTGATCGGGACGCCGTACTCCACCACCAGGTCCAGGTCGAGCGCCGTCTGCCGCTCGCCGACCTCGACCTTCACGCCGCGCCCGACGTTCGGCCGACCGCCCGGCACGCGCTCCCGTACGGCGCCCAGGGTGCGGGACAGGCCGCCGCCCATGTCGTGCACGCCGGGCACTTCGCGCGCCGCCATGCCCGCGATCTTCACCACGACGACGTCCGCGATGGACGTCCTGCCGCGCGTCGCCGCCGGCTCCTCGGGTCCCGTCGAGCCCGCCCGTACGGTCGTCGTTCCGGCGTCCGCGTCGCCTGCCGGCACCTTCGGGCTCGCGGCGCCGGGGGAAGCTGTACTGGTCGCCATGGGAGGTCTCCTCCGTCGTTGCTCACTCGGTCATCGATCGTCCGCTGGTCGTCCGCCGTCGGTCCGCAGAGCGTCCGCTCTCCTCACGCGCTCTCCCTCACACCCGATTGGACACGCCTGTGCACGGGGCGTCACGCGGAATCCGGATATTCGTCGCGAGGGACGGACTTTCGCGGGTACCCGTACGCCGTCGCCCGTGACGACGCGCTCCCCCGCGTGTCCAAGAGGGCGAGTGAGAGGAGGCGGTGCGTGCCGGAAGACCACGGCGGCGGCCCCCGTACGGTGCACGATCCCGCACCGGACGGGCGCGCCCGGCAGCACCGTACGGTGCCCGTTCCCGACGACGACGCGCTGCTGGCCGTACGCGCCGGGGAGGGTGACGAGAGCGCCTTCGAGGTCCTCGTACGCCGCCACAGCCCCGTACTCCTCCAGCTCGCACACCGGCTGCTCGGCGACCGCGCCGACGCCGAGGACGCCGTACAGGAGTCCTTCGTCAGCGCGTGGCGCAGGCTGCCGGAGTTCCGTGGCGACTCCGCGTTCCTCACCTGGATGTACCGGATCGTCACCAACCGCTGTCTCAACCAGCTGCGTTCCCGGCGGCCCAGCACGGATCTGGACGCCGTCCCGGAGCCGGCCGCCCCCGAGCACGAGGTGTCACCGGTGCGGGCCGCCGAGGCGGCCGTGGCACTCCGGGAGCTGTCCGGCGTACTCTCCCGGCTGCCCCCGGACCAACGCGCCTGCTGGGTGCTGCGTGAACTGCACGGACTGCCGTACGAGGACATCGCGAAGGCGGTGGGCATCAGTCACTCCGCCGTCCGCGGCCGGATCTTCCGCGTACGGCGCTACCTGACGGAGGCGATGGGCGCATGGCGATGAGCGCGGACCACGGGCCGCCGCCCGGCAGCGGCACGCCCGGCGACGGGCCGCCGGGGAACGGCGCGCCCCGAGACGACGACCTGCTGCCCTGCGGCCGCACCCTGCGCGACGTGTGGGAGGCCTGGGACGACGGGCACCTCGCCGACGACCCGCACACCGCCCACTGCCCGCACTGCACCGCCGCGCTGGACGGGCTGCGCGTACTCGACGGCTACGTGCGCTCCGCCCGCTCCGAGGACGCCGAACGCGCCGGCGACACCGGCCCGGACGGCACGGCCGCCGCAGGGGCGGAGGCGGTCGCGACGCGGGTGATGGAGATCGTACGGCTGGAGCTGCGCCCCGGCCGTACGCTGCCGCTCGGCGCCGCGGACGAGGACGCGTGGATCGTGGAGGCGGCCGCGGCGAAGGCGTTCCGTACGGCGGCCGAAACGCTGCCCGGCGTACGGGCGGGCAGCTGCCGTATCACGCCACTCGACCCCGACGGGGGCGACGACGGTGGCGCGGACACCGGCGGCTGGCGGGCGCCGCTGCCGCTGCCGGGCGGAACGGCGCCGCGCGGCCCCGTACGGGTGCGTCTCGACGTTGCGAGCGACCTGTCCCGGCCGGTGCCAGAGCTGGCGGAGGCGGTACGGGAACGGGTCGCGGAGGCGGCGGAAGAGACGCTCGGGATGGACGTGCGGTCCATCGACGTACGGGTCATCGACGTACTCACGGAGAGCGGACAGCACGACGGGGGGTGGCCGCGGTGACGACACAGCAGGACACCCGGACACGCGTGGTGCACGCCGCGTCGGACGCCGCCGCGGCCACGGACGGCGTCGCCTTCCTGCGGCCCGGCCTGGCCGACCTCGTACGCGGCACGGGGAACGGCGCGCGCAAGGGCACCACCCGTTCCCGCGCACCGGGCGTACGGGCCCGGCGCACGCACGACCCGGAGGGCTGGCACGTACAGCTGCACCTCGCGGTCCTGCGCGGCCACCAGGCGGCGGCCGTGACGCGGGCGGTACGGGCGGCGGTCGAGACGGCGGTGCGCGGGGCCCTCGCGGGGCCGCCACCACGTGTGACGGTCACCGTGACGGTCACGGACATCACGTAACGCCGGACGGGCTTGATGTGGCTGAGGCCGCCCCCAGCAGCGGACACGCGTGACCGTGGCTGAGGGCCGTCCTCGAACGCCGGACGGGCCGGCCCGCGGGGCTACGCCCCGATCGGGCCGCCGTCCTCCGCGCGCACCGTGACGACCGACGGCCGCACCGCCTTGCCCGGCCCGTCCGGCCACTGCGACGCCGGCTTGTCCGCGCTCGCGCCGTCCACCTCGCCGGGGTGCTGGACCGCGACCAGTACGCGTTCCTCCGTGACGACCGGACCGCAGACCTCCGCGCCCTTCGGCACCGTCAGGAACTGCTTGACCTCGCCCTCGCGCCGCCCCCGTACGGCGACACCGAACAGCCCGTCGTTGCTCTCGAGCGCGTTGCCGTCCGTCGCGAGCCACAGGTTCCCGTACGGGTCGAACGCGAGGTTGTCCGGGCAGGAGATCGGGCTGACCCGCTCCTTGGGGAAGCCCGCGAAGTACGTGCTGGGATCCTCCGGGTCGCCGCAGACCAGGAACAGCCGCCAGGCGAACCGCGTGCCCGCCGGGTCGTCGCGGTGCTCGGCGAGCTCCAGGACCTGGCCGTGCTTGTTGCCGTTGCGCGGGTTGGCCTCGTCGGCCGGGGCCTTGCCGTCCTTGCCGCGGTCGGTGTTGTTGGTCAGTGCCACGTACACCTTGCCGCTGCGCGGGCTCGGCTCGACGTCCTCCGGGCGGTCCATCTTGGTGGCGCCCGCCTTGTCGGCGGCGATCCGCGTGTAGACGTACACCTCCTCGGCGGTCATGCCGTCCACGTACGAGCGGTCGCCGCCGGCCAGCCTGATCCACTCGCCGCGCCCGTCGAACTCGCCGTCCTCCGGCAGCTTCCCGGTGCCGTCGATCTCGCCGGCGGGGCTGTCACCGCTGAACTTCGCGACGTACAGCGTGCCTTCGTCCAGCAGCTTCGCGTTGTGCTCGCGTACCCGGCTGCCGTGGCCGCGGCGCATGCGCTCCTTGGAGACGAACTTGTAGAGGTAGTCGAACCGTTCGTCGTCCCCCATGTACAGCACCGCGCGCCCGTCGCGGGTCAACCGGGGCTCGGCGGCCTCGTGCTTGAAGCGGCCCAGCGCGGTCCGCTTGCGCGGCGTGGACTCGGGGTCGTACGGGTCGATCTCGACGACCCAGCCGAAGCGGTTGACCTCGTTCGGCTCCTTGGACAGGTCGAACCGGTCGTCGTACGCCTCCCACTTGCGTTCCGACGCGCCGCCCTCCAGGCCGTAACGCGCCAGCCGCTCCTTGGTGGCGGGGTCGGTGACGGCGTCGGCGTTCGCGAAGTACTGGTTGAAGTTCTCCTCGCCGGACAGCACCGTGCCCCACGGGGTGATGCCGCCGCCGCAGTTGTTCAGGGTGCCCAGGACCGTACGGCCCTCCGGGTCGGCGGTGGTGCGCAGCAGCTCGCCGCCGGCGGCCGGGCCGGTCAGCTCGAACGGCGTCGTCGCGGTGATGCGGCGGTTCAGCGGGTGCCGGGGCAGGGCGGTGAGCCGGCCGCCGCGCTGCTCCTCGGCCGCCAGGACGGTGAGGCCGTGCGCGGCCCAGGCGATCTCGACCTGCTCACGGGTGGGATTGTCCGCGTCGTAGCCGCGGAACATCATCACCTCGGTCGTGTACTCGTGGTTGACCACGAGCAGCTGGCCGCCGTGCCGGCCGTGACCGCCGTACGTGCCGTGCCCGCCGCCGTGCGAGAGGTCGAGCACCGCCATGTAGTCGCAGTTGTAGCCGAACTGGAGGGCCTGCGCCCGCGCCGTCTGCCGGTCCGGGTCGAAGACGGGCGCGCCCGCGAGGACCGGGTCGCCCCAGCGGATCAGCACGTCCTGCACGTAGCCCTCGGGAACGACCACGGCGTCCCGCGTGTTGGGCGCGACCGGCGCGAACCGGAGTCCGCGCGCCGCCTCGCCGCCGTGCGCGGCCCCCGCCCGGCCGTCGGCCCCCGCTCCGGGCCGCTGCCCCTGGGCGGCGGACGGCGCCGCGGACCCGAGGACAGTGGCGCCGGTGGCCGCGACCACCGTGCCGACGGCACCGGCGGCGAGCATCGAACGGCGCGACAGGGCACCGGCGATGACGTCGCCGAGGTACTCGTTGCCGCTCTTGTTCGGCACCTCGTGGAAGCAGGCGTCACCGCAGCGGTAGCGGCAGGTGAGGGCGGATCTTCCGCCGGGGTGTGAGCCGACGAACGGCAACAGTTCACGCATGGGTCCCCTCCGGATCTTCGAGCTACGCCGTGCGTGACGCTATGGGCACGGCCCCGCCGGGGGGCGAAGGCGAGATGAATGCACGGTGAACCGGGGCGCGATTCCTTCCCGTTGGGGCGGAGCTGTTCCCTGGGCCGTTGCCTGGGCTGCTCCCTCGGCTGTTGCCTGGGCTGTTGCCTGGGCTGTTCGATCGCGGAGGCACGTCCCGTACGTCGGCGCGACCCGTACGTCACAGGCTCAGCACCAGGTCCCGGACCGCTTCGGGCCGGGACAGGAACGGGTGGTGGCCCGCGTCGAGCTCGACGACGCTGCCTGCCCGGCGGGCGTACTCGCGCTGCAGCCGCGGCGGAGTGCCCCGGTCCTGAGCGCAGACCAGGTACGTCGAGGGCAGCTGCCGCCACGCGGCGGCCCCGGCCGGCTGCCCGGTCACCCGCAGGCTCTGCCGGGCGAGGTGGTCCGCCGCCCGCGCCTGGACCTCGGGGCCGCAGTCGTGCAGGAACGTGTCCACGAGCAGTTCGGGCCGGACCCCGAACGTGCCCGCGTCGGGGTCCACGTCGAGGAACGGGGCGGGGCCGCCGTCCCCGAAATCCGACAGGCTCTGCCCGGCCTCGGGCAGATAGCTGGACACCAGCAGCAGGTGCCGCACCGAACCGATGCCCGCGGCGGCCTCCGCGGTGACGATGCCGCCGTAGCTGTGGGCGACCACGACGGTCGGCTCGTCGCTGTCCCGCAGCACCTGCCGTACCGCGGCGACGTCCTCGGGCAGCCCCGCACCGCCGACGGGGAGCTCCGGGCCACCGGCGGGGAGCTCCGCGCCGTCGGCGGGCCCCTCCGGGCCGCCCGCGGGCAGGCCCGGCTCACCGCAGCTCGGCAGCGGCGGGGCCACGCTCGTCACTCCCCGCTCCCGCAGCAGCCCGGCGGTGCCGTGCCACCACCACGACCCGTCCCGCACGCAGGCCCCATGCACGAACACGACCCTCATCGCTGCCTCCACGTCCACGTCCGGCTTTTGCTGCCTCGGCTGCCCTGACTGTCCTGGCTGCCTCTCTGACGACGATAGACGTAATGGTTGTTACGTGAAAAAGTGAGGGCATGGGCCGACGACCGCAGCCGCACATCAAGGAGAGGCTCCTCGACGCCTGCGCCGACCACGCCCTCTCGCACGGCCTCCCCGACCGGCTGGAGCCGCTGGCCACCGCCACCGGCACTTCCGCCCGCATGCTCATCTACCACTTCGGCACCCGCGACGCCCTGCTGCGGGCCGTCCTCGGGCGCGCGCGGCAACGCCAGCTCGACACGTTCGGCGACCTCCTGCGGGCACGGCCCGGCGAGCCGTACACCGCCACCCTGCACCGCGCCTGGAAGTCGATCACCGGGCCGGAGGGGCAGCCGTATCTGCGGATGTTCGGTCAGCTGCGCGAGAGCGCGGAACAGCAGCTGTGGCCCGACTTCCGGCGCACCGCGACGACCGACTGGCTCGGGCCGCTCGAGGACGGCCTGCGCGGCATCGGGCGGCCGGAGCTCGCGACGCTCGTTCTCGGCGTCATCCGCGGACTCCTCATGGACCTCGACGCGACGGGCGACACCGCCCGTACGGAACGGGCCTTCCGCGACTTCCTCGGCTTCCTCGACACGGCTAGCACCCCACCGCCAACGGCCTCGTCCGCGGCCACGCTCAGTACGTGAAGCCGAGCGGTTCGTCCGCGCCCTTCGCCGAGGCGGGCGTGCTCAGCCGAGCCCGTACACCATCGCCGCGGTGGACTGTCAACTCAGGGTTGACGCTCCTCGAAGTGTCAACCTACCGTTGACACATGACGAATCCGAACCCCGTAGGCATGACGAATCCGGTCCGGCTCGACGACCTCATCGAAGCCATCAAGAAGGCCCACTCCGACGCCCTCGAGCAGCTCTCCGACGCCGTCATCGCGGCGGACCACCTCGGTGAGCTGGCCGACCACCTGATCGGTCACTTCGTGGACCAGGCGCGCCGTTCCGGCGCCTCCTGGTCGGACATCGGGAAGAGCATGGGCGTCACCCGGCAGGCGGCCCAGAAGCGCTTCGTGCCGAAGGGCTCGGGCGAAGCGGGCGATCTCGATCCGAGCCAGGGCTTCAACCGGTTCACGCTGCGCGCCCGCAACGTGATCATGGCCGCCCAGAACGAGGCCCACGCTGCGGGCAACGACGAGATGTGCCCCGCACACCTGGTGCTCGGCCTGCTCGCCGAACCGGAAGCGCTCGCCGCGGCGGCGATCACCGCACAGGGCGTGACGCTGGACTCCGTACGGGAGGCCGCGAGCGCCGTCCTCCCGCCCGCGGCCGACGAGGTGCCGAGCCTGATCCCGTACAACGCGCAGGCCAAGAAGGCGCTGGAACTCACCTTCCGGGAAGCCCTGCGCCTCGGCCACAACTACATCGGAACGGAGCACATGCTGCTCGCCCTCCTCGAGCACGAGGACGGCACGGGCGTCCTGCACCGGCTCGGCATCGACAAGGGCGCCGCCGAGGAGCACATCGCGCAGGCGCTGGCGGCGTACGTGCAGGTCGCGTCGGAGACCGCGGAGGCCGTACAGGGCGAGAAGAGCACGCAGGGCAAGGCGGGTTGAGGGGGACGGGACGGGTGCGGGCGGCGGGAGGGAGCGCCGCCCGCACTGTCACCGCCCCGCCCCGTACGCCGCGGTGACGCCGTGACGCTGTGACGCCGTGACGCCGTGACGCCGTGACGCTGTTACGCGGACGGCGGCGTGCGGACGAACTTGTCGGGCCGGCCGTTCTGCCAGTTGAACGTGAGCGTCTCGCCGCCGTCACCGACGGAGGCGGTGCCGTTGTTGACGCTTCCGCAGTCGGCCCTGACCGCCATGCCGGCGCTGATGGTCCCGTTGCAGGACTTGCCGCCGTTGGTGATGCTGAACGAGGTTCCGTTGACCGTCATCACGACCAACTTGCCGTCCAGGCGGATCGGGACGTACCACTTGCCCTGCACGTTCACGGGCCCGCGGTCTCCTCCGCCGCCGCCCGTACCGCCGGAGCCGCCCGAACCACTCGAACCACTCGAACCGCTGGAGCCGTCGCCGCTCGTGCGGCTGGGGCGGGGGGCCTTGGCGTCGTCGCCCCCGTCGGCCTGGTTCTTCTCGCGGGCCTGACCGGCCTCGTCTGCCTTGTCGGCCTCCCCCGCCTTGTCGGCCTTGTCGCTCGCGCGCGGGCTCGGCGTCGAGGAGGGGGCGTCGCTCTCGCCGCCCGGACCGGCCGACTCCGTGCCGCCGTCCTGACTGCCGCCCGCCTGCGCCGACTTCTCCGGCGCCCCCGAACCCTTGTCGTCGTCCTCACCGCAGCCGGTCAGCGTGAGTGCCAGTACGGCGGCAGCGACGGCGGCTATTGACGTTGTTTTCCGCACGAGAGATTCCTTCATCGGTCACATCGTTGATTCGCGAATGCTTCGCGTTCCCCGCCAGAAGGGGAGAGTGTGGAGGGAGCCGGCCGGCGCACTCGGCGCGGCAGGCGTGGTCGCCCTCGCGTTCATCATGTTCATGAACGGTCAGCAGAGACTGCCATACCGCGTCCGCTCAAGGCCAGGTGGCAGAACATGCTCTGCGGATCAGTTCGGCTGAACTGCCGATAGCCGCCGGGGGAATTCGGATTGCCGCCGGAATGCCGCATGCGCGGCGCGCTTACGCTCGGCCGGGCCATTCCGGCTCCGACACCCCGATGACGGTCCCGGGCGTGCCACCTGAGGCGCATGCCCGGCGCTCAGGGGCGCACGGGAGAAGCGGGCGGCACGCACCGGCCCCGGAATTCCCAATTCGAGTGAATGCGCGACCGGTTCAGACGCACTCAACGGCAGCCGTTGGCTAAAGGCAATGCCGCCTTCCGGACGCGAAAATTCCGTGCGTTTCGCGCCGGAGCACCAAGGGGGCGCACGCGCACAAACGGAATGCAACCCGTCACCCGAATGCGGGACTGGCGCAGGTCAACGGGCCGCTGGTAACGTTCATTTCGCGTTACAGAGACTGAATTTCCGGGGAAAACAGTCCTGTTCGCGATGCCGCCGCGCCACCTCGCGCCGCCCTTCGGACGGACGGCAGCAGCCCGCATTCCTTCCACGAAAGGGGGAGACCATGGCCCACGAGAGCGCACTCGTCGTCGAACCCCTGGCGATAGGGACGCGTCACTTCTGCGCGTGAGGCAAGCGGGGGGACTTCACGGCGGGCGCCGAGAGCTCCCGCCGTGCAGACGCGCGGCTCACGGCAGACGGCCCAGGACAGTCAGGGCCCGCTGGTAGCGGCCGACCGACCAGGCGGGCGGACTTACGCGTCACCTCCCCGACGCATGTCCGCCCGCCGCCGCGGCCAGCGCCAACGCCGGTGTCACCGAAGGCAGCACGAGTACGCGGACGCCAACGCGACCGCGACGGAGGGGGCGTGATGTGGCGGAGCTTCCACATCCACTACTACGACACGGACAAGAGCGGTCTGCTGCTGGACGCCGTGCGTCCACTGGTGGAGCTGATATCCCCGCACGTGGACAACGTGCACTATCTGCTCCACTGGCTGCGGGGCCCGCACGTACGGATCAACGTGCACGCCGAGCCCCATGTCTTCGCCCGTACGGTGCTGCCCGCGCTGGACGCCCTCATACCGCCGTATCTGGCCGAGCACCCGTCCCGTGCCAGGGTCGACACCGCCGCGCTGGCCCACCAGCACCGGCGGCTCGCGGAGCTGGAGCAGGAGCCCGGCACGCTCACTCCGCTGTTCCCCGACAACTCCATCCGGGAGGCCCCGTACGACTCACGCGAGCACATCCTCGGCGGCACCCGGGCCGCCGCCGACCTGCTCGCCGACTTCTACGCCGCGACCACCCCGCTCAGCTTCGACATGGTGCGCCATGTGCGGGGCGACGAGGGGAGGCTGGCCCAGCTGTCCTTCGACCTGCTGATCGCCTCGGCACACGGGCTGTCCGGCGGGGCCGGGTTCCGGCGCGGCTTCGTGTCCTTCCGTTCCCACGCGGAGGCGTTCCTGTCCTGGTGGCCGGAGGCCAAGGGTCTGCGTCCGGCCTGGGACCTGCACTACGTCGCCCATGCGAAGACGCTCGCCCGGCACGTGCGGACAGTGCTGCACGCGGTCGACACGAGGCCTGACCCGGTCGGCGGGTCGCCGTTCATACACCGCTGGCTGGATGCCGCCGGGCCCACGCTGCGCCGTGGCGCCGAACTGATCGCGAAGGGGGAGCTGTCCATGGACCCGCCTGGGGCGGGCCGTTCGCCGGAGAGGGACGAGCCTGTTGCCGAGCTGCTCCGGAAGAGCCCGTTCCAGAGCCCTCGACGGCCGCCGGGCTTCGTGGTCGACCGGAGCTGGTTCGACCAGTACCGGCTGGTTCTCGACTGCACCTACCTCCAGCTCACCCGGCTGGGGCTGCCTCCGGTCGAGCGCTACCTGCTGTGCCATCTCGCGGCCAACACCGCCGAGGACCTGTACGGCGTGATGGCCACGGACGTGCTGCTGCCCACGCCGGGCGAGTTGGCGTCCACCGGTGGCGGCGCCGTACGGAGCGGGCCGTGAAACCGCCGTTCGCGGCCCGGCTCGACGGCTTCCACGCAGCGGGCGAGCAGACAGGTCCGCCCGTGAACGGCCACGCCTCGATGATGGTGCAGGTGCTCGAAGTGCTCGCCGCACGCGGCCTGGTGCGGACCACGGAGCTGGCCTCGGACGGTACGCCACCCGAGCCGCCACCCGAGCCGCCCCACGAGCCGCCCCACGAGCCGCGGTCCGAGCCGGTGGACGAGTCACCGCCCGAGCCGCCGCCCGAGCCGGTGCATGAGCCGGTGCATGAGCCGGTGCATGAGTCACCGTCCGGGCCGGCGTCCGGGCCCGTGCACCGGCGGGGCGGCGGGCCCGAGCGGCGCGGGCAGCGCCAAGGCGACCGCGGGCTCCGGCCGTTCGCCGAGTCCGTGCTCGGCCCCGAGCGCGCGTACGCGGCCCTGGACCGTTGTCGCGGCGGCAAGGTGCTGGTGATCGGCACCGGGCCGCTGGTCGCCGACTGCGTACGCGCCCTGGCCCGTAGCGGGGTGACGGACCTGGCGACGTCTCCCGACGCGGCCCCCGGCCGCACCGCCCGCTCCTCCCGGCGGGAGGCCGCTCGCGCCCAGGGGCACCATGTCGAGCTGGGCGGCGCCGACTTCGTCCTGCACGCCTTCGACTCGGCGGCGCTCACCCGCGCCTGCGTGCTCGCCGCGGCCTGCGCCGAACGCGGCGTCCCCCTTGTCCAGGCGCTGGTCTCGAAGTGGTGCGTGCTGCTTGTGGCCGGCGGCGGGCCGGACTGGTCCTCGGTGTGGCGGCGGCTGCGCGCCCCGGACAGGGCGGCCTTCCGCGCCGCTCCCCGGCTCCCCGCGCACCGGGTGGTGGTGCAACTCCTCGCGAACCAGCTCGTGTTCGAACTCTTCCGCACGGTGACGGAGACAAGCGCGGCGCCGGAGACCCCCGACCCCCGCGTACGGGCGCTCGACACGCGGTCCCTGGAGCTGACCCGGCACCATGTCCTGCCCCACCCCCGCACACGCGACGCGGCACCGCAGTCCCGCGCGGGCTTCGTCCGTGCCGTGCAGGCGCTGCGGCACGGACCCCGGTGGTCCGACGGGCTGTTCTCCGCCCGGGTGGCGGCGGCGGTCGACCGGCGGTTCGGGCCGATCCGCAGCCTCGACGAGGGCGGCCTCCCGCAGTTGCCGCTGCGCATGGCGCGCGCCGTCGTCGCCGATCCGTCCTCCGACCGTCGGCACACGGTGATCACCGGCCATGGCCCGGACGCCGCCACGGCGCACCGCCGGACGGCCATGCGGGCAGTCGCGGCGTACAGCGCGCTGGCGCCCGACCCGCGCCGCTTCGTCACGGCGGCGCCCCATATGGGAGGGGAGCGCGCGGGAGGGGAACGCACGGGAGGGGAACGCACGAGCGGGGAACGCGCCGAGCTTGCCTCCGGCGCCGAACCGGCGCTGTGGGGACTGCGGTTGCACGACGGCGAGCCGTGTCCCGTCGACGCGTACGCGGTCTTCCCCGCGCCGCCGCAGGAGTTCACGGCGCGGGGCGGCTACACGGCGGTCCGGCCGGGTGAGCCCCGGCTGGAGGCTCCCCCGGACCTGCCGCTGGGCGTGTGCTTCGGCCGCGACTGGACGGAGATGGTCACCGCCGGGCTGCTCGCGCACTGCCGGGAGTCGGCCCTGGGCGCCGCCGAGGCCGAGTTCGTGCCGCTGGACGGCTGGGACGTGCGCGTCCCGGACCCGGCGAGCAGACGCTGCCGGCGGCTGCTCACCGCCCATGGCCACCAAGTCGAGTGCTTCGATCTCACCACCGCGACCGGCGGCGTGCCGGCCGTGGGACTGGCGCTCGACGGCACGGTCGTGGAGGTCGCGTGCGGTCTGCGGCTGGCCGACGCCGTGCGCGACGGTCTGGAACGGCTACTCGCCCGCACGCAGTCCGGTGGCCCGTTCCCGTGCCTCGCCACCCCGCGGGCGAACGGCGGCCGTTGGGCGCCGCCACCCGACGTGACCGTCACCGAGGTCGTCGCCGCGCTGCGCCGCCGCACCGGCGGGCTCCCGGTGCTGGTCCCGCTCGACCACGACCCGGCGATGGTCCGCATCCTGCCGTACGTGGGGCGGGTGGTGCTGACCGACGAACCCGGCTCGCGGGCGAGGGAGGCGGGGTGACCGAGCGCGGCGGGGGCAGACGCGCAGCCGGTTCCTGGCGGAGTCGCTACTGCTGTCCGCGCCGGGCGGGGCGGGTGGCCCGAGGCGACGCCCCAACAGACGGGCGGTGTACGGCCCGTGGGGGCCGTACACCGCAGTCACCGCTTCGACGGGGCGCGCCCGGCGGCGTCACGCCTGGCGTCCGACGGGTCAGGGCTCGATGCCCACGTTCCCCCAGCGCTCCCACCGTTCGGCCTGCTCGGCGGTCAGCGCGGGCCACTGCAGTCCGCCCGGCCGCGCGTACACGCGCGACGCGTAGTCGCCGGGCACATAGCCGGGGTCGAAGAAGCACCCCGTGCCGTACGCGCGGTCGTACGCGGCGCAGGACGCGGCCACGCCCGCGGGCGTCGGCTTCCGCCCGTCCTCCACCCACGCCGACAGCGAACCCATCGCGGCCGCGTACTCGGAGTCGCTCAGCGCGCTGTGCTCGCTCTCCCGCGTGAACGTCTGCACCAGGTTCCGCGCGCTGCCGCCGCCCTCCAGGCTCGCGCGGTACGCCGCCTCGTGCTCCACGAACGCCGTCGGGTCGTCGGCGGCGTGCAGCGTCAGCACGGGGATCGGCACCCGGCCGGTGAGGTCGCTGTCGTACGACAGGTCGCGGACGGCGGACGGGTCGGCGTCGAACCGCTGGACGCCGCGGTTCAGCGCCCGGTCGTCGCTCGAACCCGTATAGCGCACACCCCGGTTGGAGAACGGGTTACGGCCGTCGAGCCGTTCCGCGACGATGTCGCGGAAGGTGAACGTCGCGAACGACAGGTGCGAGACCAGTGTCCGCTCCGGCAGCTCCGTGACGGACAGGATGTTCGCGAGGTTCCGGCGCTGGGCGTCCGTACGGTCCTCGGGTACGGAGTCGACGCCGGTGCACTCCTGGACGCGGGACCGGAGTTCGTCCTTGGTCAGCTCCGAGCCCGCGGGCAGGCCGCGCCACAGCGGGTACTGCTCCTCGGTGGGGCGGGGGTGGTTGCGGCAGTAGAACTGGTAGACCGCGCGCAGGTCGACGCGGTAGTCGTAGCCGCGCGAACCGCCGGCGAGCACGCCGTTGGTGAGCAGGGCGGCGTCGTAGGCGGGCCGTTCACCACCGGACCGTTCACCACCGGAGCGCTCGCCACCGGAGCGCTCGCCACCGGACCGTTCACCGCCGCGGGGCGCGTCCGCGTACGTCTCGGCGACCTTCGCCGCGACGTTGCCGCCCCACGACTGGCCGTGTACGTACGTCCGGTGCGGCTGCCCGAACGTGCCGACGAACAGCCGCCGCAGGTTCTCGGTGTCCTCGGCGGCCATCCGGACGCCGTAGCCACCGCGCCGGTACGAGGAACCCGCCCACGCGTAGCCCTCCTTGACCAGCACCGACCAGCGGGACAGGTCCTCGCTGCTGCGCTCCGGTGACGCCGCGCCGAGGTCGGGCCCGCCGTGCGCGTGCATCACGAGGGAGCCGTTCCAGTCGGCGGGGACGGCGACGGTGTAGTAGGCGCCGTTGGCGTCCCGGCCGCCGTAGCAGTCGGTGCCGGCGGGGATTCCGTCCGGGCAGCCGGCGGGTGCGGGCGGTGCGGACCGCGCCGGCGTACGGGATGCGGCCGGCGCTCCGTCTTCCGCGCCGTACGCGGCGGTCGCGCCCGGTACAAGGCCGGCCAGCAGGCAGGCGGCGGCCAGTGCGCCCGTCAGCTTCCTGCGCGGTCTGTGTCTCCGCAGCGTGCGGCGGCTCGTGTCCACGGCGTGCTCCTCAACCATCGGCGGGTCTTGCGGGGCTGCCGCGTGACGCTAGTCACAAAGCAGCGCCCGGCCGAGATTGCGTTCATAAAGAACATCCGGTGGACACCTGCCCCGGTCAGCCTCGCTCCGCTCCCACGCTCACCCCCGCTCCCGCGTTCAGTCCGCTCCCGCGCTCACTCCGCGGCCAGCGCCGCCTGCGCGGGCCGCGACCGGAGCGCGGCCCAGGTGGGCAGCAGCGTGGCCGACAGCGCGAGCCCGGCCGCGGTGGCGACGATCGCGCCGTAGATCCACAGCGGCCCCGACGGCCACCAACTGTCCGCCGCCGCCACGCTGAACGGGATCAGCGATGTGGACGCCGCCAGCGTCCCCAGCACCACCCCCATAGCCGTGGCCAGCAGCGCCTCTATCGTCACCATCCGCAGCACCTGCCCGGAGGTGGCGCCCGCCAGCCGCTGCAGTCCGAACTCGCGGCGACGGTTACGGGTCGCCATGACCAGCGAGTTGACGACGGCTATCGCCGTGTAGGCGACGATCATGCCGACCATCAGGTAGTTGATCCACGCCTGCGTCCGCACGTCCTCGGCGTTCGCGTCGAGCAGCGCGTCCCGGTCGGCGACCGCCAGCCCGGGGTGCCGCGCGGCCAGTTCGGCGAGCGGGCCGGCCGGGTCCGCGCCGTCTTCCGCCCGTATGAGGATCTGCTCCGGCAGCCCGTCCGTGGTGTGCGGGGCGAGCAGGGTGGCGGGGGTCAGCGCGGACCCGTACCCGGCGCGGCCCTCGAAGAGGGCGACGACCCGTACGTCCACCCGGGCGCGGTCGCCCAGCCGCAGCCGTACGGTGTCGCCCACCGCGACGCCGTACGCCGACGCCTCCGACTCGGGCAGTGCGATCGTACGGCCGCGCAGGTGCGCGAGGCTGCCCGAAGTCGCGCTGACGGACGTGGTCTTGGTGACGCCCTCCGCGCTCACGCCCTGGAGCGGCAGCCCGTCCTCGCCGGTGCCGCGCTCGGCACCGCTGCCGCCGTTCTCACCGCCGCTGCCGTTGCCGGCCTTGCCGCGCTCCACGAAGCCGGTGCTCGTGACGTACGCGCTCGCCGCCGCCACGCCGTCCGTACGCCGCACCGTGTCGAGCAGCGCCGGATCGACGCCGCCCGCCGCCGAGCTGACCACCGCGTCCGCGCGCAGATGCTCCTGGAACGCCTCCTCGCCGGCGGCGACCTGGGTGGTCTGGAGATACAGCTGCCCGGTGGCCATGCCTGTGGCCAACATGATCGGGGTGACGACGGCGGCCAGCCGGACGGCGCGGGCCCGCGAGTTGAGCACGGCCAGCTCTCCGCCGACGCCGCTGAACGCGCGCACCGGCCCGGACAGCAGCAGCATCATCAGCTTGGTGAGGCCGGGCCCGAGCAGCGCCAGCCCCATCGCCGCGGCCATCACTGTGGGCCCCGCGGTGCTGGCCGCGATCGGCCCGTCGAACACCTTGACCGTGATGATCGCCAGCGCCGCCGCGCCTCCCAGGAACACGAGCGCGAGGATCAGCCGCACCGGGTGCAGCCACCGCTCCTGCTGCGCCGCCTCCGCCAGCGCCTCCGTCGGCCGCGCGCGCACGCCCCGGCGGGCCCCGGCCCAGCCGCCGGCCAGCGCCGTGAGCAGCAGCGCGCCGCCAGCGGCGACGGCCGGCACCCAGCCGGAGCGGTACTCGACGACGTGCGCGACCATGCCCCCGTTCACCAGCCGCTCGAAGAGCCACTCGCCGGCCGGCGGCCCCGCGAACCAGCCCAGCGCCGCCGCCAGCAGGGCCACCATCAGCGTCTCGCCGAGCAGCATCCGGCGCAGCTGCCGCGGCGTACCGCCGACGGCGCGCATCAGCGCGAACTCCCGCTGCCGCTGCTGCACAGACAGCGCGACCGTGCCGGACACGACGAAGACCGCGACAAGCGCCGCCAGCCCGCCGAACACGGCGGCCAGCGGAATCAGTTGCTCCCGCCCGGACAGCACCTCCGGATACTCGACGGCGCCCCGGTCGTCCCCGGTCACGACCTTGACCGGGGTGCCGTCGAGCGCGTCCCCGACACGGGACGCCAGCTCGCCCACGTCCTGCCCCGAAGCGGCCGTGACCGCGATGTCCGCGATCTCGCCGCCCGCGAGCGCGTCGGCCCGCGCGTCGGAGAAGAAGACGGTGTGCCGTTCGACGCCGCCTTCCACGCGCGGCGAGGCGATGCCGGTCACCGTGTACACGGCGGAGCCGCCGTGCGCGGCCAGCCGCACCCGGTCCCCGACCCCGGCGTGCGCGGCGCGGGCCGTACGCGCGTCGAGCACCACCTCGTCGGGGCCCTGGGGCGCGCGGCCTTTGCGAGCGCCGCTCTCTCCGTCGCTCTCTCCGCCGCCCTGGAGCTCGTACGGTGCCAGCGGCGCCGACGCCCAGCCGTGCCCGCGCACGTCCGTACGCCCGCCGCCCTCCGTGAGCAGCGCCGCGTCGAAGGTCCGCTCCGCGACGGCCGTACCGACGCCGTCCACCCCGCGCACCGCGTCCAGCGCCGCGCCGTCCACCGGCACCCGCTCCTCCAGCACGGCGGACTCCGCGTCGTCGGCACTCCGGCCCGGCAGCCCGTACGAGCGGTCGCCGGTGACCAGCACGTCGGCGCGGGCGAGCCGCTCCGGCGGCGCGTTGTTCCGGACGCCGGTCTCCAGCAGGCCGCCGCAGGCCATCACGATGACGACGCCGAAGAACAGCGCGAGGAAGGTGGCGGCGAAGCCGCCCTTGCGGTGGCGCAGCGAGCGCACGGCCAGTGCCCACATCAGCGCGGCCCTCCCCGTACGCCGCGGCCCCTCACGCTGCCGCGCGCGCCGCGGACCCGTACGCCCCCGGCCTCCCCGTCCCACCGCGGACACCCCGTGTCGTCGTACGTGTGCCGGCTTGCCACCGCTGCCTCCGCGAGTCCCGCACCGGTGCCGTGATCCTGCCGTCCGGTGTCCACACTGACGCTATGGAGCGGCAGTTGCCCTGCCCATGGGGGTTGCCGCCGACCTGGGGTGGTACAAACCCCACCCCCGCCCTGCGGACACCCCTTGGCCGACCGCCGTCACCGTGCGTAAACGAGGCGAGACGGCCACCCACGGGCCGATAGGATTTCGACCATGGCGGCCACTGGAACTGAGCAGACGGGACAGCAGACGTACTACGTCTCGACCCCCATTTACTACGTGAACGACGCTCCCCACCTGGGCCACGCCTATACGACCGTCGCAGGCGACGTGCTCACGCGCTGGCACCGGCAGCGCGGCGAGAAGGTGTGGTACCTCACCGGCACGGACGAGCACGGTCAGAAGATCATGCGCACCGCCGAGGCCAACGGCGTATCGCCGCAGGCGTGGTGCGACCGGCTCGTCGAGGAGGCGTGGAAGCCCCTCTGGCGGCATCTGGAGATCGCGAACGACGACTTCATCCGCACCACCGAGGCCCGGCACACGGCCCGGGTGCAGGAGTTCGTACAGGATCTGTACGACCGCGGCGAGATCTACCAGGGCGGCTATGAAGGGCCGTACTGCGTGGGCTGCGAGGAGTACAAGACCTACGGCGAGCTGCTCGACGGCGAGGGCGAGTACGCCGGGCAGAAGCTCTGCCCGATCCACCGCACGCCCGTCGAGATGCTCCAGGAGGAGAACTACTTCTTCCGGCTCTCCGCCTACGGCCCGAAGCTGCTGGAGCACTACGAGCAGAACCCGGGCTTCATCCAGCCGGAGTCCGCGCGGAACGAGGTCGTGAACTTCGTACGCCAGGGCCTGGAGGACCTGTCCATCTCCCGCTCGACGTTCGACTGGGGCGTCAAGGTTCCGTGGGACGACAAGCACGTCATCTACGTGTGGATCGACGCGCTCCTCAACTACGCCACCGCCGTCGGGTACGGCGCCGACCAGGCCAGGTTCGAGGACGTCTTCCCGGCGGACGTGCACCTGGTCGGGAAGGACATCCTCCGCTTCCACGCGGTGATCTGGCCCGCGATGCTGATGGCGAACGGCCTCCCGCTGCCGGGGAAGATCGCCGCGAACGGCTGGCTGATGGTCGGCGGCGAGAAGATGTCGAAGTCCAACCTCACCGGCATCTCGCCGCAGCAGCTCACCGAGCACTTCGGCGTGGACGCGTACCGCTGGTACTTCCTGCGGGCGATCGCCTTCGGGCAGGACGGCTCGTTCTCCTGGGAGGACTTCAGCGCCCGCTACACCAGCGAGCTCGCCAACGACTTCGGCAACCTCGCCTCACGCGTCGCGGCCATGGTCGGCAAGTACTTCGACGGCAAGCTCCCGGAGCCCGCCTCGGCCGGGCCCGCCGAGCAGGCCGTCACCGACGGGCTGGCCACCGCCGCGGCCGAGGCCGACCGGCGCATCGGCGACGAGCTGGACTTCTCCGGCGGCATCGCGGCCGTCTTCGACTTCGTCAAGCAGGTCAACGGCTATCTGACCGAGCAGGCGCCCTGGAAGGTCGCCAAGGACGAGTCCGCCGAGGCACAGGCCCGGCTCGCGACGATCCTCTACACCGCCGCCGAGTCGCTCCGCGCCTGCGCGGTCCTGCTCAACGCGGTGATGCCGGACACCTGCCGCAAGCTCTGGGACTCCCTCGGCGCCGAGCCCGCGCTGGGCGCCCTGAGCGACCAGCGGGTCCAGGACGCGGGCCGCTGGGGGCAGCTCCCGGCGGGCGCGACGGTCACGAAGGGCGCGGTGCTGTTCCCGCGCCTGGAGGAGCCGAAGGCGGACTGAGCCGCCGCGGGGCTTTGACCCTGAGGCCCTGAGGCCCGCCCGTACGTACGCGTACGGGCGGGCCTGCTGCCGTACGGGCGCGGCGTGGGCCGCGTACGGCCCGGGCTCAGCCCACCGGCCCGCGCTCAGCAGTCAGGTCAGATTCCCCACGCACATGACGAAACCTGCCTCACCGGGCTTGCTCTTCTCCTCCTTCACGACCTTGCCGTCCACCGTCAGCTTGCAGCTGACGACGGCATCGGCCGTGACGTCGGTCCCGGTCACGGTCATGCTGGCCACCACCTGGCCCTCGCCGGTCTTCTGCGTGACCTTCCAGGGCGACTTGGCACCGGGCACCTGCTTCTCGGCGCCCATCTCCTCACCCCCGGAGTACTTCACGTCGAACGCCCCGGTGGACGTCGCCTCGTACACCACGGTGTGCCCGCCCCCGGCGGGCTCCTGCGCGGCATCCTCGGCCCCGTCCTGCACGGCGTCCGCCGCCCGCTTCCCCTTCTTCCCGGACCCGTCGGAATCGTCGGAACACCCGGCGAGCAGGAAGGCGGAAGCAGCAACGACGGCAACTACGGGAAACGCACGCATGGGGAATCAGATTTCCTTCAGAACAAGGCGACTTGACGTGAACCCGCCCGATCCTGCCACCCTTTTCGACACCCGGTCCAGCTCACCCGGAACTGTTCTCGCGATCCCTCTCCCTGAACTCCGGATCAGTTCTCCCCGCCTGAACTCCTGAATTCTTCCCGTACATTCTCGAATTGCGCTGTGCCATGTGAATCAGCACAGCGCACGGCAGCGAGGGCACATAATTCGCTGGCCAGCGCCCGCAGTCGGCGTGCACACTGGCGCGGTGGATCCGGTGACTCTTGAGACCGAACGTCTCGTACTGCGCGCATTCGCCCCCGGCGACGTCGACGTGGTGTACGACGCCTGCCAGGACGAGGACATCCAGTTCTATACGCCGGTTCCCGTGCCTTTCCGGCGGCAGGACGCCGAGAAGCGCGTGTACGAGGACTGGCCCGAGGGGTGGGCGACGGACAAGGACTACACCCTCGGTGCCTTCCGCAAGGACGGCGGGGCGTTCGTCGGCTCGTACTGCCTCACCAGGCTGAGCCTGGGCGTCTTCGAACTCGGCTACTGGGCGGCCGAAAAGCAGCGCGGCCGCGGCTATTCGGCCGAGGCCGCGCGGGCGCTGTGCGACTGGGGCTGGGCCGCGCTCGACGTTCACCGCATCGAGTGGTGGGCCATGGTCGGGAACACCGGCTCGCGCGCCATCGCCGAGAAGCTGGGCTTCACCGTCGAGGGAACCCTGCGGCACCGTGTGATCGCCAACGACGGCCGCCCGCACGACTGGTGGGTCGGCGGACTGCTCAGGCCCTGAGCCCGGCGAAACGGGGTGCCCACCCCGTACGAACGCCGCAAGCGCCCCCGCCGTCCGGCAGACGGCAGGGGCGCCTTCGGTCGTACGCAGGCAGTGGCTCGGCCGGCGCCGAGCCGCCGCCGCGTTCCGTCGTCAGCAGCGCTTGTCGGTCTGCCCCGAGTACGTGGTGGCGGAGCCCGCCGGGCGGACGGAGCCGACCGCGGCCTTGCAGTCGTACGAGGCGTCCGAGCGCTCGGACCAGTACTCCTGGCCGTTGTCCTTGGGCCAGGACACCTGTCCCTGCTGCCCGTCCTCCGCGTAGTTGAACATGCCGGCGCTGACGTCGTAGTCGTCCTCCTTGTCGACGAAACTCTGCCAGAGCCAGACATAGCTGTAGTCCGCTTCGCAAATGGACGAGCTGAAGTGCTTGACGGAGGCGATGATCTCGCCGCCCTGCTTGATGTGGCGCGTCTCGCCGATCTGGCGGGCGTCATAACAGACGTCGCTGGCCTGAGCCCTCTTGCTCAAGGGGTTCCCCTCGGGCGTGGGTGCCGTGGACTGGGACGAGGCGCGCTCGGACGGCGCGGGAGCCGGTCCGCTGCCCGCGAGAGCGCTGCCTGCCGGGACCATGACGAAGGCGGCGGCGACGGCCGCCGTGGCGAACATGCGTGAACGCATGGGTGGTTCCCCCTTGCTCGGTCGTACGTTGGCCTCGGAGCAGGGCGCAGGTGTGGGTCGTCCCTCCGTACGCGTCCGGAGGGGACACCGGCCAAAAGCTCCGATCTCCCAAGAAGACACGCGACGCGCGCGAAGGGTTGTAGAGCGCTCCCAGGATTCCCGGGACGGGCAGGCACTCGAGGGGCTCCTCGCGTGCCCGCCCCGCCCGACGCGGGCATGGCATGCTGACGCCCGTGAGCGATCTCGACTCCGTACGGCTCCGGCTCGACCGAATCCGCGCCGCGGCCAGGGAGATTGACCCGGCGTTCCTCGATACGCCGGCGCTGCCGTGCGCCCCGCTCGACCGGGCGCTCGGGTGCTCGACGACGCTGAAGGTCGAAACGCTCAACCCGGTGCGGAGCTTCAAGGGGCGCGGCACGGAGACCGTCGCCGCCGCGGCCCGCGGGGAAGGCGTATCGCGGCTGGTGTGCGCGAGCGCCGGGAACCTCGGGCAGGCGCTCGCCTACAGCGGCTCCCGCCGCGGTCTCGACGTCACCGTCGTGGTGGCGAAGACCGCCAACCCGCTGAAGCTGCGCCAGATTTCCGCCTTCGGCGCGGACGTACGGCTCGAAGGCGAGGACATCGAAGACGCCCGGCTGCTGGCCCGCGAGATCGCGGAGACCGACGGCGTCCGCCTGGTCGAGGACAGCCTGGACCTGGCGACCTGCGAGGGCGCCGCCACGATCGGTCTCGAACTCGTACGGGACGACCCGGCGCTCGACGTCGTACTCGTGGCCCTCGGCGGCGGAGCGATGGCCAGTGGCGTCGGCTACGCCGTACGCGCGCTCGCCGACCACGCGCAGGTGATCGGCATCCAGCCCCTCGGCGCGCCCGCGATGGCCCTGTCGTGGCAGCGGCGAACGCTCGTCGAAACGGACCGCATCGACACGATCGCCGACGGCGTCGCGGGCCGCTGCCCCATCCCCGAGGTACTGGACGACCTGCTCGCCGTCCTCGACGACGTGGTGCTCGTGCGCGAGGACTCGATCAAGGCGGGCATGCGCGCGCTGTACGAGCACGCGGGGCTGGTCGTCGAGCCCTCCGCGGCCCTGGGGATCGCCGCGGTCCTCGAGAACCCCGAGCGGTTCGCGGGGCGGCGCGTCACCACGATCCTGTGCGGAAGCAACGTAGGCCCAGCGGACTTCGCCCGCTGGGTCCTGGAACCGACCGCGGACGCGTAGCGGAACTGCCGTCGCGTCCCACGCGGTTGAAAGCCGGGCCTCACCGGGTGAACTCCGCCCTCAGCCGGGAGACGTGAACCCGTTCTCCAGACTGAGAGCAGTTCACCACTCTGCGTACGAAAAGTCGGGGCGGCCGACTTCAGGTCCTTCGTGGATATGCCCCCAGAACGTCCTTGGGCTCACCCACAGTTGATTCCCCCTCGCGGTCTACGATGCGTCACCCACGCTATACGCAGACATACGAACGGCCGCGGCACCGGTGCCAGTTTGAGACAGGACGGGTGTCGGGGCCGCGGGCCCCGACACCCGGGACGTGGCTACGCCTTCGGGGGCGGCGGCTTCCGCAGGGAGATGTGGAGTTCCCGCAGCCGGGTCTCGTCGATTTCCGTCGGGGCGCCCATCAGCAGGTCCTGTGCGTTTCCGTTGAGGGGGAACGCGATGGTCTCGCGGATGTTCGGCTCGTCCGCGAGCAGCATGACGATACGGTCGATGCCCGGCGCGATGCCGCCGTGCGGCGGGGCGCCGAACTGGAACGCGCGGAGCATGCCGCCGAATTCGCGTTCCACTTCCTCCCGGGAGTATCCGGCGATGCCGAACGCCTTGAACATGATGTCCGGTTCGTGGTTCCGGATCGCGCCCGAGGAGAGCTCCACGCCGTTGCAGACGATGTCGTACTGCCAGGCCAGAACGGACAGCGGGTCCTGCGTCTCCAGCGCCTCGATGCCGCCCTGGGGCATGGAGAACGGGTTGTGGGAGAACTCGATCTTCCCCGTCTCCTCGTCCTTCTCGAACATCGGGAAGTCGACGATCCAGCAGAAGCGGAAGACGTCCTCGGCGAAGTGCCCGGCCCGCCGTGCCGCCTCTACGCGCACGGCGCCCATGATCTTCGAGACCTCGTCGAATTCGCCCGCGCCGAAGAACACCGCCGTGCCCGGCTTCGCGTTCAGCGCCGCGAGAAGCGCCGAAACGTCCGACTCCGTGAGGAACTTGGCGATCGGCCCGGTCAGCTCCGAGTCGTCGCCGACCCGCACCCACGCCAGGCCCTTCGCGCCCTGCTCGACGGCGAACTCGCCCATCTGGTCGAAGAACTTGCGCGGCTGGTCCGCCGTGTCCGGCACCGCCAGCGCGCGTACGTGCTTGTCCGCGAACGCCTTGAAGCCGCTGCCCGCGAAGATGTGTGAGACGTCGACCAGCTCCAGCTCGGCGCGCAGGTCCGGCTTGTCCGAGCCGTACTTCAGCATCGCCTCGCGGAACGGGATGCGCGGGAACGGCGAGGTGACGTGGCGGCCCTTTCCGAACTCCTCGAAGACGCCGGCCATCATCCGCTCGATGACGCGGAAGACGTCCTCCTGCTCGACGAAGCTCATCTCGACGTCGAGCTGGTAGAACTCGCCGGGCGAACGGTCGGCGCGCGCGTCCTCGTCGCGGAAGCAGGGCGCGATCTGGAAGTACCGGTCGAAGCCCGCGACCATCAGCAGCTGCTTGAACATCTGCGGGGCCTGCGGCAGCGCGTAGAACCGGCCGGCGTGCAGCCGGGACGGTACGAGGAAGTCGCGGGCGCCCTCGGGCGAGGTGGCGGACAGGATGGGCGTCGCCATCTCGTTGAAGCCCGCCTCGGTCATCCGGCGGCGGATGGAGGAGATGACGGCGGACCGCAGCATGACATTGCGGTGCATGCGCTCGCGGCGCAGGTCGAGGAAGCGGTACTCGAGCCGCCGCTCCTCGTTGACGCCGTCCTCCGCGTTGATCGTGAACGGGATCTGGTCGGCGGCGCCGAGCACCTCGACGTCGGCGACCTCGACCTCGATGTCGCCGGTGGGCAGCTCCGGGTTCACGTTCTCCGCGCCGCGCGTGACGACCTTGCCGTCGATACGGACGACGCTCTCCTTGGAGAGTCCGCTCAGCAGCTCGTTCACGGCGGTCTGCTCGGGCCGTACGACCAGCTGCACGATGCCGTAGTGGTCGCGCAGGTCGAGGAAGAGGATGCCGCCCAGGTTCCGCCGATTGTGCAGCCAGCCGCTCAGCCGGACATCGGTGCCGACGTCGGTGGAACGGAGCTCGCCGCAGGTGTGGGACCGGTACCGGTGCATCATTCATCCAAGTCGTCGGGCCGTGGGGATCGCACTGGGACCGAGCCGTGCTGCGGCGGGGTCCCAGGACCTCTCAGGGTACCGTCCTGGGCCGCCCACACTCGCCTCGGTTTCCCGTACCTGCATAAAGTGGGGCAATGCGCACGGAGGACGTTCTGACGGCCGTGGGCACCGGTGTCTGGCGGTGGGAGAACACCTCCGGCACGGTGACCCTCGACGCGCGCGCGGCACGGCTGCTCGGGCTGGCGGAGCGCGTGAGCGCGGGCGGCACCGTGACGCTCAGCGAGGCGGCGGCCCGTTCGCGGATACACGTCGCGGACTTCCTGGAACTCCAGAGCATCGCCACCCTCGCCGTCACGGAGCACACGCCCGCCGAGGCGCTGGTACGGGTCGTCACGCCGGACGGCGGGGTCGTACGGACCGTACGGCTGCGGATGCGCGCCGTCGGCACCGGCCGCGTGGCACCGGGCGCGGGGGCGGAGCTGCCGCTGGGCGAGAACGTGCCGTTCCATGTCATCGGGCTGATGTCGGAGGTGCCGGAGCCGCCGCCGAGCAGCCCGAGCACGCCGGCCGGGGCCGCACAGACCCAGGTCACCGGGGACTGGCGGCGGTCCAGGGAGGCGTTCCTGCTGGACGCGGGGCGCGCACTGGCCGAGGCGCGGTCCACGGCCGAGGTGCTGCGGGTGGCCGGCGGGCTGTCCATGCCCGGCTTCACGCCGGACGGGCTGGCCGTGTTCGGCGTGGAGGGCGACCGGCTGTCCGTGATCGGGCACCACGGGCACGCGCCGGGCGACGAGGGGCCGTTCCTGGACATGCCGCTGGAGACGGACTACCCGGCGGCGCAGGTGGTGCGTACGGGCCGCGCCGTGTACCTGCCGACCCCCGACGACTACCGCCGCCGCTTCCCCACCACGTGGCCGCTGGCCGCGTCGTTCGGGCGGCAGTCCTGGGCGTTCCTGCCGCTGACCGTGGCCGGGCGGACCATCGGGGCGTGGCTGGCCGCGTTCTCGCACCCGGTGGCGTTCACGCCGGACGAACGGTCCGTACTGTCCACGGTCGCCCGCATGCTCGCGCAGGCACTGGAACGGGCGTATCTGCACGAGAACGAACGCGAGCTCGCCGACGGCCTCCAGCGCGCCCTGCGGCCCGCCGAGAAGCCCCGCATGGAGGGAATGGAGATCGCGGCCCGCTACGTGCCGACGGGCGGCGGACTCCAGGTCGGCGGCGACTGGTACGACGTGATCCCGCTGCCGTCGGACCGTACGGCCATCGTGGTCGGCGACGTGCAGGGGCACGACGTACGGGCCGCCGGGATCATGTCGCAGCTGCGTATCGCCCTGCGCGCGTACGCCGCCGAGGGGCACCGGCCCGACGCGGTGCTCTCCCGCGCCTCCCGCTTCCTGAGCGGCCTGAACCGCGCCGACTCGGCCGACACCGACGCCGACGGCGGCCCGGACACCGGTCCCGACGCCGGTCCCGACGCGGACGCGCGCTTCGCCACCTGCCTCTACATGGAAGTGGACCCGCGCACCGGCCGCCTCGACATCGCCCGCGCCGGGCACCCGGACCCGGCGGTACGGATGCCGGACGGCACCGTGCTCCTGCGCCCGACGGAGGGCGGACTGCCCCTGGGGATCGACCCGGACTCCTGCTACCCCACCAGCCAGCTGCTGCTGCAGCCCGGCGAGACGCTGCTGGCCTGCACGGACGGGCTGCTCGAGACCGGCGGGCACGATCTGGAGAGCGGCTGGGAGCGGCTGCGGGAGGTGTGCGCGGCCCACCTGGACGAGGTCCAGGTCCGGTTCCGGGGGCAGGAGCCGGACCAGGGCCCGGACGGGCAGGACCAGGGCCCGGAAGGGGCGGGCGACACGGAGAGCGGGGGCATGGACGGGAGCGGCACAGGCGGGGGAGGCACGGGCGGGAGAGGCCGTCTGGAGGCGCTGGCCGACGCGCTCGTACAGGCGGTGCACGGGCCGTCCTCGCACCACAGGACCGGCCCGCTGGCCGACCGGCGCGAGGACGACATCGCGCTGCTCCTGCTGCGGCGCAAGAGCGACGGCGCGGGCGGGGGCGCGTACGACGGGGCGGCCCGTACGCCGGTGCGCCGTACGGTGCTGACCGTGGCCCAGGCCCAGCCGGACCGCATCGCGGGCGCCCGGCACCAGCTCGAGTACCTGATGCACGACTGGAAGGACGAGGGCCAGACCCACGGCGCGGTGCTGATGCTCTCGGAAATGCTCACGAACGTACTCGTGCACACCGACGGCAACGCCCTGGCGGTCGCCGAGATCAGCGGCGAGCGGGGCGCGCGGCTGCTGCGCGTCGAGGTCGCGGACCACAGCGACGAACTGCCGCACCTGCGCAGCCCGGGCGAGATGGCGTCGTCGGGTCGCGGGCTGATGCTGATGGAGTCCCTGGCGGGGGCGTGGGGCGTGGACCCGCGGGGGGACGGCAAGTGCATCTGGTTCGAGGTGCGGGAGGACGAGAGCGCAGAGTAGAGCCGAAGGCGGGGGACGGAGGCCGGGGCGGGGCCGGGGCCTTCGGCGTGCGTACGGGGAACCGCGTACGGAAAAGGTGCAGGGGCGCGGTGCCGTCGGGGGGAGTCGGGCGCCGCGCCCCTGCTGCGAGCGAGTGGAAGGGGGGGTCCCCACTCGCCCGGTCTGTGGTGGCCGAACTCCCGAGGGTACGGGTATCGGCCGGTTACCGGGTCTCAGTCCCGCGTGGCGGGTATCCGTCCGAGGCGGCCTGCCTGGAAGTCCTCGAAGGCCTGGGCCAGCTCGGCCTTGCTGTTCATCACGAACGGGCCGTAGTGGGCGACCGGTTCACGGATGGGCCGGCCGCCGAGCAGGATGACTTCGAGGTCGGGCGTGTTGCCGTCCTGCGCCTCGTCCGCGCGCACCGTGATCGCTTCGCCCGCGCCGAACACCGCGGTCTGGCCGAGATGGACGGGGCGGTGGTCCGTACCGATGGCGCCGCGCCCGGCGAGCACGTACGCGAGGGCGTTGAAGTCGGACCGCCAGGGCAGCTCGATCTGCGCACCCGGCGAGACGGTGGCGTGCACCATCGTGATCGGGGTGTGGGTGACGCCGGGGCCGCGGTGGCCGTCCAGGTCACCGGCGATGAGGCGGAGCAGGGCGCCGCCGTCGGGCGTGCTGAGCAGCTTGACCTGGCCGCCGCCGATGTCCTGGTAACGGGGGGCGGTCATCTTGTCCTTGGCCGGGAGGTTCACCCACAGCTGCACGCCGTGGAACAGGCCGCCGCTGACGACGAGCGACTCCGGCGGCGCCTCGATGTGGAGGAGACCGGAACCGGCCGTCATCCACTGGGTGTCGCCGTCGTTGATCGTGCCGCCGCCGCCCTCGGAGTCCTGGTGCACGAAGGTGCCGTCGATGAGGTACGTGACGGTCTCGAAGCCGCGGTGCGGGTGCCAGGGGGTGCCCTTGGGCTCGCCCGGCGCGTAGTCCACCTCACCCATCTGGTCCATCATGATGAACGGGTCCAGATGCCGCTGGTCGATTCCCGCGAACGCGCGGCGGACCGGGAAGCCCTCGCCCTCGAAGCCGGTAGGGGAGGTGCTCACCGCGAGCACAGGGCGCTGAACGACGGCCGCGGGGCCGGGGGCGGCGACACGGGGGAGCGTGAGCGGGTTCTCAACGGTGATCGCAGGCAATGGGGGCCTCCTCGTCAGTAACCCCCAGGGTAGTTCAATGTTGAACCGGGGGCCACACCGCCCTGACCTGGACTTTCAGCGCCCTCCCCGCCCGCCCCGATTCCGGCCCCGGCTCCCCGCGGCACAGCGGGTGAGCCGTGGGAATGGAGCCCCTGGCCATGCCGTTGTGCGGGGAACCGTATGTGATCACCGGAGGTGTGTACATGGACGTCGGCAGGCTGGGCGTGTGGAACGTCGGACTGCGTCTCGGGGACGCCAAGCGGAACGCCGAGGCGGCAGCGGAACTGGAGGAGCTCGGGTACGGCACGGTGTGGCTGGGCGGCGGCCCCGGCGTGGCCGAGGCGGCGCCGCTGCTTCAGGCCACCTCCCGGCTGGTCGTGGCGACCGGCATCCTGAACATCTGGGACCACGAACCGGAGGCGGTGGCCGAGCAGAGCGCGGCACTCGACGAGGACCATCCGGGCCGGTTCCTGCTGGGTCTGGGCGCCAGCCACTCGGCGCTGGTCGGCGACCGCTACTCGCGCCCCTACAGCGCGATGATCGACTACCTGGACCGGCTGGACGCGGCCGGCTCCCCGGCCGGCAGCCGGGTCCTGGCGGCCCTGGGTCCGAAGATGCTCGCGGCGTCCCGGGACCGCGCCGCCGGAGCCCACCCGTATCTCGTCACGCCCGAGCACACGAGCCGCGCCCGCGAGACCCTCGGCGCCGGGCCGCTGCTGGCACCGGAGGTCAAGGTCGTCCTCAACCGCGACCTGGCCGCCGCCCGCGATGTGGCGCGCGGGCATCTGGCCACCTATCTGCGGCTGCCGAACTACACGAGCAACCTGCTGCGGCTCGGGTTCAGCGAGGACGACGTGGCGGGCGCGGGCAGTGACCTCCTTGTCGACTCAGTCTTCGCGCTGGGCGACGTGGACGCCGTGGCCCGCCGCGTGACGGAGCACTTCGACGCCGGCGCGGACCACATCGCGATTCAGGCCGTCACCCCGGAGATGACCGACGTGCCGCTCGCCGACTGGCGCAAACTGGCACCGCTGGCGACCGCCGGCGCCTGACCGGGCCGCTGCTCCGCGGTCAGCCGTACATGCGGCGCATCGCGAAGTCGACCATCTCCTCGACGGCCTTCGCGTCGAAGACGACCCGGTGCTCGCCCTCCATGTCGAGCACGAAGCCGTACCCGGAGGGCAGCAGGTCCAGCACCTCGGCGCCGGTGATGACGAAGTACTTGGACTCCTTGCCCGCGTACCGCCGCAGCTCCTTGAGCGTGCTGAACATGGGGATGACGGGCTGCTGGGTGTTGTGCAGGGCGAGGAAGCCGGGGTTGTCGCCGCGCGGGCAGTAGACCTTCGAGGTCGAGAAGATGCCCTGGAACTCCTCGCCGCCCATCGTGCCCGTGGTGAAGGCGCGGACGGCCTCGGCGAGGGACGGCGGCGAGGGCTCGGGGTAGAGCGGCTGCTGACCGTACGGCGGCGGGGGCTGCTGCTGCGCCTGCTGCGCGTACTGCTGCTGGTGCGCGGCATGCTGCTGATGCACGTGCTGCTGGCCGGCGTGCTGCTGCTGGCCGTGGTGGGGCTGCTGGCCGTGCGAGGGATGGCCGTGCCCCGCGGCCGCGCTCTGGTCGTAGCCGTACATGCGGGCAAGCGTAACGAGTCACACATGGGCGGTAAGGGGTTGCTTCTTATTACCGACGGGTAGCATCATTATCGAATACTTGCTGGTACGAACGAGTCATTACGGAGCCGTCGCCATGGGGCACTACAAGTCGAATCTCCGCGACATCGAGTTCAACCTCTTCGAGGTGCTCGAGCGCGACACGGTGTACGGCACCGGACCGTTCGCGGAGATGGACATCGAGACCGCCAAGAGCGTGCTTTCCGAGATCGCGCGGCTGGCGGAGAACGAGCTGGCCGAGTCGTACGAGGACGGCGACCGCAACCCGCCGGTGTTCGACCCGGTGACCAACACCGCGCCGGTCCCCGCCTCGTTCAAGAAGAGCTACCAGGCGTACATGGACGCCGAGTGGTGGCGGCTGGGCGTGCCCGAGGAGATCGGCGGCACCACCGCGCCGCGCTCGCTGCTGTGGGGCTTCGCCGAGACCGTCCTCGGGTCCAACCCGGCCGTGTGGATGTACGCGTCCGGCCCCGCCTTCGCCGGTGTGCTGCACGAGGAGGGCACCGAGGAGCAGCACAAGATCGCGAAGCTGATGGCGGACAAGCAGTGGGGCTCCACGATGGTGCTGACCGAGCCGGACGCCGGCTCGGACGTGGGCGCGGGGCGCGCCAAGGCGGTGCAGCAGGACGACGGCACCTGGCACATCGAGGGCGTGAAGCGCTTCATCACCTCCGGTGAGCACGACATGTCCGAGAACATCGTGCACTTCGTGCTGGCCCGGCCCGAGGGCCACGGCCCCGGCACGAAGGGCCTGAGCCTCTTCATCGTGCCGAAGTACGACTTCGACTGGGAGACGGGGGAGCTCGGCGAGCGCAACGGCGTCTACGCCACCAACGTCGAGCACAAGATGGGCCTCAAGGTCTCCAACACCTGCGAGATGACCTTCGGCGCGGGGGGCCCCACCCAGGCCGGAGGCTCTGGGGGAGCGCCCGCGAAGGGCTGGCTGCTCGGCGAGAAGCACGACGGCATCCGCCAGATGTTCAAGATCATCGAGTTCGCCCGGATGATGGTCGGCACGAAGGCCATCGCGACGCTGTCCACCGGCTACCTGAACGCGCTCGAGTACGCCAAGGAGCGGGTGCAGGGCGCCGACCTGGCGCAGTTCACCGACAAGACGGCGCCGCGTGTCACCATCACCCACCACCCGGACGTGCGCCGCTCGCTGCTCACGCAGAAGGCGTACGCCGAGGGCATGCGGGCGCTGGTGCTCTACACCGCCGCTGTCCAGGACGAGATCCTGCTCAAGGAGTACGAGGGCGAGGACGCCTCGGCGGAGAAGCGGCTCAACGACCTGCTGCTGCCGATCGTGAAGGGCTACGGCTCCGAGAAGTCCTACGAGCAGCTGGCGCAGTCCCTGCAGACGCTCGGCGGCTCGGGCTATCTGCAGGAGTACCCGATCGAGCAGTACATCCGGGACGCCAAGATCGACACGCTCTACGAGGGCACCACCGCGATCCAGGGCCAGGACTTCTTCTTCCGCAAGGTCGTACGCGACCAGGGCCAGGCGCTCACCGCGCTCTCCGAGGAGATCAAGAAGTTCCTCGCGGAGGCGAAGGGCGGCGAGGACCTGGCCGCCGCGCGCGACGAGCTGTCCCGCGCCGCCGGCGACCTGGAGGCGATCGTCGGCGCGATGCTGACCGACCTGGCCGCCACGGAGAAGGACGTCAAGTCCATCTACAAGGTCGGGCTGAACACCACCCGCTTCCTGATGGCCTCCGGCGACGTCGTGATCGGCTACCTCCTGCTGCGCGGCGCGGCGGTCGCCGCAGAGAAGCTGGCGGAGATCTCCGCGAACGGCGGTGCCACCAAGGACGTGCCGTTCTACGAGGGCAAGATCGCGGCGGCGAAGTTCTTCGCCGCGAACGTCCTGCCGGGCCTCGCCGTGCAGCGCTCGCTGTCCGAGTCGGTGGATCTGTCCGTGATGGAACTGGACGAGTCGGCCTTCTGAGCCGGCGTCCGGCCGACCTCCCGCCCCCATGCGGGAAGGGCCTCGCTCCCGGTCGGGGGGAGCGGGGCCCTTCCCGTTCGTATGCTGAGAGCCATGACCAACGCCAGTCGCTTCGACCGCGGACACACCGACGAGTTGCTGACCTTCCTCGCGGAATCGCCCACGCCCTACCACGCAGTGGCCAGTGCCGCGAAGCTGCTGGAGAAGGCGGGCTTCCGGGAGGTCGAGGAGACGGCCGCCTGGGACGGCACGGCGGGCGGGAAGTACGTCCTGCGAGGCGGCGCCCTCGTGGCGTGGTACGTGCCGGAGGGCGCCGCCGCCGCGACGCCCTTCCGCATCGTGGGCGCCCACACCGACTCCCCCAACCTGCGGGTCAAGCCCGTCCCCGACACGGGCGCGAACGGATGGCGGCAGGTCGCCGTCGAGATCTACGGCGGCACGCTGCTGAACACCTGGCTCGACCGCGACCTCGGGCTGGCCGGCCGGCTGTCCCTGCGGGACGGCACGACCCGGCTGGTGAACGTCGACCGGCCGCTGCTGCGGGTGCCGCAGCTCGCCATCCACCTCGACCGGCAGGTCAACGACGGGCTGAAGCTGGACCGCCAGCGGCACATGACCCCGGTCTGGGGGCTCGGCGACGCGCGCGAGGGTGATCTGATCGCGTTCCTCGTCGAGGAGTGCGGCCTCACACGGGAGTCCGGACCGCGGGTGACGGCCGAGGACGTCACGGGCTGGGATCTGATGGTGCACAGCGTGGAACCTCCTGCGTATCTCGGCCGGGAACGGGAGCTGGCGGCCGGGCCCCGGATGGACAACCTGCTGTCCGTGCACGCGGGCGCCGCGGCACTCGCGGCGGCGGCCGAGCGTACGGATCTCGGGTGCGTGCCGGTGCTGGCGGCGTTCGACCACGAGGAGAACGGCAGCCAGTCGGACACAGGGGCGGACGGCCCGCTGCTCGGCACGGTGCTGGAACGGTCCGTCTTCGCCCGCGGCGGCAGCTACGAGGACCGGGCGCGCGCCTACGCCGGCACGGTCTGCCTGTCCTCCGACACCGGCCACGCCGTGCACCCCAACTACCCGGAGCGGCACGAGCCGGGCCACCTCCCGATGCCGAACGGCGGCCCGATCCTCAAGGTGAACGTGAACCAGCGCTACGCCACGGACGGCGCCGGGCGCGCGGTGTTCGCGGCGGCCTGCGAGAAGGCGAACGTGCCGTGGCAGCACTTCGTCTCCAACAACGCGATGCCGTGCGGGACGACGATCGGTCCCATCACCGCCGCCCGGCACGGCATCACGACCGTCGACATAGGCGTCGCGATCCTGTCCATGCACTCGGCGCGCGAACTGTGCGGCGCCGACGACCCGTTCCTGCTGGCGAACGCGCTCGCCGCCTTCCTGGCGGACTGAGCCCCGCGGCGGGGCCGGCCACCGGCCCCGCCAGGCGGGCGTACGAGCCGTCAGTCCAGCTCCGTGTACGAGCGGATCACGCGGTCGCCCTCCAGGCTTATTCGGTTCTCCCCCGCCGGGGACGGCAGATCCAGCGCCGCGTCCAGCACGCGCCCGAGCCGCCCGCAGCCCGAAGTGCCGGGCACCGCGAAGGTGTTGTCGACAGCGTGGGGGACCTTCCCCGGGCCGCCCTTGCCCTCCGCCTTGAGAACGAGATGGACCGCGTCCGCGTCGTTCCCGATCGAGCAGTCCCGCCACCGGGCCCAGCCCGGGCCGGAGATCCGGAACTTGACGTCCAGCTCGCCCATCCGCTGGTCGTCGGAGTGGAAGTCGAAGGCCCCCGCGTACTGCGGCGTGACCGACAGCGGCGTGTGCGGCACCCGGATCGGCTCCGCCGCCATCCCCCCGAAGACCTGGTGGAACTCGCTGTCGATACGGCCCTCCGCGTGCGTGACCCTCATCGGCTCCGCTATCGGCACATCGATCCGGCCCACGGTGAGATGGCCCGTCGCCGTCATGACCTCGCACCGCCACGCGGCCGGGTCCGCCCCCTCCGGCAGCTCCGCCCGCGCCGGGCAGGCGGCGAAGGGGGAGCCCGGCGGACCCGCGGCCACGGCGGTGTCGGCACCCGCCACGGCCCCCGTGGTGACACCTGCCGTGGCGCCCGCCGTGACACTCGCCGGCGCGGCGTACGCGCCCGCCGCACCCGTGCCCAGCCCCGTCGCCACGGCGCCGAGCGCCGTCGCCACGACGGCGGCAGCGCGCGCCGCAGGACTGGAACGGAGCAGGCCGGACAGGCCGGACCGACCACACAGACCAGACAACCGAGCCATGAGAACCCCCCAGAAGAAAGCAAGAACGAGCCGAACGCGCCAGGACAGGCACGAGGCCGAGGCCGAGGCCGAGACAGAAGCAGAAGCCGGGAGGGCGGGCGGCCCACACGGCCGCCCGCTCCCCCGCACCACCCATCATTGCAGAGTTTTCTCTGCATAGAAAGCTCTGCAGAGAAAATCCCGCATCCGCGCTACGCTGACCTCATGGCCGCCACCGAAGAAGAGCCGCCCCCGCGCCGGGTCGGCGACCCCGAGAGCCTGAAGGCACTCGCCCACCCCCTGCGCCTCAAGATCCTGCGTGCGCTGGGCACTTCGGGCCCCGCCACCTCCACGACCCTCGCCGAGCGCCTGGGCGAGAACACCGGCACGCTCAGCTACCACCTGCGCCAGCTCGAGCGCGGCGGCTTCATCGAGGACGTCCCCGGGCGGACCGGCGGCCGCGAGCGGTGGTGGCGGGCGGTGCGCAACATCGACGTACGGAGGCCGCCGCAGGAGGAGTTGACGGACGCCGAGCGCGCGATCATGGGCGAGCTCGACCGTATGAGACTGGAGGAGGACATCGGCCTCGCGCGCCGGTTCACGCTCGAGGCGGCCGGCTCCGAGGGCTGGATGCGCGGTTCACGCAGCCTCAGCCATCTGACCAAGGACGAGCTGAACGACTTCCACGACGCCTATCTGGAGCTGCTGCGCCGCTTCAGCCGTGGCCCCGAGGACGCGCCGCCCGACGCCCGCCCGGTGCTGCTGCGCTGGTTCGGGCTGCCCGCCGACTGACGTACGCCGCACGGCAGTTGTTCGCGCGTCACCCCGCCTGTTCGCGCCTCACCCGCCTGTTCGCGCCTCACCCCGCCTGATTGCGCGTCATCCGCGCCCGTTTACGTGTCACCGGGCCCAGGTACCCGGTCCTGCGGACAGGCGAGGCAGCGCCGAAACGGAGGCAGGAGGCAGGAGTTCCATGGGCATCGTCTTGTGCATCGTCATGCTGGCCGTGGGGGCGATCCTCACGCTGGCCGTCGACTGGGACGTGCAGGCCGTGAACCTCGATGTCGCCGGGCTCGTCCTGATGGCGGTCGGCCTGCTCGGGCTGTCCGTCTACATCAGCATCTTCAAACGGCGCCGCACGCAGCCGCCGAGCCCGGCCGCGCCGATCAGCGTCGAGGACAACCGGCACCACTGGGAGTAGGCCACCACGACCCGGGCCACCACGACCCGGGCCACCGCGAAAGGGCCGACGGGCCGTACGGCGCGCTCACGCGTCGTCCATGCCCGCCAGCACCAGCGGCAGCCGCCGCGCACCGCCCGCCGTGACCCGTACGGGAACTCCCCAGTCCTGCTGGTGGACATGGCAGGCCGGGTACTGGTTCGCCGCGTCGTCGTCGCAGGAAGCGGCCATCGCGGAGATGTGCAGGACGCCCTCCGTGACCGCGCCCCCGCCGCCGTCCTCCGCCAGCACCAGGCGGCGGTTCAGGTCGGTTCCGTCGCCCGCGCCCTCCGCCAGCAGCTCCGGCGGGGTGGCGCTGACCTGGAGCCGCGTCGAGGGCCCGTACCGCACATCGAGTTTCTGCCCCGCCGGGGGCTGGAAGACGACGTCCAGCCGCAGTTCGCCCGGCGCGACCTCGGTGGCCGCGCGCTGCGTACGGTGGGCGACGGAGGCGACGCGTACGGCCTCCTCCGGCAGCCGCAGCCGGGTCAGCCGGTGCCGCGCCGACTCGACGACCACCAGGTCGCCGTCCGTACGGTCACCGCCCGCACCGCCCCCGTCCGCCAGCACCGCGTCCGACAGCTCGCGCAGGTCGGTGGCGAGCGTGCTGACGCGGCCGGTCGCCGGGTCGTAGCGGCGCAGCGCGTGGTTGTACGTGTCGGCGACGGCGACCGACCCGTCCGGAAGCGCCGTCACGCCCAACGGGTGCTGCAGCAGCGCCTGTCCGGCGTCGCCGTCGCGGTGGCCGAAGTCGAAGAGGCCGGTGCCGACGGCCGTACGGACCTCCCAGCCGTCCCCCTCCGACGCCGGACCGGAAGCCGGATCCGCGCGCTCCACCCACCGCAGCGCCGACGTCTCCGCGTCCGCCACCCACAGCCGGTCGCCGGCCGCCGCGAGCCCCGACGGCTGCGCGAACCACGCCTCGCCCGCGGGCCCGTCGACCAGCCCCTCGTTGGCGGTGCCCGCCGCGACCGCGACCGACCCGCCGGCCCCACCTGCACCTGGCGGCGTATACGTCCACAGCTGGTGCGTTCCCGCCATCGCGATCCACACCCGGTCCGCGAACCACGCCACGTCCCACGGCGACGACAGCGCCACCTCGCGCGCCGGCCCGCTCGTCGGTGAGCCGCGCCACCACTGTGCGCCCGTGCCGGCGAGGGTGCCGACGGCGCCGGTCCCGGGGTCGTACGAGCGCAGCGCGTGGTTCACGGTGTCGGCCACCACGACCGTGCCGTCGGGGAGCGCCGCGAGGCCCTGCGGCTCGCTGAACCGCGCCGCCTCCGGCGGCCCGTCGGCCAGCCCGCGTACGCCGCTGCCGACGCGCCGCAGGACCGTCTCGCCGTCCTCCGCCAGCTCGACGAGCTGGTGCCGGGTGGTGTCCGAGACGAGGAAGTGGCCGCTGCCGGGCAGCCGCAGCGCCTTGCCGGGGAAGCGGAGCGCGGTGGGCTCCGGCTCGGGCGGCACGTACGGGCCGTCGCCGCGCCGCAGCGTGCCCTTCGCGGCGTGCTCCTCCTCCAGCCGGCCGACGAGCGTCTCCAGGGCGTGCGCGTGGCCCTCGCCGGCGTGCTGCGCGACGACGTAGCCCTCCGGGTCGATGACGACGAGCGTCGGCCAGGCCCGTACGGCGTACTGCTTCCACGTCGCCAGCTCCGGGTCGTCCAGTACGGGGTGGTGGACGCCGTAGCGTTCGACGGCGTCCACGACCGCCTGGTGCTCGGCCTCGTGCGCGAACTTCGGCGAGTGCACCCCGACGATCACGAGGGTGTCCGCGTGCCGCTGCTCCAGTTCGCGCAGCTCGTCGAGGACGTGCAGGCAGTTCACGCAGCAGAAGGTCCAGAAGTCCAGCACGACGATGCGTCCGCGCAGGCCGGCGAGGCTGAGGGCGGCGCCGCCCGTGTTCAGCCAGCCGCCGCGGCCGGTCAGCTCGGGGGCGCGGACGCGGGCGCGCGTACGGGTGGGCGGTGCGGCATCGGTCATGGCTCCAGGGTGCCACCCGGGCCCGGGGCACCCTTCGGGCGGCTGAACGGGAAGTGCCGGTGGCCGCCGGTGGTGAGAACTCGGGCGTACGGGGAACAGCTCGCCCATGAGATATCTGGTACGGGAACGCGTGTTCGGCATCGGCGACGACTTCTGGGTCGAGGACGAGAACGGCGAACGCGCCTTCCTCATCGACGGCAAGGCCCTGCGGCTGCGCGAGACATTCGAGCTGAAGGACCGGGAGGGGAACGTCCTCGCCGTCATCCGGAAGAAGGCCATCAGCCTGCGCGACACGATGCGGGTCGAGCGGGACGGCGAGGTCATGGTCACCGTCCGCGAGAAGCGCTTCACCCCGATGCGGAAGGTGTACCGCGCGGAGCTGGCCACCGGTGAGGAGCTGGAGATCCGGGGCGACCTGATCGGCAAGGAGTACGACATCGAGTACGAGGGGGAGCGGCTGGCCCGCGTCTCGCGGAAGTGGTTCCGGGTGCGCGACACGTACGCGGTGCAGGTGGAGCGGGAGGACTCGGACCCGGCGGTGCTGATCGCGGTGGCGGTGTGCGTGGACCGTCTGATGGAACGGGAGGAGGAGGACGGGGGCGGGGAGGAGTAGGGCGCGGTGGAGTGGCGCGGGGAGGAGCAGGGCGGCGCGGTGGAGTAGCGCGGGTAGCGCCGCCCACGGCGCCTGCCCGTGGCTCCCGGCCCTCAGCGCCCTTACAGCACCCGGTCCTTGAGCGCCGGGAACTTCTCGCGCACCCGGCCCACCTCCGCCGGGTCGATGACCGCCGTGAGGACGCGTTCTTCCGTGTCCGACGCCTCCGCGACGACCTCGCCCCAAGGGTCGATGACCGCGCTGTGCCCTGCCTGCAATACGCCCGCGTGCGTACCGGCCGTGCCGCAGGCCAGCACGTAGCACTGGTTCTCGACGGCGCGGGCGCGGGCGAGGAGCGACCAGTGCGCGGCGCGGCGGGCGGGCCAGCCCGCGGGGACGACGAGGAGCCGCGCGCCCGCGTCGACGAGCGCCCGGAACAGCTCCGGGAAGCGCAGGTCGTAGCAGGTGGCCAGGCCGAGGACGGCGGACGGGTGCGGCACGGTGACGGGCTGCGTGCCTGCGTCCATCAGCGTGGCCTCGCCGCGGTCGAAGCCGAACCGGTGGATCTTGCGGTAGGTGGCGGCGAGTTCGCCGTCCGGCGAGAAGACGAGCGAGGTGTTGAACAGCTCGCCGCCGGGGGCGCGTTCGACCACGGACCCGGCGTGCAGCCACACGCCCGCGTCACGTGCCGCCGCCGACATGGCCTCGGCGGTGGGGCCGTGGCGCGCGGGCTCGGCCTCCGCCTCGAACCGGTCGAAGGCGAAGGCGCCGACGGGCCACAGCTCGGGCAGCACCACGAGGTCGGCGCCGCGCTGGGCGCGTACGAGAGCGGCCGTACGCTCCCGGCGTGCGCTGACCGGCTCGTCCGGATCCACGCGCAGTTGTACGAGCGCCACGTGGAACGACGCGTCCGCCGGCGGGTCCGCCGCGGGGTCCGCTCCCGGGTTCGGCGCCGAGTCCGGCGAGTTCGTCGGCGAGTTCGACGAAGAAGCGCGCACCGTACCACCGTCCATGCATTCGAGGGGCTCGAAGGGACATAGCATCGTCACCGGAAAGCACTGCCGCGGTCCCCGTGCGCAGCGTAACTTGAGAGCACCCAGCCCGCCGAACGACCGTACCGCCGAGGGGTCCCGTGTCCGACCACCCAAACCTTCAGCCATACGCCGATGCCTGGACTCAGTCCATCGAGTCGATATCCGAGCTGGTGCGGCCGCTTGCCGAGGGCGAGTGGAACCGCGCGACCGACTGCACGGGGTGGTCGGTGCGCGATGTCGTCTCGCACATCATCGGCATCGAATGCGAATTGCTGGGCGACCCGCGTCCCATCCACACGCTCCCGCGCGACATCCGTCACGTGACGGACGAGTTCAGCCGCCACATGGAGATCCAGGTCGACGTGCGGCGGCACCACACAGGGCCCGAGATGACCAGCGAGCTGGAGTACACGATCATCCGGCGCTCACGCCAGTTGCGGAACGAGAAGCGGAAGCCGGACGCGAACGTACGGCACGTCCTGCCGGGCTGGCCCGAGGTGACCCTCGAACGGCAGCTGATGCTGCGGGCGTTCGACGTCTGGGTGCACGAACAGGACATCCGCCGCGCGCTGCGGATGCCCGGCAACCTCGACTCTCCGGCGGCGCTGGTGACCCGCGACGTACTCGTCGAGGGCCTGGGCAAGGTGGTCGCCAAGCGGGCGGAGGCGCCGCCGAACTCGGCCGTCGTCATCGACGTGAGCGGCCCCGTCGAGTTCATGCGCACGGTGCGCGTGGACAAGGACGGCCGCGGCACGGTGAGCGGCAGCCCCTCGCTCGGGCCGGCGGCGACGCTGTCGATGGGCTGGGAGACGTACGTGCGGCTCGCCTGCGGGCGGGTCCGGGCGGAGGCGGTGGCGGAGGACATCAAGACGGAGGGGGACGCGGGGCTCGCGACGGCCATCCTGAACGGTTTCACGGTGGTTCCCTGACCCGTACGCCCCCAGCCCGTCCGGCGTTTGAGGACGGACCGGGGCGGCCACGCACCGTCAGTGGGTCCACAGCCCGGGGCCCGGCGCACCGCCGTCGTGGCCGGTGGCCGTCCTCAAACGCCGGACGGGCTGGACTTGCCGCGGCTACGCCGGGACGTGGTGGACCGCTTCGACGCGGCTGGCCACCACCCGTTCCTGCTCGCGCCGCTGCGCGCGCCCCCGCAGGCGGAGGATCTGGCTCAGTCCCACCGCCTCCAGCACGAAGATCGTGGTGAAGGCGATCCGGTAGTTGTCACCGGTAAGGTCCAGCAGGACCCCCACCGCGAGCAGCGTCGTCATCGAGGCCGTGAAGCCGCCCATGTTGACGATGCCGGAGGCCGTGCCCTGCCGTTCCGGCGGGTTGGCGGGGCGGGCGAAGTCGAAGCCGATCATGGAGGCCGGGCCGCACGCGCCCAGCACCGTGCACAGCATCAGCAGCACCCCCATGGGCGGCTGCCCCGGCCAGCTCAGCACGGTGGCCCAGGCCGCGGCGGTGGCCGCGATGGTGCCCAGCACGATGGGCGTACGGGCCGCGTGGTGCCGGGCGATGACCTGGCCGTAGACCAGGCCGATCACCATGTTGGCGAGCACGATCAGGGTCAGGAGTTCGCCGGCGGTCCCGCGTGAGAGGCCCTGCGCGTCCACCAGGAACGGCATGCCCCACAGCAGCAGGAACACCATCGCCGGGAACTGCGTGGTGAAGTGCACCCACAGCCCCAGCCGGGTGCCGGGTTCGCGCCAGGCATCGGCGATCTGGCGGCGTACGTAGTCGCGGCCCAGGTGCGCCACGGGTTCCGGTTCGTGCCCCTCGGGGTGGTCTTTGAGGAACAGCAGCACCAGCGTGAGCGCCAGCACGCCGCCCAGCGCACTGCCCGCGAAGGTCGGGGTCCAGCCGACGGCGGCGAGCACACGGGCGAGTACGAGCGTGGTGACGAGGTTGCCCGCCATGCCCACCAGTCCGGCGAGCTGCGCGATCAGCGGTCCGCGCCGGGCGGGGAACCACCGGCCGCCGAGCCGCAGCACGCTGATGAACGTCATCGCGTCACCGCAGCCGAGCAGCGCGCGGCAGGCCAGCGCCATCGCGTACGAGTCGGACAGCGCGAAGCCGAACTGCCCGATGGTGAAGAGGACCGCGCCGAGCGTCAGCACCTTCTTCGTGCCCCAGCGGTCCACCAGCAGTCCGACGGGGATCTGCATCCCCGCGTACACCAGGAGTTGGAGGAGGGAGAAGGTGGACAGGGCGGAGGCATTGACGTCGAAGCGTTCGGCGGCGTCGATGCCGGCGACGCCGAGGCTCGTACGGAAGGTGATCGCCACGAAGTAGACGCCGACGCCGATCGTCCACATCGCCACCGCGCGCCGGCCGCCGAGCCCGGACTCACCCCCGGTGGCGGGCGAGGCGCCGCCACCCGTGTGTATACGGCTCACGGCAGATCACCGCGCACCAGGTGCCGCACCCGGCCGACGTGCTGCCGTACGGAGTCGGCCGCCGCGTCGGCGTCGCCGGAGCGGATGGCCGCGAGGATGTGGGCGTGCTCGGTGATGTTCTTGGCGACGCGCTCGGGGTGGGCGTGCATCACGGCGACGCCCATCCGCAGCTGGCGGTCGCGCAGCTGGTCGTAGAGGCGTACGAGGATGGCGTTGCCGGTGGCGCGGACGATCTCGGCGTGGAAGCAGCGGTCGCTCACGGCGACCTCGGCAAGCTGCCCGGCGGAGGCCTCGGTGCGCTGCCGTGCGAGCAGCTCCTCCAGCCGTTCGGTCAGCCCGGCGGGCGTGGAGGTGGCGGCCTTGCGGACCGCGTGCTCCTCGACGAGCAGCCGGGTCTCGACGACGTCGGAGATCTCCTGCGCCGAGACGGGCAGCACGAGGGCGCCCTTCTTGGGGTAGAGCTTGATCAGCCCCTCGGCCTCGAGCCGCAGCAGCGCCTCGCGCACCGGCGTACGGGACACCCCGACGGCCCCGGCCAGCTCGCCCTCCGTGAGCAGCATCCCGCCCTCGTACTGCCGCTCCAGCACCGCCTGCTTGATGTGCGCGTACACCCGGTCCGCGGCGGGCGGCTGCTTGGCCGGCGCGTCGGCGGTTGCGGGGGCGGCGGGTGGTGTGGTGGTGGACGGGGAAGGCATGCGCACATCTTAGATACAACAGGTATCCGTACGGCCGCCCGGTCCAGGATGCGGACAGGCGGCCGTAAGAGCCGTACGCCGCCGTACGAGCCGTACGAGCCGGGCCCTGGACGTCCGGTCAGGCCCAGACGGTGCCGCGCGCCTCGTACTCCAGCAGGTTCTCCAGCCTGAGCGCCACGTCCGCGCCCAGTTCGCGGCGCGCCAGCCAGAGGCCGAGGTCCAGGCCCGAGGTGATGCCGCCGGCCGTGACGAGGTCGCCGTCGTCCACGACACGGGCCTGCTTGACCACGCCGCCCTGCTTGGCGAGTTCCTCCTGTGCGCCGTGGTGCGTCGTACAGGGTCGGCCCCTGGTCAGCCCGGCGGCGGACAGCAGCAGCGCACCCGTGCACACCGACGCGACCGTCAGCCCGTCGCGCGGCGCGGCGGCGAGGGCGCGCGGCAGCACCCCGCGGTCGATCTCGGCCCAGATGCCGGGGCCGTCGCGGCGCGCGTAGCCGCCGCCCGCCACCACGATCAGGTCCGCCGAGCGGGGCGCCCAGCCGTGTGCCACGTCGACCCGGGTGCCGTAGGAGCAACGGACCGTGCCGGGGCCGTCGGCCCGTACGTACCGCACCTCCACGCCGTCCTCGCTGAACATGTGCGCGGCGGACAGCACCTCGTAGGGCGCGATGAAGTCCTGCTCCTCGATGCCGTCGAACAGCACGATGTGCACGCGCAGCGGCCCCTTGCGCGGCGCCGCCGCGTGTGCGGGGGCCGCCGCCAGCGAACTCGCGCCCGCCGCCGTGGTGGCCGTGACCGTGGTCGTGCGAAGGAACTGCCTGCGTCGCATGATTCCGTCTCCGTGTCCGTGTCCGCCCCGTTCCGGTCCGGGGGCGCGCGCTCCCCGGGCCGGTCAGTCTCACCGGCCGCCGGAAGGCCCGACAGCGGTGCGGGTGACACGCTCCGATAGGTTCCGGCCATGCACACGGTGGCTGTCCTGGTGCCCGAGGGCACGGTCGGGTTCGACCTCGCGGCCGTCTGCCAGGTGTTCGCCGTGGCCCGGCTCCCGGACGGTTCGGCGCCGTACGCGCTGCGGGTGTGCGGGGACTCCACGGTCACCGGCACGGCCGCCGGGACATCCTGCTTCGCGCTCGCGCCTCCGTACCCGCTGAGCGCCGCGCTCGACGCGGGCACCCTCGTGGTGCCGGGCGTCGCACGGCGCCACGAGGGCGACAACGCCGAGGTGCTCGGCCTCCTCCGTACGGCCGCCGGCCGCGGCGCCCGGGTGGCCTCCGTCTGCACCGGCGCCTTCCTGCTGGCGGCGGCGGGACTGCTGGACGGCGCCACGGCGACGACGCACTGGAAGGCCGCGGAACGGCTGGCGCGGGAGTACCCGTCGGTCCGCGTGGACCCGGGCGTGCTGTTCACGGACAACGGCCAGGTGCTGACGTCCGCCGGGGTCGCGGCCGCCCTCGACCTGTGCCTGCACCTGGTGAGCCTCGATCACGGCGCGGCCGTCGCGGCGGAGGCCGCCCGCGTACTGGTGGTGCCGCAGCGCCGGGACGGCGCGATGGCGCAGCGCCCACACCTGCCGCCCGTACGGGCGGCCGCCGCGCGGGACGGGCTGCGTACGACACTGGACTGGCTCCAGCGCAATCTGCACCGGCCGCTGACGCTGCGGGACATCGCCGGGCGGGCGGGGATGAGCGTGCGCCACCTGCACCGGCGGTTCAGGGAGGAGACGGGGAGCACCCCGCTGCAGTGGCTGCTCTGGGCCAGGACCGAACGGGCGCGGGAACTGCTGGAGGCGACCGATCTGCCCGTCGAGCACATAGCGCACATCTGCGGCTTCGGCTCGGCGGTGTCGCTGCGCGCGCACTTCCGGCGGCGGCTGGGCAGCAGCCCGGCGACGTACCGCAGCGCGTTCCGGGCGGTCGCGCCCGCCGCAGTGGGCGCGCCGGTCGCGCCTGCCGCCTCCGGGCCCCGGTGAGCCCGGCCCGCCCGGCCGCGGCGCGCTCGCCGGGCCGGACGGGTGGGCTCGTGGCTCAGGTCCAGGTCATCAGGCGCTTCGGCCGCTCCAGGACGGCCGCCACGTCCGCCAGCACCTTGGAGCCCAGGGCGCCGTCCACCAGCCGGTGGTCGAAGGAGAGCGCCAGGGTGGTGACGTGCCGCGGCTTGACCTTGCCCTTGTGCACCCAGGGCTGCTCGCGCACCTGGCCGAAGGCCAGGATCGCGGACTCGCCCGGGTTGAGGATGGGCGTGCCGGTGTCGACGCCGAAGACGCCGACGTTGGTGATGGTCACCGTGCCGCCCTGCATCTCCGCCGGGGTGGTCTTGCCCTCCCGCGCGGTGCCGACCAGTTCGCCGAGGGCGGCGGCCAGCTCGGGCAGCGTACGGGCGCCCGCGTCCTTGATGTTCGGGACGATGAGGCCGCGCGGGGTGGCGGCGGCGATGCCCAGGTTGACGTAGTCCTTCCGGACGATCTCCTGGTTCTCCTCGTCCCAGGAGGCGTTGACCTCCGGGTTGCGCCGGATGGCGACGAGGAACGCCTTGGCGACCAGCAGCAGCGGGTTCACGCGCAGCCCGGACATGTCCGGGTCCTGCTTGAGCTCCTGGACGAGCCGCATGGTGCGGGTGACGTCCACCGTCACGAACTCGGTGACGTGCGGCGCCGTGAACGCGCTGCTGACCATCGCCGCGGCGGTGGCCTTCCGTACGCCCTTGACCGGGATACGGGTCTCCCGCGCCGCCGTCTCCGCGGACGGGGCCGCGGCCGGCTGGGGCTGCGGCGCGGCCTGCGGCTCCGCGACGGGTGCGGCGGGCGCGGGCGCCGCGGCCGCCTTGTGCACGTCGCCGCGGGTGATCACGCCGTCCGCGCCGGTCGGAGTGACCGTCGCCAGGTCGATGCCCAGGTCCTTGGCCAGCTTGCGCACCGGCGGCTTGGCGAGCGGCCTGCCGCCCGCGTCGACGGCACCGCCCGGTGCCGCACCGCCCGGTGCCGTCCCGGCGAGCGCCGTGTCCGGCGCCGGCGCGGCGCCCGCGCTGCCCGGGTGCCCGTTCAGGTCGCTCTGCACCGCCGTCTGCGCCGCCTCGCCGCCCGCGCCCGCGGGCTGGGCCGACTGCTTGCGCGGGCGGCGCTTGGTCGAGCTGGCGCTGACGCCGTACCCGACCAGCACCGGCTGGCGCTTGCCGCCCTCCTGGGGCTCCGCGGGCTCCGCGGGCTCGGCTTCGGCCGAGCCCGCCGAGGCGGCCTCCGCGTAGTAGCTCGGCGGCTCCACCTCACCGGCGGGCGCGCCGCCGCCCGCCGGGGGGCCGGCCGACGGGTCGGTGTCGACGGTGATGATCACCGTCCCGACGTCGACCGTCGTGCCCTCGTCGAACAGCAGCTCGTGCACGGCGCCGTCGTACGGGATCGGCAGCTCCACGGCGGCCTTCGCCGTCTCCACCTCGCAGACGACCTGCCCGTCCGTGACCGTGTCACCGGGCCGTACGTACCACTTGAGGATCTCGGCTTCCGTCAGGCCCTCGCCCACGTCGGGCATCTTGAACTCGCGGATACGGGTCGAAGTCTCCGTCATCGTCACGACTCTCCTCGATCCTCAGTACGCCAACGCGCGGTCGACGGCATCGAGCACCCGGTCCAGACCCGGCAGGTACTCGTCCTCCAGGCGGGCCGGCGGATACGGCGCGTGGAAGCCGCCGACGCGCAGCACCGGTGCCTCCAGGTGATAGAAGCAGCGCTCCGTGATCCGGGCGGCGATCTCCGAGCCCGTACCGAGGAAGACCGGTGCCTCGTGCACCACCACCAGCCTGCCTGTCTTCTCCACCGATCGCTGGAGAGTGTCGAAGTCGATCGGGGACATCGAGCGGAGGTCGACCACCTCGAGCGAACGGCCCTCGTCCGCGGCGGCCGTCGCGGCCTCCAGGCACGTCTTCACCATCGGCCCGTACGCCGCCAGCGTGAGGTCGCCGCCCTGCCGCGCCACGCGCGCGGTGTGCAGGGGGCCCGGGATGGCGGCGGTGTCGACCTCGCCCTTGTCCCAGTAGCGCCGCTTGGGCTCGAAGAAGATGACCGGGTCGTCGCTCTCGATGGCCTGCTGCATCATCCAGTAGGCGTCCGAGGAGTTCGAGGGCGAGACGCACTTCAGCCCCGCGACGTGCGCGAACAGCGCCTCCGGCGACTCGCTGTGGTGCTCGACGGCGCCGATGCCGCCCGCGTACGGGATGCGGATGACGACGGGCACCTTGACCTTGCCCAGCGCACGCGCGTGCATCTTGGCGAGCTGCGTGACGATCTGGTCGTACGCGGGGAAGACGAAGCCGTCGAACTGGATCTCCGCCACCGGCCGGTAGCCGCGCAGCGCCAGCCCGATGGCCGTGCCGATGATGCCGGACTCGGCGAGCGGGGTGTCGATGACCCGGTCCTCGCCGAAGTCCTTCTGCAGTCCGTCGGTGATCCGGAAGACGCCGCCGAGCTTGCCGACATCCTCGCCCATGACCAGGACCTTGGGGTTGTCCTCCATCGCCTTGCGCAGCGACTCGTTGAGCGCCTTGGCGAGGGGCATCTTGGTGGCAGCCATGGTTACTTGGCCTCCTCGGGCTCGAACGACGCCAGGTACTCGGCGTACTGCGCGCGCTCCTCGTCGACCAGGGCGTGCCCGTCGGCGTAGACGTGCTCGAAGATCGCCATGGTGTCCGGGTTCGGCATGGTGCGTACGGCGTCCCGCACCCGCTTGGCGAGTGCGTCGCTCTCCTCGTCGACGGCGTCCAGGAACGCCTTGTCGGCCAGCTTCTCCTTCTCCAGCAGCGTGCGCAGCCGCAGGATCGGGTCCTTGGCCTCCCACGCCTCGCGTTCCTCGTCCCGGCGGTACTTCGTCGGGTCGTCGGAGGTGGTGTGGGCGCCCATGCGGTACGTGAACGCCTCGACCAGCATCGGGCCCTGCCCCGAACGGGCGCGCTCGACGGCGGCCTTCGTCACCGCGAGGCAGGCCAGCACGTCGTTGCCGTCGACCCGTACGCCCGGGAAGCCGAAGCCGGCCGCCCGCTGGTAGATCGGCACCCGCGACTGGCGCTCGGCGGGCTCGGAGATCGCCCACTGGTTGTTCTGGCAGAAGAACACGACCGGCGCGTTGTAGACGGCGGCGAACGTGAACGCCTCCGCCACGTCGCCCTGGCTGCTCGCGCCGTCACCGAAATAGGCGACGACGGCCGAGTCCGCGCCGTCCTTCGCGACGCCCATGGCGTACCCGGTCGCGTGCAGCGTCTGGGAGCCGATGACGATCGTGTAGAGGTGGAAGTTGTTGCTGTTCGGGTCCCAGCCGCCGTGGTTGACGCCGCGGAACATGCCGAGCAGGTTCGTCGGGTCCACCCCGCGCACCCACGCGACACCGTGCTCGCGGTAGGTGGGGAAGACGTAGTCGTCGTCGTGCAGCGCACGCGCGGAGCCGATCTGGGCGGCCTCCTGGCCGAGCAGCGAGGCCCACAGGCCCAGCTCGCCCTGGCGTTGCAGCGCGGTCGCCTCGGCGTCGAAACGCCGGGTCAGCATCATGTCGCGGTAGAGCCCGCGAAGCTCCTCCGGTGTGGGGTCGATGGCGTAGTCCGGGTGCTCGACCCGTTCGCCCTGGGGGGTCAGCAGCTGTACGAGCTCCGGCTCGGCCGTCGCGCTCGTGGCCGTCTTCTTCTTCCTGGCCGCGCTCGCGCGCTTCCCGGTGCCGCCGCTGCGGCGCGTCGTGCTGCGCGCGGCAGTGCCTTCCACGGTCACGTGTGCTCCTCCGTCTTTCCGGCCCCCGGGATCGGCCGGGGAGCCAGTGCGGCTCGCCCGGTCCCGGTACGGCGCACGGGGTTGGGTGCGGCGCGGACGGAACCGAGCGGTGACTGGTGTCCCGTTCGATGGCCCGCTAAGAACAAGTTACCCAGCGGCACCGCATACCCGCGAAGCCACCCTGACCTGCGATTTTGCTTGGAAATCCAAGTAAATCGCGCCGGTCTGGAACATCACTGGTCACAGCCTCGCAAGCGGACGGGACAGTCGCACGTTATCCCGGCGGCCCGGAGGACGGGAAGAGCCGAGTGCGACCAGTATGTGAGACTGAAAGGGTGCCCGAAAACGGAAAAATCACCGTATTCCTACTCGACGACCACGAGGTCGTCCGGCGCGGCGTCCACGACATGCTCGCCGCCGAACCGGACATCGAGGTGGTCGGCGAAGCCGCCACCGCGGCCGACGCGCTGACCCGCATCCCGGCGACCCGGCCCGACGTGGCGGTGCTCGACGTACGGCTGCCCGACGGCAGCGGCGTCGAGGTCTGCCGCGAGATCCGCTCCCGGCAGGAGTCCGTACGGTGCCTGATGCTCACCTCGTACGCCGACGACGAGGCCCTCTTCGACGCCATCATGGCGGGCGCCTCCGGCTACGTGCTCAAGGCGATCCGCGGCACGGAACTGCTGACCGCCGTACGCGAGGTCGCGTCCGGCAAGTCGCTGCTCGACCCGGCCGCGACGCAGCGCGTGCTGGAACGGCTCCGGGACGGCGGCGCGGCCCGTAACGGCCGTACGGGTGGTTCGGGCGGGGCGGGCGGCGCCCGTGCCGACGACCGGCTGGCGCACCTCACCGAGCAGGAGCGGCGCATCCTCACCCTCATCGGCGAGGGCCTGACGAACCGGGCGATCGGCGAGGAGCTGCACCTCGCGGAGAAGACGATCAAGAACTACGTGTCGGCGCTGCTGTCGAAGCTGGGGATGGAGCGGCGGTCGCAGGCGGCGGCGTACGTGGCCCGCCTCCAGTCAGGCGGCGCCCCCACGCAGTCCGGCGATTGAGGAGGACCTCCTCAGCCACCAACTCCAGCCCGTCCGGCGATTGAGGACGGCCCGGAGCCACGATGGCGGTGCACTGGGCCACAGGGCTGTCGGCCCACTGACAGGCCGTGGCCGCCCCCGGCCGTCCTCAAACGCCGGACGGGCTTGGGGTGCCCGCTACGGGCTGGATTGGGTGGCTGTCCAGGGGCCAAAGTCACGGATCGAGGGACTACCGGCGGTCACGGTCACGCGCGGGGCCGTAGGACAGTGGAGGGATGCCCACCGAGCAAGACCGCGCGATCGAGCTGCTGCGCACCACCCCGTACGGCCGTATCGCGATGAGCCGGCACGCCCTGCCGTTCATCACCGTCGCCCGGCACATCGTCGCCGGGCGCTCGGTGCTGCTGCGGCTGCACAGGGGGTTCGGCTACCACCGGGCGTGTGACGGGAACGTCGTCGCGTACGAGGCGGACAACATGCACCGGGGCGGCGACGTGTGGGCCGTGCAGCTCGTGGGCACGGCGCGGCTCGCCGAGCCGGGGCCGGCGGAGCTGGCGCGGCTCGGGCCGCCGGCCCGTTCGGCGGACGCGGAGCCGTACGCGCCCGCGTACCTCCGCCTCGACCCGCGGTTCGCCTCGGTGCATCGGCTCACCGGCGTGGCCTAGCCCGCCACAAGGCCGCAAGGCCGCAAGGCGCCGTGGGCGACAAGGCCGCAAGACAGAGTCAGCCCAGGACAGAGTCAGCCGCAGAACGCGTCCCGCACCCGCTCGTAGTGCCGCGTCCACCACACCACCAGCGCCGCGGCCGCCGGGAACTGCGGGTCCGCGCGGCCGTCGCGCAGCTGGTAGCGCCAGCGGAGCATCCAGAAGTCGTTGAGGCGCTCCCACCACACCCGGTGCACCGCCGCGCCGAGTTCCGCGGCCGAGGCGGTGGCGCAGCAGCGGTAGGCGCGTGCGTACGCCCGTACCTTCGCGAGGTCCATCGTGCCGTCCGGCCGTACGAAGAAGATCGCCGCGCCGCGTACGGCCTCCTCCGCGCGGGGCTGCACGTCCAGCCGGTCCCAGTCCACGATCGCGACGGGTTCGCTGGGGCGGCCGGGCTCGAGGGCGCGGTAGAGCAGGTTCAGCGGGTGGAAGTCGCCGTGCACCCAGCCGGTGGCGGGGGCCGTGCCCGCGTCGGGGCGGCTGCCGCCGTACGTGCGCAGCATCACGCGGCGCTCCTGCAGGCGGTGCTCGGCGAGTTCGTCGAAGCCGTCACGGTGCGGGCGGGCGCGTACGCGCTCCAGCAGCTCCCCGATCAGGCTCTCGGTCTCGGCCGGGTCGGCGCTCTCCGGTGCCTGCCGCGGCCCGGTCCCGTACGCGGGCAGCACCTCCGCCAGCCGCGTGTGCACCTGGCCGAGGAGGCTGCCGAGCCGCTTGCACTGCGCGGCGGTCAGCTCGTCGCCGTGCCAGTGCCGGCCCTCGATCCAGGGGTGCAGCGCGTAGCAGCGGTCGTCGACGACGGTGACCGTACGGCCCTCGCCGTCGGCCACGGGCGGTACGGCGGGCAGCCCGAGTTCCTCCAGCCGTGCGGTCGCCCGGTGCCGCTGCTCGAGCGGCGCGGGGTCGGCCGGGTCGGCGTCGAGGTGGTGCTTGAGGAAGAACCGGCCGCGAGTGGTGGCCAGCCGGTAGCCGTGGTTGAGCAGCCCGTACGAGAGCGGCTCGCACGACAGCGGCTCGCCCGCGCGGTAGCGCGTGAGCAGCGTGCGGAGGGTGTCCGCGGCGAGGCGCGGAGGTGACTGCTGCACCGTACGGGCCTGGGCTGCCGGTCAGCCGCCGGTCGTGCCGCCCGTGTCGGGCGCGCCTGCCTCGCCGCCGTTGTCCCCTTCGCCGGCGGTGTCGCCCTCGGTGCCGCCTGCCGGGTCGTCCGGCGATCCGGTCGGGCCGGTGCCGCCCGGGTCGCCGCCGGTGTTGGTGCCTCCGCCGCCGGGGGCGCCGCCGCCGTTGCTGGTGCCGGGGTCCGTCGGGGTGTCCGAGGGCGTGTCCGTCGGCGAACCGGTGTCGTCGGTGGGCGTGGTGTCCGTCGCGGTCGGGGCCGGCTCCCAGGTGCCGTCGTCATCGCCGCCGGTGGTGGTGCCCGGGTCCTGCTCGGTCTCGCTGGGCGCCTCCGAGGGCTCCTCGGTGGTCTCGTCGTCCTTCGGCGCGGACGTGCTGGTGTCCGGCTTCACGTCCTTCTTCTCGCCGTCACCGCCGCCCAGGTCGAGGGCGAAGAAGATGCCGGCGGCGATGGCGATGACGGCGAGGAACGCGATAAGCGCGTACTTGAAGCCGCCGCCCTTGCGTCCGCCGTCCGCGCCCATCGCGCGGGTGCCGCCGTCGAAGCCTCCGTCGTCCCGGTCGGGCCGGCCCATCAGCAGCGGCGGGCCCATCTGGGAGGTGTCCGAGTGCGGGTGCCCCTGCGCGCCTGCGCCGGGGATGCCCATGGCCGGGGTGGAGCCGCCGCCGTGCCCGACGGGCCCGGTGTTCCACAGGCCGCCGGTGTGGCTGCCCTGCTCGTGCAGCATCCGCAGGGCGTACTGGACGAGGCCGCGCATCTCCTCGGCGCTCTGAAACCGGTCGTCCGGGTCCTTCGCCAGCGACCGCATCACCAGCCCGTCCAGCTCCGGCGGCACCGCGTCGGAGACCTGCGACGGGGCCACCGCGGTGTCCTGCACGTGCTGGTAGACGACCGACAGCGGGGTCTCGCCGGTGAACGGGGGGCGCAGCGCGAGGAGTTCGTAGAGGAGGCAGCCGGTGGCGTACAGGTCTGACCGGGTGTCGACGGTCTTGCCGAGCGCCTGCTCGGGCGACAGGTACTGCGGGGTGCCCATCACCATGCCGGTCTGGGTCATGGTGTTGGAGGCGCCGTGCAGGGCGCGGGCGATGCCGAAGTCCATCACCTTGACCGCGCCCTGGGCGGTGATGATGACGTTCGCGGGCTTGATGTCGCGGTGCACGATGCCGTGCTGGTGGCTGTAGGCCAGGGCCTCCAGCACGCCGGAGACGATGATCAGCGCCTGGTCGGCGGGCGGCGACTCGGCGTTGAGCAGCAGCTCGCGGATCGTGCTGCCCTCGACGAGCTCCATCACGATGTACGGCGTGACGTTGCCGCCGATGAACTCCTCGCCGGAGTCGTACACGGCGACGACCGCATGGTGGTTCAGCCCCGCGACCGACTGTGCCTCGCGGGTGAAACGGGCCTTGGACACGGGGTCTTCGGCGAGGTCCGAGCGGAGCAGCTTGACCGCGACCGTACGGCCGAGGCGTACGTCCTCGGCGCCGAAGACCTCCGCCATGCCGCCGCGGCCGAGCCGGTGGGTGAGCCGGTACCGGCCGTCGCCGACCAGCCCGTTGTTCCCCCAGAACTCCGGCGAATCGGGCATGGAACCGCCCACGGACCCGCCCGTCGCGTCGGGCTCCGAAGGGCCCCCAGCGGCTTGCGTCTGTGCCATCAGTCCTCGCCGTCGATCGTCCGCGGGATGTGCGGTCGGGTACGCTCTCCCCCGCCTGGAGGCTACCGCCTCGCGGTGCGTGCCGGGATCGGGGCGGAGCTGTAATCCAACCGGCTACGTGCTCCGGCTGGCAAGTTCACTGACCGCGACGGTGCGGTACCTGCCGTGGGGCCCTGAATGAGATTTGTGTCTCGTGCGTGTGGGCACACGATGCGCATCCGGTTACGGAACGGGCAACGAGCTTGACGTGTCAGAGCCCTGGGGCAGACTTGGCCAGTATCAGGATCACTGGACCTGTCCGCAGGACGCGGCCGCGGAGCGTCACCCCGGCCGGTCGCGGGTCCGGCGACCATCGCCACTCGATCGAGACAGACATGCGCCGGTACAGCGCCGCCAAGGGGGAAGCAGTCAGATGAGCGACGACGGCGCACAGGGTGCCGCGCACTACTTGGGCCGCACCGTCGGCAATGGCCGGTTCCAGCTCCAGAGTCTGCTCGGCGCGGGCGGCATGGCCTCCGTGTACCTCGCGTACGACTCCGTGCTGGACAGACAGGTCGCGGTCAAGACGCTGCACACCGAGCTCGGCCGGGAGGCGTCGTTCCGCGAGCGCTTCCGGCGCGAGGCGCAGTCCGTCGCCAAGCTGACGCACACCAACATCGTCTCGGTGTACGACTCGGGCGAGGACGACATCGACGGCGCGATGGTGCCGTACATCGTCATGGAGTACGTCGAGGGCAAGCCCCTGCGGAGCGTGCTGGACGAGGACGTCGCGCAGTTCGGCGCGATGCCCGCCGACAAGGCGCTGAAGATCACCGGCGATGTGCTGGCGGCGCTCGAGGTCAGCCACGAAATGGGCCTGGTGCACCGCGACATCAAGCCGGGCAACGTGATGGTGACCAAGCGCGGTGTGGTCAAGGTCATGGACTTCGGCATCGCGCGGGCCATGCAGTCCGGCGTCACCTCCATGACGCAGACCGGCATGGTCGTCGGCACCCCGCAGTATCTGTCTCCCGAACAGGCCCTGGGCCGGGGCGTGGACGCCCGCTCGGACCTGTACTCGGTGGGCATCATGCTCTTCGAGCTGATCACGGGGCGGCTGCCGTTCGACGCGGACTCGCCGCTGGCGATCGCGTACGCGCACGTGCAGGAGGAGCCGGTCGCGCCCTCGACGATCAACCAGGCGGTGCCGCCCGCCCTGGACGCGCTGGTGGCGCGCACCCTGAAGAAGAACCCGAACGAACGCTTCCCCTCCGCCGAGGCGATGCACGACGAGTGCAACCGCATCGGCGGCTCCGGCGCCGCCTCGGGCGCCGCGCCGATCATCATCAGCGGCGGCCCGGCCGCCAGCGGCGCGGGACTCGGGCAGGCCGTCTTCCCGCCGGTGGACGCGAGCGGGCAGGCGCCGTCCGGCAGCGTGCAGCAGCCGTACCAGCCGCAGCAGTACGGCGGCTACGCCCCGTCGACGCCGCCGCCCACGCCGGCGTACGGACAGCAGCAGCAGGGGTACGCGACCCCGGCATACGGGCAGCAGCAGGGCGGCGGCGCGCAGACCCCGCCGCCGTACAACCTCTCGCCGGCCGGCTCGCCCGGCGGCGGGCACGGTGGCGGCGGCAAGAACAACACCGCCATCATGATCGGTTCCGCGGTCGTGGCGGTCGCGGTGGTCATCGCCGTGATCATCGCCGTGTCGATGAGCGGCGGTGAGGACGACCCGAAGGCCGACGACAAGCCGTCGAACACCACGTCCGCGCCGCCCGGCGCCACCGGCGGCGACGCCGGGACGAGCGGCGAGCCCGGGACGAACGCGCCCCCGGAGGAGAAGTTCAAGGGCGAGGACAAGACGAAGACGATCGACTCCACGGAGTGCACCGAGGCGCGGGAGCACTACGAGGACAAGGACAAGGTGTACGTGCCGGACTTCACGTACAAGAACCTGGCCTCGGTCAAGGACTGCATCCGCAAGGCCGGCTGGAAGCTCGGCGAGGTCACGTACGAGGACGAGAACGTCTGGGGCAAGAACGCGGTGCTGGAGCAGACCCCGGACGACCTGGACGGCTTCGACCCGGAATCGGACAAGGTCGACCTGACCGTCTCCACCGGCCAGCCCGGCACCTGAGCCGCGCGAGCGCCACTGAGCGCGGGGCCCCGGCACACCTGGTGTGCCGGGGCCCCGCGCTCGTTCTCGTCGGTGCGTACCGCTGTCGTCGTGCCCTTGGGCTCAGTCGTGCCTTGGGCTCAGAGGTACGGGCCGCCCTGGCGCGCGTGGCCGGGGTCCTCGACGTCCGGCATGTCGTCCGGGAGCGTGCCCGGCGGCAGCGCCCTGCGCATCTGCTCCAGCTGCGCGCGCGCCGCCATCTGCTGGGCGAACAGCGCGGTCTGGATGCCGTGGAACAGCCCCTCCAGCCAGCCCACCAGCTGTGCCTGCGCGATGCGCAGCTCGGCCTCGGTCGGCACGCCCTCGTCGGTGAAGGGCAGCGAGAGCCGTTCCAGCTCCTCGATCAGCTCGGGCGCGAGGCCGTCCTCCAGCTCCTTGACGGAGCTGGCGTGGATCTCCTTGAGCCGCACGCGGCTCGCCTCGTCCAGCGGAGCCGCCTTCACTTCCTCCAGCAGCTGCTTGATCATGCTGCCGATCCGCATGACCTTCGCGGGCTGCTCGACCATCTCCGTCACGGGGACCTCAGCCTGCTCGTCGGCTTCACCTTCGCCGCCCTTGGAGGCGGCACTGCCGAGAGCCATTCCGTCCGGCCCCACGACCAGGACGTGCGGACTCTCCTGCGACCGTTCATTGCTCGGCTGTGTCATACCCCCATTCTGCATCCCGGCCACCTGCCCCGTCGGGCCAGTCCCGGCAACGGGCCGGCGCGGGCCGGGAGCGGGTCAGGAGCGGCGCAGGCGCAGGGCCAGAAAGGCCAGGCCGAGGCCGAGCGAGGTGAGCCCGGCGCCCAGCGGCAGCACGGGCAGTACGGGCTCACCGCGCCTCGCCGCCGCGTACCCGGGCTGTTCCCGCTGGGCGAGGGCGCCGTCGCCGGGCCGCTCCGGGGGTGAGGCGACCGGGGCGGGGCTCCATGGCTCGGCCTCCGGCTCCGCTTGCGGCTCCGCTTCCGCTGCCGGCGGCGGGGTGGGCGCGGCGGGCGGCTCGTACGGTGCCGCCGGTTGCCCGGGGGACAGGACCGGCGCCGGGTGGTGCCCGGTGCCGGTCCTGTCGCCCGAGGGGTGCGGCTGCGCGCCCGGGTACGTGCCGTGACGCGCGGCCGTCTCGCCGCCGCCCGTAGGGTGCGGTGACGGAGCGCTCGGGTCCGGATGCGTGCCGTGACGCCCGTCGGCGCCCTGTCCGTCCCACTGGCCGCCGGGGTGGTCGTGCGCCGGCCACCATCCGTACGGGGACGCCTCCGGCCCGGATGCGGCACCCCAGCCGGAGTGGCTCCACGGCGGCCCGGGTGCGGGCGCGGGGTTCGCCTCGTCGGCCGCGGCGGCGTGCGGCACGGGGAACAGCACGGCGGCGCAGGCCAGTACGGAGACTCCGAGGGGTACGCGGGCACCGGCCGCGCCAAGGGTGGCGCGCACGCCACGGGCCGGGCCCTGCCTGCGGGTTCCGTTCCGACTGCCACTTCGACGCGAGTGAGCCACCACCGCATCCCTCCCGTGCCGGGCCTGTCCAACGGCGTAACCAGCGTCACATGAATGGACAAACCCGGCATCTCGGACAGGTGCCCGCGGAAGACCCCCGTCCGGCCCGAACCCCGCGCCCACCGGGCGCCGTCAGGTGGTGAGCACGGCCTCGCCTCAGGTGGTGAGCACGACCTTGCCGACGTGCGCGCTCTCGTCCAGCACCCGGTGCGCCTCCGCGGCCTTCCGCATCGGCAGCGTACGGTCCACCACCGGCCGTACCCGCCCGTCCGCGAGCAGCGGCCAGACGTGCTCCCTTACGGCGCCGACGATCGCCGCCTTCTCCCCCGGCGGACGCCCCCGCAGCGAGGTGGCCGTGACGGCGCCGCGCTTCGCCAGCAGGGCGCCCAGGTGCAGTTCGGCCTTGACGCCGCCCTGCAGGCCGATGATGGCGAGCCGCCCGTTGGGGGCGAGCGCCCGTACGTTCCGCTCCAGGTACTTGGCGCCCATGATGTCCAGGATGACGTCCGCGCCCTCGCCATCCGTGGCGGCGCGCAGCTCCTCGACGAAGTCCTGCTCGCGGTAGTCGATCAGGATGTCCGCGCCCAGCTCCGCGCACCGCGCCAGCTTCTCCGGGCTGCCCGCCGTCACCGCGACGCGCGCGCCGACGGCCTTGGCCAGCTGCACCGCCATCGTGCCGATGCCGCTGGCGCCGCCGTGCACCAACAGGGTCTCGCCGGGCCGTAGATGGGCGATCATGAACACGTTCGACCAGACGGTGCAGGTCACTTCGGGCAGCGCCGCCGCGCTCACCGCGTCGAGCCCGCCGGGCACCGGCAGCAGCTGGCCGGCGGGCACGGCGACCTTCTCGGCGTAGCCGCCGCCGGACAGCAGCGCGCACACCTCGTCGCCGACGGCCCAGCCCGCGCCGGACTCGGACGCCGCGGACGGCTCCGGAACTCCCGGCCCCAGCGCGGCGATACGGCCCGCGCACTCCAGGCCGGGATACGGCGAACTGCCGGGCGGCGGATCGTAGAAGCCCTGCCGCTGGAGCAGATCGGCGCGGTTGACGGCGCTCGCCGCCACCTCCACCAGGACCTCGCCCTCGCCGGGGACGGGATCGGGAACCTCCGCCCAGACCAGTGCGTCGGGGCCGCCGGGCTCGGGAATCGTGATCGCGTACATGGGGCGACGCTACCGCCCCGAGTCGCCGGACGGGCCCGACTGTGCCGGCGACGACCGCTGGATGACCACCACCCGGTCGGTGAGCTGGAGCGCCGCCGCCTCCGGGTCGTCGTAGCCGAGCAGCCGGTGCCCGCGTACGACCGTGACCACCAAGTCCGCGCAGTCGCGCGGCGAGTGGCCCGCCTCCGCCTTGGTGACCGGGCGCTCGCTGAGGCTGAGTCCGGTGCCCTGCTGGATCAGGTCCTCCATCACGGAGCTCGCGTTCGGGCTGAGCACCGACAGGCCGAGCAGCCGGCCGGCCGCGCTGGAGCTGGTGATGACCGAGTCCGCGCCGGACTGGCGCAGCAGCGGCGCGTTCTCCTCCTCGCGTACGGCTGCGACGATCCGCAGCCGCGGATTCAGCTGCCGGGCCGTCAGGATGACCAGTACGGCGGTGTCGTCGCGCTGCGGTGCCACCACGATCTGCCGGGCGCGCTGCACTTCGGCGCGTACGAGCACGTCGCTGCGTGTCGCGTCGCCGATCACGCCCGCGTAACCCTCCTCCGCCGCCAGCTTGATGACATGGTGGCTCGGGTCGATCAGCACGAGCCGTTCCTTCGGTGTGCCCGTGGACAACAGCGTCTGGGTTGCCGACCGGCCCTTGGTGCCGAAGCCGACGATGACCGTGTGATCGCGCAAGGCGGACCTCCAGCGCGTCTGGCGCCACTGCTCGCGGGTGCGCTCGGTGAGCACTTCGAGCGTCGTGCCGACGAGGATGATCAGGAACAGGACGCGGAGCGGTGTGATCAGCAGGACGTTGATGAGCCGGGCGCCGTCGCCGACCGGTGCGATGTCGCCGTAGCCGGTGGTGGAGAGGGTGACGGTGGTGTAGTAGACGCAGTCGAGGAACGAGACGGACTGGTCGTGGCTGTCGGAGTAGTCCTCCCGGTCCATGTACACCAGCAGGACCGTCGCCCAGAGCACGCTGAACGCGGCCAGCAGGCGGCGGCCGACCTGCACCATCGGGCCGACCGTGGGCCGTGGCAGCAGGATGTGCTGGTCGGCCGTCTCGCGTTGGGGCTTCTTCCGTGCCTTCACCGGGTACGCCGCCTCGTCTTCGGTACGCCAGGTGCGCTGAGCGCGCCGGGTGCCGGCATGTCGATCGTCACCAGGGAAGTTCCAGAAGCTGTACGGGCGTGCCCGCCGCGGCGCCGCCCGGCGGTACGACGGCCAGGTGGGAGGCCGCCGCGATACCGCGCAGCATGGCAGGCCCCGTGTAGCGCAGCGGCACCGCCCCCACCGCGTCCGCGCCGTGCTCGACGGGCACCAGCCGGGTGTCGCGCGGATGCCCGGACACGTCCGCGGTGAGGGCGGCGCGTACGGGCGCGGGCGCGGCACGGCCCGCACGCGTACGGATCACCGGGCCGGCCAGCGTGACCAGTCCGGAGACGGCGGCCAGCGGGTTGCCGGGGAGGCCCACGAGGTGCCGCCCGCGCAGATCGGCGAGCAGCATGGGATGCCCCGGGCGTACCTCCACACCGTCGACCAGCAGCCGCGCGCCCACCCGGCGCAGGGTCGGGTGGACGTGGTCGAGCGGGCCCGCGGCCGTACCGCCTGTGGTGACGATCAGGTCGGCGGTGCTCGTGGTGACCGCCTCGTACAGCGCCTCCGCGTCGTCCCCGAGCCGCCGCGTCGCCACGACGTCGGCGCCCAGTCCCTCCAGCCACGGCCCGACCATCGGGCCGAGCGCGTCCCGGATGCGCCCGTCCCGCGGCCGTCCGCGGTGCAGCAACTCGTCCCCGAGCACCAGCACTTCGGCGCGCGGGCGCGGGGTGACGGTCAGCTGGTCGTAGCCGGCGGCCGCGGCCAGGCCCAGTACGGCGGGGGTGACGACGGTGCCGGACGCGAGCAGCCGGTCGCCGGAACGGCACTCCTGGCCGCGCGGGCGGATGTCCGTACCCTGCTCGGCACTGCCCGGCGGCGCGTCCTCGGCGAGCCGCAGCCGCGTACCGCCCGCGCGTGCGCGCTCGCTGCGCAGCACGGCGGTGGCGCCGCGCGGCACGCGGGCGCCGGTGGCGATGCGGACGGCACGGCCGTCGGGGAGCGGCTCCGGCTCGTCCTGGCCGGCGACGATGCCGGGGTCCGCGGTGGCGTCGCGGCTGTCGCCGGTCACGGGCGCGGTGAGCTCCCACGGGCCCGGCCCGGAGACGGCCCAGCCGTCCATGGCGGAGGTGTCGAAGGAGGGCAGATCGGTCAACGCCTCGACGGGCGCGGCCAGTACGTGCCGCAGCGTCTCCTCCAGCGGCAGGGTGACGGGCATGCCGTGCGTCGCCGCGCGGGCGGCCGTACGGCGTGCCTCGCCCCAGGGGGACGCGGCGCGTGGGGCGGGTGCGGGGGCGGGGCCGGTGCTGTCTCTTATAACAATCTCCGAGCCCAC